>VXRN01000035.1 GCA_009838465.1 Dehalococcoidia bacterium
TACTCCAACGACCCAGTGGAAACCGCCTACACAGCATTTTTCTGCAGCCTGCTAGTGACGCTCAATAATGAGAGATTCTAGGGTGGAACTGGTTCGCTGGACGGGCGAGGGCGCTAGAGGATTTCCTGTATAAGATCTTCAAGCTTTTCCAGGTTCAGTGCGCCGGACCAGGTTCTGACCACATTGTGGTCTTTGTCTATGAATATCGTGGTTGGGAAGCCCTGGATCTGGTAGTTTTTGAGTATCTCCCCCGAACTGTCGCCCTGCCGGTCGGGACCAAGCATATAGTTGACGTTCAGGTCGTCAACGAACTTCTGGCCGTCTTCCGCGGTATCCAGGCCCAGCAATTGAACGCCTATCATCTTCAGCCCGTCGCCCTTGTGCTTCTGGTATGCCTTCTCGAAATCCGGCATCTCCGCGACACAGGGAGGGCACGACGGGAACCAGAAGTTCAGAACAATCGGCTGGCCTTCGAACTGGGACAGAGTGATGGCGTCCCCCGCTTGATGTTCGGCGTTGGAGTAGAGAGTCAATTCGAAGTCGGCTGCGCGGTTGGCGTCGCTCTCGTCGCTAGAGGCGGAATCTCCGCAGGCAACGGCTACCAGGGCCAAAACCCCGAGGATTCCCAGCGCCAAGAACGAGCGTGTGGGATTAGAAAACGAAAGTCGCATGGGATGATCCCCTTGTCCGAATCAGGATTTGCGGGATAACGACTATCCTGCACGTATGATTAGATGTAACGCGCCTATGGAGGGATTCATTCTGCGTTGCGTTCCGCAATGAGCTGGGATCCTCGCTCCATCAGTTCTTTGGAGCGGTCGGGCGGTGTGTCGCGGGAGCCGAGGTAGCGTTCCAGAAGTTGTGACGGGGTCAGTCCCTCCGAGTATGTGCCGTCCAGCCTGGTACGGGGACGCTCGGTGATCTGTCTCGATATGGCGGCGACATAGTGCGCGTCTGACAGGGATGCCCGAATCTCTGAGTCGGACAGCAGTGGTTCGAGGCTTGCGGGCATCTCGATGTTGAGCTTTACGATGGCGTCCCTCGTGGCGTGGCGAGCTACACGGTCGGCGACAGTGCGGTTGGGCGATGGGTCGTTTGTGTCGAGTCTAATATCTATCGTCAGAAATCGCCTGGCATTGACCGGCTGGAACTGGAAGTCCTTCATGCGCTGTCCCTGCGGTTCGGCCGGGTCCAGATCTATGACGCAGAAGCCTTTCTCGTCTTTCTCCTCTCCGAAATCAATCCGCTGGAGACTCCCAGGGTAAACGACGTGTGGGTTCTGTCCAATGACCTGGTACTTGTGTATGTGCCCGAGCGCCACGTAGTCGAACTGGGGCAAGGCGACCGAACTTCTCAATAGGACGTGATCGCTGCCCAGCATCATGGACTGTTCGGAGCCTGTTCTTGCGTCGTTGACAGTAACATGGCCCGAGAGAACGGCGGGAATATCAGGATCGAGTCGGTCGGCTTGAGTCTGGATTATGTTCGTGAGGGTTTCACTGATCTTCTCGTTGATCCGGAAAGCCGAGAGACCGCGCATTTCCTCTCTTGCCAGAAACTGACTCCGACGTATCCATGGCGCGGCGACTATCTGAAGAGGCCCGGCGGCAGTCTCGATGAGATAGGTCGCAGCGTTGTCCCCTATGGTCACCTTGGGTGTGGGCAGAGTCCGGTAGATGTCCAGAGCAGTGGCGCGCCCCTGTACGTGGGGAGTGTCGTGGTTTCCGATCAGCAGAAATGACGGGATGCCGGCCTCCGACAGGCGGACGATGCGCTTGGCGAATTCACGTTGCTGGGTCTGCGACGGGTCGCGGCTCTTGTACGCATCACCACAGAACAGCGCAAGGTCCACATTGGCGCCTATGGCGTAGTCCACGAGCTCATCGAACGTATCGAGGAAATCATGAAGCCTCGTGGACAGGCCGGTATCCGGGTCGGTTCGAGAATAGTTTTCGACCCCGATATGAACGTCCGCAAAATGCAGTATGCGCATTAATCCCTGCCAGAGTCCCGATTGGCGCTGAAGCGCGATTGATAGTTAGACCTACAGCTACACGTCCAAGTCCTGTGAGAGTCGCTGCACCAACTCCGAGATTGGCACACGTATCTGCTCCATCGTGTCGCGGTAACGGATAGTAACCGCGTCGTCATCTATCGTGTCGAAATCCACAGTTACGCAGAGAGGCGTCCCTATTTCGTCCTGTCGCCGGTAACGCCTGCCGATACTCTGAGTGTCGTCGTACTGTACGAAGCCCGGAATCCGTCCGTCCGTCCGTACTGTCTCGAATACTCTGCGCGCAGTCGGTGTGAGTCTTTCGTTCCGGGAAAGCGGCAGAATGGCGACCTTTACGGGCGCGAGTTCAGGGTGCAGCTTGAGCAGCACGCGGGTCTCGGTCTTTCCTGACGGCGTGGAGACTTCCTCTTCGGTGTAGGCATCCACGAGGAATGTCATTACCGAGCGGTCCACGCCAGCGGCAGGCTCTATGACGTATGGCACTATGCGCTGGCCGCTTTCCTGGTCGAAGTAGGTAAGGTTCTGGCCGCTGGCCTCGGAGTGTGCCTTCAGGTCATAGTCCGTCCGGTTCGCTACACCCTGTATTTCTCCCCAGCCCCAGGGGAAGAGATATTCCAGATCGTGGGTCGCCTTGGAGTAGTGCGAAAGTTCGTCCGCGTCGTGCGGCCTTACGCGAATACGGTCCGGGTTTACCCCAAGATCTGTGTACCAACCGACGCAGTCTTTTATCCACCTTTCATGGGCCTCTTCATCCTCGCCGGGCATTACGAAATACTCTATTTCCATGGCCTCGAATTCGCGGGTGCGGAAGATGAAGTTGCCGGTGGTAATCTCATTTCTGAAAGCCTTGCCAATCTGCGCGATGCCGAATGGCAGGCGCTTGCGCGTCGCGTTCAGCACGTTTTCGAAGTTGACGAAGATTCCCTGCGCGGTTTCGGGACGCAGATAGGCTTCCGAGGCCTTGTCCTCGACCGGGCCGATGAAGGTCTTGAACATGAGGTTGAACTGGCGCGCTTCGGTGAATCTCCCGTCGCAGTGGGTCTTGGGACAGATCCGGCTTTCTAGGTGGTCTTCCCTGAATCGCCGGTGACATTCCAGACACTCCACTAGGGGATCGGTAAAACTGCCCACGTGTCCGCTGGCGCGCCATACGTCGGGGTGCATCAGGATAGAGGCGTCCAGCCCAATAATGTCGTCGCGGCTCCAGACGAACGTCCGCCACCAGGAATTCTTGACATTGTGCTTGAGTTCTACGCCCAGGGGACCGTAGTCCCAGGTACTTGCGAGCCCGCCATATATCTCGCTGCTTTGGAATATGAAGCCCCTGCGCTTGCACAGTGAGGCCAATTTGTCCAAGTCAACGCGATAGTCTGTTGTAACCACGATCACCCCTTAAATGGCACGAATAACTGCCGGATTGAGAATAATAGTAAATGATGAACGCGAGCAGTTTCCAATCAGGAAGAGACGCCCCTGATAAAGTCTGCGGCCTTCTCCGCGATCATTATCGTAGAGGCGTTGGTATTTGCGCGCACGACGTCGGGCATGATCGAGGCGTCAACGACCATCAGGTTGTCGAATCCGTGAACCCCGAAACGCTGGTCAACTACGGCCATCGGGTCCGTGTCGGGTCCCATCTTGCATGTTCCAGACGAATGGTGCTGGGTAAGTACGTTCGCCATGAGCCAGGCGTCCAGTGCGTCATCTTCTTCGAGGACATCGTCCGTAGGGGAGAGACGGGACATCCGAGCCGGAGCGTATTCGGGCCGCGCCGACAGTTCGGCGCAGAGTCGCACGGCGCCGCGCATCCTTTCGAGGTCGAACGGGTCGGTGAGGTAGCGGTAATCCAGGATCGGCTGCTCTCTGGGGTTGTCACTTGCCAGCCTTATCTCGCCCTGGGAGAGCGCCTTCTGCATGGCGATGCTGAACCCGGTGGGGACGTGTCCCTCGCTGATCTGGAAGTCAACCGGGATGTGTTCGGTCCGTATCTGGAGTGGACGCATCTGCATATCGTTGCGGAAAGGCGATCCTGGTGTGGTATATCGCATACCAATCTGGAGAGGCGGGGCGCGTTCGGGGAGTACGACTTCGCTCTCGTAGTGCATGAATACAGCCGGGTGATCGCGTAGGTTCTGTCCCACACCGGGCACATCGGCCACGACGGGAATGCCAACCTCTGTAAGATGCCCGGTAGGGCCCACGCCCGAGAGCATGAGCAATTGGGGAGAGTTGATCGCGCCGCCGCTCAGAATTACCTGATCCGCCTCGACCCTGAAGACCTCTCCGCCGGACTCCGCCTCGACACCGATTGCGCGACTGCCGTCGAATAGAATTCGATGCACGAGAACCTCGGATCTCAGCGTCAGGTTGAGTCTGTTTCTAGCCATCCGCAGGTAAGTAAGGGCGGTACTCATGCGAATGTTGTCTATACGGTTGAGCGCGTAGAATCCTACCCCCGTGGATTCTGGATGGTTCATGTCGTGAGTCTGCGGAAATCCAGCCGCGACGCACGCATCGAGGAACGCCCTGGGACTTGGGAGAAGTTCGTCATCGGTATAGCGTCGGACAGGAATCGGGCCGTCAGAGCCATGGAAATCATCGCCCGGGAAATCCAGATCCGTTTCGGACTTGCGGAAGTAAGGGAGGACGCTAAGGAAGTCCCACTCATCGTTGCCCAGGCTTGCCCACTCTTCGAAGTCCTCGGGGATTCCTCGGAACCAGATCTGGCCGTTGATCGCGCTAGAGCCGCCTGTCACCTTGCCGCGGGGCAGGTTGAAAGGCTCCCTGTCATCGGAGGCTCGGGCCTGGTAGCCCCAGGTGTGCGCCAGCGGATCAAAGGACTCGTACCAAGCTCGTACTCCCATCTTGATCTGGTCGGGCAGAGCGTCGAAGTCCGGGTAGTCAGGGCCTGCTTCGAGGAGCAGGACCGAACGGTCGCGGTCTTCGCTCAGGCGCGAGGCGAGTACGCATCCGGCGGAACCCGCGCCTATGATGATGGTGTCGTATTTCATCGCGACCGTTCGTACCAACTTATGGTGTTTCTCAGTCCAGTCTTAAAAGAAGTGTTTGCTGTAAAGCCAATGTGGCTTTTGGCAAGGCTTGTGTCCAATTTTCTCCTTGGTTGGCCGTCCGGTTTAGTTGTATCCCAAACGACGTCTCCCTGGAAGTCAGTTAGTTGTTTAATAATGTGAACTAAGTCTTTGATCTTGATTTCGTTGCCCACTCCCAAGTTTATTGGATCAGGTCTGTCGCCCTTTTCCGCTGCAAGTACTATAGCCCTTGCAGCATCATCAACATACAGGAATTCCCGCGACGCTTCACCGGTACCCCACGCCACAATCTGAGTGGTATTGCTATTTCTTGCTTCAACAAACTTTCTTATAAGCGCAGGAATAACATGAGATGACTGCGGATCGAAGTTGTCGCCCGGACCGTAGAGGTTCACTGGGATGAGATAGACGCTTCTGAAACCGTACTGTTCCCTGTATGCCTGCAGTTGAACGAGGAGCATCTTCTTGGCGAGACCATAGGGGGCGTTGGTCTCTTCCGGGTAGCCGTTCCACAGATCACGTTCACTGAATGGAACCGGAGCGAACTTGGGGTAGGAACAGACTGTTCCTACGCATACGAATTTCTCGATTCCGAACTGCCTGGACTGCTCTATAAGCTGGACGCCCATAATTGCGTTGTCGTAGAAAAAGGTCCCAGGGTACATAGAGTTCGCGCCAATGCCTCCGACGACGGCCGCCAAGTGGATTATGATATCGGGTTGCGCGTCCTGGAGCATCTTCGATATATCGCCGGTTTCCCTGAGGTCGTACTCCGCGCTGCGGGGCACGAATATATCGTCGCACCCTGCTTGGAGAAGTCTATTCACTACACGCTTTCCAAGGAATCCAGAGCCGCCAGTTACGGTTACACGCCGACCGCTCCAGAAGTTATGTCCGGTTTCTTTCATCGTCATTCACTTCCCACGGCTTGACCGCGATTATCTACAGGAACGGAGGTACGGTAAGCGAAACTCTGACTTCCGAAAGCCGACCTGAGAGCCTCATATCCGTGTCCCGGGGGATCGAGCCCGGCAGCCGACATATCGGCGTCTATCATGATCATGACCAGTTCTTCTAAACCTATCTTGGGACTCCAGCCTAGAATTTCCCGCGCCTTCGAACTGTCGGCGAGAAGAGCGTTCACTTCAACGGGTCTGACATATCTGGGGTCGAATCGGACATACTCTTCCCAATCCAGCCCCGCATAATCGAAAGCGCACTCCAAGAACTTGCGGACGGAATGGGATTCGCCAGTTCCAATAACAAAGTCGTCCGGACTGTCCTGCTGCAGCATGAGCCACATGGTTTCGACATATTCGGGCGTGAATCCCCAATCCCGACACGCGTCGAGATTGCCCAGATAGAGCAAGTCCTGACTTTTGGACATGATGTTCACAATAGCTCTGGTGATTTTCCGTGTTACGAAATTCGGCCCACGGCGGGGAGACTCGTGGTTGAACAGGATACCGTTGGAGGCGTAGAGGCCATAGCCGTCGCGGTAATTGCAAGTCATATGGTAGGCGTACACCTTGGCGCAAGCGTAAGGGCTATGTGGCAGGAACGGAGAATTTTCGTTCTGTGGGGGCGGCGCACCGCCGAACATCTCGGAACTTGACGCCTGGTAGAATCTCGCAGCAACCCCGCTGCGCCGGATGGCTTCGAGTATTCGCACCGCACCCAATCCCGTAACCTCAGCAGTATACTCGGGCATATCGAAACTGGCCCTGACATCGGACTGGGCGCCGAGGTTGTATATTTCGTCCGGGCGTATGTCGTAGATCAGGCCGGTTATCTGTTCAAGAGTGGTCAAGTCGCCGTAATACAGGGTTAGGGGGATACTCTCCAAGTGCGAGTCCGGCTGGAGTATATGGTCAATCCGCTGGGTATTGGAGCCACTCGACCGACGAACCATGCCGTGAACTTCATATCCCTTAGATAGCAGAAATTCGGCCAAATATGAGCCATCCTGTCCCGTAATTCCTGTAATCAGAGCTCTTTTCGTCATTTTACTTCCATGAGATGTAGTGAACTGGGACCTTGAGTGTGAGGTGACTCATTTACGAAATCTGAGGCCCTCGAAGCGGTTCGCGGGCGATTGTAACTATTCAGATTAAAGTGTGGCAAACTTCAGCGGAGTTCGCTCTTTGAAGAGCGAGAGGTGAACTGGAGTATCTTACTAATCGGCTTTAGGAACGGCGCGAAGAGTCCACCGCGTAAGTTGTTGGTTCGCCATGCGCGGGCTACTTCGATGTTCGCCCTGACAATGTTCGATACGGATTTGTTGGACACTCCGCCGAGCGCCATTCTGACAAGGACACGGTCTATGTATTTTACGCTGACACGACACTTGAGCAGCAGGCGTAGCATAAGTTCGTAATCTGCCGCTATGGAGAATTCAAGGTTGAACATACCATAGCGCTCATATACATGCCTGCGGACGAAGAACGTCGGATGTGGTGGCATCCATCCCCAGTACCACTTCGCGACACTCGGATACCCGGCGCGCCAATAGCGGATAACGCTGTCACAATCGTTGACGTACACGAGGTTTCCATAGCAGGCCTCGGTTCCAGTCTTGACGAATGCTTCGGCAACGTCGCGTATCACATAGGGGCTGGCGTAGCAGTCGTCAGAGTTCAGTATGCCGATGACATCGCCCGTAGTACGTCGAATACCTTTATTCATAGCGTCGTAGATGCCGTCATCCGACTCACTAATCAGCGTGGATATAGAATCGCTGTATCTATTAAGGACGTCCAGCGTACCATCCTTGGAGCCGCCGTCCACTACCACCAGTTCGAGTTCTCCGTTATATCTCTGGGACAGGATCGAGTCAAGCGCTCGCCCAACTTCAATATTGTTAAACACTGGAGTGATGATCGAGATTTTCATTTTTTCGGACCCTGAGGTAGGATTGTTCGCCCGATAGGTAGAACCGCTTGCCAAACTGGGCGCAACAGGCACCTGTAAACGAACCGTGCCACCAGGAACAGGACCCATGCGCGCGGATAGTGGATTCGCCAGGCGCGCACTATGTCCGGGGCCGGCATTATAATTCCCCAAACCTGACGTGACGAAGCTCCGCCCAACGCGAATCTAACTAGAACGCGGTCTATGTGCTCTACTTTGATGCGGTGCTTGAATACCAACCTTCTCGTTAGTTCGAAGTCAGCGCTGATAGGCATCGTCTGATCGTATAATCCATAGCATTCATACACTCTGCGGCGGACGAAGAATGACGAGTGAGACGGCATCCAGTTGGACAAGAATTTCCTCAGATTCGGACGTCCAGGATTCCAATGCATTACCACTTCATCGTACTGATTGACATGAAGCGTGTTTCCGTAGCAGGCGTCATTTTCGACTTTGGAGAAAACCTCCATAACATCACGCAACACAAAGTCATCGGCGTATCGGTTATCCGCGCTCAGTATGCCGACAACATCTCCGGTCGCAAGGCGAACGCCCTTGTTCATTCCGTCGTATATGCCGTCATCCGGCTCGCTGACCAGAATGGCGATCCGGTCTTCATATCCCCTCAGAATCTCCATCGTGCCGTCGGTGGAACCCGCGTCCACGACGATTAGTTCCAACTCATGCTCGTGTCGCTGGGAGAGGATGGAGTCGAGGGCGCAACCGACCCGACGGTCGTTGAACACGGGGGTTACGATGGAAATCTTCATCTTATCCTGTGGGGAGCCAGGGCCTCTTCGTTAAGGCTGATGCCGAAGCCGGGGCGGTCTGGCGGGCTGACATGGCCGTCCTCGACCATCAGAGTCTCGTTGAACATATGCCCCCACATCGGGTCGGTTGAGTTGCTGTAGTACTCGACGGTAAGCCCATTGGGGATCGCCGATACCAGATGGACATGCACATCTTGGTTGCCGTGTGGGGCTATGAGAAGGTCGTGTGCCTGCGCGAGCGCGGCGACTTTCATGAACTCGGTCACGCCACCCATTATCAGACCGTCCGGCTGGAGAATGTCGCAGCAGCGGCCCTCGATCAATTCCCGGAATCCGTAGCGTGTGTATTCGTTCTCGCCGGTGGCTACGGGAATGGTAGTTGACTGGCTGACGAGCCTGTGGCCTTCGTAATCGTCCGGGTTCACCGGCTCTTCGAACCAGAACACGTCGTAAGGCTCCATCTTGCGGGCGATTTCCTGAGCCTCAAAGTGTCGGTAGGCGCAGTTGGCGTCCACCATGAGCCTGGTGTCGGGGCCTATGGCCTCTCTGACGACCCGCACGCGCTCCACGTCCTCGTTGATTGGTGCGCCGCCGATCTTCATCTTTACAGCGCGCGCTCCGAGACCGACAGCGGTCACCATCTCCTCGGCCAGCTCGCCCAGGCCCTTGCCCTCTTCGTAATAGCCGCCGGCGATGTACACGGGCATTTTGTTGGTGTATCCACCGAGCAGCTTATAGACGGGCAGGCCAGTGATCTTGCCCTTGAGGTCCCAGAGTGCTATGTCTATGCCGCTGATCACGCGGGTGGTTATCCCGCGCCGCCCGACCAGCTTGGGCTGCCACATGTTGTCCCAAATGCGCTCGGTGTCGAAGGGGTCCTGTCCCACCACCACCTGGGCAAAGTGATCAAGGATAGCCGCTCCGATTTCCTCCGCCCCCTGTATTCCGCCCGCCAAGCCTATCCCGGTGGCGCCTTCGTCGGTCTCCACTTTGACGACGTTCAATCCGGCGGTAGGATATACATACATCCCATTGCGTATGGGTGTAGCGCGCTTCCAGCGGTAGGTCTCCATTGTCAGGCTTGTGATTTTCATGGATGTCGGTCCTTAGTGTCGGTTGTCAGGGGCTGCTTCCCCATTTTAGTAGGCTCTGAGTATAGCACAGGAGAATATGTAGCCGTCCTCGGAGGGTTGTTGCAAGGCCGACGGGGAGTGGACTGGACAAGTGGGTGATTAGGGAAGCGGCAGGCTGTATTCTTACTCAAAATGGCGATTGACAACTCTCGCAGGGTATCATATAGTTTTGCGCGTCCACACATTCGGATAGGTGTGGAACGCTGAACGTTGTCTTGCAGGTCAGGGACCGAGAGGCGGCGCAAGGTCATGCAACTTGGAGGATAACGTTGAACCGCCTGTGGTTTCTCACAGTATTCGTATTCGCCACAACGGCTGTCGTCATAGCTTGCGGCGGCGGTGGAGGCGGAGAAGTGGAGGAATCCGCCCAGGAAGTGGCGGAACAGGCTTTGGCGGAGGAAATAGCCGAAGATGCCAGGCGCGCGCAGAGGTCGGGCCAGAAGACTGTGACTGAAGAAAGGCCCCAGCGAGTAGCTGGCGAAGGCGAGGTCATCTTCCCGGACCCCGAGGTTGAGAACGCTGTCAGAGCGGCCCTCAAACAGGACGAAGGGCCTATTATGATCGCGGATGTGGCAGGATTCACCGAGTTGCAACTGAATCAGCGGTGGTATATTGCGGACATATCCGGGATAGAACACATGACCAACCTCGTGAAGTTCGACCTGTCCCAGAACACCATAAGCGATATATCTCCCGTGGCTGGGCTGACCGGACTGACAAGTCTTGACATGGCCCAAAACGCCATAAGCGACGTTACACCGGTGGGCGGACTCACCAACCTGACATATCTCAGATTGAAGGACAACCTCGTAAGCGATTTGACCCCTCTGAGCGAACTCACCAACTTGACTGAGTTGGACCTTTGGGAGAACCAGATAATTGACATCTCCCCACTGGCCAGCCTGACCAATCTGGAGACGCTCAATTTGACCAAGAATCAGATAAGCGACATTTCACCCCTGGCCGCTCTTTCCAACCTGAACCATCTGGAACTGACCAGGAATGAGATAACGGACATATCCCCTCTGCTCGAGTCGGGGCTAGGCGAAGGCGACACAGTCAGGCTATGGGGTCTGAGTCTGGACGACAATTCCTTGAACGTCGTGATTCCAGCTCTGGAAGATAAGGGCGTCAGGGTCGACAAATAAGGGTGACATAGTCAGATGACCACTTACATAATCAGAAGGCTTCTTCTCACTATACCGACCCTTCTAATCGTCACGCTTCTGACCACTGCTGCGCTCAGAGTAATTCCGGGCGACGCGATTGATGTCCTCATCGGCCAGATGGACCTCTCCGGCAAGGAAGACCGGGGACTGCTGCGCGCCGAACTTGAGAAACAGTTGGGCATAGACGTCCCCATCTATGAACAGTACCTCAGATGGTGGTGGAATCTGATTGTTCATCAGGACCTGGGCGACGCGGTAATCATGGGCTTCGACGTAAAAGACCAGATAATACAGAGGCTGCCCGTTACCTTCGAACTTGGGATTATGGCGATAGTTATCGCCATTTTAATCTCATTCCCGGTGGCAATACTTTCGGCCGTGCGACAGGACTCATGGGTTGACTACATATTCCGCAGTCTCGCCATTCTTTTCATCAGCCTTCCGTCATTCTGGGTAGGCATCATGGTGATTGTCTTCCCGTCGCTGTGGTGGAATTGGTCGCCGCCCATCATCTACGTCCATATTTGGGAAGATCCGTGGGAAAATTTGAAGATGATCGTCCTCCCTGCGGTCATCATGGGCATGGCCATCAACGGCGTCAACATGAGACTGATGCGAACTATGATGCTCGAGGTCGTGAGAGAAGACTACATCAGGACCGCATATTCGAAGGGGCTGACAGAAAAGGTCGTCATTTTCAGGCACGCGGTCAAGAACGCGTTGATTCCGGTGATTACCGTTCTGGCGCTTGGTGTGCCGGTCGTAATAGGCGGCTCCGTTATAATCGAGCAGATATTCGGTCTTCCGGGAATGGGCCGGCTGGCCGTGGAGGCGGCTTTCCTTCGAGACTTCCCGGTGATAATCGGGGTAACGCTCGTGTTCAGCATGTTCGTGTTGCTCATCATTCTGATAACCGACTTAAGCTACGCCTGGCTAGACCCCAGGATTCGTTACAGTTAGAGGTACGCGGGAAGAATGGCACAAGCAACTTTAGGCGCCCCGCCAGTCCAGCAAAGACGTAATCAATTCGCTGATTTCTTCAGGCGATTGGTCAGGACGAAGCCGCTCGGCACGGTCTCCGCAGTCATCGTGCTTGTGTTCTTCTTCGTGGGAGTATTCGCAAACTTTATAGCGCCTCACGGCTACAACGACCAGAAGATCAGAAACGAGGATGGGACGACGACGCGCTTCGAGCGACTGGCGTCGCCCTCGTTCAATCACTTTCTCGGAACTGACAGCATAGGTCGAGATATGTTCAGCCGCATAATCTATGGCGCGCGTATCTCCATGCTGGTGGGCGTTGTAGGAAGTATCACGTCACTAATCGTATCATGTCTGATAGGCATCCCTTCAGGATACTTTGGAGGGAAGTTCGATCTTGTCGTTCAGAGGTTTATTGACGCATGGCTTGTATTTCCCGACTTGATACTCCTGATATTGCTGGTGGCTTTGACCGGGCCCAGCCTCTGGAACATAGTATTCATACTGGGGTTACAGTACGGGCTGGGTGGATCTAGGTCGGTAAGGGGAGCCGTCATAGGGATAAGGCAGAACGCTTATATCGAGGCTTCGCAGGCTGTCGGAGTAGCGACTCCCAGGATCCTGTTGAGGCACGTTCTTCCGAACGTCGCTCCATTCCTGCTGGTACTGGTAACCACTCGAATGCCCGGCATGATGCTTGCCGAGTCAGGCCTCAGCTTCCTGGGTCTCGGCGTTCCTCCGCCTGCTCCAAGTTGGGGCGGGATGCTCAGCAGCGCTGCAATGTCATATATGCTCAGGGCGCCATTGCTCGCAGTGTGGCCCGGCCTTGCGCTTAGCGTTGTGGTGTACAGCACGAATATGTTCGGAGACGCGCTCAGAGACCTCCTTGACCCAAGGCTCAGAGGTGCCGCTGGCGGCAGTCGCTATTAGGACTTAGAAATATAATGGCTTACAGGGACAGGGAGACATCTTGACATAGAGCAAAAGTCAAATATCATTGATCGACTCGGATTTTGTGGCGTCCAGTACGTCGCTTAAGGTACAGGAAAGGATGGGGTATCGAAATTGAGTAAACTGAGATTGGTAGTAGTGGCAGTGTCGCTCACGGTAGCGTTAGTGGCACTTATGGCGTGTGCAAGTGATACGCCGGCGGCTCCTGCCGCGCCTACGCCGGACGTCGCCGCGATTGCGGCGCAGGCAGCGCAGCAGGCTGTCCAGCAGGCGCAGGCAGCCCAGCCGGCTCCGGCGGCGCAGCCTGCCGGCGCGACCTCTGAAGATGTCGCCAAGGCCGTTCAGGAGGCGCTGAAGGCGCAGGAGGCGCAGATAGCGAAGTCCGTAGAAGAGGCTGCGATGAAGGCGGCCGAGGCCGCAGTCGAGGCCGCGCCGGTCGCGATGACGCAGCTAAGGCCCGAAGACGTCAAGGTCGTCGAGACAAGAACAGGCCCGTCCTATGGTGGGCAGATAAGACTCGCCACAGCCAGCGATCCCGGCTCCAAGTGGGACATGTGCGAATTCAAGAATCAGCATATGCTCACCTACTCGGTCGAGAATTTCCTGTTTGGCGACTACAACAAGGGTCCATCGGGAAGTGGCGAGACTACGTACTTGCCCGTCCTCGGATTCGGAACTGACAAGCTCGCCACCGGAGCCCTGGCCGACACCTGGGAAGTGCCGGATCCTCTGACATACAGTTTCCACGTGAGACCAGGCGTCAGATGGCAGGACAAGCATCCCACGTTCGGCAGGGCGGTCGAAGTTGACGAACTGGTTGCCGAGATGAACCGCATCAAGGACTGCCGCTGGCCCAGGCACGACTTCCTGGACGAGGTCACCGGCGACGATACGGACGGCGACGGCGTCAACGACACGGTTACCTACCACACCAACAAGCCGGTCTCTTTCTGGGGTTACGAGTTTGCCTGGGGTCCCTACCTCATAGCCGCTCCCCCCGAGACCATCGAGCTTGGCACGGACGATCCCTGGAACCAGTCCGGCACGGGCCCATGGATGACGGTCGAGGGCGGATATGTAGCTGGCAGCAAGACCGAGTTCGAGAAGAACCCGGACTGGTGGGCCACCTATAACTACGAAGGCAGTGAATACGCGCTGCCCTTCATAGATGGCATAGTCGAGATCATCATCCCTCAGGAAGCCGCCAGGCTGGCCGCCCTGAGGACGGGCAAGATTGACAAGCTCAGAGATGTGCGGACGTCCGACTGGGCCAGCATCGAAGAGTCGAATCCGGACCTTGGAAAGGTTAAGCCCCTCCAGGGCGCCCACATGTTCTGGATGCCGATGAACAAGCCTCCATTCGACGACCTCCAGGTGCGTCGCGCGATGAACATGGCCCTGGACAGGCAGGTCTTCTCGGACAACCTGTACGAGGGTGACTCTGTGCTGTTCGCATTCCCGTCGTCTCCTGAGTGGCCGCTGCACTACGTGCCGCTGGACCAGCAGCCCGAGTCTGTGCAGGAATACTTCGAGTACAATCCGATGAAGGCGGGCGAGCTTCTGGACGCGGCAGGATATCCCTTGGATGCTGACGGCACGCGCTTCGAGATCGAGCTGATGATCAGGAACACCATCGAACTCGAGCTTGAGTCGGCGCAGATAGCGGTGGACTTCTGGGACGACATTGGCGTGAAGGTCACGCTGGACCTGGTGGACAGTCCTGTAATTCAGAGCCGTCTGTTCGAGAAGCAGTATGACTTCATGTTCAACGCCCTGGTCGCAAGGCCGAACGCGCTGAACGACTTCAGGGCGGGCCATCAGTGGAACAGGGCGAACCTGAATGATCCCGAATGGCATGCCATGTGGGAGGACGTACTGGCCGCGACCGAGTCTGACGAGCAGATCGCCCGAATCAAGGCGGCGAACGTCGGCTTCCTCGAACTGGCCCCAGTCATACAGGTACCTGCCGGCTTCGGTGGTGACTACTGGCAGCCTTGGGTTCAGAACCATAATGGCGAGAGAATTCTTGCATTCGTGGACTTCTCCACGAAGTGGGCATATGTCTGGCTCGATCGCGACATGAGAGAGAGCAGGACAGGCTTCCGATAGGCCGTAACTTAAACGTCTAGCAAGTAAGACGACTAGCGAAGCGGGGTGTGGCGATTATGTCTCCACACCCCGTTTATGATTACAGCCGGATTAGAGCGATTCGCACACCATGCTGAACATCCGAGCCAGAACCAGTAATTTCCCCAATTCGCTCTACGACAGCGGCCTCAAGAAGCGCCGCATCGTGGGTCTGATTCTCATCGGAATCATGCTGGCACTGTTCCTGGCGTTCAACCGGGTGCCGAAGCTCGACACTGTGCAGGCCGACCTCGCGGTGGCGACTTCGCCCGCGGCGGAGTGCTTTCAGGGCTTCTGCATCGAAGGCCCACCCGAGAAGTCTTTCTTCACCAGGTGGTGGGAGTTCTCACTTACCTATCTGCAACTCGTTACTGTAGGTATGATCTTCGCCTTCCTCGTCGCGGGAGCGACTGAGGCATTCGTCTTTCCCAAGTCCGCGGACTGGAGGTTGACCGGCACCGGCATCAGGGGCTCTCTCAAAGGGCTTTTGGTGGGGCCCGCGATGAACTTATGTTCCGCCTGTATCGTGCCGGTGGCGTCGGCATTTCGACGGCGAGGTTCGGGCATAGAGACCACCCTTTCCATTACGCAGGGGTCATCCACGTTTAACCTGCCCTCTCTCATAATGGCCGCCATGGTGTTTGCTCCACTGATCGGCGGATCTCGCATCGCCGTGAGCCTTGTGGGCGTTCTGCTGATAGGCCCGCTGGTGGCGAAGGTAGTGAACCGGCACGACAGGCTATCATTCAGCCTGCCTTACGCTCCCGCTGCCCCGGACATGGCCGGTTGGCGGGAGACGATAGAGGAGAGCTTCAAAGAGTGGGCCAAGATAACAGCCGGGCACGTGATGCGCCTGGCTCCCGTGATGGTTTTGGCGGGGTTCGCGAGCGGATTCGCGATTCAGTGGCTCAGCCCCCAGACGGTGACCACATGGCTCGGCGACGATATTCTTGGCGTGGTGATAGCGGCGACAATTGGAATCGCCATCAACGTCCCGCTGCTGTTCGAGATACCTCTCGTGGCCGTTCTGTTGATGGCAGGCATGGGGACCGCGCCAGCAGCGGCATTGCTGTTCACCGCTGCGGCGGCAGGGCCGATTACCTTTTGGGGACTGTCCAAGGTCATGCCGAGAAGCGCGATTGCCGCGTTTGCCGGAAGTACATGGCTCCTTGGAATAGGAGGGGGCCTGGCGGCGCTGCTGTTCGTCTCACTCGGGAATGGGCCGGACTTTGGCCTGCGCGCCGACTACGGAACCTCGACACGCTTCACCCCACCAGTTTCAGTCGTGGCGTCCGGGAACGGGACAGACTGGGCAAGCTCGATGAGGTTCACGGACGTCACCCTGGATTCAGGCATCACTCATACTCACACGGCCCCGGAGCCCCTTCTGGGCAAGACAGAGCCAACAGACATGGTAGGGGGCGCGGTGGCTGAAGACTTCGACGGCGACGGCTGGCTCGATCTCTTCGTCCTGCGCGGCGGCGAAGCGCCCAGCGTGCTGTACATGAATGAGGGAGACGGCACGTTCTCAGAGGAGGCCGCACTGAGAGGAGCGGACCTTCCTACAAGGCACGGAGTAGCCGCCGCAGCCGCGGACTACGATAACGATGGCGACAGCGATATAGTGGTCTCCGCACAGCAGGCGCCTCACTATTTGCTTGTCAACGATGGGTCGGGAAAGTTCAGCGTGGACGATACGACGCTTACGGAGCCAAAGATGTTCGCCACCAGCCCGAGTTGGGGCGATGTGGATAATGATGGCGACCTCGAGCTGGCCCTGGGTGAATGGAATCCTGAAACAGCGAAGAATTATGACGCCGCGACGAAAGCCGATAACGACATCCCTGCAATTGCAAATGAGAATCCTTTGATCGGCAGTGATGACCTGTCGCCTCTGTTCGTTTACGCCAACGATGGACAGGGGAGACTGGAGCCCTACGAATTTCGCGCTGCACCGGGGATTGACCTGTGGGTCTTCGCGCCGAGGTTCGCGGACCTGGACGATGACGGCCTGACTGATCTGGCGGTCGTGTCAGACTATGGGATGTCGCGGATATACCGAAACGTGGGCAACGGTATGTTCCAGTTGGAGAGAAGCGCGTCGCCGACATTCACGGACGAGAACGGAATGGGAGCGGCAATCGGAGACTACGATAACGACGGCGACCTGGACTGGTTCGTATCCAGCATATTCGGACAGAACAATCCGGACAAGGGAGTGTTAGGAGGCACAGGGAACCGTTTCTATCGGAATGAGTCAGAAATGCGGTTCGCCGACCTGAGCTCAGAAGCGGGTGTCCGCGACGGAGGCTGGGGCTGGGCGGCCAGTTTCGGCGACCTTGACAATGATGGCGACCTTGACCTCTATCATGTAAACGGCTGGGTACAACAGGCTGAAGAGGGCAACCCCGATGAATTCAATAATCAACCCGCGCGCCTGTTTGAGAATGGGGGCTATTTCGGCTTCCACGAAGTCGCGGAACAGACGGGGTCCGCAGATAAAGGACAGGGCAGGGGGGTAATCCTGTTCGACTACGACAACGACGGCGACCTGGACATATTCATCACCAACAACCACGAATACACGTCAGACAGTGGAGAGGTTGTTCGCAGTCCTGCCGCGCCGACCCTGCTCCGAAATGACACACCAACGAGCAGCCACTGGCTGAAGGTTACACTGGACGGATCTCCGCCGCTGCACAGTCACGGCATCGGTTCAAGGGTCTATGTCACAGTGAATGGACTGACGCAGATGCGCGAACTGAATGCTTCGACCAACTTTGTTACCCAGGGACCGGGAAGGATCGCTCACTTTGGCCTGGGAAGCGCCGACACAGTGGACGAAATTCGCGTCGAGTGGGTAAATGGCGAGACCAGCGTATTGACCAACGTGCCGGCCGACCAGCACATATCTATTCCGAGCCAGTAATCCGTGCATGGCACGCTGACGCCGGCGCCGGCGATTGACACACTCGCGCGGCATACATATGATTGGCCCAGTTCCTGCGAGTTAGAAGTCGGGGTGAGCGGGGTCTTGGCTGGCCTGTGTAACAGTCCCGACTAAACAAGGGTGAAGGCTCAGCCTTCCTTGGCCGACTGTCGGCCGTCTGAGAGGCATTCTATGGTCAGCTATCGCTATTCCTATTGGGACGGGACCCAGAATCCGTTCGATCTTGACGAAGACGATGTTCTGGAAGCGCTGTCCGAAGACATCATGAATCACGGCGACGTGAACCGGGCGATGCGTAATCTCATGCGACAGGGTATGAGCGGCGACCAGGGTCAGCAGATTACGGGAATCCGGGAACTTCGGGAGCGTCTCAGCCGTCTCCAGCAGCAGCAAATGGAACGCTATAACCTCGAGTCGGCTATGGACGACATAGCCGAGCGTCTTGAGGACATAGTCTCCACCGAGCGAGGCGGCATCGAGCGACGCCTGGATGATGCGAGACAGCAGCTTGAGAGCGCGGGGGGCGACTCCGACCTCAACGACGTTCTCGGCAACGCTATGGACGTACTGGAACAGCGCGCCCAGCAGAACACCGAGAAGCTGGACCTTCTGCCTGAGAGCGCCGCAGGCCAGATCCGTTCCCTATCGGACTACGACTTTATGGATCCTGAAGCGCAGGAGAAATTCCAGGAACTGATGGAGATGCTGCGCCAGCAGATGATGCAGAATTTCTTCCAGGGGATGAAGGACGCGATTCAGAATATGTCGCCCGAAGACATGCGCGGCATCCAGGAGATGATTCAAGCCCTGAACCAGATGCTCAGAGACAGGGCGATGGGCGATGACCCAGACTTCGAGGGCTTCATGGAGCAGTACGGGCACTACTTCGACCCGGACCGTCCCGCGAGCCTGGACGAGCTCATAGAACAGCTTCAACAGCAGATGGCGTCCATGCAGTCACTGATGGACTCGATGTCGTCGCAGATGCGCGACGAACTTGAGGATATGCTCCAGTCTTCGATGCCGTCGGAGATGATGCAGGACATGGCCGAGCTCGCTTCGACGATGTACGAAATGTTCCCGTTCGACGACATGGCCTCAGAGTATCCATTCATGGGCGACGAGTCCGTTACCCTGGACCAGGCGATGCAACTGATGGATCAACTCCAGGACATGGACAGGCTGGACGATCAACTTGAGTCCGTGATGCGACAGGGCGGAGTTGAGAACGTTGACCCCAATAAAGTTGAGGAGCTCATGGGAGAGGACGCGCGCCGCGAACTCGAACAGCTTCAACAGCTGATCCAGCAACTCGAAGAGGCTGGGTACTTACGCCGCAAGGGGGATAGGCTCGAACTGACCGCGAGAGGGATGCGGAAGCTCGCGCAAAGCGCGCTGCGAGAAGTCTTCTCGGAGATGAAGAAGGAGCGCATGGGCAGGCACGAGGTCTTCACTCGCGGCGATGGCGGAGAGTACACGGGAGAGACGCGGCAGTACCAGTTCGGAGACCCATTTGATATTGACATGCACCGCACTCTGTTCAACTCGGTACTGCGCAACGGACCGAATGTCCCTCTGCGACTGACACCCGAAGACCTGGAAGTGCATCACACTGAGCATCTGACTCAGACCGCGACAGTGCTGCTTCTGGACCAGAGCAAGTCAATGGGGATGTTCGGATACTGGGGGCCTGCCAAGAAGGTCGCGATGGCGCTCTACTGGCTCATTCACTCCCAGTTCCCCAGAGACTACTTCTACCTGGTCGGCTTCTCCGACTACGCCATGGAGTTCAAGGAAGAAGAGTTGCCCGAGATAACCTGGAACTACTGGAACTCAGGTACGAATATGCAGCACGGATTGATGCTGGCACGAAAGCTGCTTTCGCGGCAGAAGGTGGCGAACAAGCACATAATCATGGTCACCGACGGCGAGCCGACTTCCCACCTTGAGAACGGCCACGCCTATTTTAGCTATCCGCCGAGCTACCAGACTATTGACGAGACTCTCAAAGAGGTCAAGCGCTGCACACAGGACGGGATAACGATCAACACATTCATGCTGGAGGCGAACTACTACCTGATGGACTTCATTGACCAGGTGACGAAGGTCAACAAGGGCAGGGCATTCTACACGTCGCCGAACCAGCTTGGTCAATACGTGATGGTGGACTATATGCGCGCGAGAAAGAAGCGGTTAGCGTAACCTCACGCCCTCAGACTCCACACTGTTCGGCTTAGAAAACAGGAACCCGCCGTAGAGCAACGACTTTGCGGCGGGTTCCTTTGATTCATGCTACGACTGGGTTGAGTCCTGGGTAAGCCTTACTGTCGGATGTGAGTGTTTCACGGAGTATCTGGGTTGTGGATGTCGGTCAAATGCCGCAAGTTTATCCGAAGGGCCACCACCACCGGCGTCGGCCTTCGGGCGCCGTTGCCTGACGCGCCTCGGATTCGGTAGGAATCTGGATGGGCTGACGGCTGAACAGACCGAGTGCGCCCAGGACCCGGTTGAACTGCTCTAGCTGGAGTGGCTTTCGCGCATAACGGCTGGGAGGAATCGAATAGGACTCCAGCAGGCTCGCCTCCGCCTCCGTGCCGGTAAGAAGCATGACCGGTATGGAAACCAAGTCTTCATCCGCGTTTAGCTCAGCCAGCACCTCAGTGCCGTCCTTTCGGGGCATTCTGAGATCGAGAAGAATAAGGTCGGGCCGTGGGGCGGATGCATATTCGCCCTCTTTCCTCAGAATGGCGAGAGCTATTTCACCATCTTCGGCGTGTGTGATATTCGCTTCCTGGCTTGACTGCTCTATTGTGTCTTGGGCGAGTCGAGCATCCGCCGGGTTGTCTTCCACTAGCAGGACTTCAACAGGCCTATCTTCAATCTGGGTAACCATTGGCATCACCTCCTACGGTGGGAATTATAATCCAACTACCGGGATGTTGAAGCGGAAAGTCGCTCCTTTGCCGACATCCGATTCAACCCAGATACGCCCTCCGTGGCGTTGTGCAATCTTACTACACAAGGCGAGACCTACACCAGTACCCTCATACTGCGATCGAGAGTGAAGTCTCGAAAACATACCGAACACTTTTTCCTGGTATTCCGGCGCTATACCGATTCCGTTGTCTTGTACGGAGAATATCCACTCGTCGCCCTTTAACTCGGCCCATACTCTGATGACGGGACTCTGATCACCTCGGAATTTCAGCGCATTACTCAAGAGGTTCTGGAACAGTCTGTTGAGCTGCGATTCGTCACCCGTTATCACCGGCAGAGGCGATGTCCTTACAACCGCGCCATTCCGCTCTATTGCCTGATTCAGGCTTCTGAGGGCGGTATTCAGCGCATCGTCGCAGCTCACTGATTCCAGAGGTCTCTCCTGGACGTTGACGCGAGAGTACTCGAGCAAGTCGTTTATGAGCGTCCTCATCCGCTCGGCGCCGTCAACTGCAAAATCAATGAATTCCTGAGCGGTATCGTCTAAATCTTCTGCATACCTATCCTTAACAAGGCCAAGATACGCCGTAATCGTTCGTAGCGGCTCCTGGAGATCGTGTGAAGCAGCATAGGCAAACTGCTCCAAGTCGGAGTTGGAGCGAGCGAGATCGTTTTGTGTCCGCACAATGTCAGTGTAGAGGAGGGAGTTGGCTATGGCAGGTGTTATCTGCGACGCGACACGCGACAAGATTTCCGCGTCATCTTCGGTATAGGCGTTTACATTGGACGATCTCGCGTTGAGCACTCCAAAGAGCTGGCGGCGATAGATAAGAGGCGCCAATACTATAGAAGGAAAGCCCAACAGGTTGGGATAATGTTCCCTGAGGTCCATCGGATCTCCCTGTATGACCATAGACCTCTTGGCCCGGACCGCCTCGCTGGTCACGGTACCTTCCAAAGAGACGACGTCTCCAACCTGACGCCCCTGCACGTCCTCTCCTAGAATGTAGGCATTGGTGAAAGTGTAATCATCAAGATTCACCAGGCTGATCGAAAGCCTGTCGAAATCTATCAGTCTCCTCACCTGATCGGCGAAACCGGAGTACACCTCGTTTATATCCAGGCTGGAGCTAATGATCCGCCCGATTTCGCCCAGTATCTGGTTTTCCTGCGCCAGGGTGCGAGCCTCGTCTCCGGCGGCCCGCAAGGATTCGTGCGCCGCTCTCAGACGGGAGATGTCGCTGGAGTATATGCGTATCGCCAAGTCCTCGGGAATATAGACGATCTTCTGCTCGAAAGTTGATTCCTGGACTGTGACCTCTCGCGTAGCAAAGCCTCCGCCAGATCTGAGAAGCCTGCCCAGAAGCGGTCCGAGGTCCTGGGCAAGAGGATGACCGGAAGACGCATCCTGCCCGGAAACATAGACCTCGGCAGCAGGGTTCATGAAGGTGACGTTCCCATCCAGATCAGCTTCGACCACCGGGTTTGGATTGTGCTCGGGAAAAGAGGCAAGACGGTTGGCCAGGATTTCAGCGTCTTCCTGAATCTGTTCCTCGGAGGCCTGGCCTACACCGGTTAATCGCCTGACAATTCCGGCTATGTGATTCTCACGACTTCGCATTATCCAACCTCGGCACGAATGTTATTTCAGATTGCTTACGTACCGAACCTGTCTCCAGGATTCAGGCCGATTTGCTCAGTCCATTCCGGAGCCATTACTTTACGCTGTCCAGCCGCCTGAACGCGACCGACGCGTATCACCCCACCGCTTGCTGCGACCGTAAAACCGTCCTCGTCCACCTCTACAACTTCGCCCGCGGCCTTACCCGTATCGCCTTCTATCCTTGCCGCTCTGAAGAACGCAACAGCCGAACCGTTCAGTGTAGTGTTCGCTCCGGGACTGGGGTCGCCGCCCCTGACCATATTGTAAATTTCGTCCACATTCTTTTCCCAGTCTATGACCACGTCCGCCGGATTGCACCATCCCTCATAGGTTGCCTGAGAGTGATCCTGAGGTATCTTTGGAGCGGTTCCGTCTCTGACCATCGCCACCGACTCCACCATCGCGTCCACACCCATCTGATACAGCTTGCCGAAGTATAGTGATCCCAGGGTGTCGTCCGGAGTTATCTCGACCTCCTTCTGAAGGAGCACAGGGCCGGTGTCCAGACCCTTGTCCGGCCAGAAGACAGTCAATCCCGTCCTGGGCTCACCCCAGATGATAGGCCAGTTCATCGAACTTGGGCCACGATGCTTTGGAAGCAGGGAAGGGTGATACTGGATCGTACCGTGGGTAGGAGCTTCGAGAATCTCGTCCGGCACTATGTCGGTTACGAAGGCCATGACGCACAGGTCCGCATTCAGTTCGAGGAATGCGTCAATCGCCCGCTTGCGTCTCATGCGCCTGAATTGGAAGACCGGGATGTCTCGCTCCTCGGCTTCCTGCTTGATGGGGTCGGCGGGCCTTCCCTCACGGTCGGGAGGACAGAACACGCCTACGATGTTCTCCGAATTTTCTGCGAGAGCGGCCAGAACGTCTTTGCCAAAGGCAGCCTGGCCGATTATAGCGATTCTCAAGTCATCCGGCATATTTTGCACCCTCGTTTCTGAGATAGCTCAAGTCTCCGGATCCGAATTCATCCAGATTCCAAACTGGAGCGGACGTATCGGAGCGTCCAGCGAGACTTACGACATTGAATTTACCACTTAACCGCTATGTGGGCAAATCTTGGTCGGAATACAAAAATGAGTTTGCTCAATGACAGAACGACGAATAAGAGCAGAGTTGTGGAATCAGGACATGAGAGGCTGGGAAATCTCGTGAATCGAATTGACTGGCAAACGCAGACCTCGCTAAAATTTCAAGAGTAGGGAGGACATCTTTCCTTTCAATCACTCAGGTTAAGGAGGAGCGCAGTCTATGAACTCAAGCTTTATAAGGAAGGTCGAGAAGGCCAAGGATTACGCTCTTCAGAAAGAGAGAGTTAACCTCACAGGTTGTACAGTGCTTTTCCAGGGTGACAACGGCGACCACAAGCTAACTTATGAAGCTGGCAGTTGGTATTGCGACTGCGATTATCTTATAGGGCGCGAAACCTGCACACATATCATGGCGATGCAGATGATGCTCGAAGATATCGTAGGATCTGTGCCCGTAGCTCACTAGCCCCGCATTTCGTCAAGCAAAGAAGGCCGTCCCAAAGGACGGCCTTCTCTCTTTCTCTGATGGTCGCACAATTCACTCGCGGCAAGTCTCAGTCTTCGAACCTGCCGAAAACAACACAGGCATTCTGTCCTCCAAACCCAAAGCTATTGGACAGAACCGTCGAGACATCGGCTTGTCTCGCTTCATTCGGAACGTAGTCGAGGTCACATTCCGGGTCGGGATATTCGTAATTGACAGTTGGGTGAATGACGCCCTGCTCGATGCTCTTGACGCAAGCTACGGCCTCGATTGCGCCGGCTCCACCCAGCACGTGTCCTATCATGGACTTCGTAGAGCTTATGGGGACCTTATGTGCGTCGTCTCCGAAGACCTTCTTGATTGCGAGCGTCTCGACGTGGTCGTTCTTGGGAGTTGATGTACCGTGTGCATTGATATAGCTGATCTCAGAAGGTTCAAGGTCCGCATCCTCAAGAGCCCAGCGAATAGCCCTGGCCGCGCCAGAACCGTCCTCGTCAGGCTGTACCGCATGGAAAGCATCGGACGATACCCCATACCCGATAACTTCAGCCAGTATGTCGGCACCCCGGTCAATCGCGTGTTCGAGGCTCTCCATTACCAGGATCGCGGCGCCCTCGCCGGGTACGAAGCCATCCCTCTTCAGGTCAAACGGCCTGCTTGCTTTTTCGGGCTCTTCGTTCTGTCTGCTCAGCGCCTTGATCACATTGAAGCCACCGAGTCCTAACTGGCTGATACCAGCCTCACACCCACCGCCCAGCACCACGTCCGACACACCGCGCTTGATTGCTACGGCTGCCTCGCCTATTCCCTGCGTTCCTGCCGCGCAGGCCGTGATGACGGTAGAGGTGTAGCCTTTGAGTCCGTAGATTCTGCTGACGTTCGCGGCTGCCATGTTCGGCAGGATCATCGGGATGAAGAACGGGGACATCCTCATGCCGCCGCGTCTGACCAGGATACGCGCGTTGTCCTCGGTTGTCGGGAAACCGCCGTTTCCGTTGCCCATGACAACGCCGATTCGGTCGTTGGCTTCCTTGGACAGATCAAGTCCGGCGTCCTCGATGGCGAGTCCGGCGGCAGCAACCGACATCTGCGAGAACCTCGCCATTCGGCGATGTTCCCTGCGGTCTATGTACGTGCCCGGATCGAAGCCCGAAACTTCAGCCGATATCCTGGAGGGGAATTCCGAAGGATCGCAGAGGGTCATGGGTCCAATGCCGGACACGCCGTTGACAAGGTTGTCCCAGTATTCTTCTACGGTCTCGCCGAGTGGAGTCACTGCTCCCATTCCGGTTATGACTACCCTCGTGTCGCTGCCTTTCATAACGTTGCTCCTGTTGTGACCGCGCGCCATGTTAGCTGCGGGGACGCGGCCCTTTCAGATTCTCATACAACTCTGGTTCGATGCCGTGAATCTCTTCGAGAACCTCTGCGACAACCGCGAGAGAACCCGTACATAGTACGAGGTCGCTTGGTCCGGCGATTTCAACGGCCTTCCGAAGTCCTTCCGCCACTGACTCAAACCGCGAAACCAAATTCATCCGAAGGTCGCGTACAGTTTCTGCGACTTCCTCGGAATGGGATGACCTGGGATGTCTGGAATGGACAGCTACGATGCTAGGATCGAGCACGTCAAGTTCAGTGAGCATATCTCGTGCGCTGTGTCCTCTCAGTGCCCCGTACACCAGAATCACCCCATCGAACTGCACGTAACCCCGCAGATTCTCGACAAGACGAGCGACTGAGTATGGATTGTGAGCGCCGTCGGCCACGACTGTCTTGCCGTCAATGTTGAAGACCTCGAATCGGCCAGGCCATGAAACACTACTCACGCCGGCCGATATCGCATCGGCAGGAATGTCATACCCTTTTTCGATCAGCACCTCGGCGGTCGCGACCGCCGTAGCGACGTTTTCAGCCTGATAGTCCCCCAGTAATGGCGTCCATAGGCTGTACGTCTTATCGCTGCCGATCAGCGTGATCTCCTGACCGTGTATGTCTGACGACCCCACATCCCATTTGAATCTGTCGGACGCGGAGATCAGTCTGGCTTTATGTTCCTCGGATACTCGCTCGAACACCCGCATAGCATCGCTTTCGGCCTGTGGCCCCACCACGCAGGGCACCTTGTCCTTTATAATGCCCGCTTTTGCCGAAGCTATCTTCTCAATGGTATCGCCAAGGACATTGACGTGATCGAGGCTGATCGAGGTGATTACCGAGACCTCAGGAGTCACGATGTTAGTCGAGTCCAGACGGCCGCCCATTCCGACTTCCAGAACCTGGAAGTCAGCGCCGATGTTTCTGAAGTGGGCCATGGCCAGCCCGGTCAGCATCTCGAAGAATGAAACTCCGCCGTACTCTCCATCTCGCTCTACGGATTTGACGGCAGGCCAAATCTGTCCGATGAGCGCGGCGTAGTCGGTCGTTGAAATCGGTTCAAGCCCTACTCGGATACGCTCGCACACGCTGTGCAGATGCGGAGATGTAAACAGGCCCACTTTGTATCCGGCTTGCGTCAGGATCGAGGTGATCAGGGCGCACGTGCTGCCTTTGCCTTTGGTCCCAGCGACGTGAACGGCTGGTACCGCCTTGTCAACGTCGCCCAGACGCTCAGCAAGCATCTGTACCCTCTCCAGGTGGAAGAAGGAGTGTCCGGGCCAATTCGTTGTTCGTTCGAAGTCGGCCAGACTCATCGCCAGGTCCACGGCCTGGTCGTATGTCAAGTCTGAGTAGTTATTCGTCGTCATAACCCGCAATTTCGTTCGAGTCGGGGACTCGGATAATCTATTTCTCCAAGATTCAATTACGCGCTTCTATTATACCGCACACTATCCTTCTTCCCACAGAGCAGACCCGGTTCGAGTGCCTGTACTTATTCGTCCTCCGGCACATACTCAAGCGCGTCTGCCGCCATATTCAGCAGTGCGGGGATGTATCGCTCCAGGGTCATGAAGTCAGGATACGGATAGGGCAGGTAGGGTACGATGTTTCGATGGTAGTGGAACGCCGATTCCAGCGCGGCCAGTGGCTTGGCGAACTGGAATCCCCCGCGCAGGTTCTCCAAAGGCGCATAGCTCGTCCACTCGCGCAAGTAAGTATCCACAAATTCCGAATGCCGCCGCGCCTGGGCGGGAGTGAGCGGAGTGAAGAACGGATGAGAGACGCAGGCGTCGGACCAGTCCATGAGAACCGGAGACCCATTTCGAATGAAGACGTTGGTCGCGTCCAGGTCGCCGTGTTCTAGGGTCGGCGGTATTCCAAGCTCTTTCAGCTTGCCCTCTATGGATTCAGTCTTGCTGACATCTGGCCCCAGTCTGCTCAGCGCGGCTTCATTCTCCTCCCCAACTGTCCGTATCTCGACGCCTGCCGGGTCATCCGTCCAGTTCACTAACATCTCTACTACGGCTTCCGTAGTTCTTCTTTCGATGCCCATTCGCTCCATTTCACGGAACTTCCCTACATAGCCATGCTGCACCATCGCAATCGTCTTCATCGTGTCGTGCCACATTTTGGCGGTGTCAACCGTGCTCAGGGTTACGTCGCCCAGATCCTGCATGAGCATCCATCCATTCTCGGGCTGGGCTGCGACGATTGACGGGCTGATATTGGGAAATCTGTCGGCTACGTCCAGCGTGACCGCGACTTCAGACGCGAAATAGCGAGGCGATGCCTTGAAGTAGAGGCGTGTCCCCGCAGAAGTTACGCGCCAAACGGAGGATATAGACCAGGACCTGATCTGAGATACTTGCCAGGGCTTTCCTTCATGGCTGGGAGGAAGATTCGCCTCAAGCCAGTTCAGGGCGACCTGGTGCCAGCCCGTGGACGAGTCCCAGGGTACCGGAGAATCTACCGGGGCGGACGACGATAGTCTCTCGACCTCCAGTTGAGTAATGTTTCTCAGGGCCGCCATGTCGCTCCGGTCGAAATTTGGTTCGTCTAGCCCGGTCCATTTGAAACCCTGGCTTGATTCGACATTCTCAGAGGTACAGATTGCGGAGTATAGCCGGGGTTTACCCTCGTTGGCATCACCGGCTTCCAGGCAGCGAAGAATTGCGATGTCCAGGCCGCACTCTATCCGCACGTTTCTTACGAGGTCTTCCACTTCCGGGTAGAATACGGAAGGCAAATCGAACGCCGGGAGCCAGCCGTTGAGCTCGTTGGTAAGCATCCTTCGGCCATCGGGATCGAGTAAGATCACATAGGCTCGCATTGTGTCGGGACTCGACGATGGCAGCGTAGTGGACATTTTACGTCCTGATCACGCCTACGCCGTTCTTGATCTCTACTTCGGTGCCGAAGCGCTTGGAAAGACGTCTCGTCCTGTCGAGTGCGACTCGCATCACCGGGCCTTTGGCGATGACCGGGCGACCGCGCTGAGAGCGTGGCTTGCCGTGCCCCATATCTATGGGATGAAGGGTGATTTGGTCCAGCTTGCGCTCCTCGAACCTGCATTCGGCGACCACGCTTTGCCAATACACGGAATCGCCGGGGAATCCCCTGGAATCGTTCTCGCTGCGCTTGTCGTAGAAGTCCGCCGGCGTCGCATCCGGTCCCAGTCCAACACTCTCATAGTTCAGGGCGGGCTGCCAGCGCACCGTGTCGTTCTGGAAGATGAAGTTTCCGAGGCTGTAGAATATAGGCCGTCCTCGATGTATTTCGATACCCCGCGTAACGTGTGGTCCGTGCCCTAGGAAGCCGTCCGCCCCGGCATCTATGCAGGCACGCGCAAAAGTCTGGAGGAACTCCGGGGGATCGTCCATGCTCTGGCCGTTCTCGTGGCAGTGGAACGATACGAAAACCCAGTCCGCCATCCGTCCGGCGTCCTCGATCCACTTCAGGTTCTCTTCCATGTCGCGCCGGTTCGGGATTGTTGACGTGGAGAACTCTTCTCCCCTCAGGAACTTTCTCCCCAGGAAGTTGATCTGGGTGTCATTGTCCTCCATGATAGCGCCCTTGGGCCTGAATCTGCGTTGGGCGGTGTTGCGAGCCTCGAGTCCGAGTTCACGGCTAACCCTTCTCATCGCGTCGAAGGCGCGCTTGTCAACCGTGTATGTCGTCGTATGTCTCAGGGGATTCAGGCCGGGTCTTCCACTTATGTCCGGGCGCTGGTCCATTGCGCGGCCCGCGTCGTGAAACGTCGAGGAAGCGGAGATTAACGCGACCCTGCCTGCCGCAGTGTCGAGATAGCCGGGTCCTCTTGCCTCACTCAGGTTTCTGCCCGTTCCCGCGAATGATAGTTCAGCCTCCCTGATGTGTTTGATGTTGGTGAGAACCCCATTCTCACCATAGTCGTAGTTGTGGTTGTTCGCGGTGGAAACCAGGTTGATGCCGGCCCACTGCAACTCCTTCAGATTCGCCGGCTCGGAGGCGGTGAAAGTACCTCCGGCAAGTCCTGGCGAATGCTCGAAGTCATGCATCAGCATCTCGAGGTTCGTATATCCGACGTCCGCGTTTCTGAAGATTTCTACTAACGAAAGAAAGCGAGGCTCACGGAAGACCGAAAGCCGCCGCGTTATCATCGTGTCTCCGCTCGCGACGAGGGTCAGATTGCCGGATTCCGACTCATACAGCATATCGAGCCAGCCCCGGCCTACTCTGAAGATCCCGTCTGCTGCTGGTACTCCGCGGCGAGAATTCCCATGACGGCGGAGTCGAACCTGGAGCCCTCGTGGGGTCTGCTCTTGCGAAGCGTGCCTTCGTGTACGAATCCGATGCCCTCAAACAGGGCACGGGCCGGCATATTGTATTCAGGAATGTCAACCCAGACCCGGTACAAGCCGTATTCGTTGAAGGCGGTGTCCAGCGCGGCATGGACGCTGGCGCGTCCGTAGCCCCTGTTCCACAGGTCCTTTCGGCCTATGAGTATAGATAACTGTCCGTCGCCTAACACCTCCTCCAGCGTTAGGTGGACTTCGCCAATGTGGTCCTCTTCTTCTGTATAGACAGAAAGAGTCAGGTGGTCCGGGTCCTCGAGCGTTCTATTGAACTCTTCGTCGCTTGCCTCTTCCATTTCGTGAGGACGGTATCCAAGGTGGGCCGGTTCGCCATAAGAGTATCTGCCGAACCAGCTATCGGCGACTTCATCGTCTTCCAGCCATTGACGTATGCGAGAGACGTCCTCGCGCGTTACCTGTCTGAGAGAAATTGTTCTATTCCTGGGCATAGATGTTCTCCCCTGTATATCGGAGTGGTGAATCTTCAGAGTCTTCCCGTAGGGGGGACTAACCAGTCGTCTAAACTAATACCAGATTTGAGGATATTTATCCACAGTGGGCGCTGGAGCAACAGGGTCTTTCGATTATCAACCAAATTACACCAAGTACGTTCGTGGTGAGCTTGTCGAACCATGAACGGGCGGCCCTTCGCCAG
>VXRN01000027.1:0-76871 GCA_009838465.1 Dehalococcoidia bacterium
TCTCATACAAGTTTTATGCTTTACCTACCCCTGTCAGCTCCCAGAGGGTGAGGGTTAGGGTTAGGGTCACGAATCACTTTTGTGATGCTTCCGCGGCAGTCGCTCATCTTGACCGCCGCCTGGAACTGCCGTAGCCTCCCTTCTGGAGAAGACCATGCCGCAGCATTACCTTGGAATAGACGTCGGCACCACCGCGGTCAAAGCGCTCGTCGTGAACGAACTTGGATCGGTCGTCGGAGAAGCAGAATCGCCTCTTGAGGTATCGGTTCCAAGGCCCGGATGGGCGGAACAGAATCCCTCCGACTGGTGGCAGGGTACGGTTCATGCGGTCAGGGCCGCGTGCGCGCAGGCAGACATACGCGAGGTCGAGTCAATCGGGTTGTCCGGCCAGATGCACAGCTCGGTAGTCCTCGGCGATGCGGACACAGCGCTCAGGCCCGCGATCCTGTGGAACGACGTTCGTACCACCGCCCAGTGCCGCCTCATAACCGACGGTATTGGCAAGACGGGCCTGCGTCGGTTGGTGGGCAATCCCGCTCTCGAGGGATTCACCGCGCCTAAGTTGCTTTGGATGCGCGACGAGCAGCCCCACCTGTTCGACCGGGTACGTTCGCTCCTTCTGCCAAAGGACTACCTGCGCCTGCTTATGACGGGCGAGAAGGCAACCGAGCCTTCGGACGCTGCTGGCACCCTGCTGTTCGACATACGGCGGGGCCGCTGGTCCGAAGAGATGCTTGACGCGCTCCAACTCGATCCGGCGATACTCCCGCCCGTCCTACCTTCGACCGTCGTTACCGGTGGACTCACCACCGCTGCCGCCGAAGCGCTCGGACTGCGACCGGGCACGCCCGTAGTCGGCGGCGGCGCGGACAACGCGGCGGCGGCCGTCGGCTCTGGCGTCGTCGGGCAGGGCGCTATGCAGACCTCCATCGGCACCTCCGGCGCGGTGGTCGCGCCTATAGAGCGGCCCCGCGTAGATCCTGCTATGCGCATACACTCATTCAACCACGCGGTCGCGGACACCTGGTACCTGATGGGAGTGGTCCTGTCTGCGGGTGCGGCCCTGGACTGGTTCAGACGCGCCTTGTCGGGGCCAGGTGGGATGCCCCCTACATACGACGAACTGACAGCCGAGGCTGCCGCCGTTCCACCGGGCACCGACGGTCTGACTTTCCTGCCTTACCTGACCGGAGAGCGCACGCCCCACTCCGACTCGAATGCGCGCGGGGTCTTTGCCGGTATGCACACAGGACACCATCGAGGACACCTCACGCGTGCCGTAATGGAGGGCGTAGTCTTCGCACTGAGAGACTCGCTTGAGTTGATGCGACGCCTCAGAGTTGACGCGACCGAGGCCGTAGCGGTCGGCGGAGGCGCGCGCAGCTCATTCTGGCGCCGGATGCAGGCCGATGTACTCGGCGTACCCGTGGTTACCGTGGGGCCGCAGGGAGGTGCTCCGTATGGATCTGCCGTTCTCTCCGCCGTGGGCTCCGGCGGGTTAGAGTCCGTCGAAGAGGCGTGTGGCGCGTGGATTCAGCCACTCGACCGCATAGAACCCGACCCTGAGACTGCCGCCATTTATGACGAAGCCTACGAGCGTTACCGCAAGCTATACCCACGTCTCAAGCGCCACTTCTCCGAGCAGGCGCAGGACTAATCCCCTCTCCCTTGAGGCGCTCACAAGCGTGGGTGAATATGCAGTCAGCTACGAATACCGGTCAACAAACTCCCTCTCCCAGAGGGTTCACAGTGGTAGGTAAATGTGCGGTCAGCTACGAATACCAGCCGACAGATCCCCTCTCCCTCAGGGAGAGGGCTAGGGTGAGGGTGAAATACCTACCCTTCTCAGCTCCCAGAGGGTGAGGGTGATATACCTACCCCAATCAGCCTCCTTGAACGAAAACTCTACCAGTCCAAACCCACCGACTTCGTAAGAAACTCCGAGAAGGGTGCGGCGACGGCACAGGCGTCGGCATACGCCTCGATGAAGTCCGGCGCGCAGGCGTCTTCCTCCGTGAAGCGCGTGGTCGCCACGAACGACTTGAGCTTCAGATGGTCTATCAGCGGATGGTCCGCGTCAATTCCTCTCGGAGGACGCTTTAGCGACTCCCCTTCCAGCGTATAGACCGATGTGAAACCGTCTTCGTTGACGATGCTCCTCCACCTCTCCGGGTTCGCCACTATCGAGCCCCTGATCTTGCCCACCGTGGCTGAGTTCGGACGCCAGATACCGGCTCCGGAGAACACCATTCCCGGCTGGAGATGTAGGTAGAGTCCGGGGCCATGCACCTCGCGTCCCACCTCGTGCCGGAAATGCATTCCCGCGTTGGTCTTGTAGGGGCTCTTGTCCTTCGAGAATCGGACATCCCTGTAAATGCGGAATATAGACCCGCCCGACAGTCTTGGATCGGCCACCATGTGTGGACTGATCTTATGGAGCTTGTCCCCGAAGTCCGCGACGAAGTGGACGAGAGCGTCGCGCACGTCCCGCTCGTAGCGCGCCTTGTTATCCTGGAACCACTCTCGATTGTTGTTATCCGCAAGCTCCGACAGGAACTCGAACAGGGCGGGCGTGAAGTGCGCTGAATTGGTCATCGTCTCTCCAGATTCTATTGACGGTGTGATGCTCACTCATGTAATGCGAATGATGACCATTTTAAGAGTGACTGAGCGCCAGCCTCTAGGTGTACGAGGTCCTTTAGCCGGCAGGGCCATTTCAAAGTCTTCCCCAGTTTCTTATAAGACTACACATTCAGCGCTGCATACGCTGTAATACGAACATACAAACTAATTGAGGGGCGTGTACGACGATGATTCTGAACCTTGATATACATAAGCGCGAAGTTATGCTGACTCAATTTCTGAGGGACAGAAAATTTTTATGTAGCTAAACTCAGGTGAACTCAGGTGAATCTCTGGTGTTTTAATCACCTGTTGGTCACCAGTTGAGCCACCAGTTGCCACCTGCGGGTTTATAAACGAAAGTATATGACATGGTGAATCCGGCCCATAGAATGGCCGACTTTGCAAAGGCACTGTTTAGCCAGACGGCCTTCTTGCCATCACCCTATGCGTTGGATATAGTACAGGCAACCCTTCGGGAGGCGCCGCGCGAGCGGCAGCCACAGGAGATACCATGACCCAGTCGGACATCGCGCTCATCGCCCACCTGATGCGCCGCGCGGGCTTCGGGGCTACGCGCGAAGAGCTTGATGAATATGCATCGAGGGGCTACGAGGCCACGGTCGAGGACCTACTCGACCCGCAGGATACCGAGTGGCTCGGCGACGACATGGTGAGGCGCTTCGACCTCGAGGCGTCCGGCATGATAAACGCCCCCGGCTCCTCCCGCAACTGGGTCTATCGCATGATAACCACCAACGCGCCCCTGCTGGATAAGATGGCCCTCTTCTGGCACGGCATCTTCGCCACCGGCGTCCCGAAAGTTATCAATGGCAGAGTCCTCTACGACCAGATCAACACCTTCCGAAGGCACGGCATGGAATCCTTCGACTCCATTCTGCTCAGGCTTGCCAAAGACCCGGCGATGATCGTCTGGCTCGACAACCAGGAAAACCACGGCGATGCTATCAACGAGAACTGGGCGCGCGAACTGCTCGAACTCTTCTCTATGGGCGTCGGCAACTACACCGAAGACGACATCAAGGAGTGCGCCCGCGCCTTTACCGGCTGGACCATCGGCAACACAGAGTACATGATGGTGCGCTCGATGCGGGACTCGGACTGGCCCTACGGCAGAATCGCATACCACTTCGACTACCGCCCCGAAGACCACGACAACGGTGAGAAGACCTTCCTGGGGCACACGGGCAACTTCAACGGCGAAGACATCATCGCTATCATTTGCCGGCAGGAGTCCACCGCGCGTTTCATCTCCAGGCATCTCTACCACTTCTTCGTCGCCGACGAACCTCCCGTTCCGGCCTGGCCGTACACCCCGCCGAGAGACCCTGAGGCAATTGACATCCTCGTCCGCGCCTACTTCGACAGCAACTACGACATCAGGTCGGTCCTCAGGACGCTCTTCAACTCCGACTTCTTCAAGTCTGAGGATGCGCGATACAGGAAAGTCAAAGGCCCCGCAGAGTTCCTCGTCAGCGTGCTTCGCATGACCGGCGAGTTCGATATGCCCCGCAGGGACATGATCCCAAGATACAGGCAGACCGTGTGGATGGGACAGGAACTCAGCAATCCGCCCAGCGTGGAAGGCTGGCACGAGGGCGCTGAGTGGATAGACACGGGCACCCTCGTGGAGAGGATCAATTTCGCCTCCGAGCAGTTCGGCGATACCGGAAAGCCGGGCGTCAGCGCGATGATTGACAAGATCTGCCGCGAGGACACCGAGCGACTCTCATCCGAAGCCCTCGTAGATCGCTGCCTGGACGAGATGGGCGCGTTTACGGTCTCCGACAAGACGCGCGACACGCTTGTCCGCTTTGCCGGGGATGGCCGCAGCCGTGAGAGCGTCGCGCACCTCCTCAGACTCTCGGCCTCCACCCAAGAGTTTCAGTTGGCCTAGAACCATGCTCGAGTACTGGCAGACCATAGGCATCGTCGCGATGGAGGGACGCGGCTTCGAGTATCCCACCGATACGGTCGTGGCTCGCAACGGACGCCTCTACGTGCCCAACCGCTCCAGGGACTTCGGAGAGCGCGGAGTCAGGGTCACCATCTTCGACCTCGACAGCGAGTACTACGGCACCTTCGGGCACCTGGGCGAGGACGACGGTCAACTGATCTCGCCAACGTGCGCCGCCGAGAGCAGCCAGGGGCAAATCTACGTCGCCGACGACTATATGCACCGCATCACCGCCTTCGACTACGACGGCGGCTTCATAACCAACTGGGGTACGCATGGCCCCGCCGAGGGCGAACTGAACGGCCCGTCCGGCGTCGCCTTCGATTCCGACGACAACATCTACGTCGCCGACACCCACAACAGCCGCATCCAGAAGTTCACCTCGTCGGGTACGTTCCTGAACGCATTCGGTTCTCAGGGGTCATTTGAGGGACAGTTCAGGCTGCCCTGGGGTCTGACCGTCGCTCCCAACGGAGACCTGTACGTGACTGACTGGGGCAACGACCGGATACAGCGATTCTCGCCCGAAGGCGACTTCGTTGCGGCCTACGGCGCTTCGGGACGGGGAGACGGCGAACTCCGACGCCCATCCGGCGTAGCCGTAGATGAGAGCGGCCGTATGTACGTGTCCGACTGGGGCAACGAGAGGGTGCAGGTGCTCGATCCTGACGGAGCTCCGATCCAGGTTCTCAGGGGCGAGGCCACCCTGTCCAAGTGGGCAGCAGGCTTCATGGAGACCAACCGCGAGGAGGCGGACGCCAGGGCCACCGCCGATCTCAGCCCCGACCTCCCCGAAGTCTATGGCGACGACCCTCACACCCAGTCCGCGCACGTGGAGAGCCTATTCTGGGCGCCCGTGTCCATCAAGCTCGACGCCGCTGGCCGCGTCTATGTGACCGAGGCCAACCGCCACAGAATCCAGATATACCGCCGCAAGTCTTCTTCCTAAAAGCTTGGCTTGGTGACGTGGGGTGTTAGCTGGAGTTCGTGAGTCCAGCACGACTTGTCCTGGGTGTGCAGGTAGTAGAATGCCTCGGCGATGCTGACCGGGTTGATCAGCGATTCAGGATGTTGCTGGGCGCGAGGCATAGCCCGCGTTCCAGGAGAGTCTATCGTGCCATCTATCACCACGTTGGCTACATGCACGCCGTACTCCGAGTATTCCTCGGTCAACGCCTGCGCCAGCGTCCGCATCATCACCCTCGGATAGTACAGCGACTGTCCGGTGTAACGCTTCTTGCCCCGCAGTGACGACGAGTTGTTGGAAATCAGAAAAGATCCCTCACCCCGCTCCCGCATCGCGGGCAGCACCTCTTGGGCCACCAGGAATGGGCCAGTGACTGAGATGTGCTGCGCGGTTTCGATTATCTCGAAGGGAATGTACTCCAGCAGTTCTTGCTCCGGCGGAAGGTCGCGCCCCTCCAGGTAGCCCGCGTTATAGACCAGTACGTCCGGGTCTCCGGCCTGCTCCCGTATCTGGGCGAACGCATTCGATATCGAGTCGCGCGATGCCAGGTCCAGCTCGACAATCATGCTTTCACCACCCTGTTCGGCAATAGCTTCCTCCAGCGCAGCCGCGTTGGAGGCATTGCGAGTTGTCAGCACGGTCAAGAAGCCCTCTTGCGCGAACTTCTGGGATATGGCTCCTCCCACGCCCCAGCGCACGCCGACAGGCAGATCGCTGTCGTCCAGGTCCCCGCCGTGGATCAAATGCGTATTGCGGCCGTCTGACTGCCACTTGGACGTCGCCCCTATTACAACGGCCACCGGTTTTCGGTTCGAGTTCATGTCTGACTCCTTTCATAGATATATCTGTATGTCGGACTCCCACGGTAGCAGAAAGTTGATACCGAGTGGGCGGTCGTTCCATGAGACGATTGCAAAAGTCCCCTGTTCCTTGATGGGATCATCAAAGGTAGGTAAATATGCAGCCAGATATGACCACCAATCAACAAACCTCCTCTCCTGAGGGAGAGGGCTGGGGTGAGGGTGTTTAGCTTCAATACCATCCATTACTGAGCAGCGGAAAGGCCCGTCTCACTCCTCCTCACGATCAGTCCGTATATGGACGAGGGACGAGCATATAGAGAGCAGGATCGGGGCGAAGCTGATGATCATCATGGCGAGTCGCAGGTCGCCGAGGCTGTCCTGGAGGGCGCCGACCAGCGCGGGACCGGTGGCGACTCCGAACGTGCCGAGGGTCATCATGAAGGAGAGGGCGACGGCTGACTCTCGCGGCCTTATGCCGGGCAGGTAGAACGGGATCGAGTTGAGGACCGGCCAGTATCCCTGCGCCACACCACTGACGAGTGTTATGACGATGAGCAGCGGAATCGAGTCCGTAAGGGTCATTGCCAGATAGGTTACCACCATAGTGACGCCGATGGCCTGGAGTATGTTCCTGCGCCTGCCCCCGCTCACCCTCGGCACGATCCGGCTGAGCACGACACCCGACGGCCCGCCTGTTGCGATGCCGATTGCCAGCAGCAGCCCGGTCCAGTTTAGCGATACGTCGTACACATCCAGCATCAGGGTGGGGTAGAAGTTCACGAAAGACGACCACGCCATTGTCGTTCCCATGGAGCCGGCGCCCGCTATCCAGAGCTCTTTGTATCCCAGCACGCGCTTGATGATTCCGAGCCTGTCGCCGCCGGTGTCGGTCTCCTGCTGCTCGGATTCGGGGTCTTCTTCGCCATCGCTTCCTAGAATCGTCCAAAGTACGGCTAATACACCGAGCGCCACCGCGAAGGTGAATAGGACGCTCCTCCAGTCGTCTTCGACGCGACTTAGGATAATCGGTGTCAAGACCAGCCCTCCACCCACGACCAGCCCGAACAGCAGGTTGTACACGCTGGATACCAGGATGAACTCCCTCGGTGTGAACAACCTGTGCATGAGAAGAACTCGGGCGGGCTCTCGCGCGAGGGTAGAGATGCCGAAGCCCAGCCGTCCGAGCAGCAGGACGCCGAAATTGGGACCCCAGCTCTGCACGAACATCAGCGCAGAGCTCAGCGTGAAGGTGACTGTGGTAAGAATCTTGGGCCTGTATCTGGACACCCACCAGCTTATGGGCAACGTCAGGAACAGGTTTCCCAGGAACGCCGCCGAGCCGTAGAACCCCTGCTGTGTGGGGGTAAGCCCCAGGTCGGCGCTGATCGAGGGAAGCAGCAGGCCGACGCTTATGACCATCATGAAGCCCGCGACGCTCGACAGAAGCCAAAGCCCCATGATTGCCCAGCGGTGCCTCATTGGATTGGTCATCTGCGTCCTCGGCGGCGAGCGGTGCGCCTGGATAGTCTGTACGGGGATACTTATTACCAAACGGGCAGACCTGTCAAGCAGGAATCTATATCAATGTGGTATGTAGAGGGAATCACCCTCACCCCTAATACTAAGTCCACATGAATACGTCACGTCTTACTACCGCACCCGTCATTCCCGCGAAGGCGGGAATCCAGGAGTTGGGGGCGGCCTGAATGTATCAAGAACAACTGGTCGTGGTACTAGACCTCTCCCATCAAGGGAGAGGGGACTTTTGCGGCGGTAATCGAAGGGGAAATGCGTCTGTGGAAATATGTACAATGGACGCGAATCCGAATTTCATATTGAGGACAGGAGAAAGACAGATGGATCTCGAACTGAAAGGCAAGACCGCCCTGATTACCGGCGGGAGCAAGGGAATAGGCAAGGCCATCGCCATCGCGCTGGCCGAGGAGGGCGTGGACGTTGCCATCGCAGCCCGCTCTCAGGACACGCTGGACGAGGCGGCCGAGGAGATACGGTCGGCCACCGGACGAAAGGTGGTCGCCATCTCTGCCGACGCGACTAAGTGGGACGATGTTCAGAGAATGGTCGAGACGACCGTTTCCGAACTCGGCAGCGTGGATATTCTTGTAAACAGCGCGGCGATGGTCGGCGGGCAGGTGCGCGGCACCATTGACGAGGCGGAAGAGAAGGACCTGATAGAAGACCTGGACACCAAGGTCGTGGGCTACTTCAGGAGCATCAAGGCGGTCGTGCCGCACATGCGCGCGAAGAAGTGGGGCCGGATCATCAGCATCGGCGGCGTGTCGGCGCGCCAGTCCACGATCTACGGGCTTCGCAACGCCGCGGTCGTCCACATGACTAAGACGCTCTCCGACCAGCTAGGTCCGGACGGCATCACGCTGAACGTCGTCCACCCCGGCCTTACCCTCACCGACACGATCAACGAGCGTCTGGACAACCAGGCCGCCCAGCAGGGCGTGTCGCGCGAAGAGGTTAACGCCCAAGTGGGCCAGAACGTCGCCATTCGCAGGCCGATCAATCCTGAGGAGCTTGCCTGGCTCACAGCTTACCTAGCCTCCCCAAAGGCGGAGTGCATAACCGGCGAGACGATAGCTGCGGGCGGCGGAGCCCTCGGCGCTGTCCACCAGTAGAACAGCCAAACACCATCTTGACCCAGCGGCCCTCGTCCCCGACCGAACCTGTCGGCGCGAGGGCTGCCACGCGCTGCACTCCCGCCGCCCACGCTCTGCTGCCAAATCTATCCCAGGCAGTAGTCTTTCAGTCGGTCCTTTGGTAGCCCGGCCTTGCACAGACTAGGGTGTGGGTGCGATGATACCCAGATGGACAAGATGCGTCTGAAAGATAAAGTTGCATTGGTCACCGGGGCAGGGTCCGGTATCGGACGGGCGGTCGCTATGCTTTTCGCTCATGAGGGGGCAAGTATTGTCGCTTCCGACATTTCGTCCTCGAACGCCCGGGAAACCGCTAATGATGTGAAGGCATCGGGTGGGCACGCAAGTGCCGTTTCCGGCGACGTGTCGGTCGGGGAAGACGCCGAGAGCATGGTAAGAGCGACGGTCAGCGAGTTCGGGCGGCTGGACATACTGGTCAACAGCGCCGGAATCAGCGCGCGAAACGCTCTCCCGGAGGGTGCGTTTCCAGAAGCGGTCTGGGATAGAGTGATAGACGTGAATCTCAAGGGGACGTACCTCGTGTCCTGGTACGCCGTCCCGGAGATGGAGAATGCGGGCGGCGGCTCGATAATCAACCTAGCCTCCACAATGGGTTTGGTGGGCTACCCCGCCGGTTTCGGAGGAGGATTCAATCCATATCCACCTTCCAAGGGTGGTGTAGTGCAGTTCACACGCACACTCGCAATAGACAGCGCGCGCAATAATATAAGGGTCAACTGTCTTTGCCCCGGCTTCGTTGCGACCAACTTTACCAGGAGTCTGACCGAGGACCCGGAGACGAACGCCTTCCTGGAAGAGCTTCACCCGATGGGCAGGCTGGGAAGGCCGGAGGAGATAGCGAATGTCGCGCTCTACCTAGCCTCGGACGACGCTAGTTACGTCACCGGCGCCGCTCTGACGGTGGACGGCGGCTACACCGCGCAATAAGCCCTCAACCGTTTATAAGAGACAATCCCGGGCGAGTGAGACTCTGTTCGGGTTATGATCATTCTGTCCGAATAAGGGTGAAGGCTCAGCCTTCCTCGAAGAAGGTCACGCTGCTCTTCCAGACCTCTCGTGAAATGCCCTTGAGGGCCTTTTGGTTGGGTTGCGCTACCGGAAGACGGCGTGCAAGCGTCTTTGACTTTAGTTCGCGCTGCATCAACGGACAACGTTTTACAAATCCGTTCAACGTGCCGCGTTCGCCACCCAGCAGTACATAATCCATCTCGTCCAGATACGGCGTGAATATGGCCCGGGTAACCTCACTCGTCTTGTCATACAGTTCGCGGATAAGACGCTCTCGACTGCGTTCGAAGCGGCGCTGGGACTGCCCACCAGCGCGGTGCCGGTTCTTCATGTAGCGCGAGTCGGTCTTCGTGGCGACGAGGGACTCGCCTCTCAGAACACCCACCGCGTATCGGCCGAGACGCAGCAGCACAACGCCGATCACGGGTCGGGAACTTAGCAGGCTACGCAATTCACCGATATGAGCACCTGCGGCTCGGATGTCGGTGTCCAGCGGTATTGGCGGCCTGATTGCCACAGTCCTCTCGACGGTGGTGAAGACAGCCACTCCCGTGTCGCTCGTACCCAGAGCCTCCAGGGCGATCGTAATCCGAAAGCGTTCATCCTCGGACTTCGGCAGAAGACGCTCATAGTCTCGCTCGACAAGCGTGCGGACCGATACATACACGCTCGCGGCACAACCTTCGGCCTCGATGTCATTCAGCAGGCCGAGGACGCCGTTTTTGCCAATCTGCTTTGTGGTCTTGTTCATTGTATTGCAGGTTGACGCTGAGATACTGAAATATCATCGGACTTGCGAACGCAGACAGGACTTCTCGTCAACGACTCCATTCTCTCCCCACGATGCAACACCATCGCATCCCCGCCATTGCCACGAACCAGAGGGACTTCCAGCGCGTGGGAAGGCTGGAAGTCCACTTGCCAAGCGATCTGTGATAACAGGCTAGGCCGTCCCGTTTCCGTTCATCCAGTAGTCGTAGCGAGAGGCGGCCATCTCGGCCTCTCGCTCTATGTCCTCTTCGAGGATGTATCCCTCCGCAGCCAGGTCCGAGGCGGCCTGTCTCACCTGTTCGACATAGTCATCTCTGGACTCGTAGCGCTCCTCTATCGCGGGTCTCGGATCACCGGCCGCTTCCCGGTCCTCTTTGGACTTGTGGAACGGCAGTGTCCAACCCGCCAGTCCTCCGGTGATTCCAATTACGAGGCCAGGGTTGCCGTTGTCTGCGTGGCGCAGGTTCCAGCCGGTGTTAGTGGCGAGCGGAACGCTGACCGACGGCAGCCGGATTCCTCCGACCTCGTTGCCGTCGTCATCAACGTCGGACACTATCGCCGGGTACTCCTCGCCCTGCTCGGCAGGCAGCTTGACGGTGCGTCCCAGGTGAGTCTCGTCGCCGTAGTCAAGGCGCATCGCTCTCGTAACTTCGGGCGGGAATGTCACCGAGGGGATACGCTCGAACTTCTCGCGCAGTGTGTAAGACTCAACTCCTGTGCCGTCGTCCAGGCTGGGATGGCGGGAGGTGGGGGCGGGAGCGTCGCCCCTGACCCAAGCGTCCAGATTGTTCAACTGTGCCCTTTGCAGCGGCGAATAGTCAACGGCGTTATAGGGCAACTGACCCTTGAGGGCATCCATCTGCCGGATGGTCTCGGGCGGGAAGGTTCCTGTGCCGTGCTGAGTGCCCGCGAAGTGGTATCGGCGCACATTGTCGGATTCGGCTGCATCGGTCATCGCGGCGAAGTCGGTGTGTACAAGCGCGGCGTCGCCCCGCCAGTATTCAGCGGAGGTGTTGGTGAACATTATCTTGGGGACATTTCCGCTCTCTTCCAACCGCGCAGTCAGGGAGCCGCTTGCGCCGGTAACCGGATCAGTCATCTCTACGTCTGAGAACGGGAACAGTTCAGGGATTATGTAGCACACGTCCTTTGAGGGTTGTCCGAAGCGCAGGTTGAACTCGCCGCGCATGCCACCCGCTATGTGCGGGATGATGCCGTCCAGGGCGATGCGGCCCTTCTCATCGTTGTTGAGTCCGTAGTAGATGTAGGTCCTGAGGAAGCGGCCGCTCTGGGACGCGCCGAAAGCGTGGGCGTAGTCTATCGTGCCCGCGCACGGGTTCCCGTCCGCCTCTGACTCGTACTTGAGGAAGGACACTATGTCCCGCACAGAGGCCATTCCAACCCCGACAACGTCGGTCCCGGTAGTAGTATAGACGAGCTGGTAGATGCGGCCGGGCTCGAAGCCATTTCTGAGATAGACGTGGTTCAGGTCCGGCTCTACCTGCTCATCCTCGACACGGACGAACTGGAATTGGTCCCTGGCTATGTCTGTGGCGGGGCCGTTGGGGTGGTCGCGCACGGTGAGGGTAGCGCCAGGTTCGTGCGGGTCGGTCGGCGGGTGCGGGTCGTGAATCCTGTCGGCGAGCAGGAACACGTTCGTCGGCTCGTTGCACTGGAACTGGCAGAGCATACGTCCCGTGAGGCCACTGCCATTCGGGTTCAGTGCCTGGGGAGCGTACAGGCTGATGCGGTCCGGGTCATCCGCCGGAACGTCTGACTGCCAACCGCAAAATACGACGGTGTACCCCTCGCGCATCAGGAAGCCGTTGCCCGGATGCAGGGGCGCGCCCGGGTCCATGGCGCGGGGCGAACTGTTGAATCCGAGGATCGTCTTACGCCCGCGGTTGACCACATCGAAGATCATGCTGCCTCTGCCCCGGTCGGGGTCGGCGGGCTGGAGCATCTCGAAGTCAGCCGAGAAGTGAACGCGGCCCTCGGAGTCTCTAGGCGCCAACTCTATGTCCGTGATGGCGGTGTTGTTAGGATGAAGCGGGTCAACCGAGAAGTGTGCGGTTCCCTTGAGATGGTTATACGCTCCCACGTCGCCGAATGTCTGTCCACCCGCGAACGGGGTTACGCTGGTTATATCGAGCTTGGTTACTGGCAAGTCCAAATCCCCTTTCTTCAATTCGGGGTGATTGTATCATCGCAAGTGTCGGTTCGCACCAGCGGTTGACGCTGCCGCGACTCACTTCCTACACTGAGAAAACCGTGCGGCACAGGACTGATCGAAAGGGGCGGACATGCGTGTAGTCATAGGAGCGGACCACGGGGGATACCCGCTGAAGGAAGAGTTGAAGGGATACGTAGAGTCCCTGGGACACGAGATAGTGGACGTGGGCGCTCACGAACTCGATCCGGCGGACGATTTCCCCGACTTCACCAAGTCGGTTGCTGAGTCGGTGACCTCAGGCGAGGCGGCGCGCGGCATAATGATCTGCGGCAGCGGGGTTGGCGCGTCGGTGGCGGCGAACAAGGTGAAGGGAGTGCGCGCGAGCGTCTGCCACGACACCTACTCGGCGCACCAGGGCGTCGAACATGACGATATGAACGTACTGTGCATGGGAGCGCGAATCATCGGAATCGAGATTGCGCGGGAATTGGCGGACGCATTCCTGTCGGCTGAGTTCGTTCCTGAAGAGCGATTCCAGCGCCGCCTCGACAAGGTGCTGGATATGGAGTCGAACTTCGGCGGGTAGCTTGGCAGACACATCAAGGTCCGACCAGGTGGAGTTTCACCCTCTCCCACGGGTAGCTCACAAGGGTAGGCAAAAATCCCTTCCCCCTTGATGGGGGAGGGTTAGAGCCTGCCCCGTACTTGATACGGGGATGGGGGTGACTCCGCTAATCCACGTTCAATGCCTACCCCTTTCAGCCCACGGGGAGAGGGGGCTAATCATTGGTCAGTGGATCATCCATATTCTGCGCCCAGCAGACAGGCGACCAGTGTCTGGTTCTCCTCGGCATCCTCGAAAGCCTCGGAAATTCGCGCAACGTCGTCGTCGGTCTCGACCATGTAGTGCCTGATGCCCCAAGCATCGAGGATCGGCTCGGTGAACACGCCGGCGGAGTCGGTCATCTGGCCGCCTTCGCCCATCCAGCCCCTGTATCCCACGACCATGACCATGGGTATGCCCAGATCTATCCCCATGCCGCGGATTGAATCGCCCGCCTCGAACATACCGGTGTTCTGAATCAGCACGACGGGCTTCTTACCGCCTATCCACAGTCCTGCGGCGATGGGCATGGACTCGCCCTCCCGGCAGATGGGCACGAGCTTCAGGTCTTCGTCCGAGATGATCTGGTTGTACATGAAGTTGGTCTCGGTGTCCGGCAGCCAGACGATGTGCGTAACGTCGTTCTTCTTGAACTGCTCGATGATGGCCGACGGACTGAGGCTGATCTCTGCCATGGGACGGTTCTCCGTGGGGTTGTTGATGGTGGGAATTATATGAGGGGCGACTAAAGTGGTCAACGAGTGTTGCATAAGTCAGGTCTTTCCGCTATTCGATGGGAGGGTGGAGACAAAGTATGAACAAGTCGGAAATGGAAAGGGAGTTGCTGCTGGGGGACTCCATCGTCGCCTTTACGGGGGCTGTATTTTGGGCGATTTCAGGGAGGCCGCTGTTTGGCACGGAGTCGTTGTCCGAGCCCGAAATCGGCTTGACGGACTTCCTTGCCTACTTCTACACAGCGATTGGCGCGGCGCTCATGATTCTTGCGCTGCTGCTTGCCCTGGGTTCCATGCTGCCGTTTCTTCGCAGCGGCGCGAGCAGCCGGCGATGCGATTCTCCCCGATTCTGAAGATACTCACTTTGATCGGTCTGGTTCTGAGTTGGAACTCGGTAGCGAATGAATTGCCCCAGGACCAGTGGTGGTACGACTATCTCTTCTACATCGGGCTGCTGATAGTTTTTCTCTTTGTAGCGAATGCATCGAGGTCTGTCATAAATGGGCTGTGGCGACGGGTGTCGAGGCGGATGCGACACTGACTCATCAGGAGCCACTGTACATTGGAATGGCCCCGATTTAGGATGCAGTCTATGTGGAGTAGGAGAAGCCAAGATGCCCACGGTGAAGACCGACAACGCCGAGATCTATTACGAATCTCACGGAGAAGGACCTGCGATAGTCCTGTCGCACTGCGCGGCTGGCAATACCCTGGCCTGGTGGCAGCAGGTGGCCCACTTCGCCTCGACTTACAAGTTCCTTGAAACCGAACGATTCTAGGGCAGCATGGCCGGTTTGCTGTCGCTCGAAATCATAATACTCTTTAGCCGTTCCCGCCCCGTGTTACAATGTATTCATGGCGACCACCAACACCGACTTCCTCATGCGCTGCATAGGCACATTGGAACTGGCGCTGAAGCAGTTACAGCAGCACGAGCCGGGAGAATTCATATACGAAGTCTTCCGTTCGGCCTGCGTCAAAGAGTTCGAGATAATCCTCGAACAGTCCGGCAGCCTGCTGAAAAAGCGACTCAGGCCCTACTTCGCGTCCAACCGACAGGCTGACAGCCTCGCTTTCAAGGATATATTCCGATATGCGGCGAAGCACGGTCTTATCTCAGTGCAGGCATGTGAGCGATGGTTCGAGTACCGTGATAACCGGAACGATACCGCGCACCTCTACGGGGAGGATTTCGCCGAGACCACGCTCGCTCTGCTTCCCCAATTCATAGCGGACGCGAAGGAATTGGCGAGTGTAGTATCGGAGGATCCGCATGAGTGACCGACTGCGCCTGCCAAGCCGCTATCGTCAGCAGGTGGAAGATATACTCCGCGAGAATATGCCGCAGGTTGAGGCGTGGGCCTACGGTAGCCGCGTCAACGGCGAAAGCCATGAAGCGAGCGACCTCGACCTCGCGCTCCGCGCCCCCGGACTACGGCCTATACCAGGCGTGGATATGGAGGCGCTTCGCGAAGCGTTCAGAGAGTCGAACATACCCATCATCGTGGACGCGCGCGACTGGTCTAAACTACCCGAGTCCTTCCATGAGGAAATAGAGCGTGACTATGTATCCTTGAATGGAAACTGAACTCTCACTGATCCCAGAGTTCCAGCTTGTGCATTGCCCGGCGCCATCTTCATTCATAAGATACATGGCCTTTCGACTATCAACGCTGAGCGACGCTCACATACCAATCTGGCTTCCATCTCCATAGCGGCGTCCCTTGTGGGCGCCCTTCATTCTCCCTCCCTCTGGGCTCACAAGGGTAGGCAAAAGTCCCTTCCCCCTTGACGGGGGAAGGTTAGGATGGGGGTGACTCCACTGATATAATTTCGATGCCTACCCCTATCAGTTCCCTCTGGAAGAGGGCTAGGGTGAGGCTCGGTTCCTACCGAATGTTGATGTTTATGCGATAGCTTCTAAATTGACCGGCCTCGAACCGTGATGAAATTCCGCCGAAACCTGATAAAATTGAATCAGAATACGCCAGTGCCAAAGAAAGGGAGGGACATTGCCTGACTTCGAGATAGTCTCCGACTTCCAGCCCACCGGAGACCAGCCGCAGGCCGTAGAACAGCTTGTGAACGGCATGGATCGCGGGATGATCCACCAGACTCTAATGGGAGTGACCGGCAGCGGCAAGACGTTCACGATGGCGAACGCGATTCAGGAACTTCAGCGTCCGACGCTGGTCATAGCGCACAACAAGACGCTCGCCGCCCAGCTCGCCACCGAGTTCAAGGAGTTCTTCCCCAACAACGCGGTGGAATACTTCGTCAGCTACTACGACTACTACCAGCCGGAAGCCTACCTGCCGCGCACCGATCTCTACATCGAGAAGGACGCGGACATCAACGAAGAACTGGACAAGCTCCGGCACGCGGCCACGCGCGCGCTTCTGACCCGGCGGGATGTGCTGATTGTAGCGTCGGTGTCGTGCATATTCGGCCTGGGATCCCCACAGGAGTACCAGGGATTCATGGCCCACGTGCGCCGGGGCGAAATAAGGAGTCCGAGCAGGCTGGCCAGGCAGCTTATTGACATACAGTACGAGCGTAACGACTTCGATCTGGCGAGGGGCCGGTTCAGGATACGCGGCGACACGATGGAGATACTCCCCGCCTACGAGACGGTCGGTGTGCGGATCGAGTTCTGGGGGGACGAGGTGGAGCGCATCGTGGAGATGGATCCGCTGACGGGCGAGATACTCGCCGACCGCAACGAGGTCCAGATATACCCGGCCAAGCACTTCGTTACCTCGCAGGAGAGGATGCAGACCGCAATCCAGGACATCGAGGACGAGCTCCAGGAGCAGGTCCGAATCCTGAACCGGCAGGGCAAGCTGCTGGAAGCACAGCGTCTGGAACAGCGCACCAGGTACGACGTTGAGATGCTGCGAGAGACCGGGTACTGTGCCGGCGTGGAGAACTACTCCCGCCACCTCGGAGGACGCGAAGAAGGCAGCACTCCATATACACTGATGGACTACTTCCCGGAGGACTATCTTCTGTTCATAGACGAGTCTCACATGACGCTGCCGCAGATACGCGCCATGTACAACGGTGACCGCGCCCGCAAGGACGTGCTGGTAGAGTACGGATTCCGCCTGCCGTCCGCGCTCGACAACCGCCCGCTGAACTTCGGCGAGTTCGAGCAGGCCGTGAACCAGATCGTCTATGTGTCGGCGACGCCCGGCCCATACGAGTACGAACACTCCCAGCAGATGGTCGAGCAGGTGATACGGCCTACCGGTCTGACCGATCCAATCATCGAGGTCAAGCCCACTGACGGGCAGATTGACGACCTGCTGCACCAGATAAAGCTGCGCGTTGACCGTGGCGAACGCTGCATCGTGACCACACTCACCAAGCGCATGGCAGAAGAACTGGCTGACTTCTTGCGGGAGATGGGCATTCGGACCCACTATCTGCACTCCGAGATAGATACGCTGGAGCGAAGCGAGATACTGCGCGACCTGCGCCTCGGCGTCTATGACGTCATAGTGGGCATAAACCTGCTCAGGGAGGGTCTTGACCTTCCCGAAGTGAGCTTGGTGGCAATACTGGACGCGGACAAGGAGGGCTATCTGCGCTCAACGACCTCGCTCGTGCAGACAATCGGACGTGCGGCGCGCCACGTTGACGGCCACGTCGTCATGTACGCGGACAGGGTGACCGACTCGATGAAGCGCGCGATAGACGAGACCGAACGCCGTCGCGAGATCCAGCAGGTTTACAACCGCGAGAACGGCATAACGCCGCAGAGCATCCAGAAGACGGTGCACGACATAACCGAGCGCGTGAAGGCGATAGCAGAGACGCGAGAGAGCTATGCGGTGGACTCGTCCGATATGCCGAAGGACGACATTCTCAGGCTCATAAAGGACCTTGAGTCTCAGATGCGTACTGCCGCCAGGTCGCTGGAGTTCGAGAAGGCCGCGCTGCTGCGTGATCAGATAACTGACCTCAGAAAAGTGGTGGTATAATTTGATGCTATACATCATGTAAAATGGCTATATACGATATATCGCAACTTGACAGCAGGAGGATTTGTCTTGCGTGTGGGCTGGAGGTGGACTTCGCCAGGATACGGGTTTGCGCTCGTAGTCGCGGCCATTGCGCTGTTGAGCGTTGCCTGCGCGTCCGAGGTGAGTGAAGGCCAGGGGACACTGCCCGCGGATACTCAGGCGAATCTGCTGCCCAACGTTGACTTCGTTGGGTATCTCTACTTCAATCCATCTACGTCCTCTACGGTTGACGTCAGGCGCTTCCTGCCCTCCGGTGGCGCGGAGGTGCTCCCCCCTGAGAAATCGGAGAGCGTGGAGGTCTCAAGCGCGACGATTCTGACAGCGACCGAGGGAGATATAGCCGCGATGTTGGAATTCGTGAGTGTAGAGGACGCTCAGCGGGTACACGAGCTCTACGGGGAGTACCCGGAGGATGCCGCGATATGGAGTAAGCTCGATTCCAGTACCGTGGAGGTGGTGAGAGGCAGCTCCGAGTGGGCGCAAAGCATCAGAGACAAGCTGGACACGACCACAGCAGACACCAGCACGATAATCACGATTAGTGAAAAGAGTCCGCAGTCATGGGCTCTAATGACGAATCTGCCGACCTCCGAAAACGACCCGCCCGTAGCGGCGGGCCTGATCTCTCCGGACGATAAGCTCATCGAGGATATCGAGACCAACGTAGGGGTGGACCTGTCCGATCTCGACATCGCGTTCGGTAACATAGGGGCCCAGAGGCTCGCTTTCGCAATATACGGCGATGTGCCGATAGACATTTCTCAGGAAATAGATTTCCGATTCCTGACGCTCCACGACGTCGGTATGGTGATAGTAGCTCAGACCGGCTATCCGGGCTTCGCGCTCTCGTTCCTGGTGAAGACGATTGCCGGACGCATCGGAATGGAGACGATAGAACTCGGCAGCGCCAACGCGCGCTATCTGGAGACGGAACACGCTCACGTGGTCCTCAAGAACAAGGGCAGCCTGATATACGCCGCCCTCGCCGACGACCGCCGCGACGCCGAACAACTCATGCTGCGCGCGCTTGCGGACAGGCCGGACGTTCCAGATAGACCCGATGGGCGCTAGTCGGACGCTTTTGACACTAATTGCACTCGTAGTTACAATTGACCCAACCGAATGAGAAGTATGCCCGGAGGCAGTCCGATGACCACCCAGACTCTCACCAAAGACGACGTTTACGAAGCCCTGAAAGACGTCTATGACCCTGAAATTCCCGTGAACGTCGTGGATCTCGGCCTGATATACGGTGTTGAGGTCGAGGAGGGCAACGTGGACGTCACGATGACCCTTACCTTCGCCGGATGCGGAATGGGTCCGTACATCGCGCAGCAAGCCGAGTGGCGTATAGCCGAGATGGACAGTGTCGAGGACGTCAACGTCGAGCTTACTTTCGACCCGCCCTGGACGCCTGACTTGATTACCGAAGATGGCAAGAAATTGCTCGGTCTGGACTAGCTTTCAGGATTCGGCGCGGGAGACTACGCTGAACAACCATTACGAAGAATTGACGAAGGGGCGGCCTGGTTCGGGTCGTCCCTGTGCTTGATGTCATAAGAAATAAGTCAGGGTTGCGACCTTGGCCAGCCTACAACCATCTTGTGAGATAAGGGTGAAGGCTCAGCTTTCTTTGTGGCGGCTAGCCCGGACAGGGCGGGAGATTACGATGACCCAGCAGATGGACCCCAATCAGCAGGCCCAGGCGAGGGCCAGAGTCGAGGCGATGCGCCGCCAGTTCGAGCAGAAGCGCGCCATATCCGAGTCCCTGTCGAGGATCACGCACAAGGTGGGCGTGTATAGCGGCAAGGGCGGCGTCGGTAAGACTACCGTGGCGGTGAACCTTGCGGCGACGCTGGCAAACGACGGCGCGAAGGTCGGCGTGCTGGACGTGGACATAGACTGTCCGAACGTGATTCGCGCCATGAAGGTCGCGGAGGCGCCGCTCGTCGGCGAAGACCGCAAGATGATCCCGCCGGAGCGGTTCGGCGTGAAGGTCATGTCCATGGGATTCTTCCAGCAGGACGAGGAAGAAGCGATCATCTGGCGCGGCCCGATGATTCACAACGCCATCAACCAGCTCTTGCAGTCCACGGAATGGGGGGACCTGGACTACCTGCTGATAGACCTGCCTCCGGGTACGTCGGACGCGCCGCTGACCGTGATGCAGGCACTCGACATGGACGGGTTCGTGGTTGTCACAACGCCGCAGGAGTTGGCGAAGATAGACGCGATACGTTCGGTGAACATGATAAAGAAGCTGCACATCGAAGTGCTGGGCGTGGTCGAGAACTTCTCAGGAGACATTTTTGGGTACGGCGCGGGGGAAGAACTTGCCGAACACCTCGAAATACCGTTCCTGGGAAGAATAGAGATGCGCGCCGCTTACCGGGACACGTCTAGGCCCGCGGTTCTCAATGATAATGAGGTATTGGGAGAATACAGGGGGATTGCGGAGGGAGTTACGTCAGGACTTTCCTGAACCGCTTTCTTCTGAAAAAAACGACGGAGGGGTCATGCGGCCCTCCTGTTTAGCTTACAGAGCTTAACTCACCGCCCGTTGGAATTCTCCCCACGCCTCAAAATATCTAACAGAGCCTTTACTTCCTCGATTTCCTGACCTATGTGATCCAGAGACTTCTGATCCTGGTAGAAATTCCCGTGCATACTATTGGCAACAGAAAACAAAGTTTTGACCCTGGGTTCTTCCAATTCCGCCGCAAGCCTATCGGATATTCTGAAAGCGTCGGCATGAGTGACGTATCTCCAGCCTCGCTGCGCTGCCAAATGCTTGAAATAGTGCGCGACTGCGCCCCAAGCCTTCTCCGAAGCCTGAATCCTGTCTCCCTCGGCAAGTTTTTCCTCGGCGTGCAGAATCAGCCTCTGGCTGTGAACATAATGCGCCTCTATCGGCTCATATCTTAAGGTCATATCATCCCAAAACCATGCGCATGGGCGCTACTGCGGACCCATGCGCATTCTCCTAACTAGTTTTCTGACCGGACTACTCGCGCTCCGGCAGAGCGGCGACGGCGTATCCGGGGGTGGTGCGCTGGCCCTCGTGGGTCTCGAGCCAGATTTCGCACTCGACGATGTTCTCGTCATCCTCCTGGTACTTCTTCTTGACGACGCCCTTGGCGAAGACCGGGGTTCCGGGAACGTCCATGCCGCGATACTGGACGCTGAGCTTCTTGAGCGTTCCCCACTCGCCGATCCAGTCGGTCATCACCTGCCCCAGGAATGCGTTCTTGAGCGCCCCGTGCAGGATCACGTCGGGCAGGTTATTGTTCTTGGCATAGTTCAGATCGTAGTGGATCTGGTAATAGTCGCCGGACGCGCCGGCGTACTTGACCAACTGCTGGGTGGTTGGGTCCTTGCGCAGGGTGGGAATATCCATTCCCTCTTGCACGTCTTCGAAATATACCTGTTCTGCCATGAAATTCCTCCCTTGGCGTTCTTTAATTCCCTCGTTACGGCTGGTAGCTGATCCCTGTGGTCCTCTGGATCGCTACCGTCGTACCGAACTGGTTTACATATTTGGTCTCGCGCTGTATGAACAGCATATTGCCCAGGCGTCCGGGACGCTCGAAGATATTGGATATCATGGTGGACACCGCTATGCGGTCTCCTGGCCGCACCGGCTCGTAGTATTCCCACTCGCTTCCGCCGTCCAGGTTAGCGGAATATGGGCTGCTGACGTCCACCTTCATCTCGCCCGAACGAAGCGAGCGGAAGAACGTCGGCGGCGCGACCATTCCGCCGTACCTCGACTGCCTCGCTGCCTCTTCGTCGTTGTAGATCGGGTTGGTGTCGCCGATGGCTTGGGCGAACTTGATTATCGACCCTTTCTCCACGTCGTTTACATAGACCTCGGACTCTACTCCGACAGCCGCTCGCATTTCATCCGTGATCACCGATTCCTGAGTCATTTACAAACACTCCCGGACAGTGAATACCTGCCTCTGAAAATCTCGTCCAAGTTTAAGACTGAGGCCGCTAGCTGTCAAGAAACAGGAAACATCAAATATCTGGTGCGCGTCTATAACACGACTGTCGGAATCGGTAGCGCAACAGTCCCCTCTCCCTCTGGGAGAGGGCTAGGGTGAGGGAGACGAACCGCTTCTGTGATGCTTCCCAAGAAACACTTGACAGCAGCATGGCTTTTTCAATGATAATCACAGTCAAATAATCCCTCTTTTGGTGTCTAAGGAGAGAATGATGATGAATGATGCAAGATACTTTCTCGTATTCGGACTCGTAGCTATCGCGCTTCTATCGCTGGCCCTCGCCTGCGGTACGGAGACCGTGGAAGTTCCGGTAGAAAAAGTCGTGACTCAGGAAGTGGTCAAGGAAGTGATGGTGCCGGGTGAGACCGTCGTCGTCGAGAAAGAAGTCGTCAAGACCGTCGAGGTGCCGGGTGAGACCGTCGTCGTCGAGAAGGAAGTCGTCAAGACCGTTGAGGTGCCGGGCGACACCGTCGTCGTTGAGAAGGAAGTCATGGTCGAGGTGGAGCGCGATAACCTGCCTCCCCTGATCGTCGGCAACCTCAACGCTTTCACCGGCTCCATCGCCGAGTTCGGCCCGCCGCTCCGAAATTCCGTCCAACTTGCCGCAAGCCACGTCAACCGCGCCGGTGGAGTCGGCGGTGGCTCCATGCTGGTCATTAGCCGCGACACCGCGGTCAACCCCGTGCAGGGAGTTGACGCCGCCCGCGCCCTCGTTGACGTAGAAGGCGCGGTCGCCATCGTCGGTGCGCTCTCCAGCGGCGTAACCATCGCATCCGCCCAGTCGGTCACCATTCCGAAGGGTGTACTGCTCATATCCGGAGCGTCCACCGCCCCGGCCATCACCACCCTTGAGGATGACGACCTGCTCTTTAGGACTACCCCCTCCGACGCCGCCCAGGGCGCCGTCCTCGCGCGCCTGGCGGACGAGCTGGGCTACCAAACCGTCGGAATCATGTATATCAACAACGCATACGGTGAGGGGCTGGCCGCTCAGTTCGAGGAGAGTTTCGCCGAGTATGGCGGCCAGGTAACCGCCAAGGTTCCGCACGAGGATACCCAGCCCACCTTCGCCTCCGAACTCGAGAAAGCCACCGAAGGAAACCCCGACGCGCTAGCCGTGATGAGCTACACTGGGCAGTCCAGGGTTTACGTGCGCGAGGCCCTCGAAGGCGGCTACGCCGACACCTTCCTGTTCGTGGACGGCGTCAAGGGTTCGGAGTGGATAGACGAGATAGACGCATGGGACGAGCTTGACGGAACGCTCGGCACCGCTCCGGGCAGCGAGGGCAACCCCGCCCTGAGCATCTTCGAGACGGCTTACGAAGAGACCTATGGCTTCCCCGTAACTCACCCATTCATGGCCGAACACTACGACGCCACAGTGCTCATAGCGCTCGCCGCCGCCAAGGCCGGCAGCACCACCGACTCCGCCGCCATACGCGACGCTCTCCGGTTCGTCGCCAATGCGCCGGGTGAGGTCGTCGGACCCGGACGCGACGGCATATCTCGCGCCCTCCGCCTCATCGCCGAGGGCAAGGACGTAAACTACGAAGGCGCCGGCGGCATAGTGGACTTCGACGAGAACGGTGACGTCTTCGGAACCATCGAAATCTGGCAGGTCAAGGACGGCGAAATCCAGTCCACAGGCAGATTCGAACTCCCCTAGTTCCCAATAATTCCCTCTCCCCCTGGGAGAGGGTTAGGGTGAGGGTACCGACTCCGCCCTACTAACTCGTAGGGGCGTCCCTCGTGGACGCCCCATATGCTTCTCGTATAGGCATCCCTCACCGTTGTCCCGCCCCCCTCTCCCTTGAGGGAGAGGGCTGGGGTGAGGGTGCCTGACTCACTCTCCGCCGAACCTCACCCAGTATCCCGTTGGGCCGAACGAGCATCACCGCCACTATCAGGACCCCTATCATGAAGAAGCGGAAGTTGGGGTCTTCGAGCGCCTCCGGCAGGAACTGGAGCGCGTCCGGCAGGAACTGGAGCGCGTCCGGCAGGAACTGCGTACCCGTCCATATACCCCACACCACGAACGCCCCGACGATAGCCCCAAGGTTGTTCCCGGTACCACCCACCATCAGCATCGCCCATATCACGAACGTCGCGAGCAGAGGGTCGAATGTCTGCGGCGCTAGGAAGCGGATGTGGTGCGCGTACAGCGCACCCCCGATTCCCATTATGACCGCCCCAAGCACGAACGACTGGAGCTTGAAACCGAACACGTCCTTTCCGCTCGCCTCCGCTGCCACCTCGTCCTCTCGTATCGCCTTTAGCACTCGGCCCCACGGCGAATTCACGGCCCGCTGAATCGCCACGAATAGGCCCGCCAGAACTACCAGGACCACGACCAGGTACAGGTAGTCGTATCTCTCCGGCGCCACCCACTCTCCGAGAAATTCCGGTATGCGATAGAGTCCCTTCGACCCATTCGCCACCCACTTCTCATTCAGGAAGAACAGGCGCACCGCCTCTGCGATTCCGAGCGTCGCAATGGCCAAATAGTCGTCATTCAAACGCAGCGTTACGTAGCCTATGACCAGCGCAATCAGGGCGCACGCCAGGCCTGCGCCGCCAAGAGCCAGTACAAACCACAGGTCCAACCCCATGTCCAGAAATCCGGTCTGCGCCCAGTCGCCTCCGAACACGAAGTCCTCGAACTGCGCCGAATCAGGAGGCGGCGTTGTCAGAAGCGCCGAGGTGTACGCTCCGACTGCGAAGAAACCCGCAATCCCGATATTGAACAGCCCCGTGTATCCCCAGTGAACATTCAGACCCAGCGCGAATATCGAATATATCCCCGCCATGATGGCGAAGCCCACCGCGTAGTTCACCACGCCCATCAACTCCATACTAGCGCTGCCTCGCTGCGGAACCGCTTCCATGACGCGAATATCCCTTCCCCCTTGACGGGGGAAGGTTAGGATGGGGGTGCACCCTTCTATACACTAAGTGAAACAGCCTCATCACCCCGACCCTCCGAACAGCCCCCTCGGTCTCGCCAGCAGCATCACTATCATGATCCCGAAGGCCACCGCGGGCTTGTAGCTCGGATTTATCCATTGCGTCGAAACCTCCATTGTCACCCCTATCGCGAACGCCCCTACCAGCGCGCCATACGGATTCCCGATGCCTCCCAGTATGACCGCCGCGAACAATGGAATCAGGAACTTCCACCCCATTATCGGTATCATCTGCGCCTGAGACACCGACAGCAAGACCCCCGCGATTGCTGCCAGTCCACCGCCGGTGGCCCACGTCCACCGGATAACATGCTGCGTGTTTATGCCGGTCACTCGGGCGAGATCGGGGTTGTCCGCCGTCGCCCTCATCGCCTTGCCCATCTTGGTATGCGTCAGGATTACGTATATGCCCGCCACGAGCGCGACTGCCGCCAACCCGATGAACACGCTGTCCGGCGGAAGGCGCACGTCCATCGGCAGCCGGAATACCTGTCTCGACTCTCGCGGAAATGCCTGCGCGTCAGTCGTCCAGAATATCTGCACCAGTCCGCGCAGCGCGATGGCGACCCCCAGAGACGCCATCGAGAGCATCACCACATTGACGCCACGATCCCTCAGTCTCCGGTAGATGCCCATGTCCAACAAAATCGCGCCGCCCGCGACTATCGTGGTGCCGATGGGCAGCGCTATCAGCAGCGGGTATCCGAACGTGAAAGGCCCAAGTCCCGCGCCCTCTATGCCAATTGGGGCCAACAGAGACTGGACGATGAAGAACGTCACATACGCGCCCATCACCATGTAGTCGCCGTGCGCGACGTTCGCGAACTTCAGTATCCCGAATATGAGAGTCAGGCCGATTGCTCCCAGCGCGATGATCGCTGCCAGGAACAGACCGTTCACCACGAGCGACATCTTCACACCGGGCAGGGCCCCGGCCAAGAGCGTAACAATCACCAGCGCCGCCGTCACGCGCCATGGCGTCCACCCGGCCATGAACCAAGCAGATCTCTGCCTAATCGTGGTCATAGTTACCTCTCGTCATCTGTATGTTGAAAATCCCCTCTTCCTCGACAGGCTCACAAGGGTAGTAAAATATACAGTCAGCTACGAAAACCGCTCAACAAATCCCCTCTCCCTCAGGGTTCACAAGGGTAGGCAAATGTGCAGTCAACTACGAATACCAGCCGACAGATCCCCTCTCCCTCAGGGAGAGGGCTAGGGTGAGGGTGAAATACCTACCCTTCTCAGCTCCCTCAGGGTGAGGGTGATAGGCCTGAAACCTACCCTCCCAAATACAGCCTTGCTATCTCAGGATTGTCCAGCAGCGCCGGCCCCCTGTCCTCCAGCCTGTTCTCCCCTGACGACAGCACATATCCCCTGTCCGACATACTCAGCGCCTCCCGTGCGTTCTGCTCCACCAGCAGTATGGACACGCCCATAGAGTTCACGCTCCGTATGCGCTCGAACACCGAACCCATCATCAGCGGAGACAGCCCCGCCGATGGCTCGTCCAGCAGCAGCATCACAGGGTCCAGCATCAGCGCCCGCGCTATCGCCAGCATCTGGCGTTGTCCCCCGGAAAGGCTTCCCGCGTTCCGGTTCGGACGGTCCGCCAGGTCCGGGAATATCTCGAACATCTCCTCGATTCTCGCTCGGTAGTCGTCCTTGCGGATGAACGCCCCCATGTCCAGGTTCTCCCGTATCGTCAGCGACGGAAAGACGTTCGCCGTCTGCGGAACGTAGCACAGTCCGCTCCTCACAATCTGCTCGGGCGCCATGTTGGAAATCTCATTGCCCCTGAACATCACGCTGCCCGATCCGACGTTCACAAGCCCAATTACGGACTTCATAAGCGTGGACTTGCCGCAGCCGTTTGGCCCGATGATAGTAACTATCTCTCCGGTATCCACGGTTATGGACACGCCATGCAGGATTTCGGTCTCCCCGTATCCTGCAACTATGTCTCGCGCTTCAAGCAGGGCCACCTATCACCCCTCCTAAGTACACTTCCAGCACCTGCGGGTCGCTCTGAACTTCGCCCGGCGTCCCCTCCGCTATGACAGATCCGTTCGCCATCACGATAACCGGGTCGCACAGCCGCGCCACCAGTTCCATGTCGTGCTCGATGAGCAGGAAGGTAACACCCCGTTCGTCGCACGCCCGCCGGATGTCCGCCGCCAGGTCGCCCAGCAGCGTCCGGTTCACCCCCGCCGCAGGCTCGTCCAGCAACACCATCTTCGGCTCCGCCATCAGCGTTCTCGCAAGTTCCAGCAGCTTCTTTTGCCCTGTGGAAAGGTTGCCCGCGTACTCGTCCGCCAGGTGCGATAGCCTCACGAACTCCAGCGTCTCCATCGCCCGCTCCTCTATATCCCGCTCCTGGCGCGCCACCCGCCACGGCGTCAGCCACGACGCCCAGAGTCTCTCCCCTGTCTGCCGCGCCGGGACCACCATCAGGTTCTCCAGGACCGTCATCCCCTTCATCTCCCTGGGAATCTGGAACGTTCGCATCAGACCGCGCGCGAACGTCTGGTGCATCTTCGACCCGTGTATCTCCTCCCCGTCGAATATAATCCGACCGCCGGAGAGGGGAATCGCCCCCGAAACCAGGTTGAACAGCGTCGTCTTGCCCGCGCCGTTCGGCCCGATAAGCCCCGTTATCGTGCCGCGCATCACATCCAGGCTGCAATTGTCCACCGCCCGGACGCCGCCAAAGTCCTTGACCGCATCCCGCACCTGGAGAAGTGGCATTGATTCTGTCAAACGACGCTCCGACGAGGTATTTCGCGCTTCGATCAAGACGCCAGGCCAGTATATAACATCAGAAGATTTCAGAAGTCCCCTCTCCCTTGAGGGCTCACAAGGGTAGGCAAAAGTCCCTTCCCCCTTGACGGGGGAAGGTTAGGATGGGGGTGACTCCGCTAATCCAAGTTCAATACCTACCCCCTCAGCTCCCTCAGGGAGAGGGCTGGAGCCTGCCCCGTACTCCGATACGGGGGTGAGGGCGATTTACATGGCTTTGCTGCCACCGTGAAGGGCAACCGAAAGACCCTGACTTGATAATGGAGAGGAAATGGCGGACAGGGTGGGATTCGAACCCACGAGAGCCTGTCTAAGACCCTACGCCCTTAGCAGGGGCGCGCCTTCAGCCGCTCGGCCACCTGTCCATGGTATCCGGCTCGACCGACATTTCGGCCCGAACCGGGAATTGCAGTACGAATACTGTACATTAGACCGATACTCAGCGGCAAGTTCTGGACGACGCCCGAACCTGTCCCTCGATGGACGAGGCTACCATGCGCAGTACTCGGAGTTCGCTGGGGGTCGGAGGATGAAAATCATCATCGGACACGATCAGACTTCGGACGCTCTCAGCCACCTCTTCGGCCTGCGCATCGTCCATCCGCTCATGGAAGAGATGTATGATAACGGTCCCATCCTCATCGTGTCCTGCGCGAACGAATCTGCCTGTAGTGAATCTTCTTTGAGTGAGAAAGGAGATTAAAATGATCAAGAGGATAGCGACAGGCAAAACCGTTTCTGTGACTGCTATAGCAGTAGTCGCATTGATTGCCGCCTTTGCAATTGTGCTCGTCAACCGAGTGGGCGGCGAAGCTAGCCCCTCCGAACTACCAAGTATGACGCTTGTCTATGAGGTCTATGGCCCAGCAGTTACTGTAGGTCAGAACGCAGTAGATCCCTATAAGGAAACCCGACGATTGGAGTACCGGTCAAAGAGTGACTGGACCGAGACCGTGATCGAGTCACCCACAATAGACCTTGGAAGGTATGGGAGTGGTAGCAACGTCGGTTCATACCGCACGTTGAAAGGCAGAGTACTCACAGAATACGATCCGCTAGACGGGAGTACCGAAGAGAGCACCATTGATGAGGGCGTGACCCATATACCGAATGCGGCCTTTATGTTTGTTCATACGTCTCCAGTCAAGCCTCTCGGCAATGTTCAGGGCGTTTCAATAGCTACTGAAGCAAAAATCTGTTTCAACAGCGAATGTGAAGAGAACGCAGGTGGTGTCAAGTACAGTGCTAATGGTGTGAATCTGGTAGTGCTTGAGGGTGATAATTGGATCATTCCTCTCGAATTTGGAAATGGATTCGTCTTGAGATCAGCTAACATACAAGCTTCAAGACCTTAGGTTATACCCATTCCGAGTAACGTCGTCGTGTTCCCTCGGTTGCACGCCGGATATTTGATGCTTCCACCGTTCGTCCTGAGCTTGTCGAAGGGAGCTTGTCGAAGGACGATCTTGGCTGCTATTGAACTGGACAATGGGCATGTCATTCGAAATGGCGAACCGCTGGGTGAACCCTTCGTTGCAAACTACGACAGGCGCACCAGTAACCTCGTAACAGTGCCGGAAGGCACATATTACGTGTTGGGTGCCAGCCGTCCAATGTCCAGCGACTCGCACCACTGGGGATTCATGTCGGACGAGTACATCATCGGTCGCGCCTGGCTCAGCTACTGGCCCTCCGTCAGGATCGAGTTCCTCCACGCCCCCTGGTAAGGTCACGGCGCAAGCCCACCCGAAACGCGCTGTACCGATCCTGAATATCCCAATATCCAGCAAACCCTCGAAGAGGCTCGCCGCTCGGCAATCCTGATTCAGACAAATTCCCTCTTGACAACCTGTCCGAACATTCGTACTCTATATCCGTGTACAGAACTTACGTGCGCCACGATAATTGATAACTCATAATTTCTAATTGAAAATTGCCCAAGATAAGACCAAACCCACAACTCAAACAAATCGTCCTCGAAGAGACCAACGAAGGACGCGATGTCGTTCGCTACCTCAAGAGCACCTTCATGCAGGTCGAAGATGGCGTGAACCTCTTCGGTCTCAGACACAAAGACTATGCTCGCTCGCACAAGATAGCCGCAGCCCGCATCCTCGCAAGAATCGGCCTCGAAGAAGGAAAGCGCTACCTCAGGAGAAACTACGTCCGGACTCCCTTCAGAAGAGTCCATCCCGAAGAAGAAGACGCCCCAAAGAGAGACATGGCCGCATCCACCGCTGAGTTGTACCGTCTTGTCAAGAAGGAGACCAACGACGGCAGAGACATCATCATCCGCTTCGTCGGCATAATGAAGGGCTATTATCCTGAGTACAAGCCCCACCTGCGCATGGCCGCAGCCAAAGAACTCATCCGCCAGATTGAGTTCGACTACGACGACGAGCCAAGCGAGACCGCAACCGCGTCCGTCGTGTCCACCCCCGGACCAGCCACATCCTCCGAATCCAACTCCGATTCACAGCCAACCAATCCTGTAAATCCCACACATCCTACAAATCCTGATTCTGACAAAATCACAGCCCATCACCAAAATCACACCAATCACAGTTCAGACTCCGACTCACAGCCAGCCAATCCTGTATATCCTACACATCCCGAAAATCCTGATTCTGACAAAGAGCCCAATCCCCCTTCCGACGAAATCACAGACTATCAGCCCAATCACACAAATCACAGTTCAGACAAAACCGTCTCCCTCGCCGATGTACAGCGCCAAATGCACATCCAGGACGGCTCAGTACACTATCGGGACTACGCCGCCCAACACGCCAGAGAAGCCGAATCCATCTACCAGTCCATCATCCGCAGAGCCTCATACCGCCGAAACCTGCAAGACGCAAAGCGCGAGGCCGAAGAACTCATAGGACAATTCGACCTGTTCATGCAAGAACGCGATCCCGAATACCAGCCTATCGCCGTTCCCGACAACCTCATCACAACCTCCCTCACCCAGAGTATGGACGAAACCAGGACCTACCCCTTCGACCCCGCCGACTTCTTCGACCTCGACCAGGACTACTTCTACTACTGCATGTGTCGTGTGTGCGAGCAGTGCGACGAACTCGACTACTTCTTCGAGTTCATGCGCGAACTCGAAGAGGAATACGAGGACCCCTGACCACCCATTCACAATTTACTTCTCGCGGGATAGAATATCGGGCATAGCTAACGCAAACCAGATACTACGAGGAGTGTCCCGAGGTGGAGAAACGAGCGATTAGGGGCCATGCGTCCCAGGTAATGGTCGAGCAGCTGGCCGCGTCCGGCGTCAAGTACGTATTCAACAACTCCGGCTCACGCGAGGCGCTGTTCTTCGATACGCTGCACGCCCACCCGGACATCCACGGAATCCTGGGTCTGCACGAAGGCAGCGTTACCGCCATGGCCGGCGGGTACACGCAGGTCAAAGCCGATCCCGGAGTGATGGTCGTACACCTCGGCGCCGGACTCGCCCAGAGCATGGGTCAGCTCATCAACGTCTGGTGGGGCGGCCTTCCGGTCGTCGTAATAACCTTCGCGGGGGATACCGGCAGCTTCGCCGACAGGATAAGCCTCGACCTGAGCCACAGCTTCGGGCCAACGTCCATCGCCGCGCCCATGACCAAGGAGAACTGGACGGTCGTCGAACCGCAGGGCCTGCCTGCCGCCATAGAGCGCGCGCTGAGGGTCGCCGCCACTCCCCCGGTCGGGCCCGTCCATCTCGCCGTTTACGACAGTATGCTCGGCCCCGCGCCGGTGGATACCGAGATAATCCATGGCGATATACCGGAGGTCAGGGCGGGCTATCCGTCCGACGACGACATGGAGCGCGTCGCGCTCGCGCTGCACGAGGCCGAGCGTCCGCTCATATACGCGGGCGACGGCATCTGGAAGAGTGGGGCCGAGGCCGCTGTTACGCAGATTGCCGAGCGGTTCGGCGCGGCGGTCGCCACCGGTATGAACGACCTGCGCGGCGTCCCCATCAAGCATCCGCAGCACGCGGGCTACTTCCCGCGCGCCGTCCAAGCGCTTCAGCCCGACCTCATCCTGTCCATAGGCTCACGACACGGAGGCGCTGGCACTGCGTCGGACTACGACGGCTTCGGCGGCAACGCCAGGCTCATAGCCATAGGCGCGGACGTAGAGAACCTGAAAAACATGCCCGGCCTGGATCTCGCCATCCTAGCCGACGAACGCCGCGCGATGGAACGCCTCGCCGCTCTTGTGCAGAGCGAGACGACCCCGGAGCGTTACGACGACCGCCGCCAGTGGGCAAGAGAGAACTCGACCTCGCTCAGGAACGAACGCCGCGCCGCGCTCGACAGGCCCGCCCAGGATGGCCGCGTCCGAGCGCTGCCCATCATAGAGGCGCTGGACGAGGAACTGGAGCGGCTGGGAGGCGGCATCGTCACCACCGAGCAGTTCGCGGTACCGCAGGACGTCGTTGCCGGAGACAACGGCCCGGGCAATAATATGTACCTACGCCCCGCCGGAGGCTCCGAAGGCTACGGAGTCGGAGCTCCAATAGGCGCAAAACTCGCCGCGCCGGACAAGCCCGTCGTCGGACTGGTGGGCGACGGCTCGCTCTACTACGCCGACAGCGGCCTCTGGACTGCCGTTCATCACAACATCCCCGTGCTCTACCTGATTACCAACAACGAGGCATACGGAATCGTAGCGGGAGCGTTCGGACGCGCCGAGGGCAACATGCTCGAGTCGGGCGACTACGGTGGAGTCGCGCTCACAGGCATGGATCCGACCAGGATAGCCGAAGGCTTCGGAATGGAGGCCATTGATCTGACCGACGAGTCCAAGGCCAACGACACCATAGCCGAGGGCCTGCGAATCGTCGAGAACGAGCGCCGCCCATTCCTCATCAACGCGCATATGCCGATGGGCCTGCCCGAAGGCGGACGCCCGGCCCAGCAATTCAAGTTTGCTTAGGCCGTGTTGACATTTATCGTCATTCGTATGGTAAATATCCCCTCTCCCTGAGAGTTTACAGGGGTAGGTGAATGTGCAGTCAGCTACGGATACCAGCCGACAGGTCCCCTCTCCCTCAGTGCTCACAAGGGTAGGTAAATGTCAAATCAGCTATGATCTCCAGTCAATAGATCCCCTCTCCCTCAGGGAGAGGGCTAGAGTGAGGGTGAAATATCATTTAGTAATTCCCGCGAAAACGGGAATCCATACGTGTAAATTGTGGCCTGGTTAGCTGCAAATTACCTTAATAGGGAGTCTTTTCGAGATGCCAAGATGGGAAAAGCGCGAGTTCAACCTGCCACCCACTCACAGATGGCAGGCGCGAAAGGGCAACAAGATATTCATCGCCGACAGGGGAGCGGTTCAGTTCGAGTACCCCGGCGATTGGGTAGCCTCTCCCGGAGAACACTCCTTCTGCTTCTACGACAAGCCGGAGCCGGACGACGACATACGGCTGGAGTGTTCGATGATTCGTATGCCCCCCATCAAGGACGACGACTGGAGCGGGCTTCCGCTGGCCGATCTGTTGGAGAACACGGTTCTGACCTCGGACGAGAGAGGAGTTACCAAGACTGGCAGAAACCGCCGCGTCCTGCGTCCTAACATGGAAGCGGAGTGGCTGGAGGTTGACTTCTTCGATTCGAGTCAGGACCGCTGGGCGAAGTCACGTATGTGCCTGGCGCGCGGCAAGGGCATCCAGGCGTTCATAACGATGGACTACTGGCCGGAGGACACCCCCACGGTCCGCCGTGTCTGGGACGATGTGCTTCGCTCCCTCAAGCTCGGTGAGTACATCAGTAACCCGTTCCGGGGGCCGCAGAGAAGGGAACAATCCTAAACGGCAGGGTGCATCTTGCTCCACTCTGTGGCCTGCTCATACGCATGTCCCACCCTGCAAAGCAGCGGCTCGGACAGATGCTTGCCCACGAACTGGAGGCTTAGAGGCAGTCCGTCGCTGCTGAACCCGCACGGAGTGGAAAGCGTAGGCGCGCCGTTGAAGTCGTAAGGCACGGTGTAGCGCTGGAAAGCAGTCCCTCGCCGTGAGTCCATCGGTCCGTACAGCATCTCCGGCGTTACGGGATAAGCAGGGCCTATGGTGGACGGGCAGGCCATCACATCTATCTCCCTGAATGCCTCTCGTATCAGGCCGTTGCATTCGGCGCGCATATTGTTGGCTTCGGCGTAGTCCGCACCCGACTTTCCCGCGCCCATGTCCAGCCATCCTCGGAACCAGGGACCATAGTCGTCCCTGCGCGACGGATAGTTCTCGCGGTGCGCCGCCACCGCCTCCGACGAACATAGCACCGGCCAAGCTGGGAGGTACTTGTCCACATCCGGCATCCGGATGTTCACTATCTCCGCTCCAAGCTCTTCAAGGATTCTCACACCGTCCAGAACCGCTTGGGCCAGTTCGGTAGCAACGCCGTCGCTAACGTGGTTTTCGTCCAGGCCGATCCTGATGCCCTGGACGTCTGCTTCTATGTCAGCAACCATGTCAGGCACAGGGTCAGACAGCGACGTCGGGTCATTCGCGTCATAACCCGCGATTGCCTGGAGCATTATGCCCGCGTCTGTCGAACTGCGCGTCATAGGTCCGACGTGATCGAGCGACTCTGCCAGCGCGAGCACGCCATAGCGGCTGACCCGGCCCCAGGTCGGCTTCAGTCCCACGATTCCACAGGCCGCCGCCGGAAAGCGTATCGAGCCGCCTGTGTCGCTCCCAAGCGAGCCGAAGCACAACCCGGCGGCGGTCGCAGAACCAGACCCACTCGACGACGATCCGGCCCATCGGTTGTTGTCCCAGGGATTTAAGGGTATCTGGAGCGCGGGGTTGTAGCCGCCCATAGCTCCTTCGGTGAGGTTCAGCTTGCCCAGCAGTACCGCTCCGGCAGACTCCAGCCTCTTCACCACGGTCGAGTCGAAGTCAGGGACGTGTTCCATGTACACCTTCGCACCACCCATCGTCCGAACCCCGTTCGTGAAGCACAGGTCTTTGACCGCTATCGGGACGCCGTGCAGTGGCCCCTGATATTCCCCGGCGGCTATTTTGTTTTCGGCCCTCTGTGCTGAAGCCACCGCATGTTCGGACATGACCGTGGCGTAGCTCTTCAGATACCCGTCCAGCGCATCAATCCGTTCGAGCATCGAGTTCGTCACCTCGACTGGCGACAACTCCCGCGACTCTATGAGCGCGGCTACTTCGGTGATAGTCATATAGTGGAGCGGCGTGTCTGCCATGGTGCCTTCCTCCCGATTCTGGATGCGACGGACAAAAGATACAATACATTATTCCGCGGACAATCGCTCTCGCACCTCGTCCGCTGTCTCGCCCGTGACCGGCGCTATCAGGTTTTCTATCAACCAGTCCGACAGCAGGCCGGACAGCGTCCCGGAGAGAACCCCAACGGCTTCGGCTTCCCGCAGAACCCTGATGAGCAGGTCCAATGACTCATTGGCGGACAGTCTCAGCCTCGCTTCGTCCGGCATCTCGCCCGTGACCGGCGCTATCAAATCTATGATGAACCCGTCTGAAATCAGGTTGGCCAGTGTGTCCGAGAGACTTCCCAGGTCTCTCGCTTCCGTCAGAACGAGGATGAGAAAATCCAGCGAAATGGGCGTCGGAGTTGGGGTCGGCTCAGGCGTGGGTTCCGGGGTTGGGGTAGGAGTCGGCTCAGCGCCTCCAGCTCCGTAATAGTTGCCCGCCAGGTCGCGAACATCCCCCACCATCTCGACCGTGGGGGTTGCATCAGCCGCAAGAGGCGGCACAGTGAGGAATACGTAATCCTTCCGCCCGTCGAATACCTCGGCCTTGAGCGGAGTGTCCCCATCCACACTGAAGTCTGAAGCCTGGACGGTGGAAGGGTCCACGTCTTCGCTGAAGCGCACCAGGATGCTGTCGTTTCGCGCCTTCGCCGGGTCATGCTCGGTTTTGTCGTCGCCGTCCTTGGATCGGTCCCACCAGCGGCCCGTTGTGACACCCCTTATAGTGGGGCCGGTGTTGTCAATTCTAACCGCGTGCGGTACACAACCGGCGACGTGAATCGCGACGGTGACCTCGGTCCCGTCCAGTTCAGCCCTGGGAAAATCCGGCGGGAAGCATGGGTGGAATGTGTCGTCCGACGGTCTGGGCTTGTCTAGAATGCCCAGATTGCCAGCGGCGTCCAGGGCCAGCGCCCACCAGTAGATCGTGGCGTCCGAACGGATGTCGAAGGAGTGGGGCAATCCCATCCTGACCCGGAAACCTCCGTCTATGGAGTGAACGTGTCCGCGGCGTTCGTCGTTAACCCTGTATTCCTCCGCCTGTTCGATGATGCCGTCGTCGTCCTTGTCAACGGCGAAGATGACCCATACGCTGTCTTCGTCAGCAACGCCGGAGCGGGCGTCGGTCACATCGAATTCTACTTCGGGGTCGGCCCTCTGCGAGTGGTTGTGAACAGGCATGATGTTGGAGAATACCGGGGGAGTTGTCTCCACCGTCAGCTTCCTGGTGATAGCGCCGACCGGATCCGCGTCCATGTAGGTCAGCGTGATTGTATCGTCCTTGCCGACCTTCAGGCGCGGGGGGCTGGAGTCCGGGTTTGAGTTCCTCAATCCCACGTTTACGACGAGGCGGAAGACGCCGCTGGTCGGTGTGGTCTCCCTCAGCGTCGTCGTGAAACCCGTCGGGTCGGCCTGGGACTTGATCCTTACCGCGTCGCCGGTATCGTGTATTCTGGCTCCCCAGTAGCGGACATAGACGGTCCCTGTGTGTGGGGCGATCAGGTCAACTCGACCGTCTGCTCTCACCCGATCAACCGTCAGTTCGGAGCCGTCCAGCTCGAACACGTTCACATCCCGTTCGTTTACGAATCCGTCGTCGTTCCTGTCCACAACAGGGACATTTTCCAGGTAGAAGGTGCGCTCGTTGTTCAGCGTCACTTCCTCGGCCGGCGCGCAATCATCGCAATTATCGCGGGCCCCACCCGGGACATTCACATGATTTATTACACCTGCCCTTATGCCGGACAGGTCAGGGTCAGTCAACTCCAGACCGATTTGTCCGGCCTGCCTGACCCATGTTTGATCTTCATCAACGTCGGACGGATCGTAGAATCTCAGCGCACCCGTATCGGAGAAGGCTGGAAGAACGGCAGTGAGGGACAGGATAAGCGCCACAAACAGGGCCAGTGATATGAACCGCGTTCCGCTTTTCATACCGTATCCCTCCTGTGAGTCTCGACTAGTGTTTAATCCGAGAGCGCCCACCTCTTAGTTTGAAATACGATGTGTGTTAATCGGGGGGATTCTCCCAGTGTCCCCGGTACCTGGTTCGCCGCGCTAAACCAGCGGCAGCGTTACTCTCTCGCCCCGCTGCATACTGATGTTCACCGCGTCTGTGAACTCCATATATCGAACACCGTCGAAGAAGTTGGTGTGGGTTACGGGCTCGATCCCCCGTATGGCGTTGATGAACTCCTCCTCGACACGCCAGTCGCCCTGCTTCTCCTCTGGAATCTCGATCTCGGAGAGGTCGCCGTCGCCACGTCGTCCGCCGTTGACGGTCATGGAAGCGGAGTCCACGTGAACGGTGCCCTCAGAGCCGAATATCCATACCTGGTCGTCCGGGGCGAGTCCCGTGACGGTGCTGAGTCGCATTCTCGCGACCGGACCGGACGCGAACTCTATCAGGATCTCGATGTGGTCAGGTATCGCTATGTATGCCAGTCCGCCGTCCCATCCTTTTCGATGCGTGACGTTGACGCGGCCAATGGCGGTGACGGCAGCAGCAGGTCCGAACCAGCGCATTATCGCCTCGTACCATATTCCCATCTGCATAATGTTGTTGCCGGACAGGTCTCGGCTGTGCCGCCAATGAAGTTCGGCGTCCCTGTCCACGAACCCGCCCTGGTGTACGGTTATGTCCACCGACAGCACGTCGCCGAAGTAGCCGTCCGTGATGAGGTCTTTGATCGTATTGTCTATTTTGAGCGTGTGAGGCGCAGGGACAATCTGAGTCACCAGGTGGGGCTTGAGAAGGGATGCATCGAGCATCTCTCTCGCCTCTTCGGAGTTCATCGCCATACGCGCTTCGGTCAGCACGTGCTTGTCCGCGTCCAGCGCTGCCAGCACAAGGTTGCGGTGCATATAGGGCCAGGTGCCAATGCAAATCGCGTTGGTATCGTCTGCCTCGATGAGATCAATCCATGAGTCATAGACCGTACTGAGTCCGAAATCGTCCGCTACGCGCTGACCGGACTCGCGGCTGCGGTTGGCCACGCTGACGCTTTCGACACCGTCAATCTCGGCGAAGCCGGGCAGATGTCGCAGTCGTGTGTTGCCGCCCGCTCCGACATAGCCGATTCTGATAGTTCCGTCTGTCATTAGAAGTTTCCCTCCAGGGATGTTGGATAATACGGTTCAGTTTTAATCTTCGGAGCATTATGTCAGCCCGCCGCCTCGGCGTGTCCTCCGAGGCTGACCATCTCAGGCCTCAGCCAGGTCGAGCGTCCATAGTTTGTCGCCCTGCCGACATGGAATCCCTCCACGGGAGCGAAATCCCCGGCCCTAAGCGCCTCCAGCAGATCGGCCTCGTTGCGGACGTCTCCCTTGAATGCGGTCACTCCCCTCGCAAAGCCGTCGAGCGAGTGTGCGTCCGAACCGCCCGTTCCCCAGTATCCCATGACCGCCGCCACTTCCTGGGCGAAGCGATTCTCTTCCTCGATGTTTCCGCCGTTGACTACCTCGATCTCGTCAACGATCTCGAACACAGGATGTTTGGACGCTTCCTCTGCCGTCTTCGGGATGTTGTCGGCATCCTGGAACAGCATATTCTGGGTATAGTTGGGCAGGTCGAACAGGAACCTGAACGGATGCGCCAAGATCAAGAATCCGCCAACCTTGTCCACCTCCCGCCTGAGGGTGCGTATGACCTCCACTCCGTCACCGTAGCCCGCGACGTGACCGTCCAGGCCCATGGTGATGACGTGCCCAAGCGGAGTATAGACCTCAAGCGCGCGGATCAGCACGATGTCATCTACGGTCGCTTCGAACGCCTCGAAGTCGTGGCGGGGCCATCCGTCGTGTTCAGTCACCATGATGCCCGTCAGCCCGAGGCGTCGCGCGTCGGCGACCATCTCATCTGGTGTCAGGCCGCTGTCGGCGCTGCCCTGGTTAGTGTGTACATGAAGGTCGAATAGCGAGGCCACTTGAATATATCTCCTCGTGTTTACTCCGTTTGCTGTCCGGGAACGGCAGTAGCATAATCTTAGCAGGTATCGAGAACGCCGCCTATGATGCTGCGAACTTCACCGGAGTCCTCATAGAGTCGCCAGAACGCGCCTGTCAAAGGATCACTTACGGTCCATTCCCGCATATCCCTTTCATAAAAGTCATTCGTGCGAGGTTGGCGCAGCCATGTCGCTGTGAACCTATCTAAGTGAGACAGGTACTCGTCCGGAGTGGCGCAGGACTCACGGATGTAGTCGGCTACCATCGAAATCGCCTGATGCCGCGTGTACGTCGGCGTATTGGCCAACGTTGCCGCCGCCCTCGTCTCTTCCGACGTTGCGAGTTGTCGCTCAGTGCCGGGAATCCTTCCCACGGAAGCTATCACCAGGATCGCAATAGCCGCGCCGAACACTATCACATATTTCAACATGGGCCGGACAAGCCCCTAAATCTGGCGCAGCCTGGGATCCCACCTGTCACGCAGCCAGTCGCCTATGAAGTTGAATGACAATACTGTCAGAAAGATCGCTATTCCAGGGAAGAAGGCGACCCACCACGCCGAGCCGAGATACTCACGCCCATTGGATATATCCGCGCCCCATGACGGCGTGGGTGGCGGAACTCCCGCGCCCAGGAACGAAAGTATGCTCTCTGACAGAATTGTGTTTCCCACCTGGAGGGTGGTCGCTACGACGACCGTATTGGCGACGGCGGGCCACAGGTGCCTGGCCATAATCCTGGGGGTGGAAGCTCCGGCAACTTTAGCCAACGCGATGTAGTCGAAGTTGCGGACCTGCAATGTCTGGCCGCGCACGAGGCGCGCGATTCCAGCCCAGGCGCCAAGCGCCAGCACTCCCGCGACGATGGTAAAACTCTGGCCCAACACGAACACAAGCGCAATCGCGATGAGGATGAACGGCACCGCGCTGAACACGTCTATGGTACGCATGATTATCTCATCAATCCAACGTCCGAAGTACCCTGCGACCAGCCCCACCGTGGTTCCGAATATCGTACCTATGGTGATGGCGATTGCAGCCAGGCTCAACGAGAGACGCGCTCCGTAAATTATCCTGCTCAACAGGTCGCGTCCCAACTGGTCTGCTCCGAGGAGGAAATGATAGACGTCCTGGTTTCTTCCCAGGGGTATTCCGTTGGTGTTGCAGGACTGGAACTTGTTGGTGAGTTGGCCCTCTTCGCATGGGGGGTACCACGGAGGCGCTCCCAGAACCGCGCGAAGCTGGTCTTTCTCAGGCTCGTAGGGGGCTACCCAGGGAGCGAATACGGCACAAAGTACCAATACGATCAATATAAAGAATGGTATCAGCGGCCACCGACGGAATACGTACAGCGTCCGCTGAAGCGTGGACTCTTTCCCCAGCTCATCGAGATCGGAGGGCGTCATTGAATGCGCCGGAGTGGTCAATTGCATATCCTCATGAGTATCGAATTCTCGGGTCTATCGCCGCATACAGGAGATCTATCACAAAGACCATAAGAACATAGGCGACAGTCAGTACCAACACCCCTCCGGTCATCAACGGAAAGTCGTTGTTTATGACTGCGGTGTAAACCATCTGGCCCAGCCCTGGCCAGGCAAACACAGTCTCGGTCACGACCGTTCCCCCGATAAAGCCCACCAGGATGAGCGCAGAGAAAGTCAGCGGCGGTATCAGAGCGTTCTTGAAAGCGTGCTTCCAGACCACCGCGTTGGCTCCCACGCCCTTGGCCCTGGCCAGCTTGACGAATTCGGAGTCCAATACCTCCAGCATCGAGGATCTCACGAGCCTCATAAGCCCGGCGGATGCGAGCCAGCCCAGAGTTATCGCGGGCATGATGAAATACGTCAGGCGGTCAAAGAATCCTGTGGCGTCATGTCCGCGAGTTCCGGATGGCAGCCAGTCGAGATTCACCGAAAATATCAATATAAGCATTATGCCCAGCCAGAACGGCGGCAGCGCCTGGCCGAAGACCGCGAAGGTCCTTCCTATGACGTCCCATATCGTCCCGCGTTTTACCGCGGACAACATACCAAGAGGGATGCCGGTCAGCAAAACAAAAAGTGTAGCCGACAGACCAAGCTGAAGGCTGGCTGGAGCGAACCCCACTACCATCTGCATCACAGGCTGGCCGGTCTTCAGAGAATATCCAAAGTCGCCTTGAAATATACCCTTGCCTATCCATATGAAGTATTGAAAGATCAGCGGCTTGTCGAGATGGAGGTCTTTCCCCCATTGCTCCCACTGTTCGGGCGAAACATATCCAACGTTCAGCATGACGTTACGGGGGTCGCCCTGGAGCCTTGACAGCACGAATACGAACAGGGTGGCGGCGATAATTGCCATTACCAGAAATGCAAGGCGTCTGATAACAAATGTCCTCATATGTCACGCCCCTGTCGTCGCGCGCTATCCCGAGCCTCAGGCTTATGCCAGAAATCCGATAGCTGCCCCAGCGGAAAGATGCAGGGGCAGCTATTTTCAGTTCAGCAGACGGGTTTGTCCTACTTCTACTTCTTGGCGGGAACCACAGTCTCGAACGAGTTGGGAAGCTCGTATGGCTTGAGGTTCCAACTCTCGACCGTGTCGGGGTTCAATCCGATCAGCACGGGAACTTCGACCACGCCGGAAGTCAGAGTCATGTCGTACGCCCAGTCCAGGATCCTCTCGCGAGATGCGAGGTTCTCTTCAGAGCCTTTGGCCTGTACGCGGGTCTCTTCTCTGTTGGACCAGTAGCGGTTGTCCTCGATGCTGGGGTTCCAGCCACCGGCAGGAAGCGGCCACAGACCGCCGCCGGGCAGCGTGCCTCCACCCTCGCCCAGGCGACCGTGCTTGCTGGTCGGACCCCAGCGAGTCATCCACGGCACGTGGAGCTGGCGGCCGAGCATGGTCGGGCGGCGCGAGGAGTACTGCGTGCTGTCTATCCAGGGCTCGAGTCCCAGATTCTCTTTCCACTGCCCAACGGTAGCTTCGCAGACCTCCAGCGAGGTGCCGTTGCCCTGCGAGCAGAAGAACTCGAACTCGAATCCGGGTTCCACACCCGACTCGGCCAGGTGCTGCTGCGCGAGGTCGGGATCAAAAGCGTAGCTCCAGCGCTCCTTGTACTCGGGGTGCGTCTGGTGCAGCGTCATTCCGGGGAAGGCTCCGCCATAGACGGCTCCGCCATATCCTCCGGTAACGGAGGCGGCGATGAGTTCGCGGTCTATCGCGAAGGCGAGCGCCTTGCGGAAGGCCTTTGCCTTAAGCATGGAAGGTGTCTCGTAGGAGAACTTGTCGGTGTCGTTGTAGTCGAAGCCCACCGAGTCTTCAGTGAACCGAGAGTCCATACCGTCGAACTCGACAAGCTCGAAGTTGGCGACTTCACAGCCCACGCCGGGGGTATCCTGAATAGCGGGATCGGACCTGTCTATGCCAACACACTCGGTGCGGGGGTCGCCGATCCAGGGGTACTTGTCGGAGGGTATGAAGCCCTGGCGAAGCACCGGCCTGCCGGAAAGGTCCTCGTCACCCAGTGTGGAATTCGGGGGATATCTGAACGACCAGTCGTTGCCCGCGAAGTAGAAGAAGTTGCCATTGATGGCGTCAAGTCCCTGGTGGAACTGGAAGCCTTCGTCTTCAAGCCGGCCAACGTCTTGTATGGAGGCCATGGCTATGTCCGCCGCGCCGGTCTGGAGCATCGCGGATCGCTGCTGGGCCTCGTTTGCCTGGATGAATACCAGCCTGTCGAAGCCCGCGTTCGCGCGCCAGTGATCAGTCCTGGCCTCAGACTCGATTCTCTCAGCAGGAAGCCATTCGTGGACTACGAACGGGCCGGAACCGTGCGGCACACCGAAGGTATCGCCCAGTTCGTCATAGAGCTGCTTGGACTGCATCCAGATCGCGTCCTGGCAGATCGAGGAAGCGTCCTGCAGACCGTCCGACCGGAACGCTCTGTTCTCGGCTACCGCCACATACTTGCTCTCAGCGTGCCAGGGCTTGTAATACTCGTAAGCCTGAGACGAGTTGGAGTGAGCGGAGCTTGTGTCCTCGGAACCGGCGTCGTTGAACGACCATGCCACGTCTTCGGCGGTCAGTTCGCCAACCCTAGTGAGTTCTCCGTCAACCGAGCGGTAGAAGTCAATGCCTTCGCGGACGAACACTCTGATCGTTCCCTGACTTGCGATATCCGAAAGGTCCGCGTCGTCCAGAGACTCGCCGGTCTGTTCATTCTCGAGAGTCTTTCCACCCAGTTTGACCATGCCACCGGACTTGGAGGGAAGTTCCCACTCCCAGCCCGTGGCTACGAACGGGGCGTGGCATGCCTCTCCGGTAGCCCTAATCGGGTTGCCCTGATCGTCGAACGTAGGCTCCCAGCCGAGCAGAGGCTCCTGGAAGCCGAAGAAACCGTGGAACAGAACGTCGGGCCATGTGCCCTTGACGTTGCGGAACTGGGGCGTTCCCACGTTGTCGAACGCGACGGTTATGGTCACGCTCTCCATGGTCTCTTCCATCATCGCCGCGGTCGGAGCGGGCGCGGGCTGGGCCGCCGCCGTGGGCGCGGCCATAGCAGGCGCGGGCTGAGACGGAGCCGCCGCGGTTGGGGCGGCAGGAGCGGGCGCCGCCGGGGCAGGAGCGGCAGGGGCCGGAGCTGATGGAGCCGCCGGTTCCGTATCTGCATCCGAACTACATGCCAATGCGAACGCGGCTACCAGCGATACCATTACTGCCAGGCCGAATGCCAATCGCCATTTCGATTGAACACGCTTAAATGTCATATTTTCCTCCCCTTTCGTCTTTAGTGACGCGAGTGCCGCCACCCTGAACGAAGACATAGCTACTTAATGTTACTGATCAATAGTGCATATAATCACAATTTTTTGTTCCAAAAGTCAAATCCGGCACCTGCGAGGCAGAGCTTTTCGTAGTCGGGGCTGAACACATTCCGTGGGACGGATTCGCCTGGTCATATACTTTCGTTTATAAAGCGACAGGTGGCAGCAGGTGGCTTAACTGGTGAGCGACAGGTAGGCAACAGGTGATTAGAACACCAGAGATCCACCTGTTAATCACCTGCGTTAGCTTTGGGAGAGATTTTTCGCTACTCCGATTTTGGGCCAGCATAACCGGATATTTATGTATGTCGAGGTTCAGGATCATGGTTGGACACGCTTCGCTATTAGTTGATATGTTCGTATTATAGTGTATTCAGTGCACGAATATGCAGTGCTATGGGAAACTCAGGAAGGCTCTGAAAAGTCCTCGGTGGCGAGGACTGCCGCCGTTGGTTCCCGACTCGGTTACGTCTGATATACTTGTCCCCCGTAGAATCTTTGCAAGGGATGGTCTATGTCTTTGGAGAGCGCGCCGGCGAGAGGGCCGCGCGAAGAACATGAGCTTGTCGCGCTGCTGCGCAGGCAGGAGGTCAACTCGGTGTTTCTGTCCTCGGACAGCGACCCCGCGATGGTGGGCAACAACCTGGAATCCGCCCCCGCACTTGCCCTGATAGATACCGCGTATATGACGTCCTTCGAGGTGGAAAAGTACGCGCAGGCTTGTACGGATGCCGGCGTTCCGGCTATCGCGCTGGTGCCGCGCACCCGCGTGCCGGGACTCGAACCCTCGCTTCCGCTGGCCGATTTCATTACCAGCCCGCCCGACCCGGACGAACTAGTAGTCAGGGCTCGCCGGGTTCTCGAATCGGGAAAGCAGCATAAAGATGACGACAGCCACATCATCCGCGCGGGCGACATTCAGATAGACACCTCCAGCTACGACGTGACGATACGCGGAAGTCGCATAGGACTCACGTTCAAGGAGTACGAACTCCTGAAGCTGCTGGCGGAGAACCCGGGCAGGGTGTTTTCCAGGTACGCGCTGCTCAACCAGATCTGGGGGTACGAATACTTCGGCGGTACCAGAACCGTTGACGTCCATATCCGTCGCCTCAGAAGCAAGATACAGGATGCCGAGCATAACTTCATCGAAACCATCTGGAACGTCGGATACAGGTTCAGGGAAGAGAGATAAATGACTATCTCAAAACCTAATCGGAAGGGATTTCACCTCCATCCCCGTATCAAGTACGGGGCAGGCTCTAACCTTCCCCCGTCAAGGGCTGAGAGGGGTAGGTATTGAACTTGGATTGGTGGAGTCACCCCCATCCTAACCTTCCCCCATCAAGGGGGAAGGGACTTTTGCCTACCCTTGTCGCTCGTTTCCGGCGCTCGTTTTTGGATAGTTACTAAGTAGAACAAAAGAGGGAGATCCGATATGACACAAGAGAGAGTCGCTTACGTAAATGGCAAGATAGTGCCCGAGAGCCAGGCCGTGGTCTCGATACGGGACAGGGGATTTCTCCAGGGCGACGCGGTGTTCGACACCACACGAACCTTCGGACACAGGATATTCAGGCTGGACGAGCATCTGGACCGTTTCTTCAACTCGCTCAAGTACATGAGGATAGACCCCGGCCTGTCCAAGCAGGAATTCGCCCGCATAACGATGGAAGTCCTGGATGCCAACCTTTCCCTGATCGGCGAGGATGACGACTACTGGGTCAGCCAGCGCGTCTCCAGGGGCGTAATGGTTGACAGCGAGTACGTGCCGACCGTGGTTATCGAGTGCGCGCCGCTGCCGTTCGACGTGAGGGCCAAGTATTACAGGGATGGGCTGCCGGTAATCGTTCCGTCGGTGCGCCGAACTCCGCCGGAGGCGCAGAGTCCCAGGGCAAAGGTGCACAACTACGTGAACCTGGTGCAGGCGGAACTAGAGGCCAAGGCGCACAATCCCGACGCCTGGCCCATATTGCTAGATACCAACGGCAACCTGGCCGAGGGGCCAGGAAGCAACATATTCGTCGTGAAGGACGGTGAACTGCTCACTCCCAAAGAGCAGTATGTGCTGTCGGGCATCAGCCGACGCGTGACGATAGAACTTGCCCAGGAACTCGGCATCGCCGTCCACGAGGCGGACATTGACCTGTATGACGCCTACACCGCGGATGAGGCGTTCGTCACCTCCACCAGCTTCTGCATCTGCCCTGTGTCGTCGGTCAACGGCTCGGAGATCGGAGACGGTTCTGTTCCGGGTCCAGTCACCGACAGGTTGACGAAAGCGTACAGCGGCATGGTGGGGATTGACATCGAGGCACAGTACCTTGCCCGGTTGGACAATGCGACCAGCGGATGGGCGCTGTAAATCGTCTGCAGACCTTTGGAAGGATCACAAAAGTGGTTCGTGACCCTCACCCTAACCCTCTCCCAAGGGGAGAGGGGACTGTTGCGCTACCGATTCCGACGGTCGTCTTATAGACGCGCACCAGATACTTGATGCTTCTCAGATCTTGGAGAGATAGACATGGCTGCAAGACCAGTGCTAAGTGAATACATTGGCCAGACAATGGAGCAGGCCGAGTATGTCAAGCTGGAGGACGAATCCTATGGCGGGAGCATTCCGGCTTGTGTCGGAGTTCTGGCCTTTGGCGAAACCCTCAGAGATTGTGACGCCCAACTGCGTTCGACCCTTGAAGACTGGACATTGCTTGGGCTGAAACTCGGACATCCACTTCCAATAGTGTCCGGAATTGATCTCAACACGGACCCGAAACGTGGGTAGTAGGATCACAGTCAAAGTTCCCGCGACATCGGCCAACATGGGGCCGGGCTTCGATTGCCTCGGTATTGCACTCGACATCTGGAACATCGTTAGCGTGGAGGTCGGCGGACGCGGATTCGAGATATACGGACACGGCGAAGATGAACTTCCCAGAGACGAATCCAATCTCGTGTGGTCGAGTATTGCCAGAGTATTCAAAGAGGCGGGCATCTCCATGCCCGCCATGTCGCTGACCTGCCACAACGATATACCGACAACTCGAGGGCTTGGCTCCAGTTCAGCCGCGCTTGTTGGCGGTCTTGTGGCGGGCAACGAGCTCTGCGGCAGCCCTTTCACCAAGGAAGAACTGCTCCAAATAGCGGCGGACACCGAAGGACATCCCGACAATGTAGCTCCCGCCCTGTTCGGCGGAATGCAGATAGCTGTTTCTCAGGACGGCAGAGTCGTCAGCGCGCCCGTTCCGTTCCCGGAAGACCTGTCCGCAGTCTTGTATGTCCCCAACACGTCTATGCCGACCGAGGAGGCGCGGGGCCTTTTGGGAGATAGCGTGCCTAGATCGGACGCAGTGTTCAACATAGGAAGGGCCGCGCTGCTGGTTCGCGCCCTTGCAACCGGCGATCTGGAACATCTGGACATCGCCACCGACGACCTCCTTCACCAGCCGGCCCGTCAAACGATCTTCTTCCCGATGAAGAACATCATCAGGGCGGCGCTCGGCGCTGGCGCACTGGGCGCGTTCCTGTCGGGCGCGGGCTCGACGGTGCTCGCGTTCGCCACCGAGAAGGAGTTCACAATCGGCTACGAAATGGCCGATGCCGCGGTGAAGTCGGGGCTGAGCGGAGAGGTGGTCATAACCAGGCCGACTGGCTTAGGCGCGCATACGCTGACATGACAATCCCGAAATGAAATTTGACATACGACCTTCCATCGCGCTAAACCTTCATAGCGGAGATATTCAACTTCCGACTCCAGCAGCGGATGCAGCATAAGAAATGGACCTCATCGTACAGAAGTATGGCGGGAGCTCGCTTGCCGACGCCGAGAAGATAAAGAACGTGGCGGGCCGCATCGCTCGCGCGAAAGAAGCCGGAAATAGCGTCGTCGCGGTGGTGAGCGCGATGGGCGACTCCACGGACGAACTCATAGAACTCGCATCCCAGGTGTCCGACAGCCCCGACCGCCGCGAACTGGACGTACTGCTTTCGACCGGCGAATTGCGGTCCTGTGCGCTGGTGGCCATGACGCTTATGTCGCTGGGACACAAGGCGGTCAGCCTGAGCGGAGCGCAGGCCGGGATTCGGACCGATTCCCAGTTCGGAATGGCGAAGATAGCCGAGCTCGATCCGCAGCGCATAACGAATGAACTGGACAAGAACAAGATCGTGGTGGTCGCCGGATTCCAGGGAATCACCCCGGACATGGACACGACCACGCTGGGGCGGGGCGCGTCCGACCTGACCGCGATAGCCCTTGCAGCCGGACTGAATGCCAGCCGCTGCGAGGTCTATACCGACGTGGAGGGTATATACACCGCGGACCCCCGCCTGGTGCCCGACGCGGCCAAGTTGGACGAGATTAGTTTTGAAGAGATGCTGGAACTTGCCAGCTATGGAGCAAAGATGAACCCGCGCTCGATTGAGCTTGGCATGGTGTACGACACCCCCATACTGGTTGCATCCAGTTTCTCAGACGCGCCGGGTACGCTGATTCATGGTGAAGTTGATATGAACAAGAATGTGGGTGAAATAAGAAATCGGGTGGTGAGCGTCGCTACCGACCCCAATGTAGCCAAGGTAACCGTGCAGGGAGTAACCGACAGGCCGGGCATAGCCGCCAGTTTATTCGAGCCGCTCGCCGCAGAGGGCATAAGCGTGGACGTCATTGTCCAGAATGCCAGCGCGGGAGGAAAGACCGATCTTACTTTCACCATCAAGCGCGAAGACCTCGCAAGGTCCGAAGACGTGGTGCGACAGGTGGCCGAAGGCATGGACAGCGATAAGGTGGTGTCCTCGACCGGACTTGCCAAGGTGAGCGTCGTGGGAACCGGTATGCAGGACGCTCCAGGATACGCGAGCACGATGTTCCGCGCGCTGGCCGACGAGGGCATAAACATCGAGATGATAACCACGTCGGAAATACGCATCACCTGTATCGTGTCCGAAGAGCAGATGGGCGAGGCGTCTCGCGCGCTTCACGCCGCTTTCGACATAGCATCTCCACGGTAGTACACTGGACACTGGCGCCGAACTCCACAGCGATCCGGACTGGAACTATGCGGTGGATACATCCGAAAGACCACATCTATCTGTAATCATTCCCGCTTTCAACGAGTCTGAGCGGATCGTGTCGACGCTGGACGAGGCAGTCGCCTACCTGAACGCGCAGACGTACAGTTGGGAGATACTCGTCGTTGACGACGGCAGCGCAGATGATACCGCCGGCCTGGTGAGCCACGCCGCGCAGAATACCGACGGAATCCGGCTGCTCCGCAGGGAACACTTCGGCAAGGGCTGGGCGGTCAGGGCCGGTATGCTGGAGGCTCGCGGCAGGTACAGGTTTATGTGCGACGCCGATCTCGCCATGCCCATCGAATGGCTCGACAGGTTCATGGAGAAGATGGACGCGGGAGTGGACATCGTAATAGGCTCGCGGGAGATAGCAGGGGCGCGTCGCCTGGACGAGCCGATGTACCGCCATGTCATGGGAAGGGTCTTCAACTGGGTCATTCGAGCGGTTGCGGTAAGAGGATTCCAGGATACTCAGTGCGGGTTCAAGTGTTTCAGCGAGGATGCGGCCAACCGGCTTTTCAGTCGTCAATACACCAAGCGAATGGGATTCGACGTCGAGATACTGTATCTCGCGCTCAAAATGGGCTATTCGGTCGTTGAGATGCCGGTTGAGTGGCATTACCAGACCGGAAGCAAGGTCAGGCCCGGCGTGGATACCGTAGATATGGTGAAGGACACGTTTCTGATAAGACTCAGAGATATACTCGGCAAGTACCGCTGAAAGCGAGAGTCCGCCAATTCACCCCGACACATTCAGGCTTAGGTGAGAGTCAATGCCCTCCGGAAGAGTCGCCGTTGTAGCGCCAACCTATAACGAAGCCGCAAATATGCCCGAACTGGTCAGCCGCCTGTTTTCGCTTGGCATAGACGACCTGCGCCTGTACATCGTGGACGACAACTCGCCGGACGGCACAGCCGAGGTCGCGCGTGGCCTGTCCGGTGAACACGACGGCAGGATAGAGGTCATATCCAGGCGGGCCAAACTCGGCCTTGGCACCGCATATGTGACCGGATTCACCAGGGCCCTGGAGGACGGCTGCGACTACGTGGTGCAGATGGACGCAGACCTGTCTCACGTACCGGATCACCTGCCGGTCATGCTCCGCAAGCTGGAAGGGGCCGATGTGGTGGTCGGCTCGCGTTACACCGAAGGCGGCGGTTCAGACCCTGGCTGGGGTCTCAAGCGACGCCTGCTCAGTTCATTCGGCAATCACGTAATCAGACTCGTCACCGGCCTCGGAGTGAAGGACGTGACATCCGGGTTCAAGGCGTACACTGCTGTCGCGCTGGGTTCCCTCGACATGGACTCGTTTCGCTGCAAAGGCTTCGGGTTCCAGTCGGAAGTGGCGTTTCAGTGCCAGTCCAAAGGGTATGTAGTATTAGAACATCCTATAGTCTTCATAGATAGAACTAAGGGCAAATCCAAGATGTCAATGCATATAATAATTGAGGCTATCTGGAAATTGACCTTACTAAGGTTAAGAAGACTCTAATACTGTCGTCAAAATACCTCAAAATACCTTGCGGAGACCTTGCCGCATTTTTCCGGTTTTCGCTAAGATTCTCAGACCTTTCCGGGAGGCGATTCAAATGAACGCTCGCGCACTGGACGAAAAGATAAAGAACGAAAGGGCCAAGAAGGCCGTTGCTCTCGCGATGAAAAACAGGTGGGAAGAGGCCGTTGCGGTCAACCAGACCATCGTGCGCGACTTCCCCGAAGACATTGGCTCGTACAACCGACTCGGAAAGGCGCTGAGTGAACTTGGTCGCAACAAGGAAGCCCAGGAAGCGTTCCGCTCGGTGCTCATGCGTTCGCCCAATAACTCAATCGCCAAGAAGAACCTCAGCAGGCTTATGAAATTGTCGGACGCCGACGCTCCGCGTGTTGCGAAGACCGCATCGCGCAGGTCGCAGACCTTCATAGAAGAGAGCGGAAATGCCGGCGTCACCTCTCTCATCAAGCTGGCGGCATCCGACACTCTTGCCAAACTCACCCCTGGGGACATGATGCATCTCGAACCGGCTGGGTCAGGGATGATCGTGAAGGACGAAACCGGCGCCTATGTCGGTCAGGTCGAGCCGAGAGTGGGAACCCGCATCGCGCGCCTGGCGAAGGGAGGCAACCTGTACGAGGCAGCCGTCACCAGCGTCGAGGAGCGTGAGCTGGCGATCATCATACGAGAGACATACAAGACGCCAGCCCAGTCGAGTATAGTATCATTCCCGTCGCGCGGTGGAGCCGATTACAGGGTCTATGTGCCGAGCGCGGTCATGGGATATGAGGTGGCGGACGGGGACGACGAAGAGCGCGAACTCGCGGCTGTCGCCGTCAAAGACTGGTCGGACGACGATACCGAGCCCGGGGACGACGAAGCCTTCTCCCCTGTCATACACAGGATAATCAACTCCCCTGCCGCCGACATCGCGGGCGTGGACGACGACTTCTAGCGGAAAGTATCAGTACACTTATGAGGGCCGGTGTTTCACACGCCGGCTCTTTTTCATTCCACGTCCGACTCTGCCAGCGGTCTCGGGCGGTAGTATAACCCCCAACGCTGCATGAGTTCTTCCACCCGCTCGTCCTCCAGCTCCATTAGCTGCCTGAAGAAGCCTGCCATAGCGTGCGCGTGCATCAGCTCCTCAGAACACACCCACGACGACTCCGCCGGTACCACGTACAGCAGACCGTTCTGATGCTCGCATTCGAGTTCCACGCGCTTCCCGCCTGTGTCCGTCTTTATATTCAGTCCAAACTCGCTCATATATAAAAACCCCTGACTTTCTCGAATCGCGGAGTTTTCCGCCTTCCAAATTATACCAACCGACTACAAACGACTAAATTGCTATAATCACCTGCGAAACAACACCGACCGGGAGGTAAATATGACGGTCCACTTCCAGGATGACACCATTGCGATTCATATGATCCAGTGCGGCCCCTACGGAAACAACGCCTATATCGTCGTCTGTCCCGAGACGAACGAGAGCATCGTGATAGACGCTCCCCCTGACCCGGGTGCGCTCATCCAGGCGGCACAGCAGACAGACGTCAAGTTGATCCTCATCACACACAACCACTTCGACCACATCGAGGGACTCGAAGAAGTCGTCTCAGTGCTCGAAGCGCCCGTCGCCATAGGCCATGACGACGCGGATGCGCTCGCCGACGCGGCCCAAATCAGAATAGCCGACGGCGACGAGATCTGCGCCGGGAACGTTACGCTGACCGCCATCCACACTCCCGGACACACCCCTGGCTCCACCTGCTTCACATTCGGCCCACACCTGTTCACCGGAGACACCCTCTTCCCAAACGGCCCCGGCAGGACGGGGAGCCCTGAGAACCTGAAGCAGCTGATCGGAAGCATCACGAGCAGACTGTTCACTCTGGACGGCATCGGCACCTTCTTCCCGGGACACGGTGATCTTGGCGACCTGACCACAGAGATGGGCAAGTACAAAGTGTTCGCGTCCAGAGAACACCCCGACGACCTGCAAGGCGACGTCGAATGGCTCAAGAGCTGACACAACTGCCGATACAGTTCGACGTGCAAGGCGACGCAGAGTGACGAGCGGACACGAATACGGTGAAGTGCGCTGGGGAATCGGCGACATGGTTCTCGCCACCGCCATCAGCCTCGGCGCGTTCGGCATATTCTTCCTGGCGATAGGCGGTATATCCACCGTGAATCGGTGGGACGGTGACCTGTCCCGCCTGGCATGGCTGGCCGCCATAGCCGAGAGCGTTCTGCTGATATCTGTATGGCTGATAGTCGTCAAGAAGTACCGCCTTTCCTGGAGCGCCGTCGGAGTGCGGCTGCCCTCCGCAGGAGGGGCGTTCCTTCTGGCCGCCGCCACTCTACTGGGAAGCCTTGCCTTCACCAGCGCATACGCCTTCATCGTATCCGGGCTGGGGTTCGATGCTCTTGTCCCCGAACCGCTGCCGGCAGGACTCGCCGGGGATGGCGCGGTCGTAGCGCTGACCGCTCTGGCCCTGGGCGCGTGGGTGCCGTTTGTGGAGGAAGTCTTCTTCAGGGGTTTTCTGTTCGCGGGACTTGCAGCAAGGTACGGACTGTACGTCGGCGTCGCCGTGAGCGCTGTCCTGTTTGCGCTGGTACACTTCTCTCCGGCCACCATCATTCCGATATTCGTTACCGGAGTGCTGTTCGCGTTGGTGTATCATACAACCAGGTCAATATGGATACCCATAGCAGCCCACTCCGCCCAGAACATACTGGCCCTTCTGGCCTCTCGATACGTCCCCCTGCCCTGAGGGACGATAACGGATTGCCCAGTTGAGCAAATCATCACCGCACAAGAAATGGATATTCTGAAAACCCCTTAAATCCGAAAAACCCTGATTCAGACAAAGAGGCTGAAAATGCCAAACAGAATTGATACAACGCTAAGCAGACTACGCGAGAACGGGCAGCAGGCACTCAGCCCATTCGTCACCATCGGCTTCCCCGATATTCCCACTTCCGAGTCGCTGGCTCGCGTCCTACTGGAATCCGGTAGTCATATGCTCGAACTCGGCGTGCCCTTCAGCGATCCGCTTGCCGACGGCCCCACCGTCCAGATGTCGAGCTACCGCGCGCTCCAGAACGGCGTCACAGTCTCCAGGTGCATTGAAGCCGTCAAGAACCTACGATGTAGCGGAGTCGAATCCCCGCTGATACTCATGGGCTACTACAATCCCTTTCTCCGATACGGCCTCGAAAGATTCCTTGACGATGCCTCCGCCGCCGGCATGGATGGCATGGTAGTCCCGGATATGCCCACCGAGGAAGCGGCGCAGCTATCCGAAATGGCCGCGGAGCGCGGTATCCACCTCATCCCGCTTCTCGCGCCCACAAGTTCCGATGAGCGAATTCGGGATGCTTGCGAATCGGCTGGCGGATTTATATACTGCGTTAACTTTATTGGGGTTACAGGGGCGCGCAGACTGAGTTCACAGTCAACGCCTGCACTCGTCGAACGCATCAGGCGGTACACCGACCTTCCCATACTCGTCGGCTTCGGAGTTTCGCGGCGGGAGCATCTTGAGGAGATAGCCACTTACGCGGATGGGGCTATTCTGGCAAGCGCGCTTTTGGACGCGATTGTCAAGGCTCCAGAAGACAGACAACTCGACACCGCGCGAGACTTCATGCACGCACTCATAGGAACTAATGACAGGGGCAGCTAGATTGAGTAAGGTAAGGGGAATCCGAGGCGCTACCACCGCCGATTCGAACGACAGGGAAGCGATCCTGGACGCAACGAGTGAACTGTTGGAAGAGCTTGTACAGGCAAACGAGGTTGACACGGACGACATAGCCGCGGTCACTTTCAGCGCCACGAAAGACCTTGACGCCACGTTCCCCGCCGTCGCCGCGCGCGTCCACATGGGCTGGACGGATGTCGCCATGATGTGCGGTCACGAGATGGACGTGCCGGGCGGACAGGAACGCTGCATCCGCGTGATGATTCTCGTCAACACCGACAAGCGTCCCGATGAACTCGAACGCATCTACCTCCGCGACGCCGCCAACCTCCGCGCCCGCGACGGCAAGCAAGGCTAAGCCTTGACCCTTAAAAGGCCATCCCAGCATTGGTCGCGTAAGATTAACCATCCACTCTCCCGATGTGAGAGTGAAAACTGAAAAATAACCACCAGGAGAGAACCCCATGGAAGTAATCAAGAACGGCTCAGTACCCGAAGAAGACGCGACCAACGCCCCGCTGTTCTACGGCGGCCCCGTAAGCCGTCAGCCAATAGTCGGCGCGCAGAGCGACTTCTTCAACTTCGCCCAGGTCAACTTCTACGACGGCGCGAAGAACAAGTTCCACTCCCATACCACCGACCAGGTGCTGTTCGTTACCGGAGGCGAGGGGATCGTCGCAACCGAGGAGGAGGAGATAGTCATAACCGAGGGCGATACCGCCTTCATTCCGTCCGGAGAAAAGCACTGGCACGGCGCGGTTGACGGCAAAGACTTCTCCCACATCTCCCTCACCGGCATCGGTAGCGAGACCACCCAGTACGACGACTGATTGTCAATCGGCTCACTCTGAAGGGGGCGTTTTCGCCCCCTTTCCTTATGAAATCAAGACATCTGAGGCCCGACTGCGAGATGAAATCAGGGCGACCGAGACCCGCTTGAATAGACGTATTGACGGGACTAACCAGCGCATTGACGAGGCCAATGCCGAGGTCAGGATTCTCATCAACGACGTTGGAGTTATCAAGGGCGCTCTTGGCGTCGCGACCCAGAGCCGCGAGAGAGAGGTGGCGGAAAGAGCCTAGTCGCTCCTCTCTTTGACTTCCTACATCCATAGTATTTCGGGCGCCTACCAGGATCACATCTCAATGCCCATCTCACCCATCGACCCCCACCCCCGAAAGCGCGTTTCCGTGCTGGACACCGAAATATCCTACGTGAACACCGGAAGCGGCGCGCCCGTCGTCTTCCTGCACGGCAACCCAACCAGCTCCTATCTGTGGCGCAACATCATCCCTCACGTTCAGGACGGCGCGCGCTGCCTCGCTCCCGACCTCGTTGGCATGGGGGACTCGGGCAAGATGCCCTCCGGCACGTACAGGTTCGTCGAGCACGCGCGATACCTGGACGCCTGGTTCGATGCCCTGGGACTCGACAGCGACGTGACTCTGGTGTGCCACGACTGGGGTTCTGCGCTGGCGTTCCACTGGGCGCACAGATTCCCCGAGCGCGTCGCCTGCATAGCCTACATGGAGGCAATCGTTCAGAGCCTCACCTGGGAGCAGTGGCCTGATGCCGCCCGCCGCGTCTTCCAGGGATTTCGCTCGGACGCGGGCGAGCAGATGGTCCTGGACAACAACGTATTCGTCGAGCGCGTCCTGCCGGGCAGCATCATCCGCGATCTCACCGACGACGAGATGGATGTCTATCGCAGGCCCTACCTGGAACCTGGCGAGTCTCGCAGGCCGACTCTCTCATGGCCTCGGGACATTCCGCTGGACGGTGAGCCCGCCGACGTGGTCGAGATAGTTGACGCTTACTCCTCTTGGCTCTCGGAGAGCGACATCCCCAAGCTGTTCGTCAACGCCGAACCGGGCGCGATTCTCTCCGGAGAACAGCGTGAGTTCTGCCGCACCTGGCCGAACCAGCGAGAGGTAACGGTCAGGGGAGTCCACTTCATACAGGAAGATTCGCCCGACGAGATAGGCGAGGCAATCGCGGAGTGGCTCGCGGACATTGGTCTGTGGAGCGCGGAGTAGGTGGCAAGCGAAGAGAAGGTAAGGGTCTTCGTCGCCGTGGAACTCCCGGACACGGTGAAAGCCGAGTTCGCTGGACTGGCAGCCGCGATAGACGCGCTGGGCGTTAGGGGGGCGCGAACGGTCAGGCCCGAGGGCATCCACCTGACACTCAAGTTCCTGGGTGACGTGAGCGTTGAGCGTGTCCCCGAAATCAGGGATGCTATGGACTTCGCATCAGACGAAGTGGCACCGTTCGACCTTTCGCTGGGAGACGCGGGAGTATTCCCCAATCCCAGGGCGACACGTGTGCTTTGGGTTGGAGTTGAAGGCGACCTGGACAGTCTGGGTCGGCTGCAGCAGAGAGTGGAAGAGAGTCTGGCTGAACTGGGATTCAGGCCGGAACGGAGGGGATTCAATCCACACATTACCGCAGGACGAGTGCGGGACAGAGTTTCCAACGCGGACAGGCGGAGAGTAACGGAAACTCTCTTATCGCATGAGTATGTGCGACCCCCGATACGGGTAGAGAGCATAAGCCTCATACGGAGCACCCTGCACCCGGACGGCGCGATGTACGAGCCGATTTACGGCGTAGGTTTGGGCGGCGACTGAGTTATCGCGTTAATCAGGGCCGGCCCGACCAGTCCGCGGTCACGGTATCCAGCGCTTCCTTGACGTCAGGATGATCCCGGTTCAGCTTCAGCGTGGGCAGTTTGCGTATGTAGCCTGAGTACTCGTCGAAGTCCTCGTAAGTCTCCCTCGTGAACAGGCCGTCTTCGATGGCCTTGTTCATGGCGCGTACCAGGTAGTCGAAGTCAAGTTGCATCCAGGGCTGCTGGCTGAGATTCTGGGTAAGATACCTGAAAGTTATGTAACGGCTGCGCTGTTCAAGACTGTCGCAGAATCTTATGGTGTCCTTGGTGATGGCGCCCGACGCCGGATCATCGTCGCCCTGATACCCTAAGTCGTTCCTGAAAGCCGGCTGCGGGCCGTCGTACTCAATGGCTTCGGAGTCGTCTTCGATGCTGTCGAAGTCTGCCCCGGTGGACATTACCCAGTCCACCAGGCCCTCCGTGACCACCTTGACGTAGCCTCTGTCGTAGGCGTCCATGACAAGTGGCTTGAACTTGGTATATCCGAACCTGTTCTCGTCGAAGTCCCTGATCCGATGCGTAAGCAATGGCTTGAGCGCGGCCAGAACGATTGGGCTCTTCCGGTCGTTCGTTATATCCTTGATCGACTCGTACACTTCGCGCAATTCGTCAGAGACGGGTTCTTCCGGTGTATCGGGAGAATCGGGCAGCGATGCGGTCATGTTTCGCTGTACGGAAGGCTCCACGTCCAGGTCGTAGAACTTCACCCAGTCCGCGCTTTCGGTAAGTCTTGGGGATGCCGTCCAGCTCAGAGCGACGATGGCGACGAACTTGCCATATGGCCTGAGCGTCTTGACCAGATGTATGAAGTCGCCGTCGCCCGACACCAGCATGTAGGTGTCTATGTTGGGGTATCGAAAGCAGAACTCCACGCAGTCCGCCGTTAGCTTCACGTCCACGCTGTTCTTGCGAACAGAAGACACGATTCCGTCCCGGTCGTTCTGATAGACGCGGCCTGGAACGTACACCGGCTCTATGCCCGCCGCGTACAGCCGTCTCGGATCGTTGAACATGATGTGATTCTGGAAGTCGGCGTATGCTCGCGCGACTACGACCCTGCCCAGCGCCTGGGCTTCTTCCATGATCGCGCTGATGTTGGGCGCTAGATTCTGCTGCTGCAAGCCGAACCGGATATTTTCCCAGTCTAAAAGCAGGGCTATCTCGCGGTTTCCTTCTTCCTTCATCATAATAGCGCTCCAAAAATTTTCAAAAAGGATTGGTCTTCCGCACAGGGATATACGATCCAGCAGGCAGAATGGCTTTGGTTGCGTCAGTCCGAAAATATAAGGCGCGTTCGCCTACAGCGATTATAGCAGGGAATGCCATTAGACTACCCTGACGCCAGCGTCCACTTTTCCCAGGCATCCTCTATGTCTTGCTGCGTCTCAGCGTACTCTTGCCCAAGCCGCGTTATTGCGTCCGTGTCGCGGCGCTCTGAGGCGGTTTCGAGCTGCTTCTCTATGTTGGACACCTTGGACTCAAGCTCGTGGATCAAGGTCTCGTAGTCCACTGCCTGGGACTGCACGGACGACTTGGTCTTTCGTTCCTGCTTGCGCGACTCGCGTTCACGCCTGCGGTGCCTTGCGCGGGCGCGCCGGGAGACAGGCTCGGGTTCCGGCGGGCGGTTCGCGCGCATCCACTCCGCGAACCCTCCGCTGAACGGGCGAACGGTTCCCTCCTCGATAGCCCAGATCCGCTCGGCCATTATGCCGATGAAGTGTCGGTCGTGCGAAACGAAGAGCAGCGTCCCATCAAACGATTCGAGCGTATCTTCGAGCGCCTCCCGGCTGGCAATGTCGAGGTGAGTAGTGGGTTCGTCCAGAATGAGGACGTTGGGATAGGTTATCAGCAGTCGCGCCAGGGACAGCCTCGTTCGCTCTCCACCCGACAGCGCGCTCACCTGCTTGAATACGTCATCGTCCTGGAACAGGAAGCGCGCGAGATAGTCCCGCGCCTCTCCGATAGGTATGTTGCGGATTTCCAAAAAGGCTTCCAGCACGTTCTTGTCGTCCGGAAGGTTCCATGTCCCCTGGTTCAGATACCCGGTTTGAACGTTGTGGCCCAACCTGACTGTGCCCGAAAGCGGCGCCTGTTCACCCAGTATAGTGCGGATCAGCGTCGTCTTGCCGATGCCGTTCGCGCCGACTATGGCCGTCCGCGAGCCGCTCTCCACATCCATGTCGGACATGGTGAGCAGGGTCGTCCGGGCTTCTCCTTCGGTGAATCCGACGGACAGGCCGCGCAGACTTAACGCGATATGCCCCGTGCGAGATGCGTTGGCCGCGCCTATGGAGATTGTCTTTTCGCTCTTCGGCGCTTCGATGCGCTCCAGCCTGGCCAGGCGCGTCTCGCGCCCCCTGGCCTCCCGGGAACGCTGCCCAGCCTTGTATCGCTGGATGAAGAACTCTTCCTTGGCGATATGCTCCTGCTGCCGCTCGAATTCCTTCTGCTGTCGCTCAATCTGGGCGCGCTTCAATTCCCTGTACTGCGAGTAGTTACCTGGAAACCGCTGTAATTTTCCGCGCTCCATCTCCCAGATTTCGGAACAGACGCGGTCGAGAAAGTAACGGTCGTGAGATACCACAACCACCGCGTACTTGAAGCCGGACAGGAAGTCTTCCAGCCAGGTCAGGCCATCGAAGTCCAGATAGTTGGTGGGCTCGTCCAGCACCAGCAGGTCCGGGTCTGTCAGCAGCGCGCGGGCGAGGGCCGCCCTCGTGCGTTCCCCGCCGCTGGCCGCTGACGCCGGGGTGTCCAGCGTGTCCAGCGTCATGCCCACGCCTTCGACTACACGGTCCATGCCGTTCTGGTAGTCGTATCCACCCAGGTCCTCGTACTCTTCGAGCAACTCGGCGTATCGCGTCTCAGCCCGCCGTCGCACAGCGCCATCTCCCTGTTGTATTGCCAGCGCGCTGTTGGCGAGCTCGTCTTCGAGGTCGAAAAGTTTCTGGAACGCGGACTGCACCTCGTCCCTCAGAGTTCCCGGCGCGTCGTGCTCAGGCATCTGGGAAACGTAGGCGACGCGCAGGCCCGAACTCATGGATACATAACCCGCGTCCGGTTCGAGGCCGCCAGTCAGAACGCGCAACAAGGATGTCTTGCCGCTTCCATTCGGGCCAACCAGGCCGATTCGAGCATGTTCACCGACCTCGACGCTCACGTCGGCGAATATCTCCATTTCGCCGTAGAAGAGCTTCAGTTGTGAGGCTGAAAGCAGCATTTCGACGCCTCAGGACTCGAGGATGCGCTTGAGTTCGCGGTGGTCGGACTCGAATTGTGACTGCACCCTTTTCCTCATGGCCGACTCTACCAACGCCGTCATTCCGGGCAAGTTGAATTCGGAAACCGAATGCAGTTGCGCGCCTCCCTCAAACGGCTTGACGTCGTACGCGAGGCTCATTGGAAAGGGACCGTCCGTGCTGTGAGCGGCATACCTTTCGCCCGGAAGGAACTCCGTTACTGCGAATTCATGCGACAGTCTGCGCTGCATGACCTCGGTGACTACACGGCAGGTCGCTCCCTGTTCCACTGGGCCCTGGGACGTCTGGCTAGCCTCTACTACATTCTCGGCCCAAGAGGGCAGGTTCTCCACCCTGGTCAGGTACTCCATCACTTCTGCTACGGACCGGTTGATTGTTATCGTGGTCTCTACTCTCAATGTGCCTCGCCTTGCTATCGGATTATTTTTATGATCACTCTGAAACGGCGCATCGAGCAGCTAGGCCGTAGTTCCACGACTTCGACTATCTCGGCCTCTTCGAACCTGCTCTCCTCCTCGAAAGTCATGCTCGCTTCGGGCAATTCGGAACGGCGTATCTGCCCAACAGGACGACCGTTCTCATCCACGAGAAACCAGGTGAAGGTCGGAAGACAGGTCTGGGATGTCACAGGGACTCGCTCTTTCGGAGAAATGTCAGCCCTAAGTGTACATTTCGCGCATACGGAGGGTCTAGTGACGATGAGATGACCGCAAAAGCTGTGTAGTTCTGAGGATCTTCTAAGGCCCTGACTTCTTGACGAGAGTATGTCTCGATGAATATAAGTAACTCACAGGAATTGTCCACGAGTTAGCTCGCAATGGGGTGTGGAGCATGAAAGTCCTGATTTCGGGTTCGAGCGGTCTCATCGGAACGGCGTTGGTCAGAAACCTTGAGTCTTCGGGCCACAGCGTTACGAGACTGGTGCGTCCGGGCTCTTCGAGCGCTGCCGAGTGGGTAGCCTGGGATCCCGCGACAGGTTTGCTGGACGCCCGGCAGTTGGAGGGATTCGACGCGGCGATTCACCTGTCCGGCGAGAATGTCGCCTCCGGCCGCTGGTCCGCGGAGCAGAAGTCGCGCATCAGGGACAGCAGGGTCAAGAGTACGGAACTGCTTGCAAGCGCACTCGCCGGGCTGGACAGTCCGCCCAAAGTCTTCGCCTCCGCCTCCGCCACCGGCTACTACGGGGACAGGGGTGATGAACTCCTGGCTGAAGACGCCGCTTCTGGGTGGGACTTTCTGGCCGATGTCAGCGTCGAATGGGAAAACGCCACAGCACCCGCCTCGGACGCCGGAATCCGCGTTGCGAATATGAGGATAAGCGTCGTGCTGACCGCCTCGGGCGGAATGGTGGCGACAGTGGGGCCGATATTCAGGCTCGGACTCGGTGGCAGGCTGGGATCCGGGGCGCAGTACCTAAGCTGGATATCCAGGCGGGACATCGTCCGGGCCATGGAGTGGATTCTGGAACATGACGACCTGAGCGGCCCGGTAAACCTCTGCTCACCCAACCCGGTTACCAATGCGGAATTCACTCGAACGATGGGCAGACTGCTCAGAAGGCCTACCCTGTTTCCGGTTCCAAGGTTTGCCCTGAGAATCACCCAGGGCGAGATTACCGATATGCTGCTGGCAAGCGTCCGCGCCACGCCCGGGAAGCTCAGCGCGAGCGGCTTCGAGTTCCACCATCCGAACCTGGAGGACGCGCTGAGGTGGGCGCTGACGGATACGGAGGTTTAGGGCGCTACTCGCCTCGTATCCCGTGGGTGGGGAAGATTAGCCGGTGCACGGTCTGGACGCTGGACTCGGCGAAGGTGCGGGAGTCCGCGATGATCTGCTCGTCGAGGGCGAGGTTGTCGGGGTCGCGTAGGGATTCCACTCCGTGCTCCGCGCCATAGTCGCTCGGAATGTCATTGCTGAAATTCTGCCCGGACAGGACGCCGTAGGCCATAGTCCAGGCGCGCGCGACTGCCTGGAGGTCGTATCCGCCGCCGCCCAGGGCGAGCCACTTGCCAGGCGACGCCTTGCGAAACTCGGACACCGCCTCCGCGAACCCCTGTACGGTCAGCGCGAGGTGGGTTATCGGGTCGCGGTAGTGCGAATCAATGCCGAGCTGGGTTACTATCACGTCCGGCCTGAAGGCGTCGAGCAGGTGCGGGACCGTCTGCCGGAACGCCCACAGGTAAACCTCGTCCGACGTATAGGGATACAGAGGCACATTGACCGAGTACCCTCTTCCTATGCCCGTTCCCGTCTCCTGAACGAAGCCGGTGCCTGGAAACAGGAACGCGCCCGATTCGTGGAGCGAGATGGTCAGAACCCTGTCGGTCGCGTAGAAGGCGTGCTGAACGCCGTCGCCGTGATGGCAATCTATATCCACGTAGGCGACTTTCATCCCCTCTTGCAGAAAGCGGTGGATGGCGATTACAGGGTCGTTGAATACACAGAAGCCGTAGGCATGGTCGGGCATTGCGTGGTGCAGGCCGCCGGCTATGTTGAAGGCGGCGTTCGCCTCCCCGGCTATCAGCATTTCGGCGGCCACGACGGACGCGCCCGTCGAGAGCGCGGCCGCTTCGTAGATACCCGGGTAGTGCGGATTGTCGCCCGGCCCGAAGTTGAAAGCGGCGGGATTCACATCCGCTCGTCCCGACCCTATCGCCTCGACCCCGTTCACGTAGTCCGGCGTGTGAAACCACTCCAGTTCCGACTTGGTGGCCTCTCTCGCCCCTTGAACGCTGGACGAATCGGAGTCGAACGCGCCATACGAGTCTAGCAGGTCGCGAGTGTACCGGAGTCTCACCGGCTTCATGGGGTGCGTGTCGCTCAGCGTGTGTTCCGACATCCGGTTGTCATACAGGAATACCGTCCTGCCGGTGTGGTTTGCGTCGGTTCGGGAATCTATGGTCATATATAGTCTCATTGCTCAAGGTGTCTTGATGCCCGTCATCCTACATAAATCCATAATCTTTGCAAAGGGAGTCGAAGATGTCCGAACTACCCACACCGCCTTTGGCCGGGAAGCGACCTCACAGCTACACCCGGCACGGAATAACGATAGAGGACCAGTGGCACTGGCTGCGCGACCCCGGTTACCCGAACGTGGACGATGCCGATGTGCTGGCCTATCTCACCGCGGAAAACGACTACTTCCAGGCTAAGATGTCTCCCCACAAGGAGTTGACGGAGGCGATTTTCGAGGAAATCAAGGCGCGTGAACAGCCCGACCTTTCCAGCGTGCCATGGAAGCGTGGCGAGTGGTACTACCAGTGGCGTTACGAAGATGGAAGCCAGTATCGCATGTGGCAGCGCTGGCCTGCCGACGACCCGAACGCGCGGGAGGCGCCAACCACCAACGCGCGGATGATTCTGGATGAACCTGCGCTGGCGGAGGGCTTCGAGTACTTCCAACTTGGGGCGATGTCGGTGAGCAACGACGGCGCTCTGCTTGCCTACGGTACCGATACCGACGGCTCTGAGCGATACACGATAGTAGTCAAGAACTTGACCACTGGCGATTTGCTTGGAGACAGCATCGAGAACACCGCCGGAGGCGTCGTGTGGGTCGCCGAGGACGCGTCGTTCTTCTATGTCGTGTTGGACGAGAACTGGCGCCCATACCAGGTGCGCCTGCACACACTCGGCGAACCCGTCGAAAGCGACTCAATAATCTACGCCGAAAGCAACCCAGGCTTCTTCGTGGGTCTGTCGTTCACCTCGTCGGAGGAGTACGTCGTCATCAGCGCGGGCGACCACATTACCTCCGAGGATCGGCTTATACCCGCATCGGAACCTATGGCCGAGCCAATTCTGGTATCCCCGCGCCGGACGGGACACGAATACTGGGTGGACCACCAGGGCGACCGATTCGTCATACGCACGAACGACACGCATAAGAACAATCGCCTCGTGACTGCGCCGGAGGACGATCCCACAGAGAAGTCCTGGACACCGCTGGTGGATGGTTCCGACTCCAATTACATCAGGGGCTTCGACGTATTCCAGGACTTCATCGCCGTGCAGGAACGAGTGAACGGTCTGGACCAGATACGCCTGCTCGACCGTGCCAATGAGTCAACGTACATAGACTTTCCTGAAGCGGCATACGTCGCTTCCCTGGGGAACAATCCCGAATTTCGTACCAATACCCTGCGCCTGGGGTACTCTTCGATGGTCACACCGGACACAGTGTACGACTATCACCTCGACACCCGGGAACTGGAACCGCGCCAGGTTCGACAGATTCCAAGCGGATACGACGGTTCGGAGTATGTCTCCGAGCGAGTAATGGCTACGGCCCGGGACGGCACGAAGGTTCCGGCGTCCATAGTCAGGCGCAGGGACACCCCTACGGACGGGTCCGCGCCGCTGTACCTGTACGGCTACGGGGCTTACGGTCTTGCTATGCCTCCGGGGTTCTCCTCTTCCCGCCTCTCGCTGTTGGACCGCGGATTCATCTACGCGATTGCCCACATACGCGGGGGCGACGACCTGGGGTATCACTGGTACGAGGACGGCAAACTGAAGAAGCGCACCAACACATTCAACGACTTCGTGGACGTCGCGCGTTCGCTGATCGAACGGGGCTACGGGTCGGAAGGGCGTGTCGCCATCGCCGGGGGTAGCGCGGGCGGCCAGCTTATGGGCGCGGTCGTCAATCAGGCGCCGGAGTTGTGGGGCGCGGTCGCCGCCCACGTTCCCTTCGTGGACGTTCTTAACACGATTCTGGACGAGACGCTTCCCCTCACGCCCATAGAGTGGCCGGAGTGGGGCAATCCGATAGAGGACAAGGACGCCTTCGAGCACATCAGGTCATACTCGCCATACGACCAGTTGACGAGACGCGACTATCCCCCGATGCTCGTAACTGGCGGCCTCAACGACCCCAGGGTGACCTACTGGGAGCCGGCCAAGTACGTGGCGAAGCTCCGGACGCTGAAGACGGACGACAACCTGCTTCTGCTAAAGACCAACATGGGCGCGGGTCACGGCGGAAGGTCGGGGCGGTACGAAAGTCTATATGAGACCGCCGAGGAGTACACGTTCATCCTGGCGGCCATGGGACTGTTGAAGTAGCCACGGACAGCCGATAAGATTTGAGTATGAGCCTGCCTTCATTTCCAAGTGAGCGCCATGAAAAGCGTCGCTTCCTGCTGGACGCCGTCGAGTCGGTGCGCGATGTCGTAGCCGCAAGCGCGGACGAGTCCGAGCGGCTTGGTACGCTCGCGCCCGACGCGGTGGCCGCCATCCGGGACGCGGGCCTCTTTACCCTCAAGCTGCCGCAGTCTCTCGGAGGAGCCGAGGCAGACCCCGTAACCCAGATAGAGGTCATTGAGGCGCTGGCGTACATAGACGCATCCGCCGGGTGGTGCCTGATGATTGGCGCGACCGCAATCGGGCAGCCTGGAGCGTTCGCGGGGGACGAGGCCGTAGCCGAGATATTCAAGAACGGGCGCATACCCACGGCGGCCACTTCCACCGCTCTCAGGGGGAAGGCAGTCGCCGTCGAAGGAGGGTACGTAGTCACGGGCAGGTGGCCGTTCGCAAGCGGCGTGCGTCATGCCGAGTGGATGACGGCCGGAGCCGCCGTACAAGCTGACCCGGATGCGAAGAGCATGAGCCTGACCGTGGTATTCCCCGCCTCGAAGGGGCACATCCACGACAACTGGCACGTGACCGGGCTCGAAGGCAGCGGCAGCAACGACATCTCGGTGAGCGATCTCTTCGTGCCGGAGGCGTTCAGCTGGGACCCCACGGTGTGGGAGTCCAAGCGCGGCGGCGCTATCTACCGCATGGGCAGGCCGGGGTTCGTCGCCAACGAACACTCTGGCGTCGCGCTTGGGATCGCCCGTCGCGCGCTGGACGAAATCAAGGCGAAAGCGCCCGCTACGAAGCGGGGCAACCCGCCAACGGCGTCGCTCGCCGACCGGGAGGCGTTCCGTGGCGACATCGCCTCATGCGACCTCCGCCTGAGGTCGGCCCGCGCGCTCGCCCACGAGGTGTATGAACGCGCCTACCGGACCGCCTGCGGCGGGCGGGTGCCCGATGCCGCTATGCAGTCCGAGATGCGCGCGGTCTCGACCTACGTGACCGAGGTCGCGGTTGACGTCGCCACGACCGCGTTCCGATACGCCGGAGGATCGGCCATCCACCGGAGCAACATCCTTCAGCGGTGCCTACGCAACATCAACGCCGCTGCCCAACACTTCATGGTAAGCGACACGGCGCTGGAGAACTACGGCGCATCCCTCCTGGACGCACCCGACGTCAAGCCGATGGCGTAACTTCGGCGCGGGCGGGCCGGAGGGTGGAATCCAGAGGCCCGTATATACTCCGATTTATTCTTACACAGGTGAGTAACTGGTGAGCCGACAAGTGGCAACAGGTGAAAAAGTCACCTGAGATTCACCTGAGATCGCCTGAGTTTAGCTACGGGGAAATTTTTTCTCCGGCCCTATGAGGCTCATTGATAATCCCTGACTTATGTTTCACTCGATGTGATACGAACCTCTCATACAGACATTTTAGCACAAATGGACGATGGGCGTCCAGAAGGTGTTCGTACTACGGAGACGATTTCAGGAGGCTCTTTAGGATAGGACTCTGCCCCCAGTTGTGAAGTGGCAGATATCCAAGCTAGTCACCCTCACCCTAGCCCTCTCCCTCAAGGGAGAGGGGACTTCTGAAGTCCTCGCTCGTACTGCCGAGACGATTCCAGGCGACGCTGAATGGGCCGGTATAGGTTATGGCTTCCTAACTCAAGGCTCCGACACTGCCTGCCCCACTAAGCCCTGCTCCAGATGCGGTCCGGGGTTACCGACGATGTGCCGCCCGCGTCGGACAGGTAGCGAACGGCAAGCGGTGTGAGAACGCCGTCAACGGAGACGTACTCGCCTGGCTCCATATCTTCCAGACAAAAGGAAATGTACCTGCCCCATGACCTGTCCTGGTACGGCTGCTGTCCGGGGTAGTCAACGGCTCCACCGCAGGGCCAGCCGTATGCGTAGTGCATCGTCCCAAGTGAGGGCTGCATGATCTCGGAGCTGACCGAGCCACCGCGCTCCGCGCCGTTGTTCAGTTCTCCGTGTCCGTGGGCGCAGATGGACCATCCGGTCTCTTCCAAGGTGGCGTGGTCGCTGAGGCACCCGGCAATGTAGGCGGGGGCGATTCTTCCCTCTCCCTCGGCCATGAGGTCCGTTATTCTCCGGTATCTGACGGCGGTAGAGTCGCTATCGTCCGGGGTGAACCCGATTCTGGCCATGACATCGGATATCCAGTGGTTGGACCGCCCGACCCAGCCGCAGCCAGTCCGGGTCTCGACATTCATGGACTGTGTGCTTACCTCGACAAGCGCCAATTCTCCGAGCGCGTCAGTAAAGAGATAGTTGCCGTGAATCGCGCGGGGATAGGACTCAAGCAGGCCGATTGCGTCCTCGACGGACCGCGCCTGGCTCAGCGCCAGTCTGCCGAACTGGTAGAAGGGTATGCCATAGGCGCTTTCGCTGTCCGGCTCCTTGGACGGGTCGGGTCTCACGGCAGACCAGGTGTAGGCGAAACCCTCCGAATTGAGGCCCCGCGTGTGCATCCTGTCGAAGGAGACCGGGTCGCCGTCGTCGGGGGAGACTATCTGCGTGGCGACGAAGCGGTAGCCGTCGTCTGGGTGGACTACTACAAGGCGCGTCCTGGTGGTGAAGGGATCATCGCTGTTCCCGGCGATGATCGGGTGTCCATCGGCCGTGGAGGAGCCTGTGGCTCCGGCTATGGTGCAGTTGTCTGCAAAATTGCCCAAATCGAACTGTTGCGGCATGGTCCGTCTCTCCCAGCACCCTGTCTTGACTTTACATTTACTCAACGATAATATCAGCCCGTCCAATGCAAATCGCTTCAGGAATGGCTATTCCTGAAGAATCGAGTCCATTGTCGCGGTCTTCGCACAGTGAGTCGCCCTACAGGTCTAAGCCCGTCTGAAGTTCCGGAGAGCCAAGGACGGAACTGGTGGGGACACGTCCAGTAGTTTGGTGAACACAACAGACCCAGTCAATGCGTCAAACATAGATTCGTTTATACAGTTTCAGGAGGAGGGGAAGCTATGAAGTTACAAGCGGCAAATGTCAGGACGCTTCTGATGTCCGTGGCCATCATGCTATTGGCCGCGATTATCACGGCGGCCTGTGAGACCGAGCGAGTCGTCGAGGTGGAGGTCATCAAGGAAGTCCCCGTCGAAAAGGTGGTGACCCAGGAAGTGGTCAAGACCGTGGAGGTGCAGGTGCCGGGTGAGACGGTGGTGGTGGAGAAAGAGGTGGTCAAGACGGTCGAGGTGCCAGGCCAGACGGTGGTCAAAGAGGTGATCAAAGAGGTGCAGGTACCGGGCGAGACGGTGGTGGTGGAGAAAGAGGTGGTCAAGGAGGTCGTGGTCGAGAAGCCGGTCGAGGTCATCAGGGAAGTGCTGAAAGAGGTGGAGGTGGTCAAGGAGGTCGTGGTCGAGGCCCAGCGCCCGATGGTGCGCCCAGCTCCCGGCACGGTGCTCAATATCGTGACAAGCGACGTGGGACCGGCAAACTGGCACAGGCCGATAGCGAACTTCCCGTACAACACGATGTCAACTCTGCTAGGTGTATCGGAACACCTGTTGGACGTAGCGCCGGACGGGACTCTTCTGCCGATGATCGCCAGGGAGTGGGTTGTTGACGACGTGGGAATAACCTGGACCATCCAGCCGGGCGTACCCTGGCATGACTCCGCCTACGGAACCGTTGACGTGGATGACATACACTGGTCATACGAAAACGGATCGCGCGAGGGAACCGTCAGCCACGCCACGGGCTGGTACCGCGACGACTTCCAGAATCCCAGGATCGTTGACGAGAACACGGTCCAGTGGGACTGGGGCGAAAACGGGCCAACTATACGATACATACTGACAACGCGCGGACTGGGTTCGGGAACGGCCATAGAGAACAAGGACTACTACGAAACCGTGGGCGAGGAAGTCCACAGTTCCAAGTTCATGGGGACTGGCCCGTACAAGGTGCAGTCCCACGTCAACGACGACATCATCACGCTGGAAGCTATTAAGAATCACTGGCGGAACACGCCCGACTTCGAAATAGTGCGGGCCATAGAAGTGCCCGAACAGGCGACGCGCATCGCGCTGATGAAGGGCGGACAGGGCGACATTACCGACATCTCGATCCCGCTACTCGACCAGATAGTTGACGAGCCGGGGATGAGACTCGTTCAGGGTGCGGTAGCTGGCAAGACATCCGCTATATTCTTCATGGGCGGGAACTTCCAGATTCAGCCGACTCTGAGCGATGGAACGCCCAACGCTCCCGCCAATACCGACAACCCATGGGTTGGAGAACCTGGCAACGAGGAGGACCTCGAGAGAGCCAGGAACCTGCGGCGTGCGCTCTCCTACGCGATTGACCGAGACTCGATCAACGAGTTCATACTGTTCGGGCAGGGCTGCCACCAGTACGTGTACACCATTGACGTATGCAACCCGCGTCACCAGGACGAGTGGATACATCCATACGACCTGGATAAGGCCAGGGAACTGATGGCGATGGGCGGTTTCCCGGATGGCTTCGACATGCCGCTGTGGATACCGACCGCGACTCCGCCGGATACGTTCATCGAGGTCGCGGAAGCGATAGTGCCTATGTGGGAAGAGTTGGGAGTCACCATAACCATAGACAAGAGCGCCTACTCCTCCCGAAGGCCTGAGTTCTTCGAGCGGGGCGCGCTGCAAGACGTTTTCGCCTTCCCGTGGGGCGGAAACCTGGAACTGGTGCAATACACCGACTACCTGTGCGACCTGATTGACGGCTGCACTCTCTGGAACAGCGGATACGACGATCCCATAGGATACGATGTCCACAAGACCTTCTCCCAGAACTACCAAGATACGGATAAGGCCTGGGATGCGCTTGTACCCTATTTCGAGTATCACTCGCACTTGGGCGACCTCCCGGTGGTTTCGTCGCTGGACTGGCTGGACCCGCTCGTAGTTGGTCCTCGCATAGGAGAAGTGGACATGGTAGAACACAGCCTGGTCATGCCGGAGATCGAAGGAATCCATATCGCGGAGCAGTAGTGGGTATCTAACACATGGGGTGAGATTAACACCCTCACCCCAGCCCTCTCCCTCAAGTGAGAGGGAGTAAGCATTGAGAATGACCGCGCCTGCATTTGCGATTTCACCCCCTGCCCCGTATCAAGTACGGGGCAGGCTCTAACCTTCTCCCGTCGAGGGCGAAGGGACTTTAGCGGATCGGCGCGTTCGGGAGCTATACACAGCTTGATACAGTTCCTGACCAGACGAGTGCTGCTGATGCTCCTCACGCTATTCGTCGTTTCAGTCCTGGTATTCACCATGTCGAGGATCCAGGGCGATCCCCGGACGATGTTTATGAACCGTGGGGTAACGCAGGAGATGTGGGACGCTTGGGGCAAAGAGATGGGCCTGGACAAGCCGCTCCCCATCCAGTACCTGGTATGGGCTTCGAAAGCCGCTCGCGGCGACCTGGGCGACAGCCTCTGGGAGAGAAGGGCTGTTACCACCTCCATATTCGAGAAACTCCCGGCTACTGTACAACTTGGATTCACGACCTTCCTATTCTCGGTGGTCATCGGGATTCCCCTGGGAGTCCTGTCGGCCGTTCATCGCGGGACGGTAGTTGACCTGATCGGACGTTTCATAGCGGTTACGGGCCAGGCGCTGCCGCCGTTCTGGATCGGCCTGATGCTGATCCTGGTATTCGCGGTCTGGCTGGACTGGCTTCCGGCCGCGAAGAAAGGCGGGCTGGACTCGTTCATCCTACCGACCATTACGCTGGGCTGGCTGTTCGCAGCCAGCATACTGCGACTAGTCCGATCCAGCATGTTGAGTGTGCTGGACGAAGAGTTCATCAAGCTGGCCAGGGCTAAGGGAGTCCATAATACGTCGGTCATCTGGAAACACGCCTTCAAGAACGCGGCGGCGGCTCCCCTTACGTACAGCGGGCTGCTGCTCGCCGGCCTGTGCACCGGCACGGTAGTAACGGAGTCGGTCTTCGGATGGCCTGGAATCGGACGGCTCTCCATAGATGCGGTGCTTCAGAACGACTTCCCGATGCTGGCCGGTCTTGTCCTGCTCTTCACGCTGCTGTTCATCATCGGAAACCTGGTGGTTGACATTGTACTTGCCCTCATTGACCCGAGGGTGAGGTACTCCTGATGCAGAGCGGGAACGCCAGCCCGTCGGAGTCCGCGCTTCTGCTCGCGGCTTCGGATGGCGCATGGAGGAGCAATCTGCGCCGCATTCGCCGGTGGCCCATATTGTCGGTGATCATCCTGGCCACTCTTTTATTCGCAGCGGTAACCGCGGACCTGATAGCGCCTCACGACCCCGTCAAGGCGACGCTGAGCGCCAGGCGAGCCCCGCTGATGTGGGAGGAAGGCGGCAGCAGCAAGTTCATACTGGGCGGGGACCTGCAGGGCAGGGACGTCCTGAGCCGGATCATTCACGGCGCGAGGGTGTCGCTGATGGTAGCGGGCTCTTCCATACTCATTGGCATGGTGTTCGGCACCGCCTACGGCCTTATCAGTGGCTATTTCGGAGGATGGATAGACGAGGTGCTGATGCGGATCGTCGAGATATTCCTCGCCATACCGCTGATAATGGCGGCCCTGGTGATCCTGGTGGTTGCAGGGGCCAGCTACTTCAGCGTGATCGGCGTCCTGGTGCTGTTCAGCTGGGTGCCTTTCGCCCGGCAGGTGCGCGCGGAGACGCTCGCTATCAAGGTGCTGGACTACGTGGCGCTGGCCCGTGTCGCGGGTGCGCCTACGCACCGGATACTCATCAATCACATCCTGCCCGGCGTACTGAACACCGTAATCGTCGTAGCTACGCTGCAGGTCGGCAGCCTGATCCTGACCGAGTCCATTCTGAGTTTCCTGGGGGTCGGGATTCCGCCGCCGACGCCTGCGTGGGGAGCAATGGTCGCCGACGGCAGGAACTACCTGGCCAGCTCGTGGGGAATCGCCTTCTTCCCGGGAATGGCGATCTTCCTAACGGTGGTCGGCTTCAACTTCCTGGGCGACTGGATACGGGACTCGCTGGACCCCCGCCTGAGACAGCTGGACTGATATATCTCCGCTGATACACGACGGGAACTGACTCCCTGAACGCGTCGAGCGCGCTGATCCGGTCTTCAGAGAACTGCCTACCTTTCGCCGTCGCCGTTTCTGCGGTTGTCGAATCGGTCGAGCGCCTGCTGGATTTCGGTCTCAGACCTGCCGGTCTCGCGCATTGCCTGCGCCATCTTCTTGCGTCCTTCCTCAAGTCCTTCTTCTCGTCCGCGTCTTCTGGCTTCGCTGAGTTTTCCAAGAGCCATGACCATGATCCAAACTCCTCCCTCTGTTACAAGCCCGACGATGAAGACCGCGCCTCCCACGTCCGCCAATCCGCTTAGAAACGTCTCCAGGTCGCCGCTGTTCAACAACTTATAGACGATACCCACGACGCCCACAAGCATATAGGCCCCAATCGCGCCAAGATGCTTGAGGTCATCCTGGTCCCATTGGAAAAAGAACAAAACATATCCTTTCAGCGCGAATGGAAGCCCCGCTCCCTTGCCATCGCAATTATACCATCCTGTTCGATGGATTGAAGGACGCCGCCGAGAAGGGCGAAGTCGGAGAGCTAGGCTATGGTGTCGGACTCGCTGGAGAGGAGGTGGTTGTCCAGGATGGGCAGCGTATGGCGGGCGGGGTGCAGGTTGGGGAGTTGCAGTGGCGTGAACCAGGCGTTGGTCTGGGTTGCTATGGCGTCTGAGTTGGGTCAGTGGTTCTTGCGGAGGTCGAGGTAGAGGCACTCGTGCATGAGCATAAAGCCGAGCTGGTCCGGCTCGACGGGGCCTGCTACGGTCATGGCCTTTCCGGTCATGCTGGTCATGGAGGACTCCGGGGTTATCACCTTCCTCTTATCTCCTCGATATAGTCGTCGGTATTTCCACCGCGATCAAGGAGGCCATAAATGCGGTCTACCGGGTGCTGGGCAGTCGTTCGCTTCTGAGTGAGGAGTCCTTCATTTGTAGGGGTTATCTCGACTTCCACTTCGGAACTGGCAATTGCCGCCTGTACAGCCAGTTCTCCATAGCTATTCAGGGCGATTGAACAAGGCAGTCTTTCGGCCTCAAACCAGCTGATCTCACTATGCTCATCTGGTGCTGCGTTGACTGGTTCACCTCTCCATTCCGAAATGGCAAAAATGATGATTTCAGCCGATTCAACCGGGTCATATATGGTACCCAGCACACGGAATGACTCGATCTGAACCAGAAGTTCCTCAAGGGCTTCGCGGCGTAGCGCATCTTCCGCCGATTCCTCTCCCTCGATGTGTCCTCCGAACAAGTCCCACACACCAGGATAGAACCGCCTCTGCGGTGACCTTCTGACAAGCAGAATCTTGCTGTCGCAGATCAATGCACCAGCTACACATCTAGCGATTTGAGCAGGCCCCTTGGCGTCGCTTTCTTTATTATGCTCGAATTCTGCGGACCTCATCTTGCAAAGGTACTCATCAGGGAAGGCGGACTTTGAACTGGGAGGGGTCTTGGCCTATCTGTTCGATAATTGTCACAGTCTTGTTTCTCAACGCAACTCGGTTGTCATGTCGCTCAACATACAACCCGTTGACTTCATGAGGGCTGGTGAATTGGTCTCCATTGCTATGAACTGGGCGGGTATGAACCATGTAACGGAATGAACGCGGATTCTTACCCATGATAGGACAATCAGCAGTACTCAGGATATTTCTGTTCGTCAGCCATCGGACGACTTCAACTGGAATACTTGCCCAGTTCCCAATTTCGGCGCGGCCGTTATCTGGAAACATTATCCCAATGGGATTCTGTCCTTTGGTCGGAGTGAATTCCGTCAGTCGTTGCCACCCGTCTTCGTTTTCTAATGGCGCTGCCTGAAAGGAAGAAATGGTTTGTTCTCTGATGGCTGAAGGATGAATCTGTTGTATCTCAGTTTGAGGCTGTATCTCCAGTAGCGGCTCAACTCCAACTTGTACCTGGCTGGTTTGTACACTGTTTCTCCAGAGAGCTAAGGCTTTCAGGCACGCTTGGGATATATCTCCTTTCAGGTCGAATTGGACGATTCGTTTTTCGTTTATCGGAACGGGCTTGTGAGTCTCGTATATTTCCCAGAGGCGTCCGTCGGTGACCGAGAAGTAGCTTGTGCCTTCCATTAGGCAGTAGTTGATGCCTTGCGCGAGGACGGAATCTTGCAGAGGAGTCCCTAAGCTCTTGGCCTCCACCATCATTGCGGGGCTGCCGTCGTTCATAAGGGCGTAGTCGGCGCGACCGTTGCCAGACCTGTACTCAGGTATCACCATGTCGGGGTCTTCGGTATCCCAACCGAGTTCACGGAGCAGCGGGTCTATCAGGGCGTAGCGGGTGAGGGCCTCGCTCTGCCTGAGAGCTGCGCCGTGTCTGTCAATGCGGTCGCTGAGCGTCTTTACCAGTTCGAGCAGGCTTTCGAGCGGCATTTCCACGAGACTCCTTTGGATTGGGGGCGGTCTGCACGGATTATAGCGGCAACTCTACGTTCAAGCTCCACGCGCAAGTCTCAGGCAGAGAAAACGATTCGCTTCCCGCATCAATGTCAGTCAGTGACATATGTGTGGGTGATGACCTCCCAGACATGGCCGTTTTCGCAGTCGAAGTAGAACCCACGTCCCTGGTGCAAGTGGTTGATCTCGCCATCTGTCCGAGAGCGGGGGCCACTACCGAAGGGGATACCCTCGTCCTTGACGCGCTGGAGAACGGCGTCGAACTCCTCATCCCCAGCCAGAAAGGCATAGTGATTGGAGCGTGGGTCATCCGAGTCATCGAAGTCGAGAGTAAACGTGTCGTTGACCTTGACGGGAGCAAAATGTCCCCAGGTTCCCTTGTACTCCAGTCCGAAGAGACGGGCGATGAACTTCGCGGATTCGACCTTATCGTAGGCGGGGACGATTGTGTGGTCTAGCTGTAGCGGCATGACGAACCTCCTCGATTAACACTTTACACTGATTCGGAGCGCGATTCCATTTCGCAGGTTTGGTCCGGCAACCTGGACCGCCTGGACGCCTGAGAGTGACAAAGCCCTGGTGATGGCCTATCTGCGACTTGTGGGGTAGAGCCTGTCAGGGGAATTGAAGCCGAGTTGGTCGTTCTGGCGCTGTAGCTCGCGCTCTGCGTCGTCTTCGTCCGGGAGGAGCCAGCCCCTGAATATGCTCTTGTGGGTGAGTTCGCGCGGGTCGGGAGGGGATGGTATGGAGATGGCGGCGACTATCATTGTCAGTTGCAGGGAGGCGCAGAAGGCCACGACTATCACCCAAGGGGTGTTTTCGTTGGGGGTGATGAGTCCGAAGCCGATGGTAGCGGTCAGAGAAGCGAGGAATAGGATAACTCTCGTAACCCAGCCCGAGCGTTTCTTCTTTCTGTGTGGCCGCAAATGTTCGTCTCCGTCGCTGCATCTGTTAGCATATCACACAATAATTCGGATTATTCCCATCGAGGAGCAAAGATGACCGACGACCTTCTTGTGCGTGAGGACGGACACGTAGCTACATTCATCATCAACAGGCCGGAGAAGCGCAACGCGCTGAACCCGGAGATACACGCGGGCATGGTGCGGCACATAGACCGCATGTCGGAGGAGGGCAGCGTGCGCTGCCTGGTCATCAGGGGCGCCGGCGACCTGGCTTTCTCGGCGGGCGACGACCTGCGCCGCGCTCCGGGCGACCCGGGTCCGGAGCCGACGCCGGGCAAGCCCGTCGAACTTCAGTGGCCGCATCGCAAGACGGTGCAGTCCATATTCGACGCGCCGTTTCCGGTAATAGCGATGATAGACGGCTACTGTGTCGGCGGCGGACTCGCGCTGGCTACGGAGTGCGATCTGCGCATAGCCACGGACCGCGCGCAGCTTGGGATTCCTCCCTCGCGGCTGGGCATCATCTACGACTTCGAGCGCATACAGGTGTTCGTTGACCTCGTCGGGCCGGCGTTCACGAAGGAGCTGTTCTGCTCGGGCCTGCGGGTGGACGCTCGGCGCGCGCTGGACATGGGTCTCGTGAACAAGGTCGTAGCACCGGATGATCTGGAGAGCGAGGTATATTCGCTGGCGGACGAGTTCGCCTACAACGCGCCGCTTTCTGTCCGGGGACACAAGCGGATGATCAACACGCTGGTGTCGAGGCGGTTCGAGGGCGCGGCGCTGACCGCCGAGGACATTGCGGGGATGCGCAAGGCCCAGGCCGAAGCGCGAGCGAGCCGGGACGCCACTGAGGGCAGGGTAGCCTTTGCCGAGAAGCGGACGCCGGTGTTCGAGGGGCGGTAACAGGGTCTTTCGATTATCAACCAGTTAAACCAAGTACGTTCATGGTGAGCTTGTCGAACCATGAACGGGCGGCCCTTCGACAGGCTTCCTTCGACAGGCTTCCTTCGACAGGCTTCCTTCGACAGGCTTCCTTCGACAGGCTTCCTTCGAC
>VXRN01000027.1:76881-76978 GCA_009838465.1 Dehalococcoidia bacterium
GGCTTCCTTCGACAGGCTTCCTTCGACAGGCTTCCTTCGACAGGCTTCCTTCGACGGGCTTCCTTCGACGGGCTTCCTTCGACGGGCTTCCTTCGAC
>VXRN01000027.1:77078-150517 GCA_009838465.1 Dehalococcoidia bacterium
GGCTTCCTTCGACGGGCTTCCTTCGACGGGCTTCCTTCGACGGGCTTCCTTCGACAAGCTCAGGATGAACGAGAGATCGAAGACGAGGCGAAAACGGAAGATCCTGGGGACGGTAAGACGAACTGACAACGTACCGGATATACATAACACAGGAGAGAGACCTTGGCAGACCTGAAATTTGGCGCGTTTCTGGCGCCGCACCACCCAATTGGTGAGAACCCCACCCTGCAATTGCAGAGCGACCTGGAGCTGGTCGAGCTTATGGACAGGCTCGGCTACGACGAATTCTGGTGCGGCGAGCATCACTCCACCGGCTGGGAGATAATAGCCTCTCCCGAAGTGTTTCTCGCCGCAGCCGCCGAGCGCACCAACCGGATCAAGCTCGGCACGGGAGTCGTATCTTTACCGTACCACCATCCCTTCATGGTAGCGCAGCGGATGGTTCAGCTCGACCACCAGTCGAGAGGCAGGGTGATATTCGGATCGGGACCGGGCGCGCTGCCGTCCGACGCGCACACTATGGGCATTGACCCGATGGTGCTGCGTGACCGCCAGGACGAGGCGATGGGCATCATACGCAGGTTGTTCGAGTCGGACGAGCGTTTCAGCTATGAAAGCGAGTGGTTCACGCTCCGCGATGCCAAGCTCCAGCTAAAGCCATTGCAGAAGGACATGGAGTTCGCGGTCGCCTCTATCTCAAGTCCGTCCGGCATGACGCTGGCCGGAAAGCATCGGGCGGGAGTGCTCTCCATCGGTTCGCTCACCCAGGAGGGAATCAGGGCTCTGCCCCTCCAGTGGAGTTTTGCGGAGGAATCAGCCGCGAAACACGGTAACACTGTTGACCGCAAGAACTGGCGTATCGTCCTGAACTGGCACATCGCAGAGTCGCGTAAGGAAGCGCGGCAGCAGGCGGGCGCCGGGCTGATGAGGCACAACAACGAGTACACCATCGGGACGCTCGCGGGCGGTGTGGGCCCGATTTACGACACGCCGGACGAAGCGGTGGACGATGTGGCGTTCGCCGAACTAAGCACCGCGGTTATCGGCACGCCTGACGACCTGGTTGCCAGGATACGCGAGATGATGGAGATTACGGGCGGGTTCGGCTGTGTCATTGGATTCGTGCATGACTGGGCTAACCGCGAGAATACCCGCCGAAGCTGGGACATGGTCGCGCGCTACGTGATTCCGCAGGTGAACGGACTGCTGGACGATTACTACGAGTCGCACAGGTTCGTCACCGACAACCGCGACACCTGGAATCGGGCGACCCAGGCGGTCAGGACCAAGATACTGGAGAACGAACGCGCCGCCGAGGCGCTGGCGGTGGACGAGGCGAAGGAGAAGGCCGCGAAAGAGGTCGAAGCCGGGCAGCGAGCTTAGCAATCGCGCCTTGAAAGTACCAGAATAGTCAGGTCGGCAGACGGCCGCGATGGACTGCCTCAGATGTTGAACTGAGGTTCGCTGTAGTCGAGCAGCTTGTTGTATATCTGGATGCGCCAGCGCTGGGTATCGGCGACCATGAGCCTGTAGCCGTGGCTGTCGAATGCAATTCCCATCGGCAGCGCGAAACGCCATTCGGGTTCCAGGGTATAGACTCGGCGGCGCGCCTTGTAAACGTCCGGGTTGGCGCGCACGAACTCCGTCTGCCACCTGGACAGATCCTGGGCGTCGCCGATGAACGTGGTGATGTACTCCCCGTCAGAGTCGTATGCCTGCACCCTGTTGTTCGCCCAGTCGCACACGTAGATGTCGCCTTCGGGGTCCACGGCAACGTCCGAGGGATGGTCGAATTCATATTCACCTGCGCCCTTGCTCCCGAGCGCGAATATGAAGCCGCCATCGCCGTCGAACTTCTGGATGCGGTGGTTCTTGTAGTCCGCGACGTAGATGCAGCCCTCGCTATCGGTCGTGATTCCCCAGGGCTCTCTGAATTCTCCGGGAGCGGACCCGCTACTCCCCCACTGTGAAACGAAAATTCCGTCCGGGGTTAGCTTCTGGATACGGTCGTTGAGGGTGTCCACTACCAGAACGTCGTCGTTGTCGTCTATGGCGATGCCCGAGGGTCTGCGGAACTGACCGCCCGCTGTCCCTGATGAGCCGAACGAGCAGATGAACTCCCCTTCGACGCTGAACACGGAAACACGGTCCGTCCAGGCATCGGTGACGTAGATATTGCGCGCCGAGTCCAAAGCGACGCCGGACGGCCACACGAACTGTCCGGGCTCTTCCCCGTATTCGCCGATGACGTTCAGGATCCGCTCCTCTCCGGGAGCGTCACCGAGCGTAATCTGCTTCACACCGGGGGAGAGTTCGAGGATTCCCTTGATGACCGCGAACAGCTCGTTCTCCTCTCCGACGGCCAGGGCGACCGGCATGAGGGTCTCGTTGGGGTCTCCGATGGAGTGACTGAAGTCGTAAACGCGATTGCCGACAATCTGGGTGAGCATGGTATCTATTCCTTCTGAAAGCGCCGGAGCGCGCTGGGAGCTGAAGAAAGAGATCGAGTGGGGCGCGAACCCGTTACTCACGCAAATTGGTACTCCCTGGTGGCTACTATGAGCTGAAGTATCTCGGCCACTCGCCGGGCGGACTCAGCTTCGCTCGGGTCGTTCCATACGAATGTGCCTTGGGCCGATGTGTGCTCAATCAACTCGGCGCGTGTCTCGTCCTTCACCACCACCTCTCCCAACATTTCGAGACATGCGTCCACAGCCGACTCCGGCGACTCGCCGGAGAGCTTGACGCGCTTGATGATGTTGGAGACGCCCGGACGATCTACCTGCGCGACCATGTCGGCGACGAAGTTGGCGCGCTTCATCAGCGAACTGCTGTTGATCCACTCCACGCCGTAGTGCCATCCCTCCACGCTTGGCGGGTTGAGCAGGTCCTGTCCCATGTAGGTGATCTGATCGCAGTAGCTGTACACGTCCAGACTCGGAAGCTCGGCGCCGCCCACCATTCTGAGTGTGCCGACGACGACCTCGGTGGGATTCTTGACCTTGGTGAGCCGGGCCTCCTTGAAGAAGTCTGAGTTGAACAGCACGCGGAGGGTATGGCGCATGTCGAAGTCGGATTCGGCGAGCGCCCCGGCGATGATTTCTACAGCCTTGGGGTCTCTGGGAGGAGTGTTCTGCCAGGCGGGGACCTGGACTTCGTCGGCGACGAAGAAGCCGTACAGGTGCCGCGCGATGAATCTGGCGGTCGCGGGCTGGGCCAGGACTATGTCTATGATGTCCTCGCCGTTGAAATTTCCGGTGTGCCCCAGGAATACCTTCTCGCCGTCGTCATGGTCTTTAGGGCGGTACTCGAAGCGCCAGTCAAATCGTCCCATGTGATACCTGGGAGACTTGGGTGCCACCGTCCAGCCGGTGAAGGCGCGGGAACACTCGTAAACGTCCTCTTCGGTATAGTTGCCGACGCCCATCGTGAACAATTCCAGGAGCTCGCGCCCCCAGTTCTCGTTGACCGCCTTGGCGTGGTTCTCATGATTGTCCAGCCAGTAGAGCATGGCCGGATTTCTGGAGACTTCCAGCAGCAGGTCCCTGTACTTTCCAAGCCCCTTGTCGCGGAAGATGTCAATCATGTCCACGACCTCGTCGTAGTGATCTACCTTGGAGACGCCCGTGGCGAAAATCTGGTGCCAGAAGAGGCACATCTTCTCCTGGAGGGGGGCGTTGGTGTTGATCATGCGCCACACCCAGCCGGACTGTCCAATGCCGCCGAGGGTGTCCGGTTTCCATTGCAGGGGAAGGTAGCGCAGGAAATCGTAATAATCTATGGGTTCGTGGGTTTCGGGGTGCAGCAGGTCTTCGACCGTAGCCTCGTACCCGGTGGCGGCGCGACGCTCCAGTTCATCCCTGGTCGCCCCAAATCCGGCTCTGCGCATCAGGTGCGCCGTCAACGATAGGTGACCGCTCGCCATGTGCCGACCTCCTGGACACAATGGGTTGGTAAACGTCAGCTATTGTCGGTAATAGATCAGGCCGTTAGCCACACTAATATTATACTACGTATAGTCAACCCCTCAACGCGACTACGCCGCGCCGGTCGGAAGCAGGGCCGCCCTCGCCGATAACTGCGCGAACGGCTGTCAGCCCTCGGCGATGAAACGAATGACTCCTGAACCCTCAATCCAGCCGACCTCATCTAATGGACATATAACCCCTGATAAGAGGTCGCCTACACATGACAATAACCCGAATATCAGTCTTGACCTTGACTCTTCTGTTAATGGTGGTAGTTGCCTGCTCGTCGGAAGATGAAGCCGAGCCATCCCAGGCGGAACCAAGGGCTGCGTCCGCTCAGCCTACGACCGCTCCGGAGCCCACGAACCCGCCGGTTGCGGCCGCTGCTCCCACCCAGACGCCGTCTCCAACGGCAGCCCCCGAACCCGAGGAACAGGACCTGGAGATAGTCACCCTCCTCCCGTTCGACGCCATTCCCGCTGTGCTCGATCCCGTATTCATCAGCGCGGACGAAGCCGACGCCAAGTTGACCGAACTGCTGAAGGACCGCTCTCGCAGAGACGCAGACGCGGCCCTGCTGGCGAGCGGCAGCGATCCCGACGACGCACTGGTGCTTGGAGTGTCCATCGAGGGTGACAGCCGCGCCTACTACATCCCCACTCTCAGCAAGATCGAGATAGTCAACGACACCGTGGGTGGGCAGCCGCTTGCGGTAACGTGGTGACCGCTCTGCTACTCGGCTATCGTGTATAGCCGCGAAATCAACGGAGAGGAACACACTTTCGGGGTGTCCGGCAAGCTCATCATGAACGTCCTGGTCATGTATGACCACCAGACCAGGACGCTGTGGAGCCAGTTCCTGAACAGGGGAGTCGAGGGCGAACTGGAGGGAGTCGAACTGGACGTCATTCCCGTAACCCAGACCACCTGGGGAGCGTGGAAGGAACTCCACCCCGATACGAAGTTCCTCGATATGCTCATGGCAGACCCATACGATCAATACTACGCGGACAACAACAGGCCAGGCGTCATCGGCGAGCGTAACACCGACGACCGTCTCAGTACAAAAGACCTGGTGGTGGGCGTCAACTTCGACGGCACACCGAAGGCATATCCGCTGGACTCGCTTGAATCACAGCCCACCCTGAACGACTCAGTAGCCGGGCAGGACGCGCTGATCTATTTCGACGTCCCCAGCGGCACCGCGCTCGTATATGACCGGCGCGTGAACGGGCGAACGCTCACCTTCGGCGTGGATACGGACGCATCCGGCGTCCTGACCACGCTGGTGGACGATGAGACAGGCTCGCGATGGATGGCGTTCACCGGCCTCGCTGTCGAAGGCGAACTCAAGGGCCAGCGCCTCGAAAGAATCCCGTCACACCTGTCATTCTGGTTCGCGTGGACGGACTGGAACCCTGAGACTGAGCTGTTCACGGGCTGACAATGCGACTGTCAAAGGGTTAGGATAATAGTCGCCGGTCAAACGCGAACTGTCCGGCGACTATTTTGTTCCATGGAGACACCTCTATGTCCGCCGACTCTACCCAGCGACCCAACATCATCGTGATACTGGCCGACGACATGGGCTACTCCGACATTGGCTGCTTCGGCTCGGAGATTCGCACCCCGAACCTCGACTCGCTCGGCTACAACGGACTCAGGTTCTCCCAGATGTACAACTCGGCGCGCTGCTGTCCGTCCCGCGCCGCGCTTCTCACGGGTCTCAATCCGCAGCAGGCCGGTGTTGGACACATGGTCGCCAATCTGGGTGTCGCTGAATACCAGGGTTACCTGAAAGCGAACTGTGTCACCGTCGCCGAGTCCCTCAAGGCTTCCGGCTACTCCACCTTCATGTCGGGCAAGTGGCACGTGGGCGGCGACTACGATCTGTCCGATCCCGATAGCTGGACTCCCGGTACGCCGGACCACCCAATCCCGACCCAGCGCGGCTTCGACCGCTACTACGGCATTCTCACCGGAGCGGGAAACTTCTACTACCCGAAGACACTCATGGACCAGGAAACTCTCGTCCCGCTCGACGACCTGGACGACTTCTACCTCACCGACGCCATCAGCGACAACGCGGTAAACATGGTAGGCGAGGCCGCCGAAGGCGATGCGCCGTTCTTCATGTACGTGGCGTACACCGCCCCACACTGGCCGCTCCACGCGCTGGAAGAGGACATAGCGCGCTATGAGGGACAGTACCGCCGTGGCTGGGACTACCTGCGCACAAGCAGACACGAAGAACTCAAGGGAATGGGCATACTGGACGAGAAGTGGGAAATCTCCCCGCGTGATAGCAGCAGCCATCCCTGGACCACCGCCTCAGACCGCGACTGGGAAGACATCCGCATGGCAGTTTACGCCGCGCAGATAGACCGGCTCGACCAGGGAGTGGGCAGGATACTCGACGCACTTCGCTCCAGGAATATGGACGGCAACACGCTCATCATGTTCCTGTCCGACAACGGCGGCTGCGCAGAGTTCCTCGCCGAGGACGGCAGTATGCCGCAACCCGCGCGGTATGGCGGCATACTACCGGACGGGAGCGCCGTTCAAGTAGGCAACATCCCCGGGACGCGGCCCGGCGGCGCCCAGACGTTCATGAGCTACGACCTCCCTTGGGCAAATGCATCCAACACGCCGTTCCGCCGGTTCAAGCGCTGGACCCACGAGGGCGGGATATCCATGCCTTTCATCATGAGCTGGCCCGACAGGATTACTGAGCCCGGGATCGTACATTCCCCTGCCCATCTCATAGACATAATGCCGACCTGCTTGGACGCCGCCGCCGCCGCACACCCGAACGAGCGCGCAGGACAGCCCACCATGCCCCTCGAAGGCGAGAGTATGCTGACTGCGATTGACAACCGCGCATGGAGCCGCGAACAGCCCATACTCTGGGAACACGAGGGAAGCAGGGCCGTTCGCCAGGGACGGTGGAAGCTCGTCTCGGCTGTCGGCGAGAGGTGGGAACTCTACGACATGGAACAGGACCGCACCGAACTCAACGACCTGTACAATAGGAACGAATCCAAGGCGCGCGAGTTGGAGGGCCTGTATGATCGGTGGGCGGAACGCTGCGGCGTACTCCCCTGGAACGTCATCAACCCCAACTGGAACCCTGCGATGCTGAGCGACAGCGCTCACAAGTCGGGGTAGATCCGGCTTTCAATCACCGTCCCGCCGATGGGAGGAATACATGGCAATCATAATGGCGAAGAGAAGCAAGATAGCCGTCGTCGAGATTCACGGCACGATTGGCGCCAGCGTTAAGTCGTCGGAGATGGAGAAGATACTGGGCCGCGTGCGGCAGGACCGCAGCTTCCGCGCGCTCGTGCTGGACATAGACTCAGGCGGCGGCTCCGCGTCGCCCTCCGACTACATCTACCGCGCCGCCAAGCGCATAGCCGGACGAAAGCCCGTCGTCGCCTGCATCCGGGGAGTCGGCGCATCCGGCGCGTACATGATAGCCTGCGCCGCCCACCGGATAGTCGCCGCGCCCGGCGCGATAGTGGGCTCCATCGGCGTCATCTCAGTTCGTCCCGCGCTGGAACAGCTATTGGAGCGCGCCGGCATAGGGGTCAACGTAAACAAGAGCGGCAAGTTCAAGGACCTGGGCGCTCCATGGCGCGAGATTACCCCGGAGGAGAACGAGAAGATACAAGAACTCATTGACGACAGCTACGATGCGTTCGTCGAGATAGTATCCGAGAGCCGCGACCTGGATGCAGAGCGAGTGAAGGAACTGGCTACCGGCGAGGTGTACCTGGCCCCGCGCGGCTTGGAAGCCGGCCTGGTGGATGAACTTGGCGACCTCGACCGTGCACTGGAACTAGCTGCCGAGGCTGCGGGAATACCCAAGCGTCCGGTCTATCTGCGACCGCCGCGCGGTCTGCGCGCCAGGCTGCTCGGCCCGGTCGCGGATACTCTCGTCGAATCGGTCGCCGAACAGATAGAACGCCGTTTGATGCAGGGACGCTACGGTCTCTAAACGCACGTTTTCACCCCAGCCCTCTCCCATCAAGGGGAGAGGGGATTGGCTCACTCAGCAACGAGCGACGTCCGTGCGGCCACAGGCTGCCGCGCCATGCGGGCCGTTGACTTCACCAGCGCCGCGTACTCGCCTTCCGGCCTGAATCCGCGCTCCTCCAGATGCGATCCCAGCAGAGGCACGTAGTCCGGTACGAGCGCGACCACGCTCCTCGAGTTGGAAAGCGAGCGCAGCGCATAGTCAATAAGGTCGGGTGTCAAGGCCGCGTAGTCCGGGTGCGGCACGACATCTATCCTTCCCACACCTGACCTCGTAGAAGTCGCAAGCCAACTTCTCACATTCCCATCTACTTCCACCACGCGCTCTATGCGCCGCCCGATTGATCGTTCACGCGAGTCCTTCCACTGATCGAGAGTCATGCCGACAAGCTGGCGGACCTTCACGGGAGTCGTCTCATTGTAGAGTCGAAAAAGTGCGTGATCGTGCTCCGGTCCGCGTATCATAGAGTGAGCGTCCGTGTCGAACAGGCCTCTCCGAGATTTCGCGACCGCAGTCTGTCCTCGGTAGAGCGTTTCCAGGTAGCACGGGAAGAAGCCCGCTCGCCTGGCCGTCGGTATGATGTCGCCGTCTGCCTCTACTCTGAGGAACACCCGCTCCGCTCCGCCGTTTGCGGACACGGCCGCGGCTTGTTCCAGCAGCGCAATCAGCGTATCTTCGGAATCGAGAGTCGCGTACAGATGGGAGATTTCCCAGCTTCTCGTACCCGACCTGGGGCGAAAAGCTGCTACTGCCTGCAAGCTCCCCTTTTCTACGCACGTCAGCGCACCCACTCTATAACGCGACTGAATGCGGCTGCGCGAGACACCGGGGAGAATCGTGTAGAAGGACTCTGGCTTACGGATATCCGCGGACGTGATGGCGAGGTTCGGGAATCGGTTCATGCCCACGGCGAGACACCGGACAACATCCAGTAGCCCGAATTTTCTCACGTTAGAGTTGCTGTCGTTTCCGAGGCTCGTGAGTCGGCCTCCGTCACCGCTTGCCCTCTTCGACCATGCCGACGAACAGCCTGTGCATTCGCTGGTCGTCAGTGAGTTCGGGATGGAAGGCGGTTGCCAGCATGTGGCCTTCGCGCACCGCAACGGGCCTGCCGTCCTCCAGGCTGGACAGCACTTCAACGCCCTCGCCAACTGAGATGAACACCGGCGCGCGTATGAACACCGCGCGATAGGGAGGGCCGTCTATTCCGGCAACCTCCAGGTCCGCCTCGAAGCTATCCACCTGTCTGCCGAACGCGTTTCGGCTGACGCTCGTATCCATCAGGTGTAGAGGTTCCGGCCTATGGTCGGACAATTCGCCGGCCATGACTATCATGCCCGCGCACGTGCCCCAGGTGGGCATCTTGTCAGACATGATGCGCTCCCGCAGCTTGTCGCGCATCTCGTAGATGTCTATTAGCTGTACGATGGTAGTGCTCTCGCCACCCGGGATGATCAGCCCGTCAACTTCGTCGAGCTGATCGGGCAGCCGGATTTCGCGCACCTCTACTCCGAGCTTTTCCAGCGCGGCGCGATGCTCGGCGAAGTCCCCCTGTATGGCGAGAACACCTACCGTCGTCAATTCTTACCAGCCTCTGATAGCCAGACGTTCGGAGTCGGGCAAATCGGAAACGTTCAGACCGGGCATTGCGTCCCCCAGTCCCTTGGACACGTCCGCGATCATCGCCGGGTCCTGGTAGTGCGTGGTTGCCTTGACTATCGCGTCCGCCATGAGGTCGGGTCGCTCGGACTTGAAGATACCGGAGCCGACGAATATGCCGTCCACCCCAAGCTGCATCATGAGCGCGGCGTCCGCAGGCGTGGAAACGCCACCCGCCGCGAAGTTCACCACCGGCAAAGTGCCGCTTTCGTGAACTTCCTTGACCAGTTCATAGGGAGCGCGGAGGTCGCGGGCGGTCGCCATCAGTTCGTCATCGTCCATATTCTGAATGCGTCGTATCTCGCCCAGAACGCGGCGCGCGTGACGCACTGCCTCGACGATGTTGCCGGAACCTGCCTCGCCCTTGGTGCGGATCATCGCCGCGCCCTCGCCAATTCTGCGGAGGGCTTCGCCCAGGTCTCTCGCGCCGCACACGAAGGGTACCTTGAAGTCGTTCTTATTGATGTGATTGTTCTCGTCTGCCGGAGTTAGGACTTCGGACTCGTCAACGTAGTCCACACCCAGCGCTTCGAGCACCTGCGCCTCGACGAAATGACCGATGCGCGCCTTCGCCATGACTGGTATGGTCACCGCGTCAACGATCTCCGCGACCTTGGTGGGGTCGGACATACGGGCCACGCCGCCTGCCGCGCGGATGTCGGAGGGAACACGCTCCAGAGCCATGACCGCGACCGCGCCCGCGTCCTCTGCGATTCGCGCTTGCTCGGCGGTCACCACGTCCATGATGACGCCGCCCTTGAGCATCTGGGCAAGTCCCGCCTTGACTCTCCATGTTCCGGTCTCGGTTCCAGTATCCATCGTCATAGTCGCCATTGCGGGCCTCCGTCCTGATGTAATTTTGCCTGAATCTATAACCGACATTATACTCTTGACAATTCGGCATTTACAACGAACTGCGATATTGCGCCAGGATCTCTTCTTTTCGCCTCGTATTCGATCTCTCGTTCGCCCTGAGCTTGTCGAAGGGAGCTCGTCGAAGGATCACCACGAACGGACTACTCTAGTGACGCCCAATAATGAAACGACCCTGGATATTGCGCTAAACTGTGGCTGTGACCGGTACGCTGGTCGACCAGTCACTGAATCTTAAACGTTAGGAGATGTGAGAACAATGACCAAATACGCCCGATTCCTCGCGCATGGCGAGGTCGCCTACGGAGTGGTGGAAGGGGATACCGTCAAGCAGATAACAGCTGCCCCCTACGAGGACCACGAAGTCACCGACCATACCCACCCGATTGACGACGTAAAGCTGCTCGCGCCCGTAGTGCCGAACAAGGTTGTCGCCATCGGCCTCAACTACCGCAGCCACCTGGGAGACAGGCAGCCGCCAAGCGTCCCGGAGCCGTTCTTCAAGACCACTTCGTCCGTCGTCGGCCCAGGCGATGACGTCATCATCCCGAGAGAGGCTCTCGAAGAGGGAGTCACCGTGCAGCCGGAGGCCGAGCTTTCGCTGGTCATCGGCAAGAAGTCGAAGCGTGTGTCCAAAGAGGACGCGCTCGACCATATCCTAGGATACACCTGCGGCAACGACGTGAGCGCGCGAAACTGGCAGGCGAACGACCTGTCCTGGTGGAGAGCGAAGTCTTCGGACACCTTCACCCCGCTCGGCCCGTTCATCGTCTCCGGCCTCGACCCGTCTGATCTTCGACTGATCGGCAGGATAAACGGCGAGGTGGTGCAGGAGCAGGTCACCAGCGACCTGCTGTACGGTGTCCCCGAGATCATCGAGTTCGTGACCCGCGTGCTGACCCTCAATCCCGGCGACGTTGTTATGACGGGAACGCCCGGCGCGCCCGGCGACGTTCACGACGGCGACGTGATGGACGTGGAGATTGCGGAGATAGGCACGCTGACGAATACGGTGAGGAACGAGGCGTAGGGGAGTTATCAGTATTCAGTGGTCAGTATTCGCTTTGGAGACTGACCACTGATCACCTATGACTGATTACTATCCTAGCAGTCCCCCAAGCGTCAGCCAATAGAACACTATGTACGTCCCGGCAATTATCATCAGCCACGTTCCGATGGGATGCACATAAGGCATGACTCTCCGCATACCGCCCAGCATTGCCCCCTTGAACAGCGCCATGCTCAGCGTGAGCGCGATGATGACGACGCCCATTCCGAGCGCGTACAGCACGAACTGCGAGAAGGACGTCACAATGTCGGAGGCGGCGAACGATGAGCCGATCACGGCCAGGAATATCGGCAGCGTGCAGCTAAGCGACGCGACGCCGTAGCTCAGTCCGAACAGGAAGTACCCACGTACACTGGAGCTTCCCGGATTTCCCAGCCTGGTCGCGGCCTGTTGAGCGAGAGCGGTGTACAACTCGCCGCCTCTCAGCAGCCACGCGCCCGCGAGTACGAGCAATATCCCGATGCCGAGTCCCAGCCAGGGCAGTATGCTGCCCACAACCGAGCGGGCTCCGAGACCGATGATGCTTCCCGCAACCGCGAACAGGAGCACGAATCCGGCAGTGACCGACACGCCCACCAGAAGCGCCCTGCCGAGTTGAGATACGAACGACGTCCTCTCCTCATTCGCGCCGACTCCGAGGTAGAGTCCCATGTAGGCGGGCAGCATGGCGAATCCGCACGGGTTGAACGCCGCGGCCACTCCGGCGCCGAACGCGAATCCCAGCGGAGCTACGACTCCCAGCCCGGAAAGAAAAGACGCCGAATTGCCCGACAGCGACTCCACGAACAGGTTCACATCGTCTATCTCGCCGTCGCCCCTTATCAGCAGCGCGCCAAGGACCGCGACCGCGATAGCTCCCACAGCCACCAAACTCGGGATGAGAACCCCGCGCGCGAACGAAATTCCACCTGAACTGTCAGACGCTATCTCTCTCATCTAACCCTCCCCGATTCGATTATATCCCATCGCTCCTGTTACACAGTTAGATGCTGCAATATGGCGCGCGATTCTGCGTGAGAGGTTACAAGTCATCTCATAAATACTGGCTCACGCTTGGGAGTGTCTCTTTGATCCCCTCTCCCTTGATGGACTCACAAGGGTAGGCAAAGTCCCTTCCCCCTTGATGGGGGAAGGTTAGAGCCTGCCCCGTACTTGATACGGGGATGGGGGTGACTCTCCTGCCGAATACACTGATACAGGTTGGAAAAGGCCCTGCCGTTTGACTCTCCCCCAAAGCTGGAATACCATCAAAACGTAACCACCCTAACCCATCCCAAGGAGACACCAGCATGGGCGCGATAATCGGCGAAGGCGACTTCAGGTATGAGCATATTATTGACTGGCACAAGATGCCCGAGGGCGCGAGACTGATCGAGACTCCCGGCGTGGCCGTGGACTCGCAGGACGACGTTTACGCCTTCAGCCGCAACCCGGACTATCCCGTCATGGTCTTCGACCAGGAGGGCAACTTCGTCCGGGGCTTCGGCAAGGGCATATTCGGCAACAGGACGCACGGCATCTACGTCGGGCCGGAAGACACCATCTACTGCGTGGACGACGGCATTCACACGATCACCAAGTTCACACGCGACGGCGAACTGCTTATGACGATTGGCACATCCGGCGTGTCATCCGAGATTTGGAAGGGAGAGCCCTTCAACAGGCCCACACACGCCGCCGTCTCGAGAGAGACCGGCCACATCTACATATCCGACGGCTATGGCAACTTCAACATTCACAAGTACACCGGCGACGGCGAGTACGTGAAGAGCTGGGGTGGCCCCGGCATTGACCCCGGAGAGTTCCTGCGTCCGCACAACATAGCGGTGGACAACGACGACAGGGTGCTGGTCGCCGACCGCGAGGCGCATCGCATACAGGTCTTCGACGGCGACGGCAATGTCCTCGATGTGTGGAACAACATCCATATGCCAAACGGCATGACCATCGGCCCGGACGACAACATCTACGTCGGCGAACTGCCCGGCGCGACCCAGGCCGACCCGACTCCGCCACGCCACGGTCACCGGGTGACTATCTACGACAACAGCGGCAAGCGGCTGGCCCTGCTCGGCGCGGATGACGAGGGCGAAGAGTCCGGCGCGTTCATAGCCCCGCACGGCATGGGTGTGGACAGCAGCGGCAACATATACGTCGGAGAGGTGTCCTTCACCATCCGCGGCAGCCACATGGACCCGCCCAAGGAGCTCCGCAGCTTCACCAAGCTCGCCAAGGTCAGCTAGGCGATCATACACACAAGAGAATAGGTGCAATCGCGCGGGCGGGCACAAGAGTCCGCCCGCGTTGCAGTTACCTATTACAACGAAAGCATGAGAGTCGGGAGCGTATAATCGAAACTTAACATAAGGGCGAAGGGAGGCCGCCATGACCACAACGACGAAGAATCTACTCAAAGTTGGCAGCGTGGAAGAGGTGAGCGAGCGAGGCTGTACGGTTGTGACCGGAGGAGGGCATACGATAGCGGTGTTCAAGCGCGACGACGAGTTCGCTGCCGTTGACAACAGGTGTCCGCACATGGGCTTCCCGCTGGATCGGGGAACCGTCAAGAACGGCATCCTCACCTGCCACTGGCACCACGCCCGGTTCGACCTTTCGAGCGGAGGCACGTTCGACCCATTCGCGGACGACGTGAGGTCGTTCCCTGTCTCAGTCGAGGATGACTTCGTATGGGTTAACCCCAATCCGCCGGAGCCCGACCCAATCGAACGCTGGTCGCATCGCCTGGGAGATGGACTGGAGCACAACATACGCCTGGTGATAGCGAAGTCGGTATTGGGCCTGAACTCGTCCGAAGCGGACTACCGCGTCCCTCTGACGATAGGGACGCAATTCGGCACGACCTACTCCGCGCAGGGATGGGGACAGGCGATGACAATGCTGACATGCGCCGCGAACATCCAGGAACGGCTGAATGACGAGGACAGACCGCGCGCCCTTTACCAGGGACTCAGGCAGGTCGCGTCGGAGTGCGCCGGAAGGCCACCCAGATTCCTGGTTGACCCCCTGCCCACCGGCGAGACCAGGCCGGAGGTGTTCAAGGACTGGTTCCGAAGTTTCATCGAGGTTCGGGACGACGAGGGCGCGGAACGCTCGCTGCGGACGGCGATAGACCTCGGCATATCCCGGCGCGAGATCGCGGACATGGTGTTCGCGGCCGCCACCGACAGGATATACCTAGACGCGGGCCACGTGCTGGACTTCTGCAACAAGGCGTTCGAGATTCTGGACCACATCGGCTGGGGTCATGCGGGCCAGGTACTGACCAGCCTGGTGGTCGGCATGGCATCCGCGAGGCGCAGCGAGGAACTCAACTCCTGGCGCAACCCGATTGATCTGTCGTCCCTGGTTTGGGAGGCGCGAGACGCCCTCCCCAGTCTCTGGGAAGAGGGAGCGAAGTCACGAGGCGAGTGGGACGGTGAGGATACGCTCGTCGGCGTCATCCTGGAAGATGATCCTGTCGCCACCATAGAAGCCCTCAAGGACGCTGTGAGAGAGGGCGCGACGGCGGAGCAAATGGGCGGAGCAGTCGCATACGCTGCGTTCCTGCGGATGGCGCAGTTCCACACCTCCAACGAGTTCGGAGACTGGGACACGGTACACAACACGCTCACAGCGGCCAACGCGCTGCACCAGGCATTGAAGCGCGCGCCGTCCATCGAACTCACCCGCGCGGTGTTTGACGTCGCCATGAGCATCTACCTCGACCGCTTCCTCAATATGCCCGCGCAGCGTCTCCCCGAACCCAACGGCGCACGGCCTGGAGAAGACCTGGGCGGCAGCATACTGACGGCGATGGACTCCCAGCAGCAGGTGGAACAGTCGGCTGGGCTGGTCAGCGACTACGTCTCCGGCTCGCCCGACCCGGACGGTGTTCTGCCCGTTCTCGCACACGCGATGCTGCGGGAGGACTCGACTTTCCACCACTTCCAGATAGTCGAGGCGGCGCTGAAGCAGTACGAGGACCGCAGGGGAACGGACTCGGCTCGGCACGTGCTGGTCGGGCTGGCAAGATTCCTGGCCGCGCACTACCCCACCCCCAGGGCCGTGAACCAGACATACGGCATCGCGGTGAGGTTGCAGCGCGGCGACGAAATCTTCAGGGAAGAGTAACAAGGGCGACCTGCTACAATGTTGCTGATCGCGACAACCGGACGGAGGCGCGTATGAGGATGAGGACTACGAAAAAGATTCAGGAAGAAGAAGCAAAGGAACGGCTTACCGAGCTGCTCGACGACGTCGAACGGGGCGAATCCATAGCTATAATCCGCGACGGAAAGAAGTTTGCGGCAATCATCCCCGTAGAGGACGACCTCTGGATGGAAGACCCCGAGTTGCGAAGACAGGCTGTGGAGGGGTTCCGCGAGGCCAGAAAGGGCTGGAAAACGAAGAAAGTCTCGCTTGAGGAGATTCTAGAGTGGCGCCATGCCAGGAAATGAACCATTAGTCATTGATTAGTCATTGATGCCTCTATCGCTACGACATGGATCCTGGAAGATGAGTCCCACGCTGTCGCGGAGGCTATACTGGATGCGGTCATCAGCGAGGGTGTAGGGGTTGTTACGCGTCACTGGCACCTTGAAGTGCGAAATGCCTTGCTCATGAGTGAGCGCAGAGGGCGAATTATGTCAGAAAATGTCGGAGGGCAACTGTCTTTCTTAAATAGACTTCCTTTGCAAACCGACACCGAGGCCAATGTGGACGCCGCTTTTGACCTCGCGAGGATATACAACCTGACGATGTACGACGCGATGTATCTGGAACTGGCGCTCCGCATCCGGCTTCCACTCGCCACTTTGGGTCGCGGACTAAGTAGAGCAGCGTCTGTGGCAGGTGTCGAGGTATTGCCATGACACTTCATAATCAGGAGAACTCACCATGACCGACAGACTCAGTGAAATCGTAGAGTCGGCGGAAGCCGAGCAAATAGCTACGGGCTTCGTGTTCACGGAAGGCCCGCTGTGGCACCCGGACGGCTACCTGCTGTTCGTGGACATCCGGCGCAGCCAGATATTCAGGCTCGTTCCCGGCGGAGAGCCGGAACTCGTGCGCGAGAACAGCGGCGAGTCCAACGGGATGACGTTCGACTTACATGGCAGACAGGTGGTCTGCGAGATGATAAACCGGCAGGTGACCCGTCTGGAGGACGATGGCTCATACAGCGTCCTCGCGGACAGCTGGAACGGTCAGCGCATCAACCGTCCTAACGACGTCGTGGGCAGGTCGGATGGTAGCCTGTACTTCACCAATCCGGGCAGGGAGCGGCTCGACCCGGCGGACGTGGTTATGCAATTCAACAGCGTCCACCGCATCCGACCCGATGGCACGATTGACATGATCGTACCCGGATTCGAGTATCCGAACGGGATAGCATTCTCGCCGGACGAGAGCGTCCTCTACGTTGCTAATACGCGACCCGGACAGTACATTCTGGCCTACGACCTCGACTCCGATGGAAACGTATCCGGTGTCAGGCACTTCGCCGACATGCCGTCCGAATCCGCGGACAACGGCGTTCCGGACGGCATGAAAGTGGACATCGAGGGCCGAGTCTATTGCACTGGCCCGGACGGCTGCTGGGTGTTCGAACCGTCAGGCGAGTTGGTGGGCATCATTCGGCTGCCGGAGTATCCCGCCAACTGCGGATGGGGAGGCCCGGAGAATCGCACGATGTATTTCACCGCGAACACCTCCATCTACAGTATGGTAATGAAGACGCCCGGCACGGCGATACCGTCCGCGTAGTCAGATCGGCGGAAGGGTAAGCGGTCGTATCTTTATGTGACATGACAACGATGATAGAGAGCGACCGCCCGACAATCGCAGACGAACGACCGCGGCGTTTGAGACTGCTGACGGCTTTGGTACTGACTGCCATAGGCGCATTGGTCTTGGCCTGTGGAGCAGAGCCTTCCGGCTCTCAGGCCCAGGCTCCGACCAGTGTACCCTCTGTACAGACCCTCGAAGATACACCGTCTCCGGCGCCCCCCACGACGTCGCCCACACCCAGACCGACTGAGGAGACGAGAACGGAGAATGCAGCTCCGCCATCGGCCCCCGAACCGATGCCTACTTCAATACCGAGTTCCCAGGCTGCTGTCGAAATGTCGACTTCCCCTGAGATACGGGTCATGCCCATGCTGCCTCCGCCTCCAGACAGGGACCTCAGCGAACTCGCGGTGCGTCTTCGCGGCGCTGCAGTTGACGACCGCACGCCGGAACCCGCCGAGCCGATGTCCGTCGGAGACCGGCGCGACTTCTGGCTAACTGACCTTGACGACGGCTCGGCCACAAAAATCAGCGCGACTCTCAGGGTTGTGAGCGAGAATGCCTACTGGTTCATGGACGATGCCGTAACCGTAAACCAGGCTGGCCTGGAGGAAGGGGCCCGGCTGTACGAGCAGCAAGTGAGGCCCGTGGTCGTAGAGACTTTCGGCGACATACGGAGTCCGGGCATAGACGGCGACCCGCGCCTGATAGTCCTGCATTCCAGGCTGGACGGAGCGGCTGGCTACTACGGTCCGAGCGACGAGTACCCGGCGGAGGTGCATCCCCACAGCAACGAGGGCGAGATCATATACATAGACGCCGAGTTGCTCCCTCCCGGCTCCGAGATCTATATGTCCGTACTGGCTCACGAATTTCAGCACGCCATACACTTCAACCAGGATATGGGCGAGGACTCGTGGGTCAACGAGGGACTATCGGAACTGGCTACCCAGATTTCCGGGTATGAAGTCAATTCGTTCGACGCCTTTCTTCCGCGCCCCGACACACAGCTGAACTACTGGCCCGAATCGTCGGCAAGAAGATTCGCCCACTACGGCTCCTCCGCGCTGTTCTTCATCTATCTCACACAGAGAGTAGGCGGAACCGCGCTCATCAAGGACCTGATGACCGAGCAACTGGACGATGTTGCCGGTGTGGATGCCTTCCTTCGGGATTTCGGCCTGAGGTTCGAGGACGTGTTCGCCGACTGGGTGGTAGCCAACTATCTGGACGCCGATGACGAAAGATACGGCTACCTGGACAACGACGTAAGGATTCGCAGGGCGCGTCCGCTGGGAGACGGGAAAGGGCGCGAGATGTCCCTGCCTCAGTTCTCGGCAAGGTATCACTCCCTGAGGAGCAATGCGGCGGAAGGAACCCTCAGATTCCGGGGGAGCACGCAAGTACGCCAGGTGGAGGCCGATTGCATCAGCGACGACGGGTGTTTGTGGAGCGGTCGGGGAGACTCGATCAACACCAAGGCGACACGCGAGTTCGACCTGGCAGGCCTTGAAGACGCCAACCTGGAGTACATGGTCTGGTTCGACATAGAAGACGGCTGGGACTATGGCTACGTGGAGGTATCCGACGATGGCGGCCGCACCTGGACCATCCTGGAAGGTCAGCACACTTCGGACGACGACGTGAGCGGCAACGCCTACGGCCCGGGCTACACGGGGCGGAGCCGGGAGTGGAAGCAGGAGTCCATAGACCTCACTTCCTTTGTCGGCGACCCTGTTCTCATCAGGTTCGAATATGTGACGGACGCCGCCGTTTACCGCGACGGATTCATGGTCGCGGCCGTATCGGTTCCTCAACTGGATGGTGGCATGGATACGGGTGAGTGGATGAGTGAAGGCTTTACTCCCGCGCGAAAGAGCCTTCCGCAGCGGTTTATCGTGCAGGTCGTCACTAATGGGGCAGACGGCGAATACGAAGTATCGCGGCTGAACCTTGACGGCAACAATTTCGGCGAAATCACGCTGAGCGGGTTGGACACACCGGACAGAGAGGTCGTCATCGTCGTGTCTCCCGTGACTCCTGACACCCGCCACAGCGCGAGTTACACTCTGGAATTCCTTCCACAATAGCCTGATGCTGCTCGTACTTCATCCCTCGACTCATACTTGACAACATTTCAATCCAGACTTAGGATTGCCTCAAATTTCGGGAAGGTTATGGTATTTCCCGAAACTCCGTTCATTAGACCCAAGTCATGGAAAGACTGGAGGAGGTTGTCGGATGAGTTTCAAGAAGATCGGGGTATTGCTCCCCCTTGTGTTGGTTGCCTCGGTACTTGTTCTAGCGGCCTGCGGCAGTTCCGAGGAAGAAGCACCCGCGGCCCAGGTACAGCCAACAGCAGCCCCGGCGGCTCCCGCTCCCGCTGTTCAGCCGACAGCCGCCCCCGCGGCCCCCGCGCCTGCCGCTGTATCTCAGCCGGCAACGGCCCCCGCAGAATCACAGATGGGCGCAGCGCTCATTGGAGAGTTAGAGGGCCCAACAATAATAGATGACGAAGGTATGTGGCCTGCCAGCTTCAACGAAGCTCCTCAGTTGGCAGAACTCGTCGCTGCCGGTACATTGCCTCCAGTCGCCGAGCGAATCGGCGAAGATCCGCTGGTGATCAAGCCCGTTCACGAGATAGGGCAGTACGGCGGTGTATGGCGGCGCGGCTTCAGCGGCCCTGCCGACAAGTGGAACGGCTACCGGTGCTGCACCGGCACGGACCACGTTCTGTACTGGGACTATACTGGCGGCACTCCCAGGCCAAACATTGCCAAGGGCTGGGAAGTCAGCGCAGACGGCACGACGTTCACACTGTTCCTGCGCAAGGGCATGAAGTGGTCGGACGGACACCCGTTCACGGCGGACGACTTCGTGTTCTGGTATGAACACATGCACAACAACGAAGAGTTGATTCCGGTCAAGACGTCCTACTTCCAGACGCCGAGCGGGGCGGGAACGCTTGAGAAGGTTGACGACCACACGGTCAAGATAACCTTCCCGGACCCGTACTACCTGTTCATAGACGTACTGGCAGGAGCTACGCACCTGGGCGGACACGCCTACCAGGGCCCTCACGCCAGGGGAATGTTCGCGCCCGCGCACTACATGGAGCAGTTCCACCCGGCGTTCATCGGGCAGGACGAGGTGGACAAGATAGTTGAGGCTGAGGAGCTGGACAACTGGGTCACGCTGTTCAAGCAGAAGAACGACTGGGCGCTGAACCCCGATCTGCCGGTAGTAACACCGTGGAAGACAGTGCAGCCTATCACAGAACCCACGTGGGTCATGGAGCGCAATCCTTACAGCATCTGGGTGGACACGGAGGGCAACCAGCTTCCGTACATAGACAAGGTGATCATGACCGTGTTCGAAAACCTAGAGGTGCATAACCTTCGCGCCGTCGCGGGTGAGTACGACATGCAGGCCCGACACGTGGACATTCAGAAAGTTCCGGTCTTCCTGGAGAACGAGGAGAAGGGCCAGTACAAGCTCTACCTCGACCCCGGCGACTACGGTTCGGACATGCAGGTCAAGATCAATAAGAGCTTCGAGGACGACCCCGAGATAGGAGATCTACTGCGCAATGTCGACTTCAGGCGCGCGCTGTCACTCGGAGTGGACCGAGACCAGATAAGCGAGACCTTCTTCCTGGGCATTGCGCCCCCTCGCAGCGTGGCGCCCGTGGCGTCCAACGAGTGCTACCCGGGCCAGGAGTACGAACTGAAGTGGCATACGCACGACCCTGCCCAAGCTAACTCGCTTCTGGATGGACTGGGTTACACGGACAAGAACGCCAACGGCATCCGAATGAGGAAGGACGGCCAGGGCGCGCTCACGCTGGAGGTAACCACGCTGGGCGGACAGTTCGTGCAGTACACGCAGATCATGGAAGCGATCAAGGAGCAGTGGGCGGACATTGGCGTCGGGCTGGACGTGAAGGAAGTGGAGCGCAGCTTGGCGGGCCAGATATACCGGGCCAACCAGCACCAGCTCGCGGCGTGGAACAACGACGGCAGCGAGCACCTGTTCACATTCCCCGGCCACGTATTCCCGTTCTCGCAGGGCAGTTCGGGCGGCACGCTGCTCGGCCTGTGGTTCCAGACCAATGGCGAAGAGGGCATGGAGCCTCAGCCATATCTGAAGACGATAATGGAGAACTGGCGCAGGGGCTTCAGCGTTCCAAAAGATGAGCGCGTGGCTCTATGCAAAGAGGTCTGGCAGCTAGCAGTGGACAACGTGAACAACATCGGAATCGTTGGCCCCGGTCCTGCCTCGATGGGCGTGCGAATCGCCAAGACGGATCTCGGCAACATACCGTCCAGGCACTACAACAGCCCTGACGGCAAGACTCCGGGAATCTCCCGGCCGGTCACTTTCTACTGGAAGAGCGATGCGAACCGCCAGCCTCAGGAACTGAGCATCCAGTAACATAAACACCGAGCGATCAGACGGGAGCGGGTCAGACATCCGGCCCGCTCCCACGATTTCTATCAAATCTTAATGCAAGGTACCCAGAATCCAGGGGTTGTAGAGAGTGTTATCTTTCCTCGCGCGTCGCCTCGTGTTGGCTCTCATCACTGTGTGGGCGATCTCTCTCATCACGTTCGTGATAATCCAGTTGCCCCCGGGCGACTATGTGACCGCCTATATAGCGCAGTTGGAGACGCAGGGCGACTTCGTATCCGAGGACGAGGCCATAAATCTTCGCGCCGAATACGGACTGGAGCAGCCCTTCCCGGTGCAGTATTATAAGTGGATGCGGCAAGCTCTGAAAGGCAATTTCGGGGTGGCGATGGAGTACAGGAGGCCGGTCAGCGAGGTCATCGGAGACCGACTGCTACTGACGGCCGCCCTGACTTTCACCTCAATCATATTTACCTGGATTCTTGCCATTCCGATAGGGATTTATTCGGCGGTGAAGCAGTACTCTATTGGAGACTACACATTCACTTTCATAGGGTTCATTGGGCTGGGAGTGCCCAACTTCCTGCTCGCGCTCGTGGTACTGTACGCGGGGTTCGTGTGGTTCGGTGCAAACGTGGGTGGACTGTTCTCCCCTGAGATGGTTGACGCGCCGTACAGCGTGGCCAAGGTGCTGGATCTGCTCAACCATCTGTGGATGCCATCCCTGATTTTGGCCATAGCGGGCACGGCGCAGCTAATCAGGGTGTTGCGCGCCAATCTTTTGGACGAACTGCGTAAGCCATATGTGGTGACCGCGCGTGCCAAGGGCCTGTCCGAGTGGAGGGTGGTACTCAAGTACCCGTTCCGCGTGGCGATGAACCCGCTCATCAGCACTATCGGATACCTGCTCCCGCTGATAGTATCGGGCAGCATCATCGTGTCGGTGGTTATGAGCCTGCCAACGGTCGGCCCGCTTCTTCTGAAGGCGCTGATCGCGCAGGATATGTTCCTGGCCGGGACGATCATCCTGATGATCGGGCTAATGACCGTGGTGGGCACGTTCATCTCGGACCTCCTGTTGGCTTGGGTGGACCCTCGCATCCGACTGGAGAGCACATAGAATGGCTGAGAACACAAGCGCTCTCGAAGGAGCTTTGTCCCAGGCCGCGGAAGCCAGCCGCAGCGAGGAGCGAATCTACGCCGCTTCGCAGTGGCAGTTGATGTGGTGGCGTCTTCGCCGCCACAAGCTGGCGATGATAGCGGGCATAACGCTGATCGCCTTCTATTGCGTCGCGCTGGGCGCGGACTTTCTATCGACGTCCGACCCTACACAACCCGAGGCGCAGCGCGGACTGCTCTCGCCCCAGCGCATACACCTCTTCGACGGCTGGATGCCGAGTCCTCACGTGCTCGCGGTCTCCGGCAAGCGCGACCCGATAACATTCCAGAGGGTCTATGAGGTAGATCCCGATACCAAGATTCCGCTCCGATTATTCGCGCGCGGATTCGAGTACAAGTTCCTTGGGCTTATCACGACCGACCGCCACCTGATAGGCGTTGATGCGCCGTATAAGGCGGAAGACACTATTTTCATACTGGGGACGGACCTCCAGGGGCGAGATCTGTTCTCGAGGTTACTAAGCGCGACACGAATCTCTATGACTATCGGGCTGGTAAGCGTCGCTATAACGCTGTTCCTGGGCGTGCTGCTGGGAGGGATTTCCGGTTACTACGGCGGCTGGGTGGACATAGTAATCCAGCGCATAATCGAGATACTTCGCTCGATTCCGACAATTCCGCTCTGGATGGGAATCGCCGCCGGCGTGCCGAGGGACTGGTCCATTCTGAAGGTGTATTTCGCCATCACGATCATCATTGCGATCATCGGCTGGACGGAGGTCGCGAGGGTTGTGCGCGGACGCTTCCTGTCGCTACGTGAGGAGGACTTCGTGGCAGCGGCGGAACTGGCGGGCGCCAGCCAGATGCGGATCATATTCAGGCACATGGTGCCGTCGTTCCTCAGCCACATCATTGCGGCTACTACTCTGGCCTTCCCCGCTATAATAATTGCCGAGACATCGCTTAGCTTCCTGGGACTGGGGATGCGCCCACCCGCGATAAGCTGGGGTGTATTGCTCCAGGCGGCGCAGCAAGTTCAGGCCGTGGCGCTCACGCCGTGGCTCTTGGTACCCGCGGTGCCTGTGATTATCGCGGTGCTCGCTTTCAACTTCCTCGGTGACGGACTCAGAGACGCTGCAGACCCCTATGGATAGAGATATGACGCAAAGCAACGGACAGACCGAGCCACTCCTTTCGGTGCGAGATCTAAGTACCCACTTTCCCCTGGACGAGGGGACGGTCATCGCGGTGGACGGCGCGAGCTTCGACCTGTACCCGAGCCAGACGCTCGGCATCGTGGGAGAGAGTGGCTGCGGCAAAAGCGTCACCGCGCGCTCTATACTCGGCATACTGGACAAGCCGGGGGTGATAGTAGGCGGCGAGATCATGTTCCGGTACAGGGACCGCAACGGCGGAACAGAGGAGTTCCGCGACCTTACCGACTTCGACCCCGACGGCTCGGAGATGCGGGCGATAAGGGGCGGCGAGATCGCCTACGTGTTCCAGGAGCCGATGACTTCTTTCAGTCCCGTGCATACAGTCGGCAACCAGCTAATGGAAGCAATCATGCTCCACAGGGACGTGGATAAAGACGAGGCTCGTGAGATGGGCGCAGAGATGCTTCGACGAGTCGGGATACCTCTGCCGGAACGCAGGATGGACGAGTATTCGTTCCAGTTGAGCGGCGGTCTGCGCCAGAGGGCAATGATAGCGATGGCTCTGTCGTGCAGTCCGCGTATTCTGATCGCCGACGAGCCAACGACCGCCCTGGACGTAACGACACAGGCGCAGATCCTCGACCTGATGATCAACCTTCAGCAGGAACAGGACATGGCCATCATGCTCATAACCCACGACCTGGGCGTGATAGCGGAGATGGCGGACTACGTGGTGGTGATGTACCTGGGGCAGGTGGTGGAGAGCGCACCGGTGGACGACATATTCCACAATCCGCAGCATCCGTACACCCGGGCCCTGCTGGAGTCCATACCGCGCATACAGTCCGACGCATCGCAGGACCGCCTGGCCTCGATAACCGGATCGGTGCCGCATCCATACGCGAGGCCGAGTGGCTGTCCGTTCAACCCGCGCTGTCCGGCATTCATGCCCACCGTTTGCGATGCGAACGAGCCGACGCTGCAACCCATCAGCGAAAACCATGAAGTAAGTTGTTTCCTTCATCATGGGGTTTAGGTCAGAATCAGGATTTACAGGATGAATAGATTCCCGCTTTCGCGGGAATGACGGTGGGATACGCGGGATTGGCGGGAACTGGGTAGGCGAATTTTGCAGGTGGAGCATAGGTCTTGACTGAGAATAATTCACAGAACGACCAAAATGGTGGGGGCGAGAGACTGCTGGAGATCAACAATCTCCGCAAGTATTTCCCGATAAAGCAGGGACTGCTTAGACGCGAGGTCGGCAACATCCGTGCCGTGGATGACGTGAGCTTCCACATAAACGAGGGTGAGACCCTGGGCCTGGTAGGTGAGAGCGGATGTGGCAAGACCACCACCGCAAGGTGCATCCTCAGGGCGATAGACCCGACAAGTGGCGAGATACTGTTCAGGTCGGAGGAAGGTGGCACCGTGGATGTCGCAGCCGCTCCACGGACGCAGTTGAGAAACCTGCGCCAGGAAATGCAGATGATCTTCCAGGACCCGTTCTCATCTCTGAATCCGCGCATGACGCTGATGGACATCGTTGGCGAGCCGCTTGTGATAACCGGCGTCGCCAAGTCTGAGCGTGAGGACAGAGTTGCCGAGCTTCTGAGCATGGTGGGTCTCAGGCCGGAGTTCATGCGCAGGTTCCCCCACGCCTTCAGTGGTGGGCAGAGACAGCGCATCGGCATAGCCAGGGCTCTCGCTCTCAACCCGCGACTCATAGTCGCAGACGAACCGGTTTCGGCGCTCGACGTGTCCGTACAAGCCCAGGTACTCAACCTCATGATGGACCTCCAGAGCGAACTGGGGCTGACGTACCTATTCGTCGCGCACGACCTGAGCGTAGTCAAGCACATCAGCGACCGCATCGCGGTCATGTACGTTGGCAAGCTGGTGGAGATGGCGCCGACGGACGGGTTGTTCGACTCGCCCAAGCATCCCTACACGGCGGCGCTGCTCTCGTCGGTGCCAGAGCCCGACCCGCGTGTGCGCCGCGACCGAGTGGTGCTCCAGGGTGAGGTCGCCAACCCTGCGAATCCGCCCAGCGGGTGTTACTTCAATCCGCGCTGCGAGTACGCGACGGACATCTGTCGCAGCGAGACTCCACAACTACGTGAGATCGCGCCGGGCCATTACGCGAGCTGTCACCGGGCCGAGGAGCTTAGCCTGGGGAGCGCGACGGCGAATACGGCCGCGGACTGAGAAGGGTAATCACTGGCTTCACGGCTCGATTTCGGGCGCTCAGTTAGACGCGCACGGATTGGCATTGCTAGACTGTTCTGTAGGACTCCATCGACGATGTCCCGCCGGGCTTTATTGGATAATCTGCCTTTTGCCCGGAACACAGAGTGAAGACCAGATAGACTCCCATGCGAAACCAGGACGTTTCACTCAGAACCTATCCCCGCCTGAGGCCTCCACCGCCAGATGAAGGGAGGCTGGCGCGGTACGGATACTTGGTAATCTGCCTGGCGACCTACGGTGGGGCGCTGGGAGCGTCCTCTCTGTTGGTGAACTTCCTGTCCCGCACGAAGTATCCCGACATTCCGGAACACATGGCGCTTGCGCCTACTCTACTCCTGTCGGGCGGCGCGTTCGTAGTGTGCGCCGTCCTTGGCGGACTCATAGCTTACTGGTTCGGCCAGTGGGACGAGCCGCTGCGATACATCATCAAGTGGCTGGTGATCGGATTCGGATTCGGGATACTTTCTCCGATCATAAGTGGCGGCACTCTGCCAGTGAGCCTGGTCCTCGTGGAAATTGAAGCTGGGGTGTTGCCCGTGAGCGAGGCGCCCGTGCGCCTGATCAATGCTTTGTTCCACATACCTCGATTCGCGTTCACGCACGGTGTGTTCGGACTATTCACGGGTATGCTCGCGGGCGCGCTGTTCGCCTTTGGGGCACTGTTCATATCGGGGCTGCGCGAGTTGGCTGGCGGTCCGATTGCCAGGTACGGCCCCTATGTGCTTGCGGTCCTGCTCTCCATCGTCTTTTACGCAATCTCTACGGTAGCCGACGCGCCGACGCTCGCCAGATTCGGCTGACACTCAGCGCTCATTCATTTCCTCGCGTGTCAATTTACGACCCACACGCAACTTACCCTGCAATTCACGCATGACGCTCATGGCCTGCTCGTCTGGACGACGCGGCTCCTTGGACATCCCCACGAGCGCGGCGCCAACGAAGAATGACGCGATGATGGCGAAGAAGGCGTACTGATAAGTGCCCGCGATGTCGAACCAGAGGCCGACCAGTATGGGGCCGAGGCCGGAGAAGAGGATTGCGATGGGGTTGCCGATGCCCCGGATTGCGCCGATGTGCCGTCTGCCGAAGTATTTTGCCCAGGTGAACTCGCCCAGCGGGATGGTGCCGCCGAAGCCGAAGCCGTACATGAAGAACGCCGGGAACAGGATGAGGTACAGTCCGGTGGCGGTGGCGACGAGTATCAGGATGACACCCGTGGCAGAGATCATGAACGCGGCCAGCACGAGCAGCCGGGGATGGACTCGCTGGAGTCCGTAGCCCCATATTGCCTTCGACGCGAGGTTGCCCAGCCCGTTTACCGCGAGCGCGGAGGCGGCTATCGTCCTGGAGAAGCCGGATTCGGTGAGGAGCGGTATGGCGTGGACCAGTATGGAGATGAGGGCGGCCATGTTAAAGGCGAATCCGAATAGAAGCAGCCAGAATCCTGCAGTTTGGACCGCCTCCCAGCGGGTGAACGAGTATGGCTCGACTGTTCGCGTGGACTGGCTGGGTTGATAGGCGGACTCATCCGAGTCTCCGTCGGGGAGAAGGCCGTAGTCTTCAGGAGTCCGGCGCATTATGAATCCCACTGGCGCGACGACGATCAGGATGAACGCTCCCATCGCGGCGTAGCCGACACGCCAGTCCCAGGTGTCCACGATGAACGTCATAGTGACCGGCGCGATGAGGCTGGCCAGGGACACTCCAATCGAGCCCAGCGCCAACGCCCACCCTCGCTTCCTGACGAACCACTTGGTGATGGTGGGATTGACGACGGTGGAGCTGAAAAGGTTCCACCCGAAGATGCCGGAGACGGCATAGAGGACGAGGAACATCCAGAGATGGGACTGTCTGCTCAGGCCCCAGAGGCAGGCTGCGGTGACCAGCGCCCCGGCCATGATGAGGAAGCGCGGCCCGTGTCTGTCGACGATGACCCCGGCGTATATGCCCGAAAGTCCGCCTCCTACGGCGGCCAGCGAAGTGCCGAGCGTGAACTGCCACACCTGCCAGCCCAGGTCTTCGACGACGGGCTTGAGGAATACGCCCGCGGCGGCCTGGCTCGCTCCCATCCAGGCGAAGAGGCATATGACCGCGCCCCCGACCATCCACCAGCCGTAGAAGGGCTTCGAAGTCTTCAGTTCTCGGTGTTCAGTTCTCAGTTCTTTGTCTTTAGTTGGAGAAAATCGCATAAGTCTCGATACTTGGCCGTCTATTGGCAAGCAATGGGAGTGCCGAACCTGATCACCCCCATCCTAACCTTCCCCGTCGAGGGGGAAGGGACTATTGCAATCGTCTCTTAGTTGTTAGTCCAGGGTAGCGACGCGGTGGGAGCTAATCCAGTCCCAGTCGATCTCGACCCCGAGGCCGGGGCCGGTGGGCGCTTCAAGTACGCCGCGCTCGTTAAGCTCTATGTCCTGGACGAGGCCGAACTGGTGGGCCTCGGTCGGCATCCAGTACTCGTAGTAGGCGCAGTTGCGCACTGAGCAGATCACGTGAATGTTGGCGATGTTGAGCAGCGAGTTGCCCGCCGTGCCAATCTCGCAGTTGATCCCGAATCCCTCGGCCATGGAGCAGAGTTTCTTTAGGCCGGTGATGCCGAGCTTGCGGGCGGTGCCGCGCACGAGTCTGACCGCATTCTGACGGATGTAGTGATAGCCGGTCTGGAACTGGTTTTCGGGCTTGTCGCTCATACAGATGGGGGTGATGAGTCGCCTGCTCAGTTCAGCGATGTTGTCGTATTCGTGGTACGGAATGGGGTCTTCGTACCAGTAGAAGCCGAGGTCGTCCACCGCGCTTCCGACGTCCAGGGCCTTTCTGAAGTCGTAGCCGTTGTTGGGATCGAGCATTAGCTCCATGTCGTCGCCGACGGCGTCCCTCACTCCGGCCATCATCTCGAAGACGTCGGGGGTGTCCATTACCCCCGGGTGTATCTTGTAGGCGCGAAAACCCGCGGAGCGAATCTGGAACGCCTCTCCGAAGTATCCCTGTGCCGTCTCGTGTCTCGGCGGGTAGGTGGCGTAAACCTCGGTCTCGTCGCGGCTTGCGCCCAGCAGCTTATAGACTGGGACGCCGGCGGCCTTGCCCGCTATGTCCCAGAGGGCCACGTCCACAGGCGCCCAGGCGTTCATGTTCAGTCCGCGTCGACCGCTGAGGATGGGTAGCAGGTTCCATAGGCGCTCGCGCTCGAACGGGTCGCGTCCGAGTATCTCGGGCTTGAGGACGTTGAGGATGGGGCCGAACTGCCCGTGTCCGCCGCCCCTGAAGTCTCCGACGAAGCAGTTGCCCTCGATGCCCTCGTCGGTCTGGATGCGCAGCACACCCTGCTCGACGTCGCCGAAGAAGCGGCCCAGGTCGGAGTCGAGTCCTGTGTCGGGCAGTGTGCGTCGGACGACTTCTATCTTGACGTCGGTTATCTTCAATTCTCTTCCTCATCATTTACGTGGATTTATATATTAAGTACGCTTGCTGGTAGGTGTGCAGGTAGTCCGCAGGGAGGCTGCTGGCAAGGTCTGGCAGGACTTGACACCTGCATCCGGCCTGCATCTCCCTGTATTTTCCAGTTCAGAGAGTTTTTCCAGGGCCTCTGAATTTTCATTTATTTATGTGGGTTTATAGTTATCAGTCGTTAGCTTCTAGTTGTCGGTTGTCAGTGAGTATGCGCCTATTGTAGCAGAATGTGGAAATGAGTGTGTAGCGAAATTGGGAATGAGTTGTCTGAATCAGGATGTGCCTGCCTATCTCCCTATGTCGCGGTTCCAGTGGTGGGGGTTGGCTTCGATGAACCCTGCCAGCAGTCGCTTGGCGGCGTCGAGGTCCAGGTCTGTGACCTCTATGCCGTGCCGAACCATCAGGTCGTATCCGTTTTCTTCCCCGAAATTCTCCGACTCGGCGGCGACCACTTTGGTTATTCCGAACTGCACGGCGGCTCCGGCGCACATGTTGCAGGGCATGAGCGTGGAGTACATCGTCATGCCGCGAAAGTCCTGTATGGTCTTGCCGGCGTTGTAGAGACAGTTTATCTCGGCGTGCATGATGCAGGCCGAGTCCTGCAACCTGCGATTGCGCCCCGTCGCGACGAGGTTGCCGTCAGTGTCCACGAGCGCCGCGCCTATGGGAATGCCGCCTTCCTGTATTCCGGCTCGCGCCTCATCGAGAGCCGCCCTCATGAATTCGTCCACTGTGCTTCTCCCTGTCGATGCTTGGGGGATGCCTGGTGGGTGGTCGGCGATTCCCATTACTGTGTCCGGTTTACACCGATGTATAGCCCCACCCCATCCCCTGGATGCCTGCTTTCGCGGGCATGACGGTAGTTGTGTGGAATTGAAGCTACATGTTACGGAAGTCCAGTTCGCGCTCCGATTCCACTTTGGACTCGTCTAGCTCGATTCCGAGTCCGGGGGAGTCGGGCACCGTGATCGTCCCGCCGACCGGCACGAGCGGGTCTTTCAGGTAAAACTGGTGGACAGCGTTCCACTTAATGAGGAATTCCTGGATGGGCGTGGTGGTCGGAGGCTGGGACGCTATGACGTGGGCCGTTGCGTGCGAACTGTGGCCGTGAGGTATGACCGGAAGGTCGAACGCGGAGGCCAGGGCGCATATCTTCACGGTCTCACTGATGCCGCCGCACCAGTAGATGTCGGGCTGGAGCACGTCCATCGCGTACTTCTCGACGACCTGCCTGAATCCCCAGCGGGTGTACTCGTGCTCGCCGCCGGAGATGTCTATGGGCGAGTTGCGGCGGATCTCGGCGTAGCTGTCGAGCTTGTCGGCCATGACAGGCTCCTCCAGCCAGCGGATGTTGTACTCGGCGAGCCGGTTGGCCATCTTGATGGCGTATGGGACGTTCCAGGAACTCCAGGCGTCGAGCATGATGTCCACGTCGTCTCCGACGGCCTCCCTGAGCGTGCCAGCTAGTTCCAGGTTTCGACGCTCACCGTCTCGCCCGTCGGTGGGGCCGTCCCTGAAGAACCACTTGGTGGCAGTGTATCCCTGGTCGGCGATCCACGCAGCGCGGTCGGCTGCGTCCTCCGGGTCTATGGAGAATCCCAGCGCACTGGCGTATGCGGGGAACTGGGTGCGGGTGGGTCCACCAAGCAGGGTGTACACCGGCATGTCCAGCGCCTTTCCCTTGAGGTCCCAGAGTCCGCAGTCCACGACGCTGATCGCCATCATCGTCTCGCCCTTGCGACCGTGGATCATCGAGCGATACATGACGTCCCACAGTCGCTCGATGGCCAGCGGGTCCTTGCCCACGAGCAGCGGTCTCAGCGCAGTGTCTATGATGAACGCCTCGCTGCGCGAGCACGGCCCGGACAACCCAATCACGCCGTCGCTGGTGTGTATCTCGAGGAACACGGCGCGGATGGCGTAGCGTCCGTCACCGAGGCTCGTGGAGTAGTCCGCGCCCTCTTTCCGATACTCCGGGTATATGTCCTGCGGCCTGACGAGGCGCTCCTCCCAGAAGGGATCGGGGTGCTCCATCACGCCGTTTAGTTCGCGCAGTTTGAGGTCGGTTATCTTCATTGGGTGAGTCTCCGGGAATTTTTCTATTTGGGCTTCGCAAGTATAGTCTGGCGCACGCGGTAAATCGAGGGGGCTTGTGCCGGATTTTCACTATCGGCGAAATACAGCCATCAAAGCAATTGACTAAGACGTCCAGACGTCTTATTATACTGGCATGATACAGAAAACGGAAAGAAACGCGCCCGGCCAGGTCCGTGACGCCATTTTTCAGGCGATGAAGTTCACATCGAACGGGCTGTCCGCTAAGCAGATCGCGGATAGAGTCGAGAGGATCAACGGCCCGACCCCCGAGTCCTCAGTGAGGTCGTACCTGCGTCTGAACAGTCCCGATGTATTCATCAAGGAAGGTCGCGGCATCTACAGGCTGCGAGAAGAGTACAGTGGTGGCTTGCAACACCCGATGGTCGGCGATTCGGAATGGAAGAGCCCTTTTAGGTTTGGCAAGGCTACGCTTTTCCATGCCAATTCGTTCAACTGGCTGGATGCGCGACAAGACAACAGTATTCATGCGATTGTGACAGATCCGCCCTACGGCCTACAGGAATATACTCCGAAAGAACAGGCGAAACTCCGCAGTGGCAAGGGGGGAGTCTGGAGAATACCACCCTCCTTCGACGGGCACGCTCGCTCCCCGCTTCCGCGTTTCACTACGCTGAACGCCGATCAGAAGGCGCGCCTGTGGGACTTCTTCTTCATTTGGGGTCGCTTGCTCATGCCCAAACTGGTGCCTGGCGCCAATGTCGTCGTCGCGTCTAATCCGTTACTGTCTTACATCGTGACAGGCGCTTTGGCAGACGCAGGGCTCGAAAGAAGGGGGGACATCATAAGGCTGGTCACCACCATGAGGGGCGGCGACCGTCCCAAAGCGGCCCACAAGGAATTCGCTGACGTGAGCGTAATGCCAAGGTCCATGTGGGAGCCTTGGGTACTGTTCCGCAAACCGATAGAAGGCAGGGTCCAGGACAATCTCAGAAAATGGAAGACGGGCGGATTCCGAAGGCCATCCGCAGCGTCGCCATTTGGAGATGTTATCCAGTCCGCTCCCACTCGCAAGATAGAGAAGTCAATCGCTCCACACCCCAGCCTGAAGCCGCAGGCATTTCTGCGTCAGGTCGTCAGGGGCGTACTTCCTCTGGGTGAGGGAATTGTCGTTGACCCATTCGCCGGTTCGGGTTCTACACTCGCCGCCGCCGAAGCAGTTGGCTATGAGTCGATGGGAATCGAGTTGGACCCGCACTACTTCGATATGGGTGTCGAAGCGATTCAACCTCTCGCAGAGCTTGAAGTATAGATATACGGGTTCATTCCAAATACAGCCAGTTCTCGCGGAGTTTTCGTATGCCGTATCTGTCTAGGGTGGCCGTTCGCGTGCCGAGTTCTCCACGCGCGTTTCTTCTGAAGTCATCTACCGTAACCAGGCTGAGGTAAACTTCCGTGAATGACATGGGCAGTCTGTCTAAAGCCGGTTCTGTCTGGTTATCAACCCTGTACACGAATACACACATCCACTGGTCACGCGCTCCATGTGTATCAACTGCCCCGCCCTTCTTCCTGGTCGTCTTGATTTCCACACCTTGGTCTCCCGCTCTGACCGCATTATCAGAATAGACGCCCTGCACAACAAGGTCTGGGTGTCCATTGAAGTAGGTATTCTCCGTGAGTGTGCGTGAATGCTTGGCAAGGCTGGCAGTCACCATGTCCGACAGAACGCCGGACATTATAGCTGGTCGCAGCATATCGTCGAGGCGCTCCAATCCCTTTTCGGCCAGGTGCGAATTGACATCGTAGAAGAAGTCGTACACATCCTGCATCGCAGCCTCGAAGTCCATGATGCGGAGTTCATACGGGAGAACGGGATCAGGGTTGAATTTTGACTGATCCACTATGTTTCTGGTGATAGGCATACGGAAGGTCTCTCTCCTTATTTCAGAGCGTCGTTATCTTATCACGCTGTCGGTCGTCGTCCCTAGACATTGCCGAAGTTCAGGTTGCAGCTAGATTCGTCTATCTCCAATCCTAGGCTGGGGGAGTCTGGCACAATGTCCAATTTAGTTTCGCCTTTTACACCACTCTGTTGTTCGAGGAAGAGTACATTGACGCGGCTGACCTGCTCAATTCGACGCTTATCCGGATCATATGATACACTGCACCGTGTTGGCGGCTCTTCGAGTTCCCCCGGTCGCTCCTTGACTTACCCTTCGGTTTCTCGTCAATTTCCCTCCGGACCTCCCTTGGCTCATTGCGTCTTTTGCGTTGGCGGCCGTCTGTTTTTCAACTGCATAACGAAACGGAGGACATTATTGAGTTACTAAGACAGAACCCTCTCCTGCGTAGAGTGCGGCCAATCGTTTACTTTCAGCGCTGATGATCAGGCATACCACGCCGAAAGGGGTTACGAGAACGAACACAAAGCGCTGCCCGGCCTGCCGACAAGCAAAGCGTGCCCAGCGCGGCAGCGGCGGTTATGACCGGGGTCCTCGGGAAATGCACCCGGTCGTCTGCACCGACTGCGGCAAGGACGCGACCGTGCCTTTCAGACCCAGAGGCGACTGCCCGGTTTACTGTAACGATTGCTTCAGGCGACCGAGAATGTCGTCTGCCGCAGGCAGATACTAGGACCCTGTGTAAAGAAGGGACGCGAGTAATGCGCGTCCCCTCTGAATTGAACATACGGCGAAAGGCATAGAATTCATGACTAAGACTACCAATGGATTGACCGACGAGCCAACAGAGACCTCCTCCTATAATAATTCACAGAGGTCGGAACCGAACGAATACGCGCAACTGAAGCGCCTTGTCAAAAGTGCCGGGCTCCTGGATAAGAATCCAGGCCATTATGCTGTAAAGATGACTGTAACCATGAGCCTGCTGGCTCTGAGTGTCGCCGTCCTGACAACTGTGGACAGCGTTTGGATACAGGTGGTGAACGCGGCTTTTCTTGCGTTCATCATCACGCAGCTATGCTTTTTGGGACATGATTTGGGGCACAAACAGGTGTTCCGATCAAGCCAAAACAACGACCGCGTGGGCCTACTCGTCAGTTTCCTGGTTGGCATCAACCGCACCTGGTGGGTGGAAAAGCATAACGAGCACCACAGTAATCCGAACGACCTGGACCTGGACCCCGATGTAGATCTGCCACTGATTGCGTTCTCGGAAGAACAGGCCCGCGGCATGAAAGGCATCCCCCGATTCATCGTCACCTATCAGGCATTTCTTTTCTACCCACTGGTCTGTTTCGAGGGACTGGTGCTCAAAATTTCGGGTATCCGTTATATGTTCGGAAACAGGCTGATGTTCCCAGTCGCCGAGCCGATGATGATGATCGGTCACATCGGCGCCTATGCCGGTCTGGTCTTCTTGTCCCTGCCATTCTGGCAAGGGTTACTATTCATCGCGGTCAATCAGATGCTAATAGGGCTGTACATCGGCTCAACCTTTGCCCCCAACCACAAGGGAATGCTGACACTGGACGGGAATACAAAGCTGGACTTTTTGAGGAAACAGGTCCTTACATCCAGGAATGTGAAATCGAGTCCCCTCAATGACCTCTTGTACGGCGGGCTGAACTACCAGATCGAACATCACCTGTTCCCAAGTATGCCTCGGAACCGGTTGAAAGACGCGCAGCGAATCGTGATGCCCTTCTGCCAGAAGCATTCCATCTCATACTACGAGACGGGGGTAGTGCGCTCGCAGCGCGAGATATTGCAATACCTGCACCACGTCAGCGCGCCGCTGCGAGCGTGACCGGGGCCTCTTCAAAGTCAATGTCGTCGCGGTGTCGTCAACGGTGTCCTTATGGATTGCCCAGCGGCGAACCCCGAAGCGCTCGCCGCTTTCTCGGGAATGAGAGTAAGTCGTCCCAGGGTAACTTTGCAAAGGCCGTATCATCCCAAGCGCTAATCCGCTCTGGTAACAGCAGCGTGTGTTAATATGACCTCAACCATATCCAAGCAGCTATACCACTATCCAAAGAGGTGAAGAGAGTATGACGACGGCCACACGCGAGTATAAGGTTGTAGGCACGAGACCAATCAGGCATGACGGCGCGGACAAGGTTACCGGGCGCGCGGTGTACGGAGCGGACATGAACCTGCCGGGGATGTTGTACGGCAAGGTGCTGCGCTCCCCGCACGCGCACGCGCGGATTACACGACTGGACACGTCGAAGGCGGAAGCGCACCCGGAGTGTCGCGGGGTGGTGACGTCGGCGGACTTCGCGCCGAGCGAGCCAGTTGGCCCGATTGCGGTCCTAGGGCAGATGCCACGGGACAACGTGCTCGTCCGCGACAAGGCGATGTACAAGGGCCACGCCATCGCCGCAGTCGCGGCGACAAGCGCGCACGCCGCCGAGGAGATACTGTCGCTCATCGAGGTAGAGTACGAGGTACTGCCGGCGTACACCAATATCGAAGACTCGATGGCCGAGGACGCGGTGGCTATCCACGACACATGGACGAACAACCCGGACCTGCCCGGAGGCGTGAATGTCGCGGCGCAGGAAGAGTACGTGTTCGGCGACCTGGACGCGGGATTCGCGGAGGCGGACCGCATATTCGAGCGCGAGTACCGCACCAAGACTGTCCACCAGGGCTACATCGAGCCTCAGAACGCCACGGCGTGGTGGTCGCCGGACGGTCGTCTGACCGTATGGTGCTCCAGCCAGGGGCACTTCGGAGTGCGGGACAATACCGCGCGCATACTGGGTGTGCCTGTGTCGCAGGTGAAGGTGGTGCCTCTGGAAATCGGTGGCGGCTTCGGGGGCAAGATTCCTCCGTACCTGGAGCCGACGGCCGCCATCCTGTCCAGGAAGAGCGGACACGCGGTGAAGATGGTCATGGACCGCACCGAGGTTCTCGAGGCGACCGGCCCCACGTCGGGCAGCTTGGTGAGGATCAAGATGGGTGTAACGAACGAGGGAAAGATAACGGCGGCGCACTGCTGGATGGCGCTGGAAGCGGGTGCGTTCCCCGGGGCTCCGCTCGCGGGCGCGGCGTCGGCGGTCTTCTCGCCGTACCTCATCGAGAACGTGCGGATAGATGGCTACGACGTGGTGTCGAACAAGCCCAGGACGCAGGCCTACCGCGCTCCGGGCGCGCCAATCGTAATGTACTGCACCGAATCGCTCGTGGACGAGATTGCTGAGGCGCTGAACATAGACTCTGTGGAGTTCAGGCTGCTGAACGTGGCGCGGCAAGGCGACCGTCGCGCGGACGGCGTGATGAACGGTCGCATCGGTGCTGAGGAGGTCATGCACGCTGTAAGGGAGCATCCCCACTTCTCGGCTCCGATGGAACAGGTGGAGGGCAAGCTCAGGGGGCGCGGCTGGAGCATGGGTTTCTGCCGCAACAACACGGGCATGGCCTGCGTGGTAGCGAACGTGTTGGACAACGGCAACGTGAGTCTGGTGGAAGGCTCGGTGGACATCGGAGGGTCACGCACCGCCATCGCGCAGCAGTTCGCGGAAGTGCTCGGCATTCCGGTCGAGAACGTTAATCCCATGGTCGGCGACACCGACACGATAGGTTACACGTCGGTCACGGGCGGCAGCGGAGTCGCGTTCAAGTCGGGCTGGGCGGCGCACGAGGCCGCGATGGACGTGATGCAGCAGTTGATTGTCCGAGCGTCGCTCATCTGGGACACCGACCCGGAGAACGTGGAGTACGTGGATGGCGTACTGCAGCACAAGTCGGACTCCGAACTGCGGCTCACATTCGAAGAGATAGCGGCAAGGCTGCCGGAGACGGGTGGGCCGGTCGTCGGTCGCGCAAACCTGAATCCTGGTGGTTCGGGCGGTTCATACGCTGCCAACATCGTGGACATCGAACTGGACCCGGACACGGGCAAGGTGGACATCCTGCGCTACACTGCGTTCCAGGACGCCGGTTTCGCGATTCACCCGTCCTACGTGGAGGGCCAGATACAGGGCGGCGCGGCACAGGGCATTGGCTGGGCGCTGAACGAGGAATACTTCATGGGCGAAGACGGCGGTATGCAGAATACCAGCCTGCTCGACTACCGTATGCCCACGAGCCTGGACCTGCCGATGATTGACGCGGTGATCGTCGAGGTGAACAATCCGGGCCACCCGTTCGGGGTACGCGGAGTGGGGGAGGCGAACATTGCTCCACCACTGGCCGCGCTCGCCAACGCGATCCATGACGCCGCGGGCGTTAGAATGACGGAATTGCCGATGAATCCGCAGTCGGTGGTGTCGGCGATTCAGGGTAGGTAGAGTGGTTGGGGTCGTTGGGATTTTTGTATGTCGGCGACCCCTCCGAAAATCAATCTCGGTAAATCCTAAGGAAACACGATGCTGACCAATCAGCAGATTCAGGAATTGATAGGTTGCTCTAAGGAGATTACAAAGAGGGAACCCGCAAGGGGTTATCGAGAGGACGGTCGCCACTTGCGTTGGGACCTAGATTTAGTGTCCACCGAGGGTAGCAGTACAATATTTACAGTATTCATTCGACGGAGTACAGAATTCATGGAGAATTTCTCTATCGGATTACGCTATCCAACCAATGACCCGACATTAGGAACTGTTACACTCACCCGTTACAATGGACCGCATGGAGAAACCAGCAGAGACACGGATGGACATTACGCCAAACCACACATCCACCGCACGACTGCTTCCGAATTAGAGTCTGGGAACGCCCACCCCCAAGAGAGGGACAGAGAGGTTACTGATCGATACAGCACGTTTGAGCAGGGATTGGTTGTTTTCTTCAATGACACCCGTGTAGTAAATTTCGAAGACTACTTTCCTAATCTACAACAAGGGAAACTCTTCGATGGATATAGCTAGCATCATAGTCTCGCTGGAGCAGTCCCGAGCTAAGGGCTTCGATTATTACGAACGTCATAGCGGGAAGTACCAGTTGATTATTCCCATACTCCATGAAGATGGGGATATGGTGGACATTTATCTTCAGGATAGTCCTATGGGAGATGGCTATATCCGAATTTGCGATTTTGGGATGACACTGATGCGTCTCTCCTATACTTACGATGTAAATACCGACGCGCGACAGCGGATATTCGACAGTATTCTTATCAATAACGGCGTCAACAACGATGCTGGCAATCTATATATGGATACCCTCATGAGTATGCTGTATGAGAGTATTTTGCAGTTTGCAGGCTGTGTTCAGAAGGTGTGCAATGTACGCTATTGGAGTAGGGAAATCATTCGAAGCGCATTTTATGATGATCTGGAAGAGTACGTTACAACCGAACTGACTCGATTTTCGCCAATAGCAGATCAAACACCTATACAGGAAATCCCTATCATCAGTGTGGATTGGTCTCTGAAGTACAACAATCGTAACTTCTATCTTTTTGGTGTGCGAGGCAACGACAAAGCGAAGAACGTAGCAATTGCCCTGCTGGAAATCCAGAAAGCGCAACTTCCGTCGTTCATAAGTCTCGTCGTTCACGAAGATATGGAAGAATTGGGAAGAAGGGAAAGACTCTATCTCACCAGCAACGCTGATAGGCAGTACCCGACCATGAACGAATTTAGAGACAAAGCGACTCTTGACATTCTAAGATATGCCGCATAATCCATCGGGAATATGAAAGTCATTCAGACCGTCGCCGACTTCCGCCTTGTCCAGCGTGAGTATCCGCGGTCGCTTGGGCTGGTGCCCACTATGGGCTATCTGCACGAGGGACACCTGTCCCTAGTACGGCGGTGCCGAGAGGATAACGCGACTGCGGTCGCGAGCATATTCGTTAACCCGACGCAGTTTGGGCCATCGGAAGACCTTTCCACCTATCCGCGAGACATGGAGGGGGACCTGGCCAAGCTGGAGGCTGAGGGCGTGGACCTGGTCTTCGCACCGGACGTCTCCGAGATGTACCAGGAGGGGTTCGATACGACGATTGATGTCGGGGACATAGCGCGGCGGCTGGAGGGAGAGCATCGCCCAGGCCACTTTCAGGGTGTGGCGACAGTGGTGTGCAAACTGCTGACCATCGTCAGGCCAGACAACGTGTACTTCGGGCAGAAGGACGCTCAGCAGTGCCTGGTCATAAAGCGGCTCAATGCCGACCTCGATCTCGGCGCGGAGGTCATCGTGCTGCCCACTGTGCGCGACCCGGACGGCCTGGCCATGTCGAGTCGCAATGCGTATTTATCAGATGGAGACCACGAGGCTGCACTGTCTCTCTATCGATCCCTGAGATTAGCCGAATCGCTTTACTCGGAAGGAGTTCGGGACGGAGATGCGATGCGCCGTGAAATGCTGGCGCTGCTGGAATCCGAGCCGTCCGCGACGGTGGAATACGTGTCGATCGCGGACGCTGTGACGTTGGTGGAGTTGAAGTCCTTGGACCGTCCCTCCCTCATTTCGATGGCGGTGCGAATCGGCAGGGTCAGGCTGATAGACAACGTTGTACTTGGCGCGTGAGGCTTCTACCGACTTTCGAGGTATAGCGGCGCGAGCATCCCGTCCACGGGAACGAAGTCGTCGGTGAGAATAGAGAAGCGACCGCCGTCCAGCCAGCGGGCGAACTCCGCGTCCGGCATGAAGTGGGTTACAATGGCCCCCCTGTCCAGATCGCGATTGGCTGAAGCGAGTTCTTGTACCTCGATTGGCCGTCGTGAGGCGGTCACGACGAAGGTGTAGCGGTCGTCGCTTTCCCATGATGTATTGTCCCGCATCACATATACATACGGAAATGTCTGCTGAAGGGTTGCGACCACAGAGCGCAGGAATCGGCCGCTGTGCATCTTGTCCACTATATTGATCGCGTAAACGCCGTCCTCGGCCAGAAGCCCGTACACCATTTCGTTGAATTCGAGAGTCGTCAGATGGTACGGCACCGACACGTCGTTGAAGGCGTCGCCGACGATGAACTCGTACTTGCCCTTGGGTAACTCCTGGAGCTTGGTACGCGCGTCCTCGGTGTAGGTGATGATGCTTGTATTCAGCGGAAGCGCGAGGTATTCGGTCGCGACCTCCGTAACTTCGGGGTCTATCTCGACCACCTCGACACTCACGCTGGGGAACATGACCTCCAGAAATCTCGGCATGGTATATCCTCCTCCGCCGATGAACAGAGAGTCCATGTTGGGATTCCTGTGAGCGACCTCGGAAGCGACGTCACCGAAGACCTTTTCGTATGAATAGTGCAGGAACAGCGGGTCTTTGATGTCCACGTAGCTGTGAAGCAGCGCGTCAAGGTAGAGTATCCGCACCTCGCGGTCGCCTATGTCGCGCGCCCTTACCTTAATGCAGTAGTAATTGCTCTCGCGCACGCAGTCGTTGTCCAGGCTGTCAGTCCATACGCCGGCGGCGAGTACGACCAAGGCCAGGATGCCGAGCGCCGCGTTGATCTTCCAAGCACGAGTGAGGTTTCCGAATATGACGGCCATGGCGACGAGGATGAGCGACACGATGAGGATGACGAGGCGGGTGCCGAGAAGCTGAACGAGGACGAAGCCGGTCAGGAATGTTCCCAGGATGCTGCCGGCCGTGGAGATGGCGTATATCTTACCTACGATGTTACCGGTCTGGTTCAGGTCGGAGAGGCGCAGCTTGATGACGACGGGGGAGACCATTCCGAGTATGACGGCGGGTACGATGAAAAGCGTTGTGGTGAGCAGGACTATACGAGGGATGATGGGGAGTCCGAGGAAGGCGTCGGAGGCGAAGGTGTCAATGGGCAGGATGGCGATACTGGAGACTCCGCTCGCGAGCAGTATGATGCCGAGGGTCTTAGGGTGGGGGTATCTGTCCGCTATGCGCCCTCCCAGATAGTTGCCGAGGCTGATTCCGGCGAGCACAATGCCGATGATGCTCGTCCAGGTGTACAGTGAGACGCCTATCGTCGGGGCGAGTATCCTGCCCGCGACGATCTCTATTATGAGCGTACATGCGCTGGCGGTAAACACGATGATGTAGGGTTTCAGGGTATTGTAGATGTTTATCAATTCGGTCTCGTCCTAAAGGGATGTTCAGTGTACGGGTACATCTGGGTGGAGATTGTACAATAAGTTGTCAGTTCTTAGTTTTTAGTTGTCAGTCATTTACGGCGTGGGTGGCTTTCGTCCGGACGGGATGATCGGAAGGCGTTGAGGTTGACGTCCTGCCTGTCGGTGAATTGGGCCTTGTTTGGCGTATAATGTCGAAACCAACAAGCACGAGACAGGAGCCTAAGCAATGGCTGACGACTTTCTATACGTATCACGCAATAAGCTGGAGATGAACCGGGGACTGCGACACTCGTACATGGGCGAAGTGCCGGCGCCCGTAGTGTACGCGGTCCAGGGGAATCTGAAGGAGTACTATGGGGTGCCTGAGGACGCCCCTCCGATAGCATCCACTCTCGACCACATAGTGTCGGCAGTCGGTGGTTGAATGTACGGCACTCTGCGGCGCGCGCTGGATGCGCGCGGAATCGAGATCGCTCCCGAAGACTACAACGCCGAGGTGGAGGGTCGAATCGAGGGCATCGGACGAACGATCAGGATCACGAGCATCAACGTACACTACGAGTTTCCGGTCCCGGCGGACAAGCGAGAGGCTGCGGATCGAGCGCTCATGGTACATCCACAGGGCTGTCCGGCACACGAGAGCGTGAAGGACGCCATTGAAATCACCTGGACGGCGGACATCAGGGAAATCTGAGGGAATCACCCCCATCCTAGCCTTCCCCCATCAAGGGGGAAGGGACTTTTGCATACCCCTGTCAGTAGTCCGTCAGGGTAGAGGGGATTGTGGGAGCTAACTCGCCAAGGGGAGGGCGCTCAGGCTGTCGGCGGACGGGTGACCGGGCATACCGAGCATGGGGCAGCCTGTGCATGACATCCGCTCGCCGCATGGGGCTGCGGGTTGAGGCACGCTTTCAACAGCCTGCGTCCTGCGCTTCTCTCTCGCGTCCTCGCCGAACAGGTCCAGCTTGAGCTGCTTGGCGCGAGGCGGGCGGTGTCCGGGGAAGGCGAGGAAGGGCCACGCCCTCTTTCGCACCACACCCATCGCGGTGAGGTCACGCCATGTGTCTATGCTGTGCCTGCTACGGTTTCGGACGATGCGCTCGGCGGACTTGGGACCGACTCCCGGAATACGCAGCAGTTGGTCTTTTTTCGCGTGGTTCACATCCATAGGGAAGGCGTCCAGGTTTTCGACCGCGATGGAGGTTTTGGGGTCCTGGTCGAGGGGCAGGAATCCATTGTCCGTGAAGGCGAGGTCGAGTTCGTCGTTGGAGAAGCGATAGACGCGCTTTAGCCAGTCCACCTGGTAAAGCCTGTGGCTCCGGGCCATGGGCGTGGGTGGGTGCTCCTCGAGAGGCGTGTAGCGCACAGGTCGGAACGGGGCGTAGTAGATGCGCTTCAGCTTCCAGTCGGTGTATAGCTGGTCCATGCGCCCGAAGATGTCGCGGTCGGACTCGTCAGCCGCGCCGACGACAAGCTGGGTCGCCTGTCCGACAGCGCCATTTGTGTGACCTTCAGTGAGATTGTGGACCCACTCCATCGGATCGAGGATGTCGCGCTTGAGGTCTTTCATCTTGCTGAGCTTCTGCATGTGCTCGACCGTGGGAGTCTCCATGTTGACGGACAGCCTGGTGCCAAGCCGGTAGGCGGCCTCGACGTACTCGTATTCGGCGCCAGGCATCACCTTCATGTGGATGTATCCCTTGAAGCCGTACTTGTTGCGAACGGCATCCACTACCTTCACCAACTTCTCGGTGGTCTTGGAGCCGTCGCCCGCTATGCCGGAGCTGAGGAAGAGTCCGCTGACTGTCTGGCGCCTCACGAGTTCGGCGAATGTGCGGGCGAGTTCGTCAACCTTGAAGGCGTAGCGCTTTCGCGGCACCCAGTGGCTATTGGGGCAGTAGTGGCAGTCCATCTTGCAGAAGTCGGTGAATATGACGCGCATGAGGTTGATGTACTTGCCGTTGGGCATGGAGGCGCGATAGACGCCGTGAGTGGGGTTCTTGTTGGGGGCGGGGTACGGCCCTCCGCGTCCGGCGCGGGTCTCGGGCTGGGTGAGGATGTCGTCGGTGGCCATTCCGCCGAGTATGCGGAGTTTTTCATATGCGTCGGGAGTGTGTTTGATGAGCATGGTCAAGCCTCTGTATGTTCATATGTTCTATACGAACGTATATTCCCACATGGCAGAGAGGCTTGTCAAGGGCCAGGGCCTTTTCGATACTGTATTATGATTTCATAGGGTTGAATGTACATGAGCGCGAGAATGGGCATGGAAGGTGTCTCAGGAATCGAGACCCTGAAACGGGTGGTCGTTGTAGGCACATCGGGCGCGGGCAAGACGACGCTCGCGGGCGAACTCGCTCGCGTTCTGGATGTCTCCCACGTCGAGTTGGATGCCTATCGGCATGGCCCCAACTGGACTGAGACGCCTGACGAAATATTCAGACAGAAGGTGTCCAACGCTCTCACGGGGCATGTCTGGGTTGTGGATGGGAACTACTCCGTTGCGCGGGATGTAGTCTGGGCGAGAGCGACGACGATAGTGTGGCTTGACTATCCGTTCTACGTAACGTTCTCAAGACTGTTTCGCAGAACGATGAGCAGGTACTTCAGGCAAACGGAACTGTGGAATGGAAACAGGGAGGACCTGAAGGGAGTCCTGTTCGCCAAGGACTCCCTGTTCGTATGGGCGTTCAGGACTCACTGGAGCCGCAGGAAGTCCCTGCCTATAGCATTCTCTCAGCCCGAATACACCCACCTGGAGGTGCTGCGCTTCCGTTCGCCCCGCGCCGCCGACAGGTGGCTGAAGTCGCTTAGTCGTGTGTCAGTGAAGTAGTGTTCGGCTACAAGTCCATCATCTTGTCGGGCGTTAGTAGCTCCATGAACTCTATCCGGTTGCTCTCCACGAACTCGAGGGCCGCTCGCCCGGCCATCAGCACCTCTTGCGGGATATTGTTGCCTTCCCGCATCGGCGACATAATCGCTTCCTCCGTCCACTCCAGCACCACCACGTTGGTCTCGCCCGGCATTGTGCCGCCGTTGAAATAGACCTTGAACTCGCCCCGGTGTCCGGCATCGTGATACATCTGCGCCTGCTTGTGGATCATAGTGGCGACCCTGCGGGCTTCGCCGGGCTTGGTATTGAAGACTCTTCTCACCAGATACATAGTTAACTCCAATTTATGAAACTCTTTTCAGCATTAGTGGACGATAGCTTTGAGGAAGCGGATTTTCGGTTGCAAATTTTACCCTCAGTTTATACTATATTGTGATTCAGAAATTCCACAGCAACCCGTTTCCGTGGCCCCGGACTGAGACGGAACTTTGAACTGCATCCCCAATACCCACCATGTCAGATTGAGCGACGTGTGCAAGCGCTTCGACGACGAAGCCAACGGTAGCTACGTACTTCAAGACATCAACCTCGAGATAGCGCACGGAGAGTTTCTGTGTCTAATCGGGCCGAGTGGATGTGGCAAGTCAACGCTGTTGAGACTCGTCGGAGGGCTAATCGAACCAACCTCAGGAGAAATCCAAATCGACCGCCTGACACCCGCCGAGGCGCAGTCAAACAAGGCGATAGGGTTCGTATTCCAGGAGCCGTCCCTACTTCCCTGGCGCACGGTCGCAGACAATATCAGTCTGCCGCTCGAAGTTAATCTCAAGAACAATCCTGAGAATGTGCGGTCTGTATCGGAACTGCTCCATCTGGTCGGACTGGACGGATACGCCGAATACTACCCCTCTCAGGTGTCCGGTGGAATGCTGCAGCGCGTGGCTCTTGCGCGGGCGTTGGCCTCCGGAGCCTCCTTGCTCCTGATGGACGAACCATTTGGGGCCCTGGACGAAATAACCCGGGCCGTTATGGGCTATGAGTTGCTGAGAATATGGAACACCGATAAGAAGAGTGTTGTATTCGTCACTCACAGCATTTCAGAGGCCGTCACGCTCTCCGACAGGGTGGCTGTGATGTCGAGAAGGCCAGGACGTATAGTGGAGATGGTCGAAATCAATCTTCCAAGGCCGCGCACTCGCAGTATGGAACGCGGTCCCGCGTTTCGGAGATATTCGGAATGGCTGCACGACCTTCTCTGGCAGGGGAACCAAAATGAACAAGCCGTCGCTCGATAACCGAATTGAGGTCGTCGGGCAACCGAGGCGCAGACTATCCATCAACTGGATGCGGCTGCATATTCCAGGCGTCGGACTGAGCTATTTGCTGCCTCCAGTTATCGCGTTGGGCATAGCGGGAGCGGTTTGGGAAGTATGGACGCGACTGGCAAGCGTACCTACCTACATCGTTCCGGCCCCATCCAAGGTGCTGGACAGGCTAACGGGGGACTTGCTGTTCTTTGCAGGGGAGGGCATGGTCACGCTTGCGGAGGCGCTGGTGGGATTTGCGCTGGGAACCCTGGTCGCGCTCGTGGGCGCGACGCTGATGACCCAGTCCCGCTTCATCGAGCGCAGCCTTCTGCCGCTGGCAATCCTGGTAAAGGTTACCCCGGTCGTTGCGATTGCTCCGCTGTTCGTAATCTGGTTTGGCTTTGGACCGGCGCCAAAGGTACTCATAGTCGCCCTGATTACGTTCTTCCCTGTCCTCGTCAATGCTGTGACCGGATTCAGGTCGGTGGACAGGGGGGCGATGAACTTCCTGCGCTCGGTGCGCGCGTCGCGTCGTGAGATATTCCTGAAGCTCAGGGTACCAGGCGCAATGCCGTATCTGTTCTCTGCCTTTCGAGTCTCCAGCCCTCTCGCCATAATAGGCGCGGTCATAGGAGAGTGGTTCAGCGCCAACAGGGGGCTAGGCAGCGTGATAGTCGTGGCGCACGCCAACCTGGATATGCCGACTCTGTTCAGCGCCATCTTCGTGCTGTCGCTCATGGGCATCGGCCTGACAATCGCCCTGTCTATAGTTGAGAAGAAGGTTCTGTTCTGGCACGAATCTTCCAATGTGATGTAAACCGATATCTTATGAACCCGGATAGGAAAGCGCCTGCACATGACAAGAGTAATAACCATCTCCTTAGCACATATAGTATTGCTGTCGGCTCTTCTCGCATTTGGATGCTCCGAACCCGAACCTGAAGTCAAGAGTGTGAGGTTCGTCGCGGGCTACAAGGCCCAGGCCAACCTGCCGCTGGTGGCGGTGTACGCAGCCCAGGAGATGGGCTACTTCGCGGAACAGGGTCTGGAAGTTGATATTCAGCACTCCATCGGAGATTCGATGAATCTGCTCATGGGAGGCGAGGCGCACTTCGTATCCGCGGACGCCGGATACACCCTGAAACTCAAATCCGACCCGGGACTGCCAATCGTCGCGATAGCGCTGTTCGGTCAGCGCGGCCAGCAGTCGTTCATCTCGCTCTCCGATTCGGGTATCAGCGAGCCGGACGACTGGGAGGGCAAGACATTTGGGTACAAGGGCACCATTCCTCCCGAATACCTGGCCATAGTGAACTCGGCGCAGGTGGATAGGTCCAGGATAGAGGAAGTAAGGGTTGGGTACGATCCTCGCGTTCTGACCGAAGGCCAGGTGGACTTACTGGCCGTGTTCAAATCCAACGAGCCGAACATAGTGCGCGGTCTGGGATTTGACGTGGTGGCGTTCGACGCGGCGGACTACGGTATGCAGACCATGGGTCTGACGTATGTCACCCGTGAGGACTTCGCGGAAGAGAACCCGGAGACAGCGACCCGCTTCCTGAAGGCGACGATGAAGGGCATGGAGTACGCTTTTGCCAACACCGAAGAGGCGCTGGACATGGTGCTGAAGTACGCGGAGGGCGAGGACCGCGAGCATATGCGGTATATGATGCTGGAGGAGCAGAGAGACGCTACCTCGCCGCTCACCGAGCAGAACGGATTTGGTTGGATGACTGCCGAGCAGTGGCAGAGCTTCCATGATTCGCTTCTGGAATATGAAGGTCTGTCCAACGCAGTGGACGTAGATTCGGTATTCACCGACCGTTTTCTGGATGAGATTTACGAGGACGGTGTTCTACAATGGCCGTAGGGCCGATGGACGAGCGTCGCGCTCCGGACACATCAGATTTCATAGAGGCATTAGATGGATAACTCGAATTCAGCCGGTCGGCAGGCATCCGATATCCTGGAACTGGCAATAGACAAGGGAGCGTTGGCATTCGGAGAGTTCCGTCTCACGGCGGGCGGCACCAGCAGCTACTACTTCGACGGACGCATCCTGACCCTGGACCCGGAGGGCGGGTACCGTGTGGCCAAGGCATTTCTGCCAATGATCAGGGAGTGCGGCGCCCAGGCAATTGCGGGGCCGACGCTGGGTGCGGACCCAATAGTGTCTGCGGTATCGGTTTTGAGCCATATCGAGGGCTACCCTGTCGCAGGCCTGATAGTGCGTGGGGAGGCCAAGGGACACGGCGGAAAGAGGGCCATAGAAGGGCCGACGGATACCCTCGACGCGGGCGCGCCGGTTGTGGTGGCGGACGATACATGCACTACGGGAGGCAGTCTGTTTCACGCCATCGAAGCGGTAGAAAGTGCGGGATACAGGGTCGTCAAGGTGCTCTCGATACTGGACAGAAACGAGGGAGGAAGCGCGGAGCTGAGGCGGAGAGGGTACTCCTACCAGTCACTGCTGTCGGCAAACGAACAGGGTGAGATAAATCCGTCGAACTAACTCCTCCGTCGCTGTGCGGACTCTTGCGTCTGTATCTCTACCCGGCTACGCCCTGCCATATCAGGCGGACGCCAAGCAGGAAGACGACGACCAGAAGCATCCGCATTACCCAGACGCCCCCAATTCGTCCTGACAGCATCGCGCCGAACTGTCCGCCGACCGCGAGGCCGGTCCCAATGAATAGCAGCGTGGGGAACAGTTCTATGTTTCCCAGGTAGCCGTGGGTCAATGCGCCCGCGCTGCCGTATATAGCGAGCGCGAACACCGATGACGCGGCTGCTATCCGAACCGGAAATCCGAAGGCCAGAACGAGCACGGGCGTCCTCAGGAAACCGCCGCCTATCCCGAAGAAGCTGGATATGAATCCGAGAACTACGTTGAACGACGTGGCAAGAGTCTCGTTGAACTCGTACCGGTATTCCTGGCCCGTTGCGGTTGTGATGTGGCGTTGACTGACGGGCAACGAGATGAGACGGCGCGCCTGTCCGATCCTCAGGACTCGCACTATGTTGGGACGAAACGCGAGCTGAAGCGCGAGCAATAGCAAAAGGATGCCGAACAGTGTCCTGAATATCTCCGGGGCGACCGCACTCACGCCGAACGCGCCTATGACGGCTCCCGGGGCCGCCGCGCCCGCGAAAAGCAGCGCGCTGCGATAGTCCACCACCTTCATCCTGATGTATCTGATGGCGACCAGGATGCTGTTAATGGCTATGGCGGCCAGGACTGTCCCTGCCACCATCTCTGGTTCTTCAGTATCGAAGAGAAGCAACAGCATTGGGCTGAGGATGAAACCTCCGCCCGCTCCGACAAGAACGCCGTAAGCGCCGGAGAATACGCCCAGCAGGACCATCAGTATCCAGTCGAGGTATTCCAACGGCCCTCCAAGTTCAATCTGGACTGCGATTCGTCTTGGATGATCTTATCGCCAGGTCATGCTGGATTCCCGCGAAAGCGGGAATGACGAGTGCAAGTCGTCAATTCATCAGGTCATTCAATACCGTCCGCACCGTGTCAGAGGGTACATCGTTTCGGGTGGTGGCGTTGCCTATGCCGTCCAGCAGCACCCATCGAATCGTACCCGCGGCGACCTTCTTGTCGGAGAGCATGGCCTGCGAGACGGCTTCGGGATCGACGCCCCGGGCATCCAGCGGCAGTTTGTAAGTAGTGAGAATGGAACGCTGACGTTCGACTTCGGTGTCGGACATCATACCCATGTGACGGCCTATACTCGCCGCGCCCATCATGCCTACGCTCACGGCCTCGCCATGCAGATAGCTGCCGTAGCCGGTGGCGGCCTCGATGGCATGGCCTATCGTGTGCCCGTAGTTGAGGAGCACACGTATGCCGAGCGTCTCCTTCTCGTCCTGGGAGACGACATTGGCCTTCACCGCCATACTGCGACGTATCACGTCTGTGGCTACTTCGGGTTGTAAAGACTGAATCTCGTCGGGGAGACTCTCGAATGTATTCAGCAGGTCCTCGTCCATTATGAGGCCGTGCTTGAGCGCTTCCGCCCAGCCAGACGCCAGTTCGCGCGGCGGCAGAGTCTGCAAGGTGGAAACGTCGGCAAGTACGAACCTGGGTTGGTAGAAGGCCCCGACGAGGTTCTTGCCCTGCGGTAGGTCAACCGCCGTCTTGCCACCGATTGCGGAGTCCATCATTGCCAGAAGACTGGTCGGAACCTGAGCATAGGGTATCCCTCGCAGATAAGTGGCGGCCACGAATCCGGCGAGGTCGCCGACGACACCGCCACCGACGGCGAGGATGAGGTGTCCGCGTTCAGCCTTCAGGGAGGCGAGCCAGTGGTAGATGTGCTGGGCCGTTTCCAGTGACTTACTCTGTTCGCCGGGCGGGATGAAGAAGAGGTGTGTAGGTATTCCCGCGCGCTCCATTGCCATCTGTGCTCGACGCGCCTGGGACTGGACATGATTATCGGAAATTATGTAGGCGGCGGACGGTTCCATCATGCTGAGGACACGCTCCCCGAGTTCTTCTATGATGTCCCAGCCCACCCAGAGAGGGTAGTCGCCGGAAGAAGTGCGTACCGTGGCTGCCAGATCAGGAGATCCATGAGATGCAGTTTGGCCTTGCAAGCGAGCATTCACCATTTCGAACCCCCGAACGACCTCCTCGGCCGCATCCTCTGGCGTCAGGAGGTCAGTATGAACTGTCCAGTGGGCCAGAGTATAGTTGAACTGTCTGAGAGCCTTCAAGGATTGGACACGTTCGCTGAGGTCGTCGGACTCGAGCATGGGCCTTGCGGCTGCATCGTCATCCTGAGCGCGCTGTTCGGCGAGGCGTCGGAGTATCGTTTCGGGACGGGCCTCAAGCAACACGACGACCCCGTTTGCCTCCATGACCGCGCGGTTGCGCTCGTCCATGATGATGCCGCCGCCGGTGGAAACCACCTGTCGCTCGGCGCGGGCGACTCGTTCCAGCGTCCGCCGCTCGATACGACGGAATTCATCCTCGCCATAACGGCTGAAGATGTCCTCGATTGCCATTCCCTGGGACGCGACTACCTCATCGTCGGTGTCCACGAATGTCCATCCGAGAAGTCGCGCGGTCTCGCGCCCGATGGTAGTCTTCCCCGCGCCCGAGAATCCTGTAATGAAGACGTTGGATCTGGTCAGCGGACTAGCCCTTTAAGAAAAATATGGAACAGACAGACCGGGAAGCGGCCTGTCCGAATTGACGAATGTGGAAGGCGTCTGGGGGGTCTAGCCGTCCGTTATGCCGTTGGCGGCAAGGTAGTCCACGGCCTGCTGGACGGTCTGTATGTTCTCGGCATCCTCGTCGGAGATTTCCAGCATAACGTCGTCTGTGGAGAACTCTTCTTCGAATGCCATGATAAGTTCGACGAGGTCGAGGGAATCGGCATTGAGGTCCTCGGTGAAGGAGGCTTCGAGAATTACCTCGGACTCATCGACGCTTAGTTTTTCGGCTACAACTTCCTGTACCCGATCCAGTATCGTTGCCACTGCTATACCTCCGTGTCATCAGAGATTGTTATTAGTGATGGCTCCTTCGAGAGCGAAGTTTCCATCACCGACCCGAGAACGCCATTGACGAACCTGGGGGAACTTTCAGAGCCGAAGACTTTGGCAAGCTCCACTGCCTCGTTGATCGCGACCTTCGGTGGGGTATCGCTCCTCATAGTCATCTCGTATATGGCCATCCTGAGCAGATTGCGGTCGATGACGGACATATGTGAGACAGGCCAGCTAGGAGCGAACTCGGTGATTATCTTATCCAGTTCGTATATGTTTTCAAGGACCCCCTCGGTCATGCACGTCAGAAACTCGTCGGCCATAGGCGAGAGTTCCTGAGACTCGCGCCTGTACGAGAGGACATCGTCAAGTGTATGGGCCACACAGTCCACCTCGGAAAGCACTTGCAACACTGCGGCGCGTGTCGAACGCCTGGAGTTGGATGCTCTGTTCTGAGTCTGGACCATCTCTTGCGGCCTGGTTATCCGGGACATGTATTCTGAAACAGGGTCATGCGTACACACCCGCAGATTATACAGGCTAGGCCGCGCGAACCGCTAGTTTCTGCGCAGCTTGAGTATAGATTCCAGATCAGTGACGTTAGACGTCTTGGCGCGGCGATTGATGCGCTTTACCATACCGCTGAGGGCGCGCCCCGGCCCTATCTCCACGAAGCTGTTGATACCGGATCCCACCATGTAGTCTATGGTGTCCTTCCACTGGACCGTGTTGCACACCTGGGATAGAAGCTCCTGCTTGATTTCGGAAGCATCAGTCAGCGGGGCCCCGGTGCAGTTGGCGACGATTGGGACACGCGCATCCTGGAAGTCCATGTCTTCGATGGCATTCATGAGGCCCGCCCTCGCCGGCTCCATCAGGCCTGAGTGGAAGGCTCCGCCTACCCTGAGAGCGATGACCTTCTTGGCGCCTCGCGCTTCGCAGAGGTCCATTGCCCTGGCAATCGCCATTCGCTCGCCGCTGATGACTATCTGGTCACCTGTGTTCACGTTGGAGATCCAGACGCCGGTCTCGCGGACGACTTCCTGGAGCGCCATCTGGTCGAGTCCGATCACGGCGGCCATGGTTCCCGGATTCTGGTCGCAGGCTTCCTGCATCAGTCGGCCTCTCTCCTGTACGAGCAGGGCAGTCTGGTCAACGCCAAGCACACCCGATACGGCGAGAGCCGTGTACTCGCCGAGGCTGTGCCCCGCCATGAAAACGGGCTGGGGCATGATGTCGGGATCAAGTTCCTGTTCCATCGCGCTCATGCAGGCGAGGCTGGCGGCCATTATTCCCGGCTGGGCGTTCACCGTCTCGCGAAGTTCATCTTCGGGGCCCTCGAACATAACCTTGGTGAGAGAGCGTCCGAGCGCATCGTCAATCTGATCGAACACGTCCCGGGCGGCTGAAGAATTATCGTAGAGTTCTTTTCCCATGCCGACTGCCTGGGCGCCCTGTCCTGGGAAGAGATAGGCTGCTTCGGGTCCGTGAGCTTCGTTCTTGAACGTGAGTGTCATGTCAAAAACTCCATGTAAGGGGGGACTGTGAGTATGAAATTTCTGTACGGGACAGTCGGCCTAGAATACGTCTGAACTGACTTCTGGGATTACTTCGCGTCCATTGTAGTATCCGCAACTAGGGCAGACCCTGTGAGGGAGATGCGCGCGCGGGCATTGGGGACATCGGGAAAGCGAAACGCTCTTAATTGCATTGTGGGCGGAGCGCCCGCCCTTTCGCTTCCTGGAATGCTTCTTCTTAGGTAGTGGTGGCATTTGTGGTTCTCGTTTCGGTCCTAGTTTCTCTCAGGCGTTCCCGACATCAGTTCGAGGAGTGGTCCCCAGCGAGCGTCCAGAGGGGCCTCGCAGGAGCAGTCGGTCAGATTCAGGTCCACTCCGCAGGTGGGGCAGAGTCCGGCACACTGATGGTCGCACAATGGTTTCATCGGCAGCGCCATGATCGTGTACTCTCTCACGGTGTCGGCGAGGTCGAGGATGTGATTTTCGTCAATTACACAGTAGTCCTTAACCTCATTGTCGGGCGGCGGTGCTTTGGCTCCGGTCAGGGGATTCAGCGTCGGGACGAATTCCTCCTCTATATCCAGGTGAATCGGATGGCTGTAAAGGGTAAGGCAGCGGCCACATTCGGAGTCTATTGCGGAGTCCAGAGCCGCGCTCACCCAGACACTCTTGTTGGTTCTGAGAAGGTTCACCCTTCCCTGAATCCTGGCCTCACGAATGTCTTCAGTAAGACTGGCAACCTCATCAAGGAAGTATTCACGACTAGACCCGCTAGGCTGCATCAACAGTTGTGAAACGTTCAATTCCATCTCAAACCCCTGAAGAACCGTTCAGGTGAGCCCAACCGCCAACTTCAGGATTCTAGTGAACTTAGTGATATTGTGTCAAGTTTCACATAAAAATTCTGAATAAAGTCGCGGGAATTTTGGTGGTGAATGCCAATCCGCGAAAGACGGGTCGAATGGCCACGTCTTCCGGCGTGGCCATTCGACGTTAGAGTCGGAGCGATCTTCTTAGTCTTCTAATTCGGCGAGGATGCCCTTCACGTAGTCAACGCTCCGCTTGTCCTTGTGGAGTTGGTCACCGGTGTTGGTTCCTTCGAGAGCGAAGTAACCGTCGTACCCGGCATCCACCATTGCGGAGAGGGCGAATCGGTAGTCTATGTCGCCGTCCGGGAGAGGCGTCCGAATGAAGTACGAGTGGTTGAGCTCTGGTATGTGGACGCGCTGGAGACTCTTGCAGTGCCAATACTTGGAGTGAGGCGCGAGCGCGACGATGCACTCTTCCATCGTCTCTTCCGGCTCCTCGTATGTCCAGAGGACGTTGCCCAGGTCGGGATTGGCGAACACGCTGGGGCTGTTGGTGAGTTCAAGAAGGTGGAGCGTTGACCAGGAGTTGTCGGCTATGGAGTGCTGGTGGACCTCGATGGTTATGTTGATGCCGTGGTCTCCGGCCACCGCGCCGACCTCTTTAAGCGCGTTAGCGGTACGGACAAAATCGTCCTCGGTGGCGAGCGCGCTGGAGCCGTGCGAGGAAGGCTCGCCGCTGGGCCCGGTGTCGAGGGTGGCGTCGCGCGGCGGGGTGCCGAGCGCAGTATTCACCACTCCAACGCCTGTCCATCCTGCTACCTCGACGGCCTTCTCGAGCTTGGCTCGATTCTCGGCGGCAACGTTTGGCTGGCTCAACCCGCCTCCGGCCCTGATGGCGACGCAGGGAGTCCCGGCGTCTTCCAGTATGGACTGGAACTCAGTGGCAGTCTTCTCGGTGGCATCGAAGCCGCCGAAAGCCTCAAAGCCGAGTTCTATGCCGTCGAAGCCGATGTCGTTGACACGACCGAGGTACTCGGTGCGGGTCTTGGGGTCTTCGGGGATGTTCCAGGCCGCGCCCGCCTGGAAAGGGTAGAAGGTTCCTCGTCGGAATGCGTATGCGATTTTCAATGAAGTTCTCCTCTTTCTCCTATGTCATTGTGATTAGTCAGAACCGTTCCGGTCGTCGTCCGTCATGGCGGTCAATCGGGTGACCAAGAGGCGCACAGAGGCGGCGGAACTTTGGCGTTCTTCCGACTCCATGAAGTCGTGATAGAAGCTGGCGTGGAACTGTTCTGCGACTCCAAAGGCAGCCTCTATGAATGGGTCGTTATATTCTCCGGCAAGTCTTCCAGCCGCCTCTCTCATCTCGTTGTGAGACTCAAACGACCAACCACGTCCCTGGGATACGACCATAACAGCGTGGGAGGCCGCGCCCCACATCTTCTCATATCCCTGCAATATATCTCCGGCTTCAAACTCCCTGTTCGCCGCTTCCGGGAAGTCTTGCGCCGTCTGTATATGTTCGTGTACCAACATTCGTTTGTCTCCGCTCTCTACGACGCCAGCCCGAACGATTCTTGCGCCATGTCCACTATGTAGCGGCTTATGGAGAGCGATGATGTAGCGCCGGGGGATGGGGCGCTCAGGACGTGTATGGCGCCCTCGGTCTGGGCGATGCTGAAGTCCTGGAGCAGCGCGCCGTTGTCGTCAACGACCTGGGCTCGGACCCCGGCGCCGGGCGCGTATAGGTCGTCGCCGGTTATCTCCGGCACGAGGGTCTGGAGGGATTTGACGAATACGGACTTGACCAGCGAGCGGTACTGCTCGTCAATGCCAGTCTTCCAGTATTTCATGGACATCTTCCAGAAGCCTGGATAGCTCAACGTGTCCCATGTGTCGCCGAGGGCGAATGAGGTCTTGGTGTAGCCCTCGCGTTTGAGGGCGAGGACTGCGTTGGGTCCTGCCTCGACCGAGCCGTTGATCCGCTTGGTGAAGTGAACGCCCAGGAAGGGCAGGGACGGATCTGGCACTGGATATATGAGGCCATTGACGAGGTGTGAGCTTTCGGGCCTGATGGAGAAGTACTCGCCCCTGAAAGGAATAATGCGGACGCCGGTTTCGACGTCCATCATGCCGGCTACCTTGTCGGCGTGGAGTCCGGCGCAGTTGATGATGTTCCTGGCGGTGAAGTCGCCGGCGCCGGTCTGGATATGCACCGAGCCATTGCTCCTGGATATGGAGTGGACCTCGGCGTCCAGAACTAGGTCGCCGCCATTCTCGCGCATCTCGATGGAGTAGGCTTCGGATACCTTGGTGAAGTCTATGATGCCTGTGTTGGGCGACCATATCGCCTTGACCCCGGCGACGTGCGGCTCGTGTTCCCTGAGTTCCTTCGGGCCGATGAGTTCGAGACCCTCAGCGCCGTTGGCGGTGCCGCGCCGGTAGAGTTCCTCGAGTCCGGGAACCTCGGACTGGTTGACGGCGACGATGATCTTGCCGCACATCTCGTATTCGACGCCGTGCTCGTCGCAGAACTCCCTCAGAAGCCTGCCGCCGGTCGAGCAGAAGTTGGCCTTCTGCGAGCCGGGAGCGTAGTAGATTCCAGCGTGTATGACGCCGGAGTTGTGTCCCGTCTGGTGCTGTGCGACCACGGACTCTTTCTCGATGACGACTATCTTCTGGTCGGGGTGTTCCTGGGTAAGCCGCATCGCGGTGGCGAGTCCGATGATGCCGCCTCCGATGACGGCGATGTCGTAGTTTCGGGAGTTCATGTCATTTCCTCGGGGGCGTGTTCTGCGGCAGGTTTAGGTTGCCGGGTAAGCCAAGACGAATTGTATCACAGCGACGTGCTGATAATAGGAGGTGGCGCGGGAGTTGGTCTATAATGGAGACGCGCCGGACTTAGTGGTGGAAATTCTTTCGCCCTCTACGTCCGCTAACGATTGGGGCTACAAGAAGGACCTGTACGCGAAGCACGGGGTGAAGGAATTCTGGCTTGTGGACCCATACGCAAAGCAGGTGATCGTGATGCTTTTGAAAGATGGGAGCTATGGGATAGTGGGCGTTTACAGGGAAGACGATACACTGAGGTCGCCGACACTGGAGGGGTTCGAGTTGGATTTGGGCAGGGTCTTCGACGAGGTGTTCGAGGATATCCTGGCGGACGTTCTGAAAGAGATTTCTTAGAGGAGTTTTTCTATGTCGTATTCGGCGATAATCGTGGGCGCGGGACATAACGGGCTCGTTGCGGCTAACTACCTGGCGAAAGCGGGTGGGCGCGTACTTGTGCTGGAACGCCGCGACTTCGTGGGCGGGGCGTGCATCACCGAGGAGCTGTTCCCGAACTTTCGGGTATCGTCCTGCTCGTATATCTGCCATATGCTCCAGGGCAAGGTGATAGACGACCTGGAACTGCGAAAGCACGGCTTGGCTATTCACCCGGTGAATCCCTATCGCTTTCAGCCGTTCCCGAGCGGGAACTATATGTTGCGCTGGCATGACGAGCAGAGCAATACCGAGGAACTCAAGCGTCTGTCCCCGAACGACGTAGAAGGCTATGGTCACTTCCAAGACTTCATGCGAAGAGCTGCGACCATCATGCACCGCTACTTCCTGGAGAGCCCACCGACGCTGGCGCAGGTGACCGAGGACGTTAGAGGGACTCCCGACGAGGCCGTGTGGGAGCGGATGCTTACCGGGAATATGCGTGACTTGGTGGAGGAGCATTTTGAGTCTCCGGAAGTAAGGGCGACGTTCATAGACGCTGAGGACGCAGGGGACACGCGCGCTCCGGGCTCGATAATATCCGTGGCCTATAACGACACTGACATGTTCACGGAGGACCGCAACTTCGGTATTCCACATGGGGGAATGGGTGGAATAACGCAGGCGATGGCGCGGTCTGCGGAGTCGCTGGGAGTGGAGATCCGCACGAATGCGGTCGTAGATCGGATACTGGTAAGGGATGGGCGCGCTGTTGGAGTCGAGCTCGAGGACGGGGAGCGGATAGAGGCGGACGTGGTGCTGTCCAACGCCGACCCGAAGCGGACTTTCCTGTCGCTGGTGGATGAGAACGACGTCGCGCCCGAGGTGGTTCGGAGTATCCGCAGGCTGAAGACGGATGTGTCGTACCTGAAATTCCACGCCGCGCTGGACGAACTGCCCGACTTCACCCACTACCTGGGGAACCGCTACGACGAGAACTTCTTGGTGCAAGTGCGTATCTGTCCGTCGGTAGAATACTTTCAGCAGAGCGCGGACGACGCGCGAGCGGGGAGGCCGTCATCCGCGCCCGTGATGCATATACAGATCCCGTCAGTACTGGACAAATCGCTGACGCCAGAGGGCAAGCACGTGATGTCCATCTGGGTACTTTACGCTCCGGTCAGGCCGAGGGAAGGCACATGGGACGACCTGCGGGAGCAGACGGGAGAGCAGTTGATAGACGTCATCGGGGAGTACGCGCCGAACTTCCGAAAGTCTGTCAGGGACTGGGAGCTTTTCACGCCGAAGGAGTTGGAGGAGCGGGTCGGACTGACGGACGGAAATATACGCCACCTGGACATTACATCAGCGCAGATATTCTCCAACAGACCGAGTAATCTCTTCAACGGATACAGGACGCCGATAGAGAACCTGTACCTGTGCGGGGCTGGCACGCATCCGGGCGGAGAGGTGACGGGAGCCCCGGGCCACAACGCGGCCCATGAGGTGTTACGGGACTGGGAAGAGATTTAGCGAATATCCGAATAGCCCGGCGCTGGAAAGCGGCTACTTGGAGCGAACGATCTCCTCTTCGGGCGAGACCCGGTCGAGCTGCCGGTCGCGATGGGCGAACGCCACCTGGTCACCCACTTGCATCATATCGGGCAAGACTATGCCGCCTGAGAAGATGATCTTCATAGCGTCCTCGACACTGATGTCGGTCTCGACCACCTCATCTTCGGGGATAATCGCCAGCATCCCGGACGTGGGGTTGGGCACGGTGGCAATGTAGATCGTGAGCATGACCCGGTCTTCGTTCGGCACGTAGTATTGCCCGGTCACCAGGCCCATTGCGCGGACGCCTTCTCGCGGCCAGTCCAGAAAGACGACGCGGCTATACTGGCTGCTCATGGGAGTGGAAATGGCCTCGGTCGCCTGGTTGGCGACGGTGTAGATTTTTCCGACCACCGGGATGCGGTCCAGAACCGAGTTCAACGCCACCTTCACGCTTCTTTGACCCCTTTCCCCGGTCACTATCCAACCGAGCACGTACAAGAACACGAGTATGCCTGAGACAGCTATTAGCCAGGCGATGGGCGTCGAGGCGGGAATATGGCCTATATACGGGATTTCGAGGATCAGGGTCGTGACGGGCCTTATCAGGTTCTCCAGTATGACGACGAGGTAGCGCAGGATGAGGATAGTAACGAGAAGGGGGATAATCACCAACAACCCACGGCTCATGCGTCTCCAGAAGTGACGCTCTACCTTGCGGAACGCGGGTACCTTCTCGGTCCCTCCGTCATTGGGCGCGTTTACGCCCGGCCTGTCCTGGCTCGTATCGTCCATGGGTTACAGCCTCTATGAACTCGCGCGGGTTCAGCAATTACCGACTATATAGGGGCTACGCGATATTATATAGCAGAGTAAGAGCTTGCAGGGGTAGTGAACGGCGTCTCAGGGCCAAAATCCATAAGCGCCGGGACGTATGGCCCTCAATCCCCGGCCATGGACGACCAGGCATCGGGCGCGAGGCGATCGTAGTAGCCGAGCATCCTGTCGGCGACGTGGTCCCAGCCCATGCTGAGCGCCTTTTCGCGGGCGGCGCGTCCCATTGCGTCCCTCAAGTCGGGGTTGGCGAGCAGCATGTCCAGGCGCTGGGCGAACGCCTCAGGGCAGCGCCAGGGGACGAGATAGCCGGTCTTCGCGTTGTCCACGAACGTCTTGAGACCACCGACCCTGGACACTACGACAGGAGTTCCGCAGGCCATCGCCTCGAGTGCGGCAAGTCCGAAGCTCTCGGCGTGTGAGGGAAGCACGTTTACGTCCGCCGCGCTGTAGTAGGTGGGCAGCCGGTCCTGTGGGACAGGGCCGGTGAAGGTGACGGCGTCTCCTATGCCGAGCTCTTCGGATATTGTCTTCAGGTGCTCCATCTCGGTGTCGCCGCTGGGATTGCCTCCGACGACGAGCACTCTCAGGTCGCCGGCGCATTCCAGCAAGGGGATGGCTCGGAGTAGGATGTCTATGCCCTTGAGCGGCTCTATGCGTCCGACGTAGAGGATGACGTTCTCTTCCTCGATGCCGAGTTCTCGGCGAGCGTAGCCCTGTTCTACGGGAGAGAACATATCCAGATTCACACCCGCGGGTATCACCTCGACCTTGTGGGCGGGCGCTTTGTACAGGCTGACGACGTCGTGTTTCTCCTCCTCGGTGGATACGACTATCCCGTCCGCGTCAGACATCACCAGGGCCTCGATGTCCTGCCTGAGCTGGGGTTCGCGCTCGCCGGCACGCGCCCTGAGCTTCGTCTTGGCGAGCGTGTGGAAGGTGGTCGCGTGCGGGACGTTCCACTCGCGGCTTAGAGTCATTCCGACCCTGCCGGAGAGCCAGTAGTGGCTGTGAATTACGTCGTAGCGCGTCTCCTCTGACCTCTGGAAGTCGTAGAGTTCGCGGATAAACGCGGGGATGTAGTTGAAGAGGTCTTCTTTGGCGGCGTCTATGGGGCCTGCGTCGAGGTGTATGACTCTGGCGCCGTCTTCCAGTTCGACTATCTCGGGATCGTCAGGGTCGTGGTATCGGGTGAAGACATCAACCTCATAGCCCTTGGCGGCGAATTCACGGGCTAACTGAAGTACATATACGTTCATCCCGCCGGTGTCCTTTTCTCCCAACCTCGCCACCGGACACCCGTGAAAACTCAACAGCGCCAACCTACTACACATAAACATCTCCGCCCTGGAGCACAGCCCACCCAGTTCCATGACTTGACAGTGAGTTATTCACCCTCACCTCAGTCCTATCCCTCAAGGGAGAGGGGACTTCTGTCAGCGCGTCACCGACATATGGAACACCGCCTCGTCCCTGCCGCCCAGATTGTACTTATATCTTTCGTTGCCTTTGAGGAAGTTGAATACCTTGCGGTTTTCCTCTATTGCCGTTCGGATGCTCAGCGCCTTGTTTATCAGTCCGACGCTGAGTCTCGAATAGTCGGGCTCGTACCCACTGTTGTACAGGAGGAAATCGTCGCCGTAGTCGAAACAGATGCAGGCAGCGACGTTCTCTCCGTCAACCTCGAGGAAGTATAGCCTGAACTGGTCTCGGCTTGCCAACTCGTGGGCCATGTCGAGGAAGAACTTCTCCCTGTCAGGAGTGAGGAACTCATTCTTGTCCTCTCGGCTCGCGCGCAGCAGGGTGAAGAACTCCCGCATGGATCCGTCGAGCGAATCGCCGTTAGCTGCGGCATACTGCCTGTTTTCGCTCTCGCGGTCGAGCCTTCTCAGCTTGCGCCTGAGTTCGTGCCTGTCCTTCTTCCTGAGCCCGGCCAGGAACTCGTCCCAGCTTCCGGGGAGTTCGGCCTTCGGGGTCGTCTCCTCCTCTTCTACCGATATCTCCCAGCCTTTCGCGTGCGCCAATTCGGGAAGGCGCTCCAGGGTTGGAGAGCCACTGGGGAGCGAGGGTAGGTCAAGATTCGTCCAGTCCAATTCGGACAGGTATTCCAGCAGTGCGGGATAGAATCGCTCTTCGCTCTCGCGTGGAACCACGAAATCGAAGTAGTCTGACAGGTCTTTGTCGCCGAGGAAGGTGAGCGTTCCGTTTCTACTGGTCATGAGCGGCGCGATACCGAGAAGTTCCGAGTCTTCGGAGACCGAGAGGATCAGCGAGTCGCTGCCCTCTCCGAAGTTGTCCCACCAGGTCTTGTGCCACCAGGGGCTGACGAACACAGTGTTGGTCGCGGACAGCGGAAGAATTTCCTCCCAGCGCTCCCATACGGAGTCGAAACTTTCCTGTCTGACCGAGACCGTCATATATTTACTGCGCTCCTATGCTAACGAGAGGGCCTGTTCCACGGCGGACAGGTCCGGCGGATATTCTGCCATCCATTCAGGCTCGATCTCGTTGGCGAGATCGGGATCTTTGAGGCCGGAGCCGGTGATGATGCAGACGACCTTCTGGCCTTCCAGGTCGAGGCCGGCCTCGGCGTGCTTGAGCAGGCCGGCGACTCCGGCGGCGGAAGCGGGTTCGCAGAAGACGCCTTCCTTGTTCGCCATCAGTTTATAGGCGTCCAGAATGTCGTCGTCCGATACCATGTCTATCGTGCCGCCCGACTGGTCTCGCGCGCTAATGGCAGCGTTCCAACTCGCGGGGTTACCGATGCGAATGGCGGAGGCGATGGTCTCGGGTTCAGTCACGACGTCGCCGCGCACTATGGGCGCCGCACCCTGGGCCTGGAATCCCATCATGCGCGGGCGGACGGAAGTCCACTCCGCGCCGAAAGCCTCCTGAAATCCCTGCCAGTATGCGGTTATGTTACCTGCGTTGCCGACTGGTATGAATACGAAATCGGGCGCCGTTTCGAGGTCTTCCACGATCTCGAAAGCGGCGGTCTTCTGTCCCTGGATGCGGTTGGGGTTAACCGAGTTGACCAAGGCTATCGGGTGCCTGGATGTGAGTTCGCGGACGAGTTCGAGAGCGTGGTCGAAGTTGCCCTGAATGAGCATGATTCTCGCGCCATAGGCGACGGCCTGGGCCATCTTCCCCCTGGAAATGTTGCCCTTCGGCACGATGATGGTGGTGGGAATTCCAATGTACGCGCCGTAGGCGGCGGCGGACGCGCTGGTGTTGCCGGTGGAGGCGCAGGCGATGCTACGGCCGCCGGCTTCGAGAGCCTTGGCTACTGCCACGACCATCCCGCGATCCTTGAAAGACCCTGTGGGATTGCAGCCCTCCAGCTTGAAGTAAAGCTCGTCGCAGCCCACCATATCGCCAATGGTGCGGGACTTCACAAGGGGAGTATCTCCCTCGCCGAGAGAGAACATGGGAGTATCGTCCGTAACGGGCAGATACGCCTTGTATTTTTCCAGAACGCCTTTTGCCATTTCTTGGTCATTTTCTCAGAGAACGAACATGGATAGCAAGCCGCGCATTCGAGTGGACAGGGTATTTCGTTTCCGCCTCGTCTTAGATCTCTCGTTCGCCCTGAGCCTGTCGAAGGGCCGTCCGTTCATGGTGCGTCCTGAGCACGTCGAAGGGAGCTTATCGAAGGGTCACCACGAACGGACTACTCTAGGTACGCTTAATAATAATGAAAAGACCCTGGGGGTTTTCTACGACTACCGGATGGCGCGATACCAGTCGGGCAGACTGTCGTCGTTCGTGGCCCAGGTCTGCTGACAGTTGCAGCCGGTGGGAGCGTCGAGATCGCCGATGGCCCGGCGCATTATCGGCGCGAGCTCTTCTGCGGTAATCATCACCCAGTCCCTTTCGTCCTCCTCGCCGGCTACGTCGCTCAGCCAGGACAGCCCGGCGAAACACATCTCGAGTTCCCTGAAGTAAACGACCTCAGGGTATATCGTAGTGCAAATGATGTCCGCGCCCCAGCGCCGGTACAATTCGATCTCTGCCGTAGTCTCGTTATAGGGCCCCTGGACGCAGATATTGATTGCGCCGTCATGTACGACCCTGTCGGACTCGGCACGCGCCGCCTCGACCAGCGCGCGCCGCAGTCCGGGACAGAAGGGGAGGTTCATGTTGGCCCTGAACCAGCCCTTGTCGTCCGCAAAGACCGTCGTGGGAAACCGTTCGCACATTCGGATGTAGTCGTCGTAAACGACCAAGTCGCCGACATCGAAGTCCCTGTTCACTATGCCGAAGCCGTTGAGCGTGATGACGCACCTGACGCCCAGTTGTCTGAAAGCGAGGGCGTGCGCGGCGTGATTCACGATGTCGGAGCGCATGTCGTTGTCCTGTCCGAAACGACGTATGTAGTAAACGGTCGCGTCGCCGACCGTGCCTTCGAGGACTCTCACATCCCCGAATCGAGTTTTCACATCGGTCCTCGACACCTCCCGCTCGATGATCGGCTCGTAGCTGACGGCCCCAAGTATGCCGACTTTCATGGTGAAACCCCCGCCTGTGGATATTGTGTACAGGCGGCAGTGTATAAAGGGCTTGCGTCGCGGTCAATTCGCCTGAAAGTCCCACTTCCGACAGACAGGCTTCCACTACGAATTGACCGCTCTGTTTGGCTGAAATAGAATTCGGTCAGTAGAACGTGCTCAGGCCCGGAATCGAAGGAGGAATCATGTCTAGGCTGTACAAACTCGGCGTCGCGGAGGCGGCGAGACAGATTCGAGAAGGCAGGATCACGTCGGTGGAACTTGCCGAGTCGCTGCTTGAGCGCATCGAGACTTACGACTCCGAACTGCAAGCCTGGGTGACCGTGGACCGCGAAGAGGTCTTGAGCGAGGCCAGGCGGCGGGACGAAGAGAGGGACGTAGGCGACATCCAAGGGCCGCTCCACGGCGTTCCGGTGGGCCTGAAGGACATCTTCTACTCCGAGGGGATGAAGACGACGGCCTGCTCTCCCATCTACGAGGACTTTGTACCAGGCTACGACGCGATCTGCGTAGCCATGCTCAAGGAGGCCGGAGCCATAGTGCTGGGCAAGGCGGTGACCACCGAGTTCGCGTCTGGCGACCCTTCGCGCACGCGCAACCCGTGGAATCCGGCCCATACTCCGGGCGGATCTAGCAGCGGATCGGCGGCGGCTGTATCGGCTGGAATGTGTTCGGCGGCGCTTGGGTCGCAGACGGGCGGCTCTACCGGGCGTCCGGCGGCGTACAACGGCATAGTTGGACTGAAGCCGACTTACGGGCGCATAAGCTGTTATGGAGTGGTGCCGTTGAGCTGGTCGCTGGACACTGTGGGCATCCTGACCCGCAGCGTCGAGGACGCCGCGATCATGCTGCAAGCTATGGCGGGCTACGACCGCAACGATCCGGGATCGCATGACGCGCCCGTACCCGATTACCTGGCGGAGATGCGCTCGGTTGACAGACCGCCGCGAATTGGCCTGATCAGGGAGTTCTTCTACGACCAATCCTCACCTGAAGTACGGGAGCATACGGACGCGGTTGCACGCAGGCTCGCCGAGGCAGGGGCCGAAGTGATAGAGACCGGCTTGCCGGACAGTTTCGGCCAGGCCCACGAATGCCAGCGCGTCACCAGCAGCGTCGAGGCCGCCGCCTTCCACGAAGAGAATTTCATGGCTAGGCCGGACGATTACGGCCCCAGGATCCGCGCGAGCATCGAAGCGGGCATGGAGACCTCGGCGGTCAGATACGCTCAGGCACAGCGGATGCGCGACGGTTTCCGAACTGACATAGTGGACGCGCTCCGCGGAGTGGACGCGGCGCTGATGCCCGCCACGCCGGAGCCTGCACCCAGAGACCTGTCCACTACCGGAGATCCCGCGTTTCAGTCTCCCTGGACATTGGCGGGGCTGCCCGCCATCGTGATCCCGTCGGGGATGAGCGAGTCGGGGTTGCCGATTGCGGCGCAACTGGCCGGAGCGCCTTGGCAGGATGGCAAACTGCTTGGCGTCGCTAGATGGTGCGAGGATGTCCTGGAGAGTGGTCTGTGGCCTCCAGCTTACCCGTAAGAAGTCCATAACAGCCCGACGCTGAAACCTGCTCGTGAGACTATACGACGGTTGCGCTGTCCACGAGCGTTTCGGCCTTGGCGCGGTCATCCGCGGAGATGGCGACGATGGTGAAGCCTTCCCTGCGGTCAACGATGTGCAGGCTGTGTATGTTGACGCCGGCGTCCTTGAATCTCTCTGCGACCTTTGCGAGCGCGCCCGGCTCGTCTGGGAGCCTGAGCAGCAGAGAATCGTCCGAGACCGTCTTGAAGCCTGCCCGGGTCAGAGCGCGCAGAGCGTCATCGTAGGCGTCGGTGGTGAGGGTGATGTACCCCTTCTCGGCCTGTCTCTCGGCGCTGATGGTCTCAATGTTGATTGCGTTGTCGGCGAGCGTCCTGCTTATGTCGGCTATGACGCCCACCTCGTTCTTGGCCATGACGATGATTCTGTTCATCCCGCTGCACTCCGGTCCGGCTGATGGTCTTGCAGGCAGTCGTCAACCACCTGGTCTATAGTTTCGCGTGTTACGTGGGGCATGGTAATCAGATGTGCGATGTCCTCGTAGGGGGCAAGTTGCCACTTGCGGACGACTTCGTAGGACGGCCTGGGGAACACGACGGTTACCGAATTTCTATTCCGCCACGCTGGAATGCCGCTGTCGTTGAAGCGGGCGACCGCGTATTCGGCGACGTCCAGGCACTCGCGCACGATCTGGCGAAAGCCGTCCATTCCCTTCTGCTGGAAGGCGTACCAGAGCATGAGCGGAGTTATGGCGTTGCGGGACCCGGTGAGAGTGGTGTCCAGCACGCCCACGTACTCGATTGAACGAGCTATGCGACTGACATACTCGTTACGAGTGAGGGCCACGCCGCAAGGCATGGGCGATCCGACCATCTTGTGGCCGCTCACTGCCACGCTGTCGAAGCCGGCGTCGAACCCGAAGGGCTGCGGGTCGTCCACGAAGGGCAGGATCATGCCGCTCAGCGCTGCGTCGGCGTGGATGTAGTAGTTGGAGACGGCGAGGTCAGCGAGGATGTCACGCACTTTGCCTACGTCGTCCACCGCGCCTTTCATGGTGGTGCCTATGTTTGCCATGAAGATAACCGGTGCGTCGCGGTTTATGCGGATGGTCTCATGGAGGTCGTCGTAGTCTATCTCACCGTTGTCCAGGCTCTTGATCATGATGTTGCGGGCCTTGAGGACGCGCATAATCTTGACGACGCTGTAGTGGGTATCCTGTGAGAAATAGACGATGCCGTCGGGGAACGTCTCGCGGCCAATATACAGGCCGTACATATTGCCCTCGGTGCCGCCGGAGGTTACGTACCCCCAGGCGTCGTCACGGGGCAGGCGCATCATGTCGGCGAAGAGGCCGATGACCTCGCGCTCCATTTCGTGGGTGTTACTGAGGAAATTGCTGTCGTGGAATGGGTCTCCGACGTTATTGGCGCAGTAGGTCAGGAACGGGAGTAATTCAGAGTAGTCGAAGTCCTGGTTGCAGGGGTAGCCGACCAAATGCGGCTTGAGTTCTTCTAATTCGCGTAGAAGGTTGTCGAGGCGTTTGCGGGTTCCAGTGTTCATTTGAGTGTACTCCCAGCCTACCAGTGGAGTTCGGAGAGGGGGGTCTTGCCGCCCTGCGGAGGCCCGTCGCTGATGATCCGTCCGCTGCTCATCTCCACCACCCTGTCTGCGATTCGGGATATTTCACGGTTGTGGGTAACGACCAGAACGGCTCGGTTGTCAGAAGCCTGTTCGATGAGCAGTTCGAGTATCTGCGCGCCGGTCCTGAAGTCCAGCTCACCGGTCGGCTCGTCTGCCAGCAGAACCGGATTTCCGGTCGCAAGCGCCCTGGCGATGGCGACGCGCTGCTGCTCGCCGCCGGACAGTTCGTGCGGGAAGTGGCCGATGCGGTCTCCGAGTCCTACGGAGGTCAGGACCGATACCGGGTCGGTGACACCGCGCTTGCTCGCGACGTCCATCCCGAACTCCACGTTCTCCAGCGCGGTGAGCCCGGGGAAAAGGTTGAAGCTCTGGAAGATGAAGCTGACCGTCTGGCGTCGGAGCGCGAACAGTTCGGACCGGGACGCCTCGGTGATGTCGCGTCCTCCGACCGAAACGCTTCCTTCGGTAGGCGTGTCGAGAGCGCCGATGATGTTGAGCAGAGTAGTCTTGCCGCTGCCGGACGGCCCCAGCACGACCACGAATTCGCCGTCGTCCACGCGCAGATCAACGCCGTCGAGCGCGCGCACCTCTACTGTCCCAATCTGATATATCTTGGAAACCCCGGTAAGGTCAATCAAGTCGCGCTGCCCCCGATCTCACTTGGCATTCCAACCCATATATTCTATCACACGCCGACCCACTCAGCCGCGCGTTCGGCGACCATGATTACGCTGGGATGAATGCCGCCCGACCTGGGAATCCTGGGCATTACCGAGGCGTCGGCGACCCACAGACCTTCCGCACCCCTTACCCGGCAGTACTGGTCGGCGACCGCCATTGGGTCCGAGTCCGGCCCCATCCTGCACGTGCCGGATACATGGCGGGCGGAGCCGACGGTCCGGCGCAGCCAGATGTCCATAGCGTCGTCATCGGCCAGGATTTCGTCGGTCGGACTAATCCTGTGGTCGAACACATCCCTGTAAGCGTCCGACTCCATGAGACGGATGCCCATTCGGATGCCCTCTCTCACGCGCCGGGCGTCGTCGGGGTGCTGGAGGTAGCGGTAGTTGAACTCAGGCTGGACTCCGGGGTCGGCGGACGCGAGCCGGACGTATCCCGACCCTTTGGGCAGTCCCAGGGTGCAGGAAATCCTGGCAGCCCTTTCGGGCGGAACGTCGCCGGTCAGGTACTTGGTGCGCATTCCGGGGAAACGCTCCTGTCGCTCTTCCACCACGTTGCTCGTTCTGAGCGCCATGTCGTTGGTCTCGTCCGAGCCATGCGACGTGTAGTGCAGGCTGAAGTGCGGCGCATCGAGGTCGGAGTGGAGGGATATGCCGTCCCTGACCTTGAAGGTGGCCTGCACGCTGAGGTGATTCCATAGCCCCTGTCCGACGCCTGGGAGCGGATTTACCAAGGGTATTCCGAACTTCTCAAGGTGTTCCTCGGGGCCGACCCCGGACAGCATGAGGATATGGGGTGTCCTGATCGCTCCGGCGCTCAGGACGACCCGCTCCGCGCCGACGGTGAATACCTCGCCTCCGCTTTCGGCCTCCACCCCGACCACCTGCGATCCCTTGAACAGTATCCGCCGGACGAATACTTCTCCCCTCACCGTGAGGTTCAGGCGATGGCGCATCGGATTGAGGTATGTCATCGCCGCGCTCATCCTGACGCCACCGATGTTGTTGGTCGGAGAGACGCCGACGCCCGCGGGATTTGGGCCGTTTACGTCTTCGGTTACGCCATATCCCTCGGCCAGGCAGGCGTCGTGGAAGGCTTTCTGGATCGCGGGCCATTCGCCGGACTGCCGGCGTCTTACGGGCATCGGGCCTTCGGTCCCGTGGAAGTCGTCCTGGATGTCCAGGTCGTGTTCCATCTTCCGGTAGAAGGGCAGGACCTTGTCATACGACCACTCGCTGTTGCCGAGCGCGGCCCAGGAGTCGAAGTCCTCCGGGAATCCCCTTTGCATCGCCTGCCCGTTGATGGACGAGCCTCCGCCGATAACCTTGCCCTGCGCGACGTGAATCTCGCCCTGCTCCTCGGTGATGGTCCCACGCAACGCCCAGTTGTGCCGCGAGTCCGGGGCCTCGGCGAACCTGGTGTGGCCGAACTTTATCTCTTCCGGAAGGCTGTCGGGGTCGGGATAGTCCTTCCCCGCTTCCAGCAGCAGCACGGAGGTATTCCGGTCCTCTGCCAGTCTGCTCGCCAATACGGAGCCCGCCGCTCCTCCGCCCACAACGATGACGTCGTACTTCATGGTTCCCCTCTGATTTTCGTTACACAGCCGATTCCGACACAATCACAAAGGGTATCAGGTTCGCGTCGTGTGTCAAACGATTCTATTTGATAGGCAAATTGGCCTGTGCTATACTTTCGTGGTGTTTGTAAATTCAATTTGTTGAACTGTGTGAGGATGATTCCCCAGAGCAGTCCCGGATAGAGGCGGGAGTATATGGTCCAGATTTCAGAAGAAGCGCCAGCGCCGGTAACACCACCGATAGATCCGATACGAAATTTCCTTGTTCCACCCGGACCTGTGACGATGAAATCCCTGCTGGAGGCGGGGGTGCATTTCGGCCACCAGAAGCGGAGGTGGAACCCCAAGATGAAGCAGTACATCTTCGCACATCGCAACGGCATCCACATCATAGATCTGCAAAAGACGCTTCGGATGCTGGACAGGGCCACGCAGTTCATGTCCGACATGGTTGCCGAAGGGCACAAGGTGCTGATGGTGGGGACCAAGAAGCAGGCGCAGGACACCATCATCCAGGAAGCTAATCGCAGCGACTCATTCTACATCACCAACAGGTGGCTCGGCGGCACGCTGACCAACTTCAAGACGATCCAGTCGCGTATAGACTACCTGGTGCAGCTTGAGACCGATAAGGCGAAGGGGGAGTTCACGCGCCTCACCAAGCGCGAATCCCTCGGGATGGAGAACACCATCAACAAGCTAAACCGCAACCTGTTCGGCATCAAGGAGATGACCGATATGCCGGGCGTTCTGTTCGTGGTTGACATCGGCAAGGAACACATCGCCATCGCCGAAGCGCGCAAAGTGGGCGTACCCATCGTCGCGCTCGTGGACTCGGACTGCGACCCCGACCTCATAGACTATCCCATTCCAGGCAACGACGACGCCATACGTTCGATCAGGCTTATATCCGCGAAAATGGCGGACGCCATCATCGACGGACAGAACAGGCGGATGTCGCTTGAGACTGAGGAAATATCGTCCGAAGTCACGGACGGCAATGGCGCGTCCGACATGCCGGTCGGCGACTCGGCAACGGTGGCTGAGGCGGTTGTCGAAAGCGCCACCGACGAGACAGAAGAATCCCAGTAAGCGCCGACTTTCGACGCGAGGCATTCTGACATTAAGGAAGACCAAGGACGAAATGGCAGTTACAGTTGAAGATATAAAGGCCCTGCGCGAGTTGACTGGCGCAGGGGTGATGGACAGCAAGAAGGCCCTGGAAGAGTCGGGCGGCGATCTGAAGAAGGCGGAGGAATTCCTCAGACAGCAGGGAATCGCGTCAGCCGCAAAGAAAGCGAACCGTGCAACCAACCAGGGCATCGTGGAATCGTACATTCACAGCGGCGGCAGGATCGGCGCGATGATCGAACTAAACTGCGAGACCGACTTCGTAGCGCGCACCGACGACTTCCAGTCTCTCGCCAATAACCTGGCCATGCAGATAGCCGCTATGTCTCCCATCTACGTTGACGAGACCGACATTCCCGACGGTGAGGAGGCGGACACCTCCCAGGACTGCCTCATGCAGCAGCCCTTCATACGAGACCCCTCTATGACCGTTCAGGACATGGTGAACGAGACTGTAGGCAGGCTGGGGGAGAACATTCGAGTACGCCGTTTCAAGCGATTCTCTCTCGGGGAATAACCATAGACAACTCCAGTCCGCCAAACTACAAAAGGATTCTGCTCAAGCTGAGTGGAGAGTCTCTTAGAGGTGACCGGGGTTTCGGCATCGACCCCGAGGCGGTAGAGTACATGGGCGAGGAAGTCAACTCGGTTCTCGAACTTGGCGTAGAGATGGGAATAGTGGTAGGCGGTGGTAACATCTGGCGAGGCACGCAGGCCGAACTCGACGGAATGGACCGCGCGACCGCAGACTACGCCGGTATGCTGGCGACCATCATCAGCGCGCTTGCCCTGCAAGATACCCTGGAGCGCAAGTTTGATATCGTGACCCGCACCCAGAGCGCGATCAATGTATCCCAGGTCGCAGAGCCGTACATACGTCGCAGAGCCATAAGGCACCTGGAGAAGGGCAGGGTGGTCCTGTTTGCCGCGGGCACCGGAAACCCGTTCGTGACGACGGACACCGGGGCCGCGCTCAGGGCCGTCGAGATTGGCGCCGACGTTCTGCTGATGGCCAAGAACAATGTGGATGGGGTTTACGAAGATGACCCCAGGACCAACCCGGACGCCAGAAAATTGGAACACGTCACTTATTTCCAGGCCCTGGAGAAGCGACTGGGTGTTATGGACACCACGGCGCTCTCCCTCTGCATGGACAATGAAGTCCCGATCATCGTCTTCGATCTGTTCGAGGCCGGTAATTTGCAGCGCATAGTCAGAGGCGAATCCATCGGTTCGGTGGTATCATCTTAAGACCGCGAATTACGGAGGAGTGCCATGACAACGGAACAGCGTGTTGACCGACTGGAAAGACGACAAGACACATTGGAAGACCTGATTAGGCTGGTTGTTCAAGACCTTGAAGAAAACCGCAGACGCACTGAACGGAACGAGGAAATCCTTGGTGAAATGCGTCGTGAGAACCGCCAGACTCGGCGTATCTGGATAGCGATAGCGCGCAAGCAAGAACTATTTGACGACGACGAGTTTCAGGACGTGTTTGGAGACGAATAGGGGCGTCTGCATGGTACGTCAAGTGTCGGAGTTCCAAACTTTCGGAGGATTAACGCTATGGCAACAGTCGAAGAAGTTATGGATGATGCTAGCACACGGATGGAGAAGTCCGTACAGGCCCTTCAGAGAGAACTCGGTGGTATCAGGACGGGCAGGGCGTCGCCCGCCCTGGTCGAAAACCTGATGGTTGACTACTACGGTGTCCCCACTCCGTTGAACCAGATAGCGGGTATATCCATTCCGGAAGCTCGCCTGCTGATGATACAGCCCTGGGACAGGTCGGCCATGAAAGAGATCGAGAAGTCCATTATGAAGTCCGACCTCGGTCTTATGCCCAATAGCGACGGCACAGTGATCCGAATCAACATTCCTCAGCTCTCCGAGGAAAGGCGCAGGGAATTGGTGCGCCTCGTCGGACGCAAGGTAGAGGATGGACACGTAGCAGTGCGCAACATCCGCCGCTCCGGTATCGAGAGCTTCCGCTCGATGCAGCGAAACAAAGAGATGTCCGAAGACGAAAGCAGGCGCGCGCAGAGCGAAATTCAGGACCTCACCGACCTTCATATCAGCGAAATGGACGATATGAAGAAGGACAAAGAGAACGAGGTCATGGAGGTCTGACGCTTTCCGTGGTCACTCCATTGATTAGCCCCCATGTATCCGACTCTCCAGACGCGGTCTCTATCCGGGTTCCGGGTCACGTCGCCATCATCATGGACGGCAACGGACGCTGGGCGGAAAGCAGGGAGATGTCCAGGTCGGAAGGGCACCGCGCCGGCGTCGCCAATATCAGGCGAACGATCAAGGCATTCGCCAAGGCGGGTGTCGAGTACCTCACGCTGTACGCCTTCTCGACAGAAAACTGGGGCAGGCCCATCGCCGAGGTTGACGCTCTCATAGCCATAATGCTGGACGTGATAGGCCCGGAATCCGAAAATCTCCACGAACAGGGCGTCAGGATAAAGCATATAGGCAGCCTTAACCGGCTACCGCAGAACCTGCGCGACGCCATAATCAATACTATAGAGATGACGAAACATAACGACCGCCTCACTCTGTGCGTGGCGTTCAACTATGGCTCGCGTACCGAGATCCTAGATGCGGTCAGGAAGATGCTGGCCGACGGAGTAGCATCGGAGAGTGTTGACGAGAGTTTGTTCGCAACGTATCTGGATACTGCGGGCATACCCGACCCCGACCTGATCATCCGCACGGCGGGAGAGATGCGCCTCTCCAACTTCCTGCTGTGGCAGGCCGCCTACTCAGAGTTCTACTGTACCTCCGCGCTCTGGCCGGACTTTGACGAGCTCGAAGTGGAGAAGGCGCTTCAGTCCTACGCGCGGCGCGAACGCAGATTCGGCAGGCTGGACGGCTGACTGCCCCCGCGCACTATCGCAGAACCCGACCGTCATTCCCGCGAAAGGAGACCTTTGCATAACCAAGGTCATTGGGAGACAATCTCATATGTCCATTCTAG
>VXRN01000072.1:0-14203 GCA_009838465.1 Dehalococcoidia bacterium
TCAGCTCGTGTCGTGAGATGTTGGGTTAAGTCCCGCAACGAGCGCAACCCCTGTCGCTAGTTAGGATGTCTAGCGAGACTGCCCCCACTGGGGTGAGGAAGGTGGGGTCGAGGTCAAGTCATCATGGCTCTTACGCCCTGGGCTACACACACGATACAATGGTCGGGACAGACGGTCGCGAAGGCGCGAGCCGGAGCTAATCCCACAAACCCGGCCCCAGTTGGAATTGCAGGCTGAAACCCGCCTGCATGAACGCGGAGTTGCTAGTAACCGCAGGTCAGCACACTGCGGTGAATACGTTCTCGGGTCTTGTACACACCGCCCGTCAAGTCATGGAAGTCGGTAACACTTGAAGTCGCTGGGCTAACCCGCAAGGGAGGCAGGCGCCGAGGGTGGGACTGGTGACTGGGACTAAGTCGTAACAAGGTAGCTGTACCGGAAGGTGCGGCTGGATCACCTCCTTTCTAGGGAGACAGGGACCGCCACTGGATACATCCCCAGAGGCGCGACCTAGGTCGGTCGGCGGGTGAGCGGCTCGCAGGCTAAGGGTAGAGCAGGATTCGGCGCAAGGCAATTGCCAGGCGTGCAGAAGGAGCTCCCCTGAAACCCAACAGTCGTTTCAATCGTAAAGCCCGCCGCAATTTACACACATCAGGAACCTACGGTGAGGCTCTTTCCACTATCCAGTCGCTAAGGTGCTTTCTTTTACATTCTTCGTCAATCCCGCGAAAGCGGGAATCCATAATTCACCATTCTCAGCGTGGGGCCGTAGCTCAGTCCGGGAGAGCGCCTCCTTTGCACGGAGGAAGTCAGGGGTTCGAATCCCCTCGGCTCCACCAGAACACCTCCTGTTCTCCACGAGCGCCATATATACGGAACAGCCCAAGGCCTTGTGCGATGACCTATGTCAGCATCAATCCCGATCGGTACACTAGGCACACTTTCAAACCGTCCCAATACAGGGGACTTGGCGCGGCATCTTCAACGGAGACCGTAATCGAAGTATGCACTGACGGACTCGTGCTGGACCTCTCCGGCGTAGTGCTGGACGGCGAAGGGATAGGCGGTGTAGGCATTTCGGTTCACGATTGTAAGGACGTGACGATCGTCAACGGCATGATTATCGGCTTTCACTACGGTATTCACGCCGAAAACGTCAGCAATATGAACATCCGGGGCTGTGTCGTGTCCGACAATACGAATCCCCGGGACGCCGGCTGGTTCCCCGATACCGAGGCGCCTGTGGAGGAAGGATTCGGCGGTGGGATATATCTCTTCAAGGTCCAGCATAGCGCAGTTGAAAACAATCAGGTCAACAACAACTTCAACGGTATCAGCCTGGTCCGATCGGAACACAACATAATCCGAGGGAACCACGCCTCCTACTGTGGCAACGTGGGGATCTATCTGCTGATGTCCAGCCACAACGAAGTACTGCATAATCTGGCCGAGCACTGCATCCGCTACACCGACCGTTTCTGGTGCGACACAGCCGACTCCGCGGGGATTCTCCTGGAAAGCGGCTCCAACCACAACCGGATAATCGGCAACAACCTGCGCTATGGCGGCGACGGGTTCTTCATCCGGGCCAACGACCGAGAGCCTTCCAACAACAACTTCATATCCGGCAATGACGCCAGCTATTCGCCCAACAATGCATTCGAGGCAGGATTCTCCTCTGGCAACATTTTCGAGGACAATATCGCCAACTATTCCAACTACGGGTTCTGGCTGGGCTATTCAACCGACACCACGGTCAGAAGAAACGAAATAAGAGCAAGCCGGTTCGACGGAATCGCCATCGAGCACGGGCAGGACAACCACATCGAAGATAACCTTATTGAGGGAAACCGCAACGGCATCCGCCTTTGGAGTAGCCTCACGCCGAAAGGACAAGCAAGCCGGGACCTGCCGTCGCGCAACTACGCGATTTCAGGAAATCGGATAGAGAATTCCCGAGACTGCGGGATATTGGTAACGGAAGACCATGAAGTTGGTCTCAGGGAGAACGGTTTTCAGGGCAACCGGAGGGACTACGTGCGCCAATCCGTCTAGCGTGAGTCGCCTATTTCGCGGGAAGTGTGGGCCTGATTCCTCACCATCTACAGAACAGTTCGCGGTACAGTACATTTCGTCCCATCGGATTATGCAAACCCAGCCTCCGTATGATAAAGTTCACGCTGTCATAATCCAGCATCACCGAATTAGTGGAGGGCAAACGCCATGTTGAGATTCGTAGAGGAAATGCTCCTACTCCTTCTGCACGACGAGGATGGCAGATTCATCAACGTCCCAAGCTGGTCCTTGGACTACGCCATCGCAGGCAGCGTCCTTATGGAACTGGCTATGGAAAACCGAATAGATACCGACCTTGAGAACCTCGTCCTGATAGACTCCACTCCCACCGGCGACAGCCTTCTCGATTCTACCCTGGCCGAAATCGCGGCGGTCAACGAAAAACGCGACACTCGCTTCTGGGTCGAACACACCGCCAGGCGCTCCCACGAAATCCAGGAAGAGGCGCTCAATCGCCTGGTCAGCCAAGGCGTCCTCGAACGCCAGGACGACAAATTCCTCTGGGTATTCCGCTCCAGGCGCTACCCGATCATAGACGGAACCGCCGAGCGCGAAGTCAAGTTGCGCATCATGGGCGTACTTTTCAGCGACGAGATCCCCTCTCCGAGAGACGTGGTTATCATCTGCCTCGCCGACGCCTGCGACATCTTCAGCCGGCTTCTCTCCCGCCAGGAACTCAACCGCGCCTCGGACCGGATATCCCAGGTGGCCCGACTTGACCTCATTGGCCAGGCTATGTCCCAGGCCATCTACGACATCCAGGTCTCCGTAGCCGCCTCCGCCCACGGCCACATGGTCTAAGCCAACTAACCAACCCTGTCCGTCATGCCCGCTTTCGCGGGCATTGACTTACCCTGCCTACCCCTCTCAGACTTGTGACTGGTGAGAGGATCAGCCACTCTGGTGATGCCTCTCTACAAAATTCCCACTACACAACGTCAAACGAATGTGCTATCATTGGATGTACATCAGTTCGTATTTTCTTAGTGGGCGGCCTTATGGCAAAATAGGGTGGTTGACCTGTTCATAGAGACAGACTCAAATAATAACCAAGAGGTAGCTTGCCCATGAGAGTCGTATTTTTGGAAGATGTCCCTGGAGTAGCCCAGGGAGGAGATATTAAAGAAGTAAAGAACGGCTTCGCCCGCAACTACCTGATTCCTAAGAACCTGGCGACACCCGCCACCCACAACGCTGTCCAGCGTGTGCAGAAACTCCAGAATCAGGCACAGGTCAACCGGGTCAAGCGTCTCGAGGATATGAAGGAACTCGCCGCTGAGTTCGATGGCTCTCAGATTAGCGTCGAGATGCGCGCCGGAAGCTCCGGACGGCTCTACGGATCGGTCACCAACGCCATCATCGCCGAGCGGCTCGCCGAACTCACCGAAAAGGAAATAGACCGCCGTACCGTTGAACTCGACGAACCCATTCGCGATCTCGGCACGTACGACCTGACTATCAAGCTCCATCCCGAAGTCGAGGCGGACATATCCGTGCTGGTCTATCCCACCGGGATGACCGCCGAAGAGTACGCAGAGTCTCTGGTTGCCGCGGAAGAGGCCGAAGAAGATGGCGCGGAACCCGTAGAGGCGGAAGCGGCAGTCGAAGAAGAAGCGGAATCCGAAGAAGAACAAGATCAGGGCTGACCATGCCTGCCCTGCCCGCGCGGGGCTTCTTGACTGACTGAAAAAGTTGAACATGGTCGGCCAACCGGGAGGCAATGCTTGGTTACCGACCGTCTTCAACCTTATGACAACGACGCCGAAGAGTCCGTCATTGGCTCAATCCTCATAGATGGCGACTCCATCACCAGCGTCAGCGCGTTCCTCAAGTCCGAGGACTTCTACGTCCAGCGCAACCGCAAGTGCTACGATGCCTGCATAGCGCTGCTGGAACGCGGCGATGCCATCAACCAGGTTACCGTCGCCCGCAAGCTAGCCGACACCGAGGATCTTGAATCCGTGGGTGGCGCCCCCTACCTCGGGCATCTCGTATCCAGCGTTCCCACCTCCGTCCACATCGAGCACTACGGTCGCATCGTGCGCCGAATGTCCGTATTCAGAAAGATCATTCGCGCCGGCGGCGAGATAGCGGACCTTGGATACGTCGGCGGCCCCGACGCCGACGACGTACTCGCCAGGGCCGAGGAGGTCCTATACGGCATCCAGCGCGGACGCGGCGAGCGCGACTTCGCCCACCTCCGCGTGTTCCTCGACCAGTACATGGAGCAGAGCGGCGCGCTCCAGGACCTCAGCTCGGTTGCACTCGCGCCGGTCATAACCGGCTTCCCCAGCATGGACGAACTCCTCGGCGGCGGACTCCAGCGTTCCGACCTCGTCATCCTCGCCGCCCGCCCCAGCCTCGGTAAGAGCACACTCGCGCTCAACATGGCCCGCCACGCCGCCGGCGAGGGGTACACAGCGGGCATATTCAGCCTCGAAATGAGCGGAGAACAGATCGCCGTCCGCCTCCTTGCTTCCGAGGCCGATATAGACAGCCACCGACTGCGGATGAACCTCCTCCGCGACGAGGAGGAGCAGATGGTACTCGACGCCATCGGCCTCCTGTCCGACCTGCCCGTTTACATTGACGAGACCCCATTCCAGAACGTAATGGAGATTCGCAATAAGTCCCGCAGGCTTCAGCAGGAGCGCGGCCTGGACCTGCTCGTGGTGGACTATCTTCAGTTGGTTGATACCGCCGGCAGAAACGACAACCGCGCCGTCGCGCTCGGCGAGGTCTCCCGAGCGCTCAAGGGACTCGCCCGCGAACTGGACATACCCGTTCTCGCCTGCTCCCAGCTGAGCCGCGCCGTCGAGCAGAGACCCAACCACCGGCCTCTGCTCTCCGACCTCCGCGAGTCCGGCAGCATCGAGCAGGACGCCGACGTCGTTGCCTTCATCCACCGCGAGGACCAGTACGTCAGCCGCGAGGACTGGGAGCGCAAGTTCCCCTCCGAAAACTACCCCGAGAACATCGCCGAGATTATCGTCTCCAAGCACAGGAACGGCCCCGTCGGAACAGTGCCGCTCTACTTCCGCAACGACAGGGTGCGATTCGAGTCTTTGGACTACGCCCCCGCCCGCGCGATGGAATACGTGCCCGTGTAGCAGGACAACACCCATGACACAGGACAGCACACACCCATACCCGGGATTCCCCCGCAAGGTGCGACAGGTGCCAGTGCCTGCTCCCCTGCTCGGCTCGCTGCTCGAACAAATTGACGACCTCGCGGAGTTGAAATGCACCCTCCGGGTTATCTCGCTCCTCAGCGAGAAACGGGGCTACCCGAGATTTCTCGCGCTGCGCGAAGTCCAGGCAGACGAGAATCTGGCACGCGCCCTGCCCGACATCGGCAAAGACAAGTCGCCCGACCTCATCGAAAAGGCGCTTGGTCGAGCCGTCAAGCGCGGAACGCTCTCATTCGTCGTCTTGGGATCAGGACGGAAACGCCAACCCGTCTTCGGCCTGAACACCGAGTCCGACCGCGCAGCCCTCGCAAGACTCGCCAACAAGCCTACGCTGGATATGCCAACCGAATACGAACCTGTGGGACTTCCGGCGGAACGCCCAAACATATTCGAGATGTACGAGCAGAACATCGGCCTGCTCAGCCCAATCATCTCCGACCAGTTGCGCGAGGCCGAGGCAATGTACCACGAAGACTGGATAACCGACGCCTTCAGCGAAGCCGTGGCGAATAACAAACGAAGCTGGAGGTACATATCAGCGATCCTCGAAAGATGGGAACGCGAAGGCAGAGGACATGGAGAATCTGGAAGACATCTTGAGAAGGTTACGGGATTCTAGGTCTGCCAATGGCGGTGTACACCGCTCCGACGACAGTCCCACCTATACCGAGCCGCCTGAAGAAGTATGCGACGTCTGCGATGGGCGCAGGTGGCTTACTCTTGATGTGCCCGTAGGTCACCCCGACTTCGGGAAGACCGAACCCTGCGAATGCCAGGTCGAAACCACAGTCAGCGAGCGTTCCGAGAGGCTCAGGCGCTATTCCAACTTGGGCGTTCTGTCCCGCATGACATTCGACTCCACCAATCCGGGCGGAAAGTCTGAGAACGAGGAGAGCCAGCGCATGTTCGCCGCCGCCTATGCCGAAGCCGTCGCTTACGCCGAAGAACCGACCGGCTGGCTGATTCTGAGCGGCCCGCACGGATCGGGCAAGACCCACCTCGCCGCCGCGATGGCAAACCGCTGCATCGAACTAGGCAGACCGGTCTTCTTCGTCCACGTCCCCGACCTACTTGACGATCTCCGCTCCACCTACGCCCCTCACAGCATGATCTCATACTCAGACCTGTTCGATCAGGTCAACGACGCGCCGCTGCTCATACTGGACGGACTCGGAACGCAGAGTGCCACCCCCTGGGCCCAGGAGAAAATGCAGCAAATCTTCAACCGAAGGGCGAACGCCCACCTCCCCACTATCGTCACGACCTCGATGAACGTCTCGGACATAGACCCATATATATCCAGCAGGATGACGAACCGCGACCTGAGCCGTGTCGTGGAGTTCCCGGGCGACTCTCTTGAACCCGCAAGAGATTTGGGGAACATCCCCGAAGATATGCTTCAGCGTATGACCTTCGACGCCTTCGACATCCGGGGCAACAACGCCAGCGCCGAGCAGCGCGCCAGCCTTGAGAACGCGCTCAAATTCGCGAATATCTACGCCTCGGATCCCGACGGTTCGGGATGGCTTACCCTCTTCGGTGAAACCGGCGTGGGCAAGACGCACCTGGCCGTCGCGATAGCCGCCGAGCGCAAGGCTCGCGGGCAGCCCGTATTCTTCGCCTTCGTCCCCGACCTGATGGACTATCTGAGGTCCACCTTCAGCCCCGACAGCGGCGTCGTCTATGACCGCATTTTCGACCAGATCAGGAACGCCCCGCTTCTCATACTCGACCACCTCAGAAGCGCCCACCTGAGCGATTGGGCATACGAAAAGCTCTACCAGATAGTCGTCCATCGCCACAACTCGCGCATTCCCACGGTCATTACCAGCCCGATGGACATGGCCGACAGCTCCGGCCCCATCATATCCCGTGCGCAAGACCAGTCTTCAGGCACGATAATCCGCATGGACGCCCCTGACTACCGCGTGAACCGCAGAGACGGCAGCAGGCGCGGCGCTCCCGAACACACGCCCCGACGCGGAAGGCAGCGATAACCCTTGCCTCGATACTGCACCTTCTGCGAGATCGTCGCCGGACGCCTGCCATCCAGAAAAATCCACGAAGAGGACGACATCCTCGTATTCCGCAACCGACTCGACTGGTTCCCCGTCCAGATAATGCTCATTCCCACCCAGCACATGACCCAGCAAGAGCTATGGGAGAGCGGTGACCTCATGGCCCGTATCGGAAATCTGGCCGTCGAACTCGGCGAGGAGATGTGTCCCAACGGATACCGGATAGTATCCAACTTCGGCCAGGACGCCCTCCAGACCCAGTTCCACGCCCATGTCCACCTCATAGGCGGCGCCGACCTGGGCCTCTACGTCGGCGGCCCAATTCCCTATTACTAGGTGAATCACGCCAGCCGCAGAATCCGCCCGACCTTGATTATCGTCGTCAGTATCGGCATTGCCAAGTGGCTAATCCTGAACACCGCGTAAGTCACCACCGCGGCAATGGCCGCTCCCGCCACAATGTCCATCGGATAGTGAACACCCGCATACACCCGCGCCAGTCCATACACCCCCGCCACCACTACGGCGAACCAGCCCAGCTTGCGATTGACACCCCATATCCCGAACGCGATTCCAAACGCCGCCGCCGCCGAATTCGCCGGAAACGACGAGTCCGTAGGCTGGTAGAACAGCAAGTTTACATCCAAGTCAACGAATGGCCTCGGCCTGAAGTAGAACATATTCAGGACGAACACTGCCAGCCCGGATAGGCCCATCGAGGACAGCGCCACAAAGACCCCGACCTGCTGTCGAAGACGAACCTCCGCGTCCCTTTCACCGAACCACAGCGCTATCAGCGTGAAGGCCAGAACAGCGGGCGCGAGATAGTCGCTCGCCGCTATCTGAGCCGCGCCGTCCACAATCGGCATAGCGCCGACGAGACCATTTATCCAGAGAAATAGCGTTTCGTCTGGGTTCGCCAATTGCTGCGCCAGTATAGGATGCTGCGTCTCAGTGCGCTCGCGTAGTTGCCGTCTCGGAGTGCGTCGAGTCCGGCGTCCGCGTCGAACCCTTTGCCTCTCATCCTGCGGTTGACCAGAGAAGACACGATCAGCGTCGTCGCGAGTGCCGTGAGCGCGCTTAGCGAGAAGAAAAGCGCTTGGTCCGGCGCGTCCAGACCACCCTCATAGTCATTGATATTCCGAGTTCCGGTTCCGAAGAACAAGGCGAATCCGAGTATAGCCGTTGCGAGTCCAAGCGTCCTGGCGACGAATGTGGACTTGAAGAAGAGAAGCCCTCTAAGTCCGCCGAGTGAAAACGTGAACTGCAAGACTCCAATTGAGGATATGAACACCGCGATGCAGTAGTCGGCAGTAAAGCTGATCATGCCCGCATATCCCACCGTCATTTGTACGTTGAAAACCCCCTCTCCCTGAGGGAGAGGGCTAGGATGAGGGTGAACGACGATTCAATCATTCCCCCTAGAGCGGGAACCCCGAAGGCTCGCCGCTCGTCAATCTACAAGGACGCGCCACTCGTGAATCCGCCGTTTTCCGCCTTCCGGGAGCGCCGCCCGCCGGGCGAGCGATCAGCCCCTACTCCATTGGAATTTCGGTGCACCAGTCCTTGTACTTGGGATTGGCGCCCTTTATCAGGCCGACATACGTGTCCAGAATACTCTGCGTAATCGGGCCCACCTCTCCGTCGCCGATGGGCCGCCTGTCCAGAGACCCGACCGGCGTGATGTGCGCCGCCGTCCCCGTCAGGAATACTTCGTCCGCCAGGTAGAGTTCGCTGCGCCGTATCACGCGTTCCACTACATCTATCCCAAGTTCTTCGCGCGCCAGCGTTATCGCCGAATCGCGCGTGATGCCCGTCAGGTTGTTGTCCGAGACCGGCGGCGTGTATATCCGCCCGTTGCTGACCAGGAATAAGTTCTCCCCAGACCCTTCCGAAACATCCCCGTCCGGCGTCAGCATTATCGCCTCATCGAACCCCGCCAGCGTCGCCTCAGTCTTGGCCAATATAGAGTTCACGTAATGTCCGCTGATCTTCACGCGCGGCGGAATAATCGTGTCGTCAATACGCCGCCATGAGGAGGTGGTGCAGTGTATCGCGCCCTCGGCCTCGATGTAGGCGCCGAAGGGCACGGCAATCAGAGTGAAGTCGCTGTCCAGTTCCTGGAGCTTCAGATTAGCTACCAATTCCTGGCTCTTGTATGCCAGCGGCCTTATGTAAAGGTCCTGCTTATATCCGCAGCTTTGGAGCAGTTCCACCGTGATGCTGCACAACTCCTCTGTGTCATAGGGGATATCCATCAGCATCATTCGGCAGCCCTGAAGCAGGCGGTCGTAGTGCTCCGCCATGCGGAATACGTAGAGCTTGCCATCCTCTTCGTTCCAATTCCCGCGTATCCCCTCGAACACCGCCGTTCCGTAGTGGAGGGCGTGTGTCATTACACTCACGCGCGCATCTTCGATGGGGACTATATTTCCACGGAAGAACGCAAGAGACTGGGGCATTTTCTGAAACTCCCTGCTATTTCGGACTGCGCGATATTATATCCAATGCCAGTGAAATTGCACAATCCTCTACGCTCGTGCGACACACCGACTTCAGATACTGAACTTACATTGAGCAAGAGAGCAGGTTGCTGATTTTACCTTTGTACGGAGTAAGGATCCGCCGCGTCTCTCAAACCGTCGCCCATGAAGTTGAGCGTGAGCACCGCGAAGATGACGAAGAGGCCCGGCGTCAGCAGCCACGGCGCATTCGCCACCGCCTGAAGATTCTGCGCCTCGAACAGCAGCACGCCCCAGCTAATGGCGGGCTGCCTCAATCCGAGACCGAGGAAGCTAAGCGATGTCTCCGCAATGATGATGGCCGGTATCGCGAGTGTCGTGGTAGCAATGATGTGGCTCATAAAAGACGGCAGCATGTGTCGGAATATGACCCTCAACTGGCCGGAGCCGTACAACTGGGCCGCCGTCACGAAGTCCTCTTCGCGCATGGCGAGGAACCTGCCCCTGACCTCGCGCGCCAGGGTCGTCCAGCCGATCAGCGATATTATCACGGAGATTGCGAAATACACTCTTACTACCGACCAGTCCTGCGGCACCGCCGCCCCTAGGGCCAGCCAGACTGGGATCGTCGGCATAGCGCGCAGGAACTCTATGAGCCGCTGGATGATCGAGTCCGTCCAGCCACCCCTGAACCCCGACAGCCCGCCCATCAGTATCCCCAGGAACAGGCTGATCGCAACACCCACTAGACCGATGGACATCGAAATCCGCGTCCCGTACATAAGACGTGAGAATACGTCCCTGCCCAATTTGTCCGTACCCAGCGGACGCAGCGCGTGCATTCCTTCCTCGCTGTCCGCGCCTATTAGGTGGATGTCCGTCTTGAACAGGCCCAGCAACTTATACTCGTGTCCGCTTACGAAGAACTTGATGTAGTGCTTGGTCTCCTTGTCCTGCACGTGCTCCATGGCCAGAGTGACCTGGTTGCGCTTACCCTCGACGCCGTACACGAAGGGACGGGGGATCCACCCGTCGAAGAGGTGGATGCGCTGCGGAGGCATGAATACCCTGGAAGACGACGAGTCCAGCGGATCATGAATAGACAGAAAGCCCGGAAACGCAGCTACCACGTAGAACCCTACCACGAGAATCAGGCTTATCATGGCCAGGCGATGCCGCCTGAATCGCCACCAGACTAGCTTCCACTGGGAAGCTAGGTATGCGGCTTCCTCCGGCGTGCTTGCCACTGGTGGGTTTACTGCGTCGGTAGTTGCCATTCCCTAGGCTCCGATCCTGATTCTAGGGTCGATGAGTGCGAGCACGACATCCGAAATCAATGTGCCTACCAGCGTAAGCGCCGTGAGTATCAAGATGATGGAACCCGCAAGGAACATATCCTGGGTATAGAGCGCCCGCAAGAGCAACGGGCCCAGTGTCGGCAGGCTCATCACCGTGGCGACGATCAGGCTCCCGGAGAATAGCTGTGGCAGCGTCCAGCCAATCGTGCTGACTATAGGATTTACCGCGATTCTCACTGGATACCGCATGATCAACTGCCACTCCGGCAGACCTTTGGCGCGCGCAGTTTCCACGTAGGGCTTGTTCAGCTCGTCCAGGAGATTCGCTCGCATTATCCTGGTCAGTCGCGCAGTTCCGTCCGTGCCGAGAATCAGCATAGGCACCCATATATGCTTCAGCATGTCCACAACTTTACCCACGCTCCAGGGAGCCTCAACGTAGTCCGGCGAGAAGAGGCCGGTAATACTCATCCCAAAGTACGCGAACACCATCCACATGATCACCAGCGCGAGCAGGAAGTTAGGCGTGCCGACTCCCAGGTACGAGAAGAATGTGAACATATAGTCAACCCAGGAGTATTGTTTGACCGCGGAGAATATCCCGATTGGTATGGCGAGCGTCCAGGTGAAGACGACGGTGAAGAGCCCTAAGATTATCGTAAGGCTGAGACGCTCGTTGATGAGATCGTTGACCGAGACCCGCATTTCTAGCGACTTCCCGAAGTCCCATCGCATGACTCCCCAGACCCACTTGGCATACTGGATATACATCGGCTCGCCGAGCCCATACTGCTTGCGCAGGCTCTCGAGCTCACCGGGGTCCGCATACTCCCCCTGATTCTGAAGCTGGACCACGTAGTCCGAGAGAAAGTCCCCCGGCGGGGCTTGAATCAGCGCGAACGCCACCACGGACATCAGGAACATCATCGGGATGAACGTCGTCAGACGTCGAACTATGAACGTGAGCATATCCCGTTTCCATTTATCAATTGTCGGTCGTCAAGATGTCTGCAAAAATCCCATCTCCCTCGATGGGAGAGGGCTAGGGTGAGGGTATTTGGGTTCGATACCTTTCATTGTCAGGGAACAGACGAGCGACCAACAACACTTATGCAATTCTCTTGGTTGTCAGCGCCAGTTGATCGCCAATCGCGCAACTACTCACTGGCACGTGTGCTGCAATGCAACGATGAGTAGGGGCGCCCACAAGGGACGCCCCTACTTGTTCAGGACGTTCTAGTTGCTGAAGTAGAACTGCTCCGGAAATCCCGTGGAAGGTGTGCGGTATATCCAGGCGTTGGCCGCCACGTCTGGGACGTTCTTCAGCTTGTTACTGGTGATTATTACGCCCTGGTTGGAAGGGCTGAGGCCCGTAACGCCGACTATCCATAGCTGGTCCAGTTGCAGCTTGGCTATCTCCTTGCCCAGCTCGATTCGCTCGGCCAGCGGCAGCTGCGCGGTCTTGGCGCGCATCTCAGTCAACTGCTTGACGATGTCGGGAGGCTCAATACCCTGCTCTCCGTTCGTGTTGTACCAGAGCAGGCTCTGAGGGAACGGACCGCCCATCCAGTCAGCCGGTGGGCTGAGAGCCGGGTCGCCGAGACCGTAACCCCAGATATACACCAGGTGTTCACCCGCCTGACGCCGTTCCGAAAGCAGCGTCCTCGTTATCTCGTTGACCTTGGACTTGATTCCAACGGCCTCCCAGTCCGACGCGATAAGCTCAATCGTGTCCGTGTCGCGGCCCTCGCCCGGGGTGGTATCTAAGATGATATGCATACGCTCCCCGTTGTCCATCAGCCGGAAGCCCTCGGCGTCCTTGTTGGGCATTATGGCGTCCAGAAGCTCATTGGCCTTGTCAGGGTCGTACTCCGTCCACATGAAGGCGTACTCATCGCCCGGATAGTGAAGCTCGGAAGGAGCCGGAGCGGGCTGGCGGGGCGTGCCCTGGCCAAGGTAGCTGATCTCGTTGATTTCGTTGCGGTCAATTGCGTGGGAGAGCGCTATCCTGAAGTTTTTGTCATTGAAGTACTTGACTTCAGGTCCCTCCCATTGCTGGTTGAATTGAATGCCTATTTCAGCGCCGGTATTGGCGGGCCAGATGTTCATGTGGTAGCCGCCCGTTTCCTCATTCTGCTTGAGCAGCGGGAACATGGACAGGTTCACGTGGCGTCCCTGGAAGTCAATCTCGCCCGCGATAGCCTTCAACTGGAGAATGTCGTTGTCCTGGACGAGCGTGTATTGCAGCCTGTCAACGTAGGGGAGCTGATTGCCCTCCTGGTCAACCGCGTAGAAGTAGGGGTTTCGGACCGCGGTGAACACCTGCGACGAGCCGTACTTGCTGCCCGCAGTAGGAATCCAGGGTTTCATCAGCGGCCTCTCGGGGTTCACCCGGAGGTCGAACATAGCGAGGTAATACGCCTGCCAGGACTCGTGGCCCGCGTCCTTCGCATCCTGCTCCGCATTCGGGTTGTACTTGAGGTGGAACTGCTTCATGTAATTAGACGGCGCGTAGGGTACATTACAGCATCCGTTGAACTGGTCCATTTGCGCGATAGTCTCGGGGAATACCCAGAATGGATCTTCAAAACTGAATTGGACTGTCAGGTCGTCTATCTTGGTGATCTTGCCCAATCCACCTGCCGTCTTGAGCCTGTTCGGCTTGACCGGAGTGAGCTCGTCGTCCAGTATCACGTCTTCGTAGTGAAACACGAAATCATCGGCGGTGAACGGGTCGCCATTCGACCAGCGCGTGCCCTCACGCAATTTGAAAGTCCATGTCTTGCCTCCGTCCGAAGGCTCCCAGGACTTGGCGATGGCGGGGACCAGGGCGCTCGCGTCCTGCGACCAGCGTACCAGCCGCTCACTTGAGATCCTGCCGTAGTTCCATACGTCCGCCGGGCCGAAATATACCCTGCGGATCGTTCCGCCATATGCTCCGATGGAGGCCGCTGGTATCACCATGGGGTCGGAGGGGATGCGGTCTTCAATTGGAGGAAGCTTACCCGCAGATACGAGCTGAGCCATCAGCGGAGCTTCGTTGAAGGTCTTCGGAGCCGGTATCTCTTTGATTACCTCAATCTCCTTGATTACCTCGACCTCTTTAATTACTTCTTTCTCAACCACCACCGTCTCGCCGGGCACCTGGACCTCTTTGA
>VXRN01000072.1:14303-29489 GCA_009838465.1 Dehalococcoidia bacterium
TCTTTCTCAACCACCACCGTCTCGCCGGGCACCTGGACCTCTTTGATTACCTCTTTTACGACCTCTTGGATGATTGGCGTCGGAGTGGCGCCACTGTCCCCGGACGCGCAGCCCATCGCAATCGCTGCCATGCTGAGAATCAACGCCGACCAAATCAGTTTCTTCATTTCCGCCCTCCCTGGCCTGAATATGGGCTACACGACAGCAATTTTCCGATCAAGGTTGCATGGACTTTCGATTATGGTATTCTGTTTCCGCAATGTTATTGCCTGAAATTCGCCCGATAATATCCAACGGCTTTCAGAATGTCAATCAACGTGCGACAATGACCACAACGATGTAGACAAAGTAAATGAGAGCGCATGAGACCGAGGACATCAACTTGAACGAGACCCCACTGCTCGAAGTCAAAGACCTCAAGACCCACTTCTTCCTGGATGAGGGAACGGTGCGCGCCGTGGACGGCGTCAGCTTCGACATTAGACCGGGGGTTGTCCTGGGCGTGGTGGGAGAGAGCGGTTGCGGCAAGAGCGTGCTCGCCCGCTCCATCATGCGCATCGTCAGACCCCCCGGTAGGACCATCGAGGGCAGCATCATATACGACCGGGGTCGGCGCAGGGGCGACGAGGACGATCTCGTTGACCTCGTCGGGATACCCGTGGACGACCCCGATATGCGCGACATTCGAGGCAGCGACATAACCATGATCTTCCAGGAGCCTATGGTCTCCTTCAGCCCTGTACATACCATCGGCCAGCAGATCATCGAAGGCATAATGCTCCACGAAAAGGACATTAGCAAGGAGGAGGCGCGTGACAGGGCAGTAGATATGCTGAGGCGAGTCGGCATCCCCAACCCGGAGTCCCGCATAGACCAGTACACCTTCAGCCTGAGCGGCGGCATGAGACAGCGCTGCATGATAGCGATGGCCCTTGCCAGCGACCCTAACCTGCTCATAGCCGACGAGCCCACCACCGCGCTGGACGTCACCACCCAGGCCCAGATACTCGAGCTCATGGCCGAGCTTCAGGACGAGTTCGGCATGGCGATGATGCTCATCACGCACAACTTGGGCGTTGTGGCTCAGATGGCCGAGGAAGTCATCGTCATGTACCTCGGAAAGATCGTCGAGTGGACGGACATCAAGACCCTCTTCGAGGACCCCAAGCACCCTTACACCGCCGAACTGCTCAAGTCCATTCCTCGCCTCAGGCGGGTCAAGCAGGAAGAGAGACTCACGGCGATAGCGGGCACCGTTCCCTCTCCTTACGTAAGACCGTCCGGCTGTCCGTTCCATCCACGGTGTCCGCAGGCCGTCCCGGGCATGTGCGATACAATAGAGCCTGAACTTATCCAGGTAGGCGACCGTCACGTTGTCAGTTGTCTGCTTTATGCGGACGACGCATCTAGTCAAGATTCGGAGTCGTAGCGAGCATGAACAACGGTAGCGACGCGATCAACCTGCTCGAAGTCAGAGATCTCAAGACGTACTTCCCCATTACGTCTGGCCTGTGGAGACGAGTCGTAGGCTACGTGCGAGCGGTGGACGGCGTGAGCTTCGATCTGAGAGCTGGCGAAACCCTCGGACTGGTGGGAGAGAGCGGATGCGGCAAGACCACCACCGGCAGGGCCATTATCCGGGCAGTCGAGCCGACCGGCGGAGAGATCTTCTACCGCATGGATGACGACACCGTCATTGAAGCCAGGAGCGCCGACAGGAGAGAACTCCAGACGCTGCGCCAGCAGATACAGATAATCTTCCAGGATCCGTTCGCCTCGCTGAATCCGCGTATGACCATCTTCGACATCGTGGCAGACCCTCTCAGAGTCAACAACATTTCGAGCGGGTCCGAACTCGAAGACCGTGTGGCCGATATGTTGCAGCTTGTGGGAATGTCTCCGGCATTCATGCGCCGCTATCCACACGCTTTCAGCGGCGGCCAGCGTCAGCGCATAGGCATAGCGCGCTCTCTGGTTATGAACCCGCGCCTGGTCATAGCCGACGAGCCGGTCTCCGCGCTGGACGTATCCGTGCAGGCCCAGATATTGAACCTTATGCTGGACCTCCAGCAGAACCTCGGACTCACCTACCTGTTCATCAGCCACGACCTGAGCGTAGTGCAGTACATCAGTCACAGGGTCGCCGTGATGTATGTGGGCAAGGTAGTAGAACTCGCGCCAACCGAGAAACTGTTCACGGAGCCAAAGCACCCCTACACCCAGGCTCTTCTGTCGTCAGTTCCCGTCCCCAACCCGGAGGTCGCGTCCCTGGGCCAGTCTCTGGAGGGGGAGGTTGCAGACCCCGCGAATCCCCCAAGCGGATGCTACTTCCACCCGCGCTGTCCGTTCGCGCAGGAGATATGCCGGACGACCGAGCCGGAGTTCCGGCAAGTCACTCCCGACCACTTTACACGCTGCCACTTCTCCGAGGAACTCGACCTGCCCGGAGTCCCTGAGTAATCATTCCCTCGGCCTCGCCGAGTAGTCCTCGAACGGCCCGTCCCGCCACTGGAGCGCTGCCCTCAGACCCTCGGACTGCGAGATTTCCCCGAACACACCCGCGCTGTTTCTGTACGTGGAGAGGCCCTGCCAGTCAACGCCAACTTCCAAGGCGGTGCGTATTCCCATGATTTCGTAGGCGCGATTCACCGCCTTCTTGGACGCCGCCAGCATATCTGGAGAGATAGTAGCAATCGCTCTCGCTTCCTTATTCGTCTCGGCATCAAGCCTGTCGGCGGGGAAAGCCTTCGTGGCCCACCCTATCTCGACCGCTTCTTTTCCGCTGACCGCCTTGCCCGTAAACATGAGGTACTTCGCCTGGCTCATGGGCATTTTCCACGGGAAGTACATAGTGTCCGGTGTCGTGAGCGCCCTCACGGGAGGGTATCCCAACTGGGCATCCTCGGCGACGAACATGATGTCGCACATCGAGGCAAGCTCGCTAGCCCCCGCCAGGCACCATCCATGTACCTGCGCTATCACCGGCTTTGTCAGTTCCCATATCTGCCACAAACCATTGACCAGGTCCCGGGCGTACTGCGCCGTGAGCTGGTCAACGTCGTCGGATACGTAGCCGTCCACCGGGCGGTTGGGGGAAGGATGCGTGGGGGTAAGATCGTACCCCGCGCTGAACGCGCGTCCTTCGCCCTTTATGACGATGCAGCCGACTTCGATGTCGCGCTCCGCTTTCTTCAGAGCGTCCTGCAACTCCTGTCTCAGCGCCCAGCTTAGAGCGTTCATCTTCTCAGGTCGGTTGAGCGAGATGGTGCACACACGCTCCTCGACTTTGTAGATAAGGTTTTCGTAAGCCATAATCTGTTCCTTACATGTAGGTATCTCTTGCGAGAACCTGGTAGTGCGACAACTCAGTTGTGATGGATATTCAGTTTCCTATTTATCCCCTCTGCCCTTGGGTGAGGGTAGATGAGCCATCGTTTCAATGATGTTAAACCATTAGTTATCCAACGGCCTGGGCCCGAACTTCCAGATTCGTCCGCCGCTGCCGGCGGCTAAACCGCTGCTGACGTTTGTGAACATGACACCCTTGAGTGAGTCGCCGGAAGAGGTGGTCTCTTCCATAGTCCAGGTCGCGCCGCCGTCCGCCGTGCTAACTACCAGGTTGCGCGCACCCACGGCCCATCCGTTGCTTTCATCCAGGAAGAACACCCCGAACAGGTCCTCGGTCTGACCCGATTCCACAGACGCCCATGTAGAGCCGCCGTCCGTAGTGCGTAGAACGGTCCCGTTCTCCCCAACTGCGATGCCGAAGGTCTCGCTGGCGAACCAAACGCTGTTTAGTACGGCATCCGTACCTGAACTCTGCACCGACCAGGTCTCGCCGCCATCCGCGCTGTGGACCACCGCTCCCTCATAGCCGACTGCCCATGCCTTGGAACCGTCGGACAGGAATACCACATCCAGCAGGTCCTCGCGCGTGCCGGAATCCAATTCAGTCCAGCTTACGCCTCCGTCGGCGGTCTTGTAGATACTGCCCGAGTCGGCGACCGTCCACCCATTCTGCGCATCCTCGAAGTAAACGCTTTCGAGAGAGAACACCCCCGGCACGGCCTGAAGTATCTGCCAGTTGTCCCCACCGTCCGTGGTCTTTAGCACTGTCCCTGCGGTCCCCACTACCCATCCATTGTTATTGTCCACGAACCATACTGCCGTCAAGTTGATGGCTGTCCCGGACTTTTGCAGCGCGAAAGTCTCACCGGCGTCGGTAGTCCTTCCAATTGCGCCGTCCGTTCCTACCACCCATGCGGTATTGTCGTCGAGCGTGAACAGATCGTTGAGACCGAGCAGGCGTCTGCTGATTACCTGCTCCCTTGGCGGGAACTGAGGCAAGAGTCGCCACTCGCTCGGACCGCTTTCCGCTGAACCCTTAGAATCCGCTGGAGTCTCACCGTCTGATGAACTCGAGCAGCCCAGTGAGATTGCCATTATCGCGCTCAGGACAATCATCAGAAAAGCCAACCTCCATACTGTCCCGGAGTAGGGTTCGCCGGGGCGCGAGTGGAAGGAAACTGCGGCAGTTGGAGTATATCTCATGGATGGAAACTCCCTATCTGGGGCTGTATATCGGCGTACATCTCACGGAGAGTTACCCAGACGCTCGAAGTTCAAGCGTTGATGTTTCAGTTGACAGTATATCCATAGTGTGTTATTTAAGTTGCTATGAGTCTGGTACAAGAATAATTCACACATTCAGGGTAATCAATCCCCCCACATCACTGGGCAGCCTCTCCATACATCTGTCTCTTCTATTTGTAACACAATAGTTGCAAATCCGAAACAAGTCGAACATCCCGCGTTGCACTTTAGACTGCGCCTGACCTGCAAAGGTTCGCGCTGCCGCATTGGTTTACACGACGATTGGTTTCCAGCACGGCCCTGGCTGTGGAGAACGGAGGTTCAGGAAATGCGAAGACCACTAACAACACTGGCTGCGCTTTTTGTCGCAATGCTTACACTGTCGCTGCTGGCGGTCGCCTGTACGAGCGAAGAGGAGCCGGCCCCCGCCCCCGCTCCAACATCGGCCCCGGCGCCTGCCGCGCCTGCGCCTGCTCCAACCGCGCCACCAGCCCCCGCTCCGGCTCCGACATCAGCGCCCGCTCCAGCCCCGGCAGCCGCGCCAACCATGGCCGAGTCCGCTAGCCTCACTTTCTGGAGCGACCTCGCGAAGAGCTGCGACACTCGGGGCGGACATCTGAATCTCGGTAACCGTGAGACCGAGTTCACCAACCTGAACCCGGCTACCGTGAACCAGGTCATCCAGTTCTCGATAACGGCGGAAGTGTTGTCTGGCCTTGTGCAACTTGACCCCGAACTCAAGCCCTCGCCTGATCTTGCCGAGAGCTGGAGCGTGTCTGACGACCTGCTTACCTACACCTTCAAGCTGCGTGAGAATGCCCAGTTCCACACCGGACGGCAGTTCACCGCGGACGACGTCGTTTACACTTACGACCACCAGCTTGACCCAGCCACCCAGTCCATTCACACCAAGGGACTGGAAGGCGTGAACAGGCCGGAGAAGATTGACGACTACACCGTGGAAATCAGCACGGCTTTCCCGAGAGCGTCGTTCTTGACCAAGGTGGTCGAACGAGCCAGCGGACGTGTGATGACAATTGTGGACAGCGAGACCATCGCTGCTGAGGGCGAGGGCGGATTCAACCGCAAGCCCGTCGGCGTAGGCCCCTTCATGATCACCGACCACATCTTCGGCGAGAAGCTGGAATTCGAAGCCGCGCGGGCCACCTACTACGACCCCGCCGTGCCGTGCCTGGACAACATGACCATGCACAACATCCCCGAAGACAACACGCTGATAGCCGCGCTGGAAACCGGCGAAGTTGACATGATCTACGGCTTCGCGCCACAGTTCTGGGACCAGCTCGAAGATACGCCGAGCGTAGTCGTGGATACTACCCCGGACGTAGGCTTCCAGATGCTTGCCTTCAATACGAGGGGTGACCGCGAGGAGAAGACCGGAATGGCCGAAGCGCCCTGGGACGACATCAACGTCGTCTATGCCATCGGACGCGCGCTCGACCGGCAGGCGTACATAGACCGCGCCTTCCAGGGCCGCGCGATTCCCTCATACGGCCCCATACCTCCCGGCCAGGTCTACTACTTCCGTGACCTGAGCGATACCAGCCGCAGAAAGTTCGACCCTGAAAGCGCCAAGCAGCTTATGGCGGACGCCGGTCTCGAAGATGGATTCGAGGTCAAGGTAATGACCACGCCAGGAAACAGGGTCCCGCTGGAAGTGCTCGGAGCCCTGTTCAAAGAGCAGATCAACGTAATTCTCGTGCCGGACATCGTGGAATCTTCGGTTTACCAGCCCAGGCGCGCCGCAGGTGAATGGGAAGCCTTCATGGGCGGCAGCGGCGGCGATCCCGACCCGGATGACGCGGTTGACGACTGGTTTGCCGACGGCTCCAAGTTCAACACCTACGGCTACAACGACGAAGGCGTTAACCGCTTGAATCTCAAGCAGAAGGCCGCGGTTGACCTAGATGAGCGCCTTGAAACTATCCTGGATCTCAGCGACCAGATTGACGAGACGTTCCACGGAGTGTTCACCCACCACAACATCAACCGCACTGCCTATCGCGACCACGTGAAGGGTTACGTGTGGATACACGCCCTCCGACAGCTAAGCGCCGTCTGGCTGGACAGATAAATCGGCGGAACATACGGGGTCGCGCTCCGCAGGCCAATTTACCCGCGAGTGCGACCCGATTCTTTCGGTTGAACCGACCTGCGTCGCCTTGACCGCCCCCTGATAACTGACAACTAATACCTGACGACTAAACTCATGCAGCGTTACATCATCCGACGATTCATCTTCTCCCTGTTCGCCATCTGGGCCACCATGACCGTGACTTTCATCTTCATGCGTCTGCTGCCCGGAGACCCAGTTACCACGCTGGTTGGCGAAGAGGGAGACCCCAGCCAGATCGAGGCGATAAAGGCTCGGTTGGGACTGGATCAGCCGGTCCCAATACAGTATTTCTTCTACCTGCGGAGCCTGGCCACGCTCGACCTCGGCGAGAGCATCTACAAGCGTCTGCCCGTGAACGACCTCATGGCGCAAGCGCTTCCCAGGACCATTTCTTTGTCCATCGTCTCTTTTGTCGTCGGAGTGGCCATCGGCCTGCCGGCCGGAATTATCTCCGCCATAAGACGCTACTCCATATGGGATCACGGCGCGACTCTAATCGCGTTCCTTGGGCTTGCCATGCCTGGTTTCTGGCTGGGCATCATACTGATAATCGTCTTCGGTGTGCAGCTAAACTGGCTGCCCGTCTTCGGATACACTCCGCTGTCGGAAGGTCTGTGGGACTGGCTGCGCCGCCTGATACTGCCCGCGCTAGCCACCGGAACCGGATTCGCGGCGATTCTCGCCAGGCAGACCCGTTCCGCGATGCTCGAGGTTCTCTCCCAGGACTACATCCGCACAGCTTACGCCAAGGGACTCAGAGAGCGAGTTGTGATGAACAGGCACGCACTCAGAAATGGCATGATACCGGTCGTAACGGTTATGGGAATAGCTCTGGCAATTCTGCTGAACGGCGCAGTCATAACCGAGAATGTGTTTGCCATGAACGGACTGGGCAGGCTGTTCATAGAAAGTATCCTGGGCAGAGATTACCCAATCGTGCAAGGCGTCATCCTGCTGGTGGCGTTCATATTCATATTCATGAACTTTATCGTTGACATGCTGTACGCCGTCATAAACCCGCGCATCAGATACACCGACTAACCCTATGAACGCGACAAATTCCGCAGCATCCGTCATCCCAGCGAAAGCGGGAACCCCGAAGGGCTCGCCGCTCGGCAATCCATAGATTGCGGCAGACTAATACCAGGTAACCAGACTTGGCCGAAGATAGTTCCATACAAGCCCAACTTGAGGCCGAATCCAGACCCCGGCGCGGTTTCAAGTACGTCGCGCGACGTTTCTCCCGAGACAGACGCGCGATGGTTGGACTCGTCATCGTAGTCGTGTTCTGTCTGGCCGCGCTTCTTGGAGAACTAGCCTCCCCTTACGATCCACAGTCCCAGAACTACGCGCTGCTCGAAGCTCCCTCGCTCTCCCACCCCCTGGGGACCGACAACGTTGGGCGCGACCTGCTCAGTCGAATCATAGTCGGCGCGCGCATCTCCATGGTCGTAGGAATCACCACCGTCGCGCTCGCTGCCGTAGTCGGCATAGTTCTGGGAGTGGCTGCCGGTTACTACGGCGGCTGGGTTGACATGGTTGTCATGAGGGCCATTGACGTCCTATGGGCCTTCCCTAATTTCATACTCGCCGTAATGCTGGTGGCCATTTTCGGGCTAGGCTTGCAAAACGTAATAGTCGCTATCGCTTTGGCCTACGTGGACGACTTCGCCAGGATAATCAGGGGAATGGTGCTCGTCCTCAAAGAAGACGACTTCGTAACGGCGGCAAGGGCGATGGGCGCGTCCAACCGCAGGATGATGTTCAAACATATCTTCCCGAACGCTCTCCCCCCGGTCATAGTCCAGGCGAGCGTGTTCGTCGCCGCCGCTATTCTCGCCGAGGCCGGTCTGACCTTCCTCGGACTTGGAGTTTCGCCGCTGACCCCCACCTGGGCCTCCATTCTCAACGACGCCAGGCCGTTCTTCACCCGCGCCTGGTGGCTCGGCACCTTCCCCGGGGTGGTCATCATGCTCGTCGTGCTGGCCGTCAACTTCGTCGGAGACGCCATCCGAGACATCAACGACGTTCACGAATACGGACCGGGCGTAACCACCTAGTAAGAGTCCCTTCCGATAATCCAATCGCCTCTCCCCCTGGGAGAGGGTTAGGGTGAGGGCTAGGATGGGGGTGATCCCTCTCTACTCTGCCCCCTTATCCTCGTACAAACGGCACCGAAGCTAGATTCTCCTGTTGTCAACGATGCGAACGGCCTTGCCCTCGCTGCGTGGCATCTGTTTGGGCGCTACTACCTCGACGCGACAACCGACCCCCAGCCTACTCTGCAACGTCACAGCTAACTTCCTCTCTACGGCGCCCACGTCCTCGCTATCCCGATACAACTTCTCCGACGCCTCTACCCGTACCGTCAGGTCGTCCATATGGGACTCACCTCGTTCCAACAGTAACTCGTAGTGGGGTTCCAGTCCGTCCGTCCGCAGGAGCTCTGCTTCTATCTGAGAAGGAAACACGTTTATCCCGCGAATGATGAGCATGTCATCAGCTCGTCCCAGCGTCTTTTCCATACGGATGGTGGTCCGGCCACAAAGACATCGCCCACGCTCCAGCCGCGTCAGGTCGCCGGTACGATAGCGCAGCAGCGGCAACGCCTCTTTCGTGGTACACGTAAAGACCAGCTCCCCGATCTCCCCATTGGGAAGAGGCTCGCCGGTCGCCGGGTCAACCACTTCCGGTATGAAGTGGTCCTCTGCCAGGTGCATCCCCCGCTTATACTGACATTCCATCGCCACTGCCGGCCCTATCACCTCAGATAACCCGTATATGTCGAGCGCCGTGATGCCGAATCGCGCCTCAATCTCAGACCGCATTTCCTCCGACCATGGCTCCGCGCCGAAGACACCCAATCTCAGCTTACTCAGGTCTGCATCGAGCTCCGCTGCCTGCTCCCCCAGGAACAGCGAGTACGACGGCGTGCAGCACAGCACCGTTGCGCCGAAGTCCTGTGCCAACTCGATCTGCCTGCGCATATTGGCAGTCGAGGCCGGCACTACCGTCGCACCCAGCCGCTCTCCGCCGTAGTGCAGCCCCAGCCCGCCAGTGAACAGCCCGTAACCGTAGGCGACGTGGATGATGTCGCTCTGGTCAACCCCCGCGATGCTCAGAGAACGCGCTGCCAGGTCGGCCCACAGTGCGATGTCGTTGACGGTGTATCCCACAACCGTCATCTTGCCTGTCGTCCCGCTCGAAGCATGTATTCTCACCACGTCATCCATGGGCACAGCGAAGAGCTCGTAAGGATAGCTGTCCCTCATGTCCTGCTTGACCGTGAAGGGCAGCCTCGCCAGGTCGTCCAGAGAGCGAATGTCCTCCGGCTCCACGCCCATCGCACCCAGCTTTTCACGGTAGAATGGCACGCTCACGACCATGCGGGCCAGGCAATCGCGCAGCCGTTCCGCCTGTAACGCGGCCATCTCATCCTGCGAAACTGTCTCCACTGGATCCCAAAAAGAGGATTGCATCACAGCACTCCGGTCGCTGCTAATGTTCAAGAGCCTATAGAAGACAACTAACTCGAGAGTGATGTTAGAGAAGCCCGACCTCGCTCAAGAACTGAAAGGTGATTTCCACGCAACGCTCCGGCTCTTCCAACTGGAGCATATGAGTCGCTTCCGGTAAGAAGTCGTAGTTCATCCGAACCATTTCGCCAAAGTCTATGCTCGGCATGAACGAAAAAGAGGTTGTCGGGTCCGAACCGACAACTCTGATTGGGCATTTGACTTGCTCGGTATCTATCTGCATTGACCAGCCGTAGAAATACTCATATATCTGGGCCTCGTGCTCTTTCGGACACCGGAGCGCATACCCTTCACCATCGGGGCGCAACAGTGTTTCCGCCATGAGCGCAGACACCCCAAGGCGCAGACGTTGATAGGCCGGATTCGCGTCCATGTGCGCAATGTAATCATCGTGAGACTCAAAACGGTCCTGGCGGCGGCGCATACCTCGGCTCATGTGCTCAGATATATACACCATATCTTCGGGATTCCTGCCTGGCGGCTGGATTGGCGGGTCGAACAGCACCAAGCCTGCAAACCCGCCCCTCTGCTGTTCAAACAGCAGGGCGGTCAGCGCCGACATAGAGTGGAACACCCCCACCGCTGGCTTTTCTCCGAATCGCTGGCCGATGGACCGCAGGACAACGTCGTAGTCGTCAACGAACGTGGGAAAATTTAGCGACGCAGGGTCGCCCTCTGGGTTCCATCCATGAGAGCGAAAATCGAAGACCAGCAGGTCAACACTATCCTTGAGCAACAACCAGTATGGCAGGTACATATCTGCGGCCAAGCCGCAACCGTGGCTGAGGATAACTCGCGGGCCTGCCGGGTTGCCGTGTCGCCGCACCTGCACCTCTGCACCGTTCGTAAGTTCGACTGCCAGTACCTCCGCCGGCTCCGGCACACTCCAGATTCGGGCCATCTAGGCGGCCAAGCGTCCTTCTATGTACGTGACCATTCCGCCAACTGTCACGATGAGTTCGGCGTCGTCATCCAGGACGGTGCACCCGAACTCAGTTTCAAGGGCCATGCCCAGACGGGTCAGCGCCAGCGAGTCTGCTCCAAGGTCTTCCTGGAACTTCGAAGCTGACGTAATTGACGATTCCGAGGTCCTCAACTCTCTGGCGACTACCTGAATGACTCGCTGTGTAACATCTGCCATTTGTTTCCCTCCTACCTTATCTTAACGCGCATTATAGTTGCATCCGTCACCTATTTCCACCGTACATTCTCCCCCACCCTGTATAATCGGCGCATGAACTTCAGGTATCGCAGGAACCCCACAGTCGAAACCGTCGTCTTCGGTCTCGTCTTTCTGGCTGCCCTAATCGTAGGCACGATATATCTTACGCGCGAAACCGACCAACCGGAAGCGCCGTCTGCCGCCACCGCCGGACGCTGGGAACTGCAAGACTCAGGCGTAACGAATACCTTACTCGATGTGAAGTTCGTCAACGACACTCACGGCTGGGCCGTCGGGGAAGGCGGCATCATAATCGCCACCACCGACGGTGGTAAGACCTGGACTAACCAATCCTCCGGGTACGAACTCACCCTGAATAGCGTGGACTTCACCGACGAGGCCAACGGCTGGGTCGTCGGACAGTTGGGACTCATCCTCAACACGAACGACGGCGGCAACACCTGGGCAGTCCAGGGCAAGGATGCCGCGCTCGGCCAGAATCTCATCAAGGTCCACTTCGACAACGCCGGCGAGGGCCGGATTATCACCGAAAGGGGCAGCTTCGCGCTCAGTACCACGGACGGCGGCAGGACGTGGGATCGCCAATTCTTCGAGAACACACTGCCCCGCTCCGACGCCTTCTTCCTCGATGAGCGGCGCGGTTGGGTTTCTTTCAGATCCGGTGCAGTCTTCTCGACAACCGACGGCGGCGACTCCTGGGAACTGCTGGAGGGGGTCAACGGCGTGGAGGTAGGGACCAACAGCGTCTTCTTCCTCGACGACCGCAACGGCTGGATTGCCGGATGGCGAGGCAAGGCCAAGGGGGCAAGCGGCGGCGTCGAGTTCGTCAAGTACCTCACCGACGGCATGGTCGCCCGGACGACGGACGGCGGAGCGACCTGGGCCCGCCACGATTCCGATACCGGCAGGTTCCTCTGGGATGTCGTCTTCTTCAATGCGATAGAGGGCTGGGCCGTCGGCTCTTTCGGAACAACCATGCGCTCCGCGGACGGCGGCACTACCTGGGAATCCCATCCTACCTCAACCAAGTCCCACCTGCGTTCACTCTCATTCCCTGATAGAAACAACGGCTGGGCAGTCGGCGACGGTGGCGCAGTGCTGAGATACACCACCAACTGAAAACGGTCTCCACGCTCGCTACACATTTCTCCGTCTGCGTGCTATAATTCACGGGAGACAGAACAACAGTGCGGTAGTTTTGCCGATGCGACACATCCTTCACGCCGACTTCGACGCCTTCTACGCCGCCGTCGAGCAGCTCGACAATCCCGAACTGCGCGGCAAGCCGCTGGCCGTCGGCGGCAGCCCTGATTCGCGCGGCGTCGTGGCCTCCGCCTCCTACGAGGCGCGGAAATACGGAGTGCGCTCCGCAATGCCAATGCGCACCGCCTTCAACATCTGTCCCCAGCTTCAGCGCGTAAGCGCTCGATTCGACAGATACCGTGACGTCTCCCGCTCCGTCATGGAGATATTCAGGGACATAACCCCGCTCGTCGAACCGCTCTCCCTGGACGAAGCGTACCTGGATGTCACCGACTCTGTCGCCGGAGGTCAGAGCGCGGCTGACCTGGCGGGCGGACTGAAGCGGCGAGTCAAGCAGGAACTCGGCCTGACCATCTCGGTCGGCGCGGGCGTGAGCAAGTCGGTCGCCAAGATAGCGTCCGACCTCGAAAAGCCTGATGGACTTACCGTCGTGCCGCCGGGTGAAGAGGTCGCCTTCCTCGCCCCTCTGCCCGTCGGAACTCTTCCCGGCGTTGGTCCCAAAACCCAGGAAAGTCTCAAGTCCCACGGCATATTGACCATAGGAGATCTGGCAAACGGCGATGACGAATGGCTTCTCGACAGGTTCGGTCGCAACGGAGCCTACATCAAGAGCCTCGCCCTTGCAAAGGACGACCGTCCCGTGCAGACTCACCGTGATACGAAATCCATCAGTTCTGAGACGACCCTTGTGTTGGATACCGGCGACCCGGAGGCGCTCCACGAGTTGGTAAGTCGGCTCAGCAGCGATGTATCACGCTCCCTTGAACGTCGAGATCTGCAGGGACGGACCGTCAAACTGAAACTGAGGCTGTCCGACTTCACTACTTTCACACGCCAGGTAACACTCCCCGATGTGATTCAGTCCTCAGACCAGATCGCGGTCGCGGCCAACCGGCTCATGGATGCCGAGACCGGGCCAGGTCGCAGTTTCCGGCTCGTGGGAGTGGGCGTATCCGGCTTCGGCGCGCAAAACCACAGCCTTCCGACGCTTCAGGCTCGCCTTCCGGGAATCTGACTACACTTCCAGTTCATCGAAAATCGCCCTGTACGACGCAACACGGGAGGGGAATACTCTACCTTCCTCTTCAGCCCTTCTTACCGCGCACTTCGGCTCTTCGAGGTGAGCGCAGTTGCTGAAACGGCACTCGGCGGCGAGTTCGTCTATCTCCGGGAAGAACAGCGGGAGTTCCCCGAGCGTAAGTCCGGCCAAACCGAACTCCCTTATGCCGGGCGTGTCGGCCACATATCCCCCACCGTCCAATCTGTACATCGCCGCCTGCGTGGTGGTATGACGTCCCTGGCGATGAGCCTGGCTCACGTCTCCGACACGAAGGTCCAGGCCGGGCTGAACAGCGGACATAAGCGAGCTCTTGCCCGTGCCGGATAGACCTACGACTACCGTGATCACACCCGTCAACTCGGCTCTGAGATCGGATACCCCCTCACCCGTGACAGCAGACGTAGCCAGCGTCCTGTAACCCATATCTCGGTACACTTGTGTCACAGCCTCATACTCGGCCCTCGATTCCATCAAGTCTGATTTGTTTACGCAGACTATCGGCGAAATGTCCGAGAGGCTTGCCGCTATCAAATAGCGGTCTATCAGCTCCGGCCACAGGTCGGGTTCCAACCACGACGAGACTACCAAAATCTGGTCCGCGTTAGCGGCGACGACCTGTTGTCTGGGAGCGAGAAATGGGTCCGGCCGCGCAAGAACTGTGCTTCTTGGTAGGACACTCTCGATTGCCCAGGCGCCCGCCCCGTCCTCGGTTACGATGGCCCTGTCTCCCACCGCGACCGGGTTTATGTAGCCTGTGTCCAGTTCGGTCAGCAGGCCCCGGATAGTCGCCGGTCTTTCCACACCGTCAAGTTCGATCCTGGCCGACATCCCCGCGACGGCGGTTACCAGTGCGCTCGCTCCCTCGACTTCCAGGATAGGTTCGAGCGGTGCCGGAGGTTCGACCTCCTGAGGAGACGCGGTAAGAACTTGGTCTATCGCCTTACGACGGTCACGCTCATCTCTGGGCATGACTCGCTCCAGAGACTCGTGGTCCATCTCGTCCCACTCTTGCTCGGACGACCTTCCAGACCAGTCTTTCTGGCGTGCGCGGACACGCTTCACACTCCCGCTGCGCCTGAACGTCTTCCGGCCCCGCCGCTGCTGTCTCTTTTTCGGTTTTCTGACCATGAACTCCTTACGATTCTGCGAGCCTATAGCAAGCTAATCGGCGTTCCCTACGACGCGAGGATCCCCTCTCCCTTGATGGGAGAGGGCTAGGGTGAGGGTGATTCCCACCGCTGGCCAAGCTGATGCAGCGCACGATTCCGCTACTCAAATCAATCGCGTCTATATGTGTTATACATTAGGCATATACACTTGGCAACACCGCCAAATTCCTTGGCGACGATTGCAAAAGTCCCCTCTCCCTGAGGGCTGACAGGGGTAGGTAAAGCATAAAACTTGTATGAGAACT
>VXRN01000041.1 GCA_009838465.1 Dehalococcoidia bacterium
CATGAATATACCTGAAACACACAATACCTACCCCTATCAGCCCTCTGGGAGAGGGAACTTTCTGTCTACATTCATAGCCAATTTGCTCACTTACCTACCCCTGTCAGCCCGTCAAGGGGGAATGGTCAGGATGGGGGTGACTCCCCTGCCTACTAAACTGATGCAGGTTTGGTGTGCGGCAGGGCATCAGCGCCCGAACTCGCCAGCGTTAGATCTGCCGCAGCCTCGGATCCCAGCGGTCCCGAAGCCAGTCGCCAATGAAGTTGAACGTCAGCACCGTCAGAAAGATCGCCATACCTGGGAAGAACGCGATCCACCAGGCAGAGCCCAGATACTCACGTCCGTTTGAGATATCCGCTCCCCATGAGGGCGTCGGAGGCGGCACTCCTGCCCCAAGGAACGAAAGAATACTCTCGCTCAAGATAGCGCTGCCAACCTGTAGAGTCATGGCGACAACTATGGTGTTCGCCACCGCCGGCAGCAAATGTTTGAACATGATTCTGGGGGTGGAAGCTCCAGCCACCCTGGCGAGGGCAAGGTATTCAAAGTTCCTTACCTGGAGCGTCTGTCCTCGGACCAGACGCGCGATGCCCGACCAACTCGCAAGCGCTAGGACCAGAACAATCACCATGAACGACTGTCCCAAGACGATTACGATTGAAATGGCGACTATGATGTAAGGCAGCGCGGTAAAGACGTCGGTCGCGCGCATGATTATCTCGTCAGCCAGACCACCGTAGTAGCCCGCTACCAGGCCGAGGGTAGTGCCGACGACGGCGCCGCAGGCAATTGCGATTGAAGCGAAAGTCAGTGAGATGCGCGCGCCGTATATCATTCTGCTCAACAGGTCGCGGCCGAGTTGGTCCGCGCCCAGGACAAAGTTGTACACCTCTTGGTCAGGGCCGAGAGGAATCCCATTCGTGTTGCAGGACTGAAACTTGTTGCTTCGCTGGCCCGTCTCACAGGGCGGATACCACGCCGGCGAAGCGAGAACCGCTCGGAGCTGGTCTTCCACTGGGTTGTGAGGCGCGAGAAGAGGGGCGAAGATCGCGCAGATAACGAGTACCGCGAGAATGAAGAACGGTATCAAGGGCCACCTGCGGAGAACATACATGGTGTCCCTGAGCCGAGTTGATTTCCCGGGTTCCACAAGTTCGGAAACGGCGTGCCGCCTGGCCTTATTGGTCAACTAAGCGCCCCTCACGTGTATCGGATTCTGGGATCTATGAGCGCGTAAAGTATGTCGAGTACGAACAGCGCCGCGACTATTAACAGGGTCAGCGCCAGCACCGCGGCGGTTACCACTGGAAAATCAATGTTCAAGACTGCCTGGTACACCATGAATCCCAAGCCCGGCCATGAGAACACGGCCTCAGTGACGACAGCGCCGCTGACAAATCCCGCGAGAATCAGCACGGAGACGGTCAGGGGGGGAATCAAAGCGTTGCGAAAGGCGTGCTTCCACACTACGGCGGTAGATCCCACGCCTTTGGCGCGAGCCAGTTTCACGAACTCGGAGTCCAGTACCTCCAACATGGAAGACCGCACTAGTCGAAGCACAGTCGCCGACGCCAGCCACCCCAGGGTGATAGTCGGCATGATGTAGAACTTAAGCCGCTCTGGCCAATCAATGCCGTGTCCCCTGGTTCCGGCGGGAAGCCAGTCCAGGTTTACCGCGAATAGCAGGATGAGCATGATGCCAAGCCAGAACGGCGGCAACGCCTGGCCGAAGAGCGCGAAAGTCCTGGCGATGATGTCCCAAATCGAGCCGCGCTTCACGGCCGAGAGAACTCCGAGGGGAATGCCGGTAACAAGTACGAACAGGGCGGCGCAAAACCCGAGTTGAAGGCTGGCCGGTGCGAAATGCATGATCATCTCGTTCGCGGGCTGGCCCGTCTTCATCGAGAGTCCGAAGTCTTGATGGACGACCAGATTCCAGAGCCAGATGAAATATTGGTGGATGAGCGGTTTATCCAGGTGAAGCCTCTCACCCCACGCCTCCCATATCTCAGGCGACGAAGCGTAGCCGACGTTGAGCATCAGGGAACGAGGATCTCCCCCGGAGAAGCGGGAAAGAGCGAAAACTATGAGAGTCGAGGCGATTACCGCTATGACGACGAAGATAAGTCGCCGTATTATGAAGACCTTCATGCCATGCGCTCCTGACCGTAGCGGCTATAATGGACGCGGACAACTCTATCGCCGCCCGGGCAGAAAGCCCCGTGCGGCGATACTATCAACCTGTCAGGCCGCGCCGCGCCTCTTGGCGGGAATCTACCTGCCGGTCGGCAGCACGGTTTCGAACGAATTCGGGAGATCCCAAGGCTTCAGGTCCCAACTCTGGATTGTTTCGGAGTTGAACCCTACCAGCACTGGAACTTCGACCACGCCGCCCGCCATACCCGTGTGGTGCGCCCAGTCAATCATCTCTTCACGCACCGCCAACTGCTCAGGAGACCCCTTCGGCAATACACGCGTTGCCTCTCGGTAGTCGTAGTGCAGGTTGTCCTCGATCCCAGGGTTGAAGCCGCCGGAGGGAATAGGCCAGAGGCAACATCCCGGCAGCGTGCCGCCAACATCCCTTACGCGCCCCTCCTTTCTATTGGGGCCCCACTGGACCATCCACGGCACGTGAATCTGGCGACCCAGCATGGCGGGCCTGCGGGCAGAGTACTGCTGGCTGTCAATGTATGGCCTGAGACCTAAGTGCTCTCTCCACTGACCGATGGTGGCTTCGCATACCTCAAGCGAGGTGTTGTTGCCCTGCGAGCACCAGAACTCAAACTCGAAGCCTTCACTAACGCCGGACTCCTTGAGAAGTTCCCGCGCCTTCTCCGGGTCGAATGAGTATGCCCACTTGTCCTTGTACTCGGGGTGAAGTTGGTGGAAACGGGTGCCTGGGTACCAGCCGGCGTAAACCGCGCCGCCATAACCGCCGGTGACCGCTTCCGCGATCAGCTCGCGGTCAATCGCGTAGATCAGGGCAAGCCTGAATTTCCTGGCCGATTCCATGGACGGAGTGTTGTAGTCGAACCTGTCCGTGTCTTTGTTGTCGAAGCCTTGCGCATCGCAGCCCGCGCCGGGAACGTCCTGAATAGCGGGATCGGTTCGGTCTATGCCTACGCACTCAAGGCGGGGATCGCCGATCCAGGGGTACTTCGCCGAAGGCTTGAATCCTTCGCGCAGCACCGGCTCCCCTGTTTCCGGGTCCTTGAACGAATGGTAGTTGCCCGAGATGTAGAAGAAGTGGCCGTAGATGGTGTCCAGGCCGTCGTGGAACCTGAAGCCTTCCGCATTCAGCCTTCCGACGTCCTGGATGGACGCCGTGGCTATGTCGGCCAGTCGGGTCTGAAGCATAGCCGACCGGCTCTGAGCCTCGTTAGCCTGGAGGATCACGAGGTTGTCAAAAGCTGCGTTCGCGCGCCAATGATCAACCCTCGCCTCGGCGTCAATGCGCTCATTTGGCCGCCACTGGTGGACCACGAAAGATCCTGAGCCGTGCGGGAATCCAAACGTCCCGAACTCATTGCCGGCGGCTACTAGCTCGTCCTGGTAAGTCTTGGACTGCATGAACACCGAGTCCCAGCACTGTGATGAGACAGTCTGTACGCCGTCAGAGGTAAACGCCCTGTTTGGCGCAGCTACCGTGTAGGTGTCCTCGACCTCCCACTTCTGGAAGAACTCGTACAGCCGTGACGAATGCGAGTGGGTGGAGTTCGGGTTGTCTGAACCCGCGTCGTTCAGAGACCAGGCAACGTCCTCGGCGGTCAACTCGTGCATGTCAACCAGCTCGCCGTCGTCCCCGGCTCTGTAGAAGCGGATTCCGGGTCGAATGAACAGCCTGACTATCCCCTCGTCATCGGGATTGACTCGCTCAGACTCAGGCAGCGATAAGGCGGTGTCGTCAATTGACTTCATCGGATCGTCAATGCCGACGATATCCCTGTCGAGTTTTACAACAGATGATCCGTCCTTGCCGGGCAATTCCCACTCCCATCCGGTGACGACGAGAGGAGCCGCGCATGTGTTGTTGTTTACCAGAGGGGCGCCCATGATGTCCTCAGATGGCGTCCAGCCGAGAAGGGGCTCCTGGAATCCGAAGAATCCATGAAACGAAACGTCCGGCCACTGGCCTCTCTCATTTCGGAACTGGGGGGAGCCTACGTTGGCGAGCGCGACAGTGATTGTCGTACTCATGCGCTCAGGCATCATGCCCTGCTGCGCTTCCATTGCCTGTGAGACCGCGGACTGGATGTCGTCCTGGGTGACGCTGGGCCGCTCTGCCATCGCCCTGGCAATGGCAGAGCCAACCTCAGCCTCTGTCAGGCTGGGAGTCTGCTGGGCCAGCGCCTCGGCGATGGCCTGAGCCACGTCCGCCTCGGTCAGACCTTGCTGCTGCGACTGCCGCGCCATTGCGCTGGCAATGGCGTCAGCCACGTCCGCCTGGGTAACGCCGGGCCTTGCTTCGAGCGCTTCGGCGATGGCCTGAGCCATGTCCGCTTGGGTAACGTCGGGCCTTGCTTCGAGCGCTTCGGCGATGGCCTGAGCCATGTCCGCTTGGGTAACGCCAGGCTGCGCAGACATAGCGTCTTGTACAGCCTTTGCAACTTCGGCCGGCGACATCGCCTCTTGCTGAGGTATCGCCTGCATGGTCTGATTGATAATCGCCGCAACGTCCACTGTGGGCGCGGGTTGAGGAGCGGTGGGGACATCCTCCTCCTGAGTTCCGCACGCCAGTACAAAAGCCAGAAGGCTGGCCATCCCGAGTATGGCGCCTAGCGCAACTCGGGAACTTCTGCAAATGGATGATCGTTTCATAGCTTACCTCTATCTCCTGCTTAACTATCAATCTCACTCGAACCGGTTATGATCAAGTTGAAGACACTTGCAACAAGCCGAACAACGTGAATCAAGAGCATTATATGATAAATAGTATCACTTAGTGATCTATGTATTGCCCCTGAAGATTATGTGAAGGACGCACTATACAAGGCAGTTTGGACATTTGTGAAGATGCCATATATGATACTACATATCAGAAAGGGATATAAGTGTCAATCCTGAAAACCATGTATGTCAGGGAGATCGCGGTTTCGCCTGACACTTCATTCTATGCTACAGTTATGGCATGGAGTCAGAACATATGTATAAATCATTGTTTATTGAACAGGCAGACATACGGGGAGATAATCATTTCGTAGCTTCAACGCTGGGAAAACTCTGGGCAACGCTGGATGAAAACCGTCCCAGCCCGCCCCTGTGACCCTCCCAGTTAGCACCCAGTACTCTTCTGCATATCTATAAACTGGAATATACCTTGCATCGTCCGCCGATTTTGCGAGGTGGTCAAGTCACTTAACGTGGTGTGGGAGTTCGTCAATCCTTGTATCTTGATTTGTGAGTAATAATCACTTCACATACGTGGGTCACGGTGCGGCAGACCGGGCAATCCTTGGTTATACAAGACCGCACAAAAGCGAGGGTCGCCCCATCATCTTCAGAACAGAGCCCGAACAGTTGCGTGGGCTAACCAAGCCCGCATCTTGCAAGGACGGGCCAGTATTTGACAGGAGGCACTTATGGAGCAGGGATCTATCTTCGTAGGCATCGATGTGTCCAAAAAGCGGCTGGACGTCGCCCTGCGCGATCCTGGCCGCCTCGACGATGGGCGGAGTGCCGGGACAGCGGAGCTCGGTCTCCTCCAGCCAGTCGTCTCTCGTATTCGAGAGCGACCATGTATCGGGGTGCTGCACTCCACCGCCTCTCTGGTCTCTGTCGGAGTTGCACTGCGGGTTCAGGTAGATGAGGTCCACGGACTCGGAGTTGATGCCGCGGAGAAAGGCCAGGTTGTCGCCGATGAAAAGCGTGCGGTCACGGATGTTGCTCCTTTCGACCATCTGAGTCCTGCCTCTCCCCTCTGATGGACAAAATGCCGGTGGCGCCCGCGGGCCACCCATTTGCGGTGGACGAAGTGATGCGCTGCCGCCACGGTTCAGCTCACTCCAGCACACAGTTCCGTCGCACCCAAAGATTAGGCTGGATGAATCAAGAGTTGATATATCGAGCGTCGGCACTTGGATATTCCAAGGGGTCTGGTATGGATGCATCAATTGTGGATGTATCAAGCGTCTGTTTATGGATTTCTCAAGGAGCCTGGCCTGGATATATCAAATCTTGTGTGAGACAAGCGTGAGTATGCTTCGCAATTCTGATCGACCAGGTTGGTATCAGCATCTCCTCCAGCGTTTACGAGAATATACTGCGCTTGTGGAGTTGAGTTGATTGGTGTGGTGTCAGAGGAATCCTGGGAGCCCTTCAGGTTCAGTGTGAGTCCCGATCCCCGCCTGGGCCGGAAGCCGGAGTTCTACGCGGACCGTAGCGGCGAGTTCAGCGGGGAGGCTGATTACAGCGCATGGCACATCGATTACCTGGGCATCGAAGGTGGCGTGAACGGTGACTCACATGACGCGAGATCGGAGGTCGCGGTCGGAGACCGAGACGGTCACCGTCCTGAACGCCGCGTCCGCGGGCCGCTACACGTTGTCGGTGGTCGAGGACATCGACAACGTGTACGCCTGGGGGACTGATGAGGACACTGTCGCGCTGCTGGGTAACGTGGCCGGCGGCGAGGGATGCTATGGGCGCGCCGACGAGCTGCTGGGTGACTGGTCGGGCGAACCGGGCTGATCTCTAGGTCGGTATATGTCATGGTTCGCGGACCGGCTGATGGAGTTGAGACAGTAACCGAGAGACCGCCGCACTTCGATAGGTGCATCAACCAGCGCCTGAAACTCCTACCGCAGTAGACTCTCACCTGAGAAGATAGGTTGGGCAGAGAGTTTGTCCGGTTTTCAGGAGGCGTTAAAGGCAGCGTGATATGAGAATCTCAGTGGCGCTCGTTCTCATCGCCATGGGCGCGATAATCGGCGCCACCGCGATGTATCTCTACGCTGAATTCTCAAGCGGTCCCGACCCTGTGACGAAACAGGCGGTCAGGCCCATCCCAGAACCCACCGCGACGTTTGAAGCTCCAGCGATTCCAACCAATAAGCCTGACGTTGCACCGACTCCACCCGAACCCACCGAACCTCCGGCGACTCCAACCCATGCCCCCGAAAACGCTCCGACCTCGACTGCAATTCCCACCCGTACACCGGCCGTCGCATCAGCTGCTCCCATACTTCCCCAGATTCCATTCCCGACACCATTCACCGGGAGGACTCCTGAACCAGACGAGCGGCCTGCGGCCCTGTCCGCGCGGGAGCTCGATGAACTCCCCGATGCTTTGTTTCTCCGTCAAAGCGAAGCCGACACGTATCACGCCATAGCGAGATTCCGGTGGGTCTCGGACGGCATATCCAGTATGGAATCGGTCCCTGCCCAAGCTCTTATATACCTGGGCCTGGATGCTCCGCAATCCGCGAGAAAGTTGCTCAGGATGCGCTGGATGTCCGACGAGCTCAGCGAGGACGAGGCATGGGCAGTCGGCGCGCTGGCGCACCTCGCGTTCGATGCGCCGGGCATTTTCCAGAAGACCGTATCCATGCCATGGGTAGCCGACGGAATCAGCGAGGACGAATCATGGGCCATAACCGCTCTCTCCGACCTTGCGATGGAATCCGGTGGCGCCGCATCGTGGCTTTCCTCATATGACTGGTTCGCCGATGACATAAACGCCGAGGAATCGATGGTCGTATCTACGCTCGGATCCATCTCTTATGAGACCGGCTCAGCCGCCCAGTTCATGGGAATGCAGTTCCTGGACTCCATCGAGCCGGGCGACGCCCTCGCCCTCGGCTCACTCGAGTTCCTCGCCTATGAGACGCCGGAGGCATTCAGAAAGGTCCTCTCCCACCCAACGGTGGCCGACGGCATAACCGACCAGGAGACGACCGCGATCGCGCTGCTCCACGACGTCCAGGAAACGAACCCGGACCTGGTGGACACGCTGCTCGACCCGTCGAATGTCCAGGTCGAGAGGAGGACAGTCAGGCTTCCGCTCGCCGGCGACGTCGAGCTGGTCATCGTTCGCCTTCAGCCCGGCGCCCCAAGGAGCATGGACCTGCTTGAGGACGTCGTCCGGTTTGTCGAGGACTACATGGGCGAATCGTTCCCCACCAACTTCGTCCTGCTTTTCTACGCCGACGCCGTAATGTCCGACTTCGACGGTCATAATGCCGGCTTCAACATGACAATACTTCCCGAGTTCGACTCGGATGACGACAGTGACGAGGCCTACTATGCGCCGTACATAATCGCCCACGAAGTTGCGCACTACTACTGGAACTACAGCTCACAGACGTGGCTGGACGAGGGGGCTGCGGAGACAATGTCGATCATCTACGAGGAAACTACTACCGGCCAGGAGTCCTGGGGCGCCGCGGACACCTTCCCCTGTCCGTATGCCGCCGATCTGACCGGCGTCGAGCGAATGAAGGAGACTGAGGCTGAGGACTGCGCCTACAGCCTCGGAACACGCTTCTTCCTGGACCTGTACCGCACGCTGGATGAGGAGGAATTTCGGAGGGGCTTCCGTGATCTGTACCTGATGGGCAGGGACGTTTTCGACCCTGAAGACCCGGAGGCCCGCAGCATCGATCATGTGAAGGAAGCGTTCGACTTCAGCGAAAAGGCCCGGGACGAGATCATCCCAAAGTGGTACTGGTAGTCCCCGTGACCAGAGCGCACGATTTGCTGAGGGAAGTGATACTCTTGTACATCTTGAAGGAATATATGGGACTGCCAAATAGGTCAGAATGGTTCGCCCTATGTTTCTTATGTGAAGTGTGTACCCAAGAGACGCTTGATAGTTGGACAAGGGGTGGTTTAAGTCCCGCCAGGTGGGCAGTCCGGACCTTGTATAACCGTCTGCCCGCCATGGTGGACTATACCGTCAGTAGACTGCTCATCCTTGCCAGGCTATACGCCTGGGGCTCAGCATTCCACAGGGGCTCCCCGCGACCAGACCCTGCCGTCCATGTCGAATCCGTCGGCGTTTATGGCTCTGACGCGATAGGTGTATTCCACACTGGCTTCAGCACTCGTGTCCGCCCAGTCCCAGTAATCTTCTCTGATAGTCTGGAGGGCGTCGGCGTCGATGAACGTGAAGGTTCGGACGAACCAGTTAGCTTCTGAATCTTAATGGCTTCGCTCGATCTTCCATCCATCGGGAGCGTCGGCCTCAACGCCGTTCGCCATATGCCAGAACAAAGGTGGTGATCAAGGAGGTGCCGGTGGAGGTCGTGGTGGAAACGGGGGAGATTTATCTTCCTTCCTTATCCGTTCAATGAGCTCACTTATTATTTGCCGACCTCGTTGAAGCAGACCTGTCACTTTCGAGGTTCTCGGGACCGCAGCTGTTTGATGCAGGTCGAACGCGCGCGTTGTACTTTCGCTGATTTCATAGGTGCTGACCTTTCTGGCAGCAACCTCACCGACACTCAGCTTGACTCTGTACGATTAGTAGGAGCCGACCTCTTTGGATGCAGCCCCGGGAAGGCGAGATTTCTCCCACTGACTCTTCCGAAATGGGAATATCCGTGGATACAGCTGCGTGAGGCCGCTAATACCAACAGGAAACTTTCGGAATCTCGAAGTTGTCTAACTCTCAACGAACTCACTCCATAAATCGGCGCACGTCATCATAGTCGTAATGATACTCACTAACGATTGGGACTTTCAGGATCAATCGCTCTGCCAAGCACCTGTGCAACGCATTTTCACCCTGGCGGTAATAGGCATCAAAACAAAAGTCAGTAATGTCCTGTAGCGTGTAGCGATATTCACGAGCCGCATACATCAGCCCCATACGATGCAAGGCTAACTGCAAGTCTATCGCTACACCCGCAAAGCCGTCTCCGAACCACCTATAGTGGTTAGAGACAGCAGCCGCAGGATGATCTACGACATCAATGCAGTACAACGATTCCTCTTTCATAGCCTCTAAGTTATCCGTGATGATGGGAGCATTATCCTTGTCCGGAGCTTTCACATAGTTACTCAGGACCGGAATCATACGAGAGCACCAGGCAGATATATCCTCTGGACGCACTTCTTCTAGTGGCTCACGATCCAAGTATTCCTCATAGAAGAACAAAGCACTTAACAACTCCTCACTCATGGTGTCGTCAACGACTATTCCATGCGAAAACTCATGCCTCAAGACGCTTTGACGGATTCCTTCACTCGAGCCCAACGGCGGGGGTGTAGGCTCCGCCGCCATCTCTATACGGATGGTGGTTATGACGTCGCCGGGCGTGGTAGCCTCGCTGGGGTTCCGGCGAGTGATGTTGTTCACCACGGCCATGCCGCTCGTGACCTTGCCGAAGACCGAGTGGCAGGACACGCCGCGCTGCGCACAGTCCTTCTCCGAACCATCAGGGTTCAGATGGTCCAGGAAGGCCGTTTCTCTGAAGGTGATGAAGAACTGGCTGCCGTTGGTCGCGAGGCCTCCGGCGTTGGCCATCGAGAGAATGCCCGCGCTGTCGTGGCTGAGGTCGGGGTGGAATTCGCTCTCGAAGCGGTATCCCGGGCCGCCGGTTCCAGTGCCTGTGGGGTCGCCGGTCTGCGCCATGAATCCTTCGAGAACGCGGTGGAAAGTGACACCGTCGTAGAATCCCTCGCGGGCGAGAAATACGAAATTGTTGACCATTCTCGGGACTTTGTCAGCATACAGTTCGACCTCGAACTGTTCTCCCTTCTCAAGCTCGAAGACCGCGCTGTAGCTCTTGGACGGGTCTATGACCATGTCGGGCGGGGAGTCCCACGGGGGACCGCCTTGGGGCTTTGGGGTGGGCACGGATGTTGGCATGGGGGCGCCAGTGTAGGCTTTGGGGCGGGCACGGATGCTGGCATGGGAGGCATCGGTGTAGGTTCAGGCTCTTCCGTTCCGCACGCGGCCGATGCGAAAGCCAGCAGGGCAACCGCCGTTAACAATATCGTAAATTTCATAGGTGGCCTCACATTCTGCCAATGAACTGCGCGGAATCTTCCTGCGCCGCGGTTATCCATGATTATAACGTCCCCAGTGTGGCAGAGTAGCAGTTACACCCTCTGCCACACTCATTGATCCGCGTCCAGACGCCCGCCTCGGGATCACTTCAGGTTCAGATTCGTCGACTGTGTGAGGTCGTCACTACGAATTCCTCAGTCGGAAAAAGAGGTGGGTGAGGTGACATAATCGTTGAACAGTTATGCTGGACGGAATCGCTGGGCGTTAACAACTTGATAGGGCATTTTGCCCTCAAAAGTCCGACTCTGCCGACCCCTTGAGCCCCTTTAGCGCTAGGCTGACGCACAATTGTGATTGAAGCAGGCCACAAACGTGCATAGTAGACAGAACCATCTTCGAACTTTGGCGAGGGGGTTCACAGGCCCCCTCGCCAGTCCTCACAGAAACTCCGGGACTCTTCTGACGGGCCTTTGGAGGCCCACCATCGTGGATGCACAGATTCAATTGGGACCAGCGGCGAGGTTTTTTCTCATCTGCACAATGGACTCGTGCACGTCATTGGATACTTCATCAAGTTCTCGAGACACCGATGGGCTTTGGCCAAGCTCTCTTCGCAACGCCACCACGATCGGTTGCAGAGGGTCAAGCGCGCCGGCCCGTTCGATCAAGGCCAATGCCTCCGCCGGTTCAATCGTCGAAACGTACTGGAGCAGAACATCTACACTCTGGGTGGGAAACATATCAAGACGTTGCTCTGCCATATCGAACAGCAAATTCTCGGCATCAGTCCTCCCGATGGTACGGCCCACTGTCGCCGCCAGTAGTCCCTTCATGACGATCGTTATTCCTCGCAATTCGCGTTCATCTTCGTCAGAAGCGTTTTCAAGGAGGCTCAAAGCGGACTCGGACTCGCAGATAGCAGCCTCGACCTCTCCAAACGTGAGCAATGTGAAGGCCCGGAAAACTATGCCAATAGGGTGCGCAGAGGCATGGTCAACACCCAGGTGCATTTTGACTATCGCATCCGCCGCGTCAACGCTGACATGTTGGTCGCGTGCGAAATAGGTGGCAGCAACTGTCCCAATCGCTTCCTCTTTCCGGTCCAACTTATTTAGCAGGCCGATCTTGCTCAACACCGCTGCACCCTTGGCGACGGCCAGATCGTCGCCTCCGACGTCGTCCGACATACGGATAACCTCTTCCCAATAGGCGAGCGCATCCTCCAGGCACTGCTCGGTTTCCATGGTTCTCGCTTTCTCCATCAGTGCGTATACCACGGATTCAGCGAGGTCGGGCGTTCGGACAGAACCAAATGCGCCGATAACCGCATCATGGGTCAACACATCGACGAGCAGGTCGCCCAACTCCGGTAGCGCGAGCAGATTTCGGAGAGCTGCAGACTGGATGTCCAGCAGCCGTGGATCATCCCGGTCAAGACCCTCAGCCATCCCAATGCCGATATGAGCCAGTTCGTCGGGAGAATAGTAGAGAGCCATAAAGCGCACCAGGGCGTCCACAACATGGCTTTCAGCGCCCGGACGCCGCAGCAAATAGTAGATGTTGTACATCCTTTCGGCGAGGTAGTACATTCTTCTTCGTCTTGCTCCACCCTCGATCACCACAGCGCCGCGGTTCACCAGCCGCCCAAGCTGGGCGCTGCACTTATTGACGTTCACGCGAGCTTGGGAGGCGACCTCATTGGCCGTCGCCGGTTTCCATAATCTGGCCAGGGCCAGGTATACGCGCCGCTCCTGCGGCGGGAGGGCTTCGATATGGCTCCGAAAATACTCAGTATGCTCATCAATCAGATCGAAGAGATTGGACATCAGGTCCTTGAAAGAGTACGTCTTGTCGAATCCGGCCAACACTGCGATTAGGCGGGGGTTCCCTCCGGTAAGAATTTCGAGCGGCCTTATCGGTTGGCTTCCCCGGGGTTGTCCTGACAGCGCCGACCAGAGCGTGTCGCACTCCTCGGTGTTCAATGCCCGCAGCGTCACAACCCTGAAGAGGTCGTAGAGCGCGTGATCAGGATGGTCAATCTCGTCAAACCGGCTGGTGGCGCTCCCAAGCAGGACTATCCGAGGCTCAGTCTGGAGTGTGTGGCGCAAGCGCCATCCGGCGTCGGGATACGCAATTTGGGTGAAGAGCATGTTTAAGTTCTCAACAATCAGTAGCAGCCGCTTCGAATGTCGGTCCGCAAAGTCCAGAATGGTCCCCAGGCAACGACCCGCCAGATTGCGGTCATCGACCGTGGTTCTCAGGTCGTTGTATGACAGCCGTAGACCGGCACGCTCAACTTCCGGGGCCTGCTCGACCAGATGATTCAGGCACTCGAGCCAGAACTCCCCCACCGTCGCGACCTCGTAGCTCTCTTCGGGAAATACGATCGGGTAGAATCCCAACAGTCGGGTATCGCGGCGCACCTCTGCGGCCACCCGCAACAGCAGGTGAGTCTTCCCGCTGCCCCGGGGGCCGACTACGATGGAGTGCGCACTGGCACTGCCCTCGCTGGCGTGCAGTGATTCCAGGAGAGACACCAACTCGGCCTCCCTGACGTAGAAAGATGCCACGATTTCGGCGTCGCTGAGGAAACCGGGATTGTACTTCTTTATACTGACGACCATGCCGAGCCTCCCAGTCCGACCTACCAGTTAGTTATCGAGGTGAAACTCTGGCCATGCCTGGCGCTCCACCAGTCCTCCAGCAGACCGGACACGAAAGCGTATCCGCCCTCGCTCTCTTCGAGATACCCGTCGTGCTGCAGGACGTATAACGCGGTAGCCACACTATCCTCTTCACCTGTCTCGACCGCCTCGCCACGATAGAGTTCGATTATCCGGTGGGTCAGCAGTCCACCATTCACCACGGCCTCGGACAGAAGACTTAATGCCTCGGTATACCCTTCGTCTCCCAGCACCATCCGCAGCCGCTCCTCATAGTGAACCAGACTGGCCTGGCCTCTCACGCTGAGCAGGTACCGCACATACACGAGTTCCACGTCGTCCAGTGTGGCTTCGTTCCGCTGTTCCCTGACCAAGTGCTCGTAGAGATGGCGGAAGAACAGTTGCACGTGATGCGGCACGCAGCAGCGTAGCCGATGGCACATTTCCCGCCGTATCTCATCGGGAATGCATACACCGTATCCCCTGCCCAAAGCCACCAGGCATTCCACTGCAACCTCGTGGGGCCAAGGCCCGAGATCGAGGGCCGTATAGACATTCGCATGGGCGCTTAGTCTGGCTTGGCTGAGCACCGGTTCCAGCCCCACGCTGCCAGAGATGATCAAGCAGACCCTGCCCTCGTAAGTCTGGCAACACCTCCTCAACCACCCCATGAAAGCGTCCGTCGCCGCCAAGCGTTCAGGGGTGACCCGATACTCGTGTCCCTTCAGCAAGCGGTTGACCAGTATGGGCAACTCATCGACAGCCAGCACAACCGGTCGGTCATTGGCCGCTAGGGCCTCGAATACCTGGTCTCCAATTCGTTGCCAGTTGCCGGCATCCAGACCCGCACGGAACTTCACGCGAAGTTCGGAGACTCCCAATTCCTCAATGTTGTCGCGGATGCCCCGTACACTGTTTCTTAACTGCGTCGCTATCCGCCTGCGTGCGCTCTGAAGAGGGCGCGCCTGGATGGCCATTTCGGCGACTGCGTCCCCGGCATCCATAGCTCCTTCCAAGTCCACGAATACTGAGGCGAACTCCCCATCTTCTTCCAGAAGACGTAACAGCTGTCGCGCTAGGCTCGTCTTACCCATCCGGTGCTGCGCGGTCAGCAGCGTATGCGTACCGTTCTCCACCCGCTCCCGCAGCAACCTCAGCTCCACCTCGCGGTCGAAGAACAGATCTCCATCGACCCAGTTGCTGCTCATGCGTAGTGTCGTCATCTCACTTTCAACTCCTAGGGTTCCTAACTTGACCACAGCGTAACATGCCAACAAATATGTTGGCAACGATATTGTTGGCTAATATCGGAAACGATGTGAGGTTAATACAGGCTTGGTGACATAGTCAGGAACACGGTCAGGAGGTCGGTTCTGTGGCAGGGGACCAAATGTTACTGTCTGATACTATGAAAAGCTCTACCAATGGACGGAATCGCTGGCCGTTAACAACGGGATCGGGACAAAATGCCATGAAATGTCCCAAATCTCTGTTAACGGCCAGCGATTCCGTCCGCCATAACTGTTCAGCGAATATGTCACACCATTATGGAGCAAGTGACATTGACGCAGGACGAACAGACAAGACTTCAGATTCTCAATAGCTTATTGGCAGACTACATGACGATAGATCAGGCGGCCACCCTGATGGGAGTGAGCACGCACCACACCAGGCGACTTCTGGCGGCATACAGGAAGGAAGGAGCAGCCGCACTCGCTCACGGCAACCGGGGTCGGAGACCATCCAACATCACATCGGAGACGATGAGGTCCAGAGTCATACATCTGGCTCGCACTCGATATTCGGGCGCCAACCACACACATCTCAGCGAACTGCTCAGAGAACACGAGGGCATAGATATAGGCCGGACTACTCTTCGTCGCATACTGGTGAACGCCGGTCTCGTCAGTCCACGCCGGTGGCGTCCGCCGAATCACCGCGTTCGACGGCAGCGTATGCCGTGCGAGGGGATGCTGGTGCAGATCGACGGCAGCTACCACAGGTGGCTTGGAGACGACGGTCCGCAGTTCATGCTGCTTCTGGCCGTGGACGACGCTACGGGCAAGGTGGCAAGCGCATCGTTCTGTGAGTACGAGAACACCAGGGACTACTTCCTACTGGTGAAGGCTATGATCGATCTCTATGGGGTCCCCATCGCCCTGTACACCGATCGCCACTCAGTCTTCAAGCACGTACCGGGAGGCGGACTGCCGAGCGCTCCAACCCAGTTCTCTCGCGCTATGAATGACCTCGGCATCCAGATGATCTTCGCGTTGTCTCCCCAGACAAAGGCCCGTGTGGAAAGAGTGGCGGGAACGTTTCAGGACGGACTTGTGACCGAACTTCGGATCGCGGGTGCGACCACCATCGAAGACGCGAGGGTCGTTCTGGAAGACTTCATCCACCGCTTCAACGAGCGCTTCGGCGTACCGGCGCGGGAACCTGAAGTCGCCTACTGTCCGATAGCTACGGAAACATGCCTGGATCGGGTGCTGTGCTTCAGGCATACTCGCAAGGTGGCAAGGGACAACACGGTGAGGTACAGCCAGAGTACGCTTCAACTATTGCCCGGCAGCGACAGACCGACCTACGCCGGAGCGAATGTGGACGTGCTTGAGGGACTGGACGGTCAGCTGACAGTCGAGCACGAAGGTCAGATCATCCCCAGCCAGGAGGCTCCGGCTCGTCCCGATACATTACGCGGTGTAAACGGGTACTCTTCACACGCTCCGCCGGATCGTAACGGCCTTGGTGGTCGGTGGGAGGCAGTCCTGGCATCCCTCGACAGGGAGAGAGCCGAAGAGAGCAGCCGTGAGGTCGTCTATAGAGAACGAAAGAAAGTGGCGCCTTCGCCAAGGAAGCCCACTCCCAAGCAGATAACAAGATGGGAGGCGGTTCACGCAGCGAAGTGCAGGGGTCTATCCATCAGAGGCATCACACGGGAGACAGGGGTCCACAGGATCACGGTGAAAAAGTACCTGAAAGCTGACAGTCCACCGATGACACCCTCTCTAAAGAAGGCGGGAAAAACGTAGTCTGATACCATGGCAAACTTAGCAAGGGACAATTTCCCTGGACAGTTAAGCGGACATAGTCCCTGACCTTCGACAACTTCCCGGACCTCTCCATAGCTGAGGTCACCGCTTAATTTGTCAACCTACCCCACATTTGGGACAATCACTCGGGGAGAAGTTACCATCCGACCCCTTGGTCACGGTGATGCTTCGCAACAGACCCCGACGACACGATTTCAATGTAAGACACTACCACGCTGCCTATAGTGATTCCACGCCACCCCCAGGGCCGTGGGCTACGAACCCGTCCCCGGTGTCTTCGAAGCGGGTCGCTCGGGGGAAGGACACCACCGCGTTGAGGAGCACAAGTCCCGTCATTTACAGGGGTACGTATCCAGAATGCTGAAGTCCGGCAGGGTACGTGGAGAAGGGGGACTGTCTCCGGCGACTGTAATACGCCACTTCAGAGTCCTGTTGGCGGCTCTGAAGCACACGGTGAACATGGATGTCATAAAGACCAATCCCGCCGATAGAGTTAAGACGCCGAGAGCAAAGAGGTTCACGCCACAGGTTATAACTGTCGAGATGGCAAACCTCATCCTGGAACAGGCGGTGGGAACGCCTTGGCTCGCCGCTTTTTGCCTCGCCTTTTACTCGGGTGTACGCCGTTCCGAGCTGTGCGCACTGAGATGGACCGATGTTGGCATCGAGGAGTACTGCCTGACGATAGACAGGGCCAGGGTGGCGGTCAAGGGAGGCAGTGTCGAGGGAGAGCCGAAGTCCGAAACCAGCAGCAGGCTTGTGTCTCTGAGTACCAACATTGTCTATGTCCTTTATTATCACCGGAAAGATCAGCAGCGAATGTTCGAGGACCTCGGCATTTCGTGGACTGAGGAATGCCACCTGTTCTGTAACGACCAAGGAAGGCCCTATAATCCCTCCTCGGTCACACATGCGTTCAAGCGGATTGCGAGGAAGGCGGGTTTTTCGGACGTGCTTCTTCATGACACCCGTCATGGACACGCGACCATCCTGATGGACGCCGACGTCCACCTGACGGTTGTACAAGAGAGGCTCGGACATAGTACAATTACAATAACGTCGGACACCTACTCTCACGTTCTGAGAGGGATGGACGTCGCTGCGGCTGAGGTGTTTGAGAGGAAGTTTAGTGACGCTGGTGCACAAAAACGGAAATCGGACCTCAGATAACGCCAAAACAGCTTTGCAGGAGCGTAGCTCAGGCTGGTAGAGCATCGGTCTCCAAAACCGAGGGTCGCGGGTTCGAATCCTGCCGCTCCTGCCATTTTCGCCTTTCGGCGCAGCCGCTTAGCGCGAATCGCCTTTCCACAGGCGCACGCTCAATCTGCCTACCACGATTATGAACAGTGGGTCTATGAACGCCCAGAGCGTCAGGTGTATGTCGTCCTGAAGTTCGGCGCCCGAGGCAAGGTTGTCGAACCAGTTCCAGAAGAACCAGATTGCCAGCCATAGCGCCGAGTAGAACACCAAGTTGACGCGGACGTACATCTTGGCATCCATCGAGTCCGACGTCATGTTCTTTTTGCGCATATAGGCCAACACGAGCGTGACCAGGACTGCGAACGCCATGAACCAGTCCAGTATGTCCCACACCTGTCCGACATCCACGCTGTCCGGGTAGAACGTGGAGAATATGAAGTGGAATGCCACCGCTATGGTTATCACTCCGAGTATGACGGCGAGCGGTCTTCTGATAGTTTCCATCTCTGCTCCAATTCAACTTATGCAATCTGGTACACGGCACAACTCTTTTGTACATCCGTGCTTATTCAGCTATAATAATCTGGAGCCTAATGGCTCGCCGTTACAGAAATCTCAACCGGACGTCGACATCCGAAATCTGCGACTGACCCTAGAAAATCAGGGTCTGATATATCAAAGTATAACAAACTAGAAGTGATCCAGAACAATTGATTGATTAAGAATTTTGATAAGTGAGAATGAGTGAGAATGGTTGTAGTCAGTAGTGTGATTACCTACAGAGAGGAGGCGCATGACTAGAAGACTGAGAGAGCTGGTCGGGGCAGTCTGACAGAGGATTGGCAGCTTCTTGGGAAGTGATTGAGGATTCCGGGAAGCTGTTACTACGGTTTGGAATGGGTCAGGTAGCACTAACGTATCTTGTCATTTGTCTAAGAATAGTGTAAAAGGGTACTCTTCAATGAATCTATGTCACGAGATGAAGTATGCAAGTCTTCGCTCTTTTTGATGTCTCGGATCCCACGCAGGTGAAGCAATGCCTAGAGGATCGGTACGAGTCTGACTATCGGGCAGTTGAACCCAACATCTTCTTCGTAGCTGCGAGGGACATGACAACCCGTGAACTTTGGGAGGACATCTGCCCTGATGCTAGTAACCCTATCCGAGGAGTGATTCTTCCAGTTACGTCGGTGTATGGATTTCACGACCGCGAACTCTGGGAGTGGATCGGTGTTAAGATGAGGGCCAATGGAGACTAGGGATCAGCCTCCTACGGATCTCCCCCCAACTAATCCTCCGGTTCAATCGAGTTTGGGATGGATTAGGGAGGATTTTCAACGTCTGGAGAGTCGCTTCGACCAGTTCGCGGTCAGTATGGACGCGCGGCTCCGAGAAGTTGAGAAGGACATTAGCACCTTTAAGGGATGGATGAAGGGAATGGCTGCTGTAATTGGCGTAGGGCTCGTTCTCCTAAACCTCGCCCTATTTATAGCATGGCGTTTTCTGGACATCTCAATCAAATAGGTACTGGAGTCCTAGACCTCTGATGCCTTGATGTACTCACGAGACTTAACAGGCTTGGAGGAGAGTATAAGGTAGTCAGATAGCTTGTAGTCTCCTCCAGCTAAGTCCCAGTGTCGAGCAGTAGGGTTGCGAGACCGGGATTGTTAGATTCCCATTCTACCGGCGGCGAGACCTGGCGATAGGGTCAAGAACCTCAGGGTAAATAGCAGAGTCAAACAATCGAATACCAAATCATGCCGCTCCCGTGAAATATCGGGGGCGGTTCACATTTCAGACCAAAAGCAGGAGTGAATGCACGATGCCTAACAATGAATTGGACTGGCAAGCGATTTACAACGATCCAGAGTGGATAAAGGACATTCCAGACGATGCGAAGCGGAAAGCACTTGCGCCACACATAGCAGAGTTCGAATCGCATTTCGTAGGGGCCGAAGAAGAGTATGAAGCTCTATTCGGTGAGAAGTATCCAAGGTTGAGAGAATGACCGATACTATGAGCCTGACAGAACTGTTCGATATGTTCGAGGATGATGAACTGGCCGAGGCTTGGTTTATCTCGATTCGCTGGCCGGACGGTCTGCGTTGTGCGTTCTGTTCTGGTGAGCGTGTTGGCGAGAGAGGCAATCACCCAACTCAGAGATTCCATTGCTATGACTGTATGCGGTACTACTCAGCTAAGACTAACTCAGTCATTCATGGCTCTAAACTGTCGTATCGGCAATGGGTAGTCGGGCTGTATCTGTTCTGGATCAATAACGAGGGCCTAGACTCCTTCCAGTTAATGGCTGAGTTAGGTGTTACGCAAAAGACGGCCTGGTACATGACGCAGAGAATCCGGCTGGCATTGAGTCAGGAGAGTCTTGAGCGGTTTGCTGGCCCGGTCGAGGTTGATGAGTCCTTTTTTGGTGGCTGGGCGAAAAACCAGCCTTTCGAGAGAAGGCAACGGCTCAAGATGATCCCGGTCATTGGCATGGTAGATCGAGAGAGTGGACTTGTGCGGGCGCAGGTGATAGCGCGTCGAGACAAAGAGACGTTACAGGGATTCGTTCACGAATACACTCTGCCCTCGGCGGTGGTCTATACAGATGAGGCCGCAGGATACAAGGGCATGGATCGGGAGCATATTTCGATCAATCACAAAGGAGGTGAATATGGGCCAACCAACCAAATCGAGAGCTTTTGGTCCGATCCTAAGCGAGGCTTCAAGTCGCCGTATAGAAAGTTCAGTCATAAGCATCTGCAACTCTACATGAACGAGTATGTCGCTAGGCGCAATCTCAGGGACTTACCGACACTAGAGAAAATGGCATCGGTCGTGCGCTCCGGCTCTGGCAAGAGAATCACGTATCGAGAGTTGGCGGTCGGTGATCCCTACCCGCCCAAACAGAAAGAACAGACGAAACGACCGGAGCCGGTTGAGAATCCGTTCATAGCGCAGTTCAAGGGATTCGACACGCTCAGGAAAGTGATAGCAGGTGTCGTAATCATGCGCTGGATGATTCAGACTACCGAGGGTGAGCAGATGGTCATTGACCTGAGCGAGAAGGATGCGCTGTTGACTGCTGAGAAACTTTCTCAGGAGTTGGGCGAGACTATTGACGTGCAGTTGCCTAGTGTTGTCGAGTGGTCGGCAACAGAATAGAACAGTATAGAGTGTTGCCCACTAGTGCGATAGTGAGTTTCTTAAAAACTTGCATAGCTACTCTCTCGATTGCTAGACTTGAGATAGATCGAGCAAGCAAGAGAGAAAGGGAGATCATGCAAGATGACTTATTCGAGCTGGCCTTGCGTCAGCCCTTCGATACTGAACAGAACGCGATGGAATGGTTCGTTAGTCATAGGTGGCCGGACGGCGTTAGGTGCGCTAGATGCGATGGTTCCAGAGTCCATGAGACGGACTATCATCCTAGCCAGCCTTACCGCTGTTCGGACTGCAAGAGGTACTTTTCAGTCAAGACCGGAACGATCATGCAGTCATCAAAGCTCCCGCTCAGGACTTGGGCATTGGCAATCTGTCTGCTGATGGACTCGAAATGTGGAATCAACTCATACGACCTTGCACGATTGCTGAGAGTTACACAGCCTACTGCTTGGACGCTCACGCATAAGATCAGAAAGGGATTTGAGGACGATGACGGCTCGCTATTTCGTGGCCCCGTCGAGGTTGACGAAACCTATGTCGGCGGGAGAGCCCGCAATCAGCCTCTCGAAAGAAAGAAGCGGTTGAAGAAGCGCGTAGTCATCGGAATGCTGGATAGGGACACAGACAAAGTGAGGTTCAAGCTGATAGCAGGAGCTAGTCGTCCTCTCCTATGCCGATTCATCTATGAGAACACGGAAGACTGGATTGAGGTCTATACAGACGAACATAAAGGGTATCAGCGGATGAGGAGGCGGAAGCATTCGACTGTGAATCACTCGAAAGGGGAAAGAGGACTCACGAATCGGATTGAATCGGAGTGGGCAGTTTTTAAGAGAGGGATAAGAGCAGTGTACTTACAGATGAGCCCTAAGCATCAGCCCAGGTATCTTGTAGAGTATCAGGAGAGGCGCAATCTCAAGTTGCTGACTATGCTTGAGAAGATGCAGACGTTTTTGAGGCGGTCAATTGGAAAGAGGTTGAGGTATCTGGACTTGATAGCTGGCGGCCCGGCATATCCGCCAGTCAAGCGATGACTGTGAGGAGCCTCCTCGCAGACTCGACTGAGTGGGACTTTGTCAGAGAACGCACAGTTACCGAAGCCAACGAGGAGACGCACACGGCGTCCACTCGAACAGAGTCTATTGACCTCGGTTCGCGTTCTCTGACAGATCGAATCATATCAGAGTGAGCAAGGTTGTGATATAACAGCGGCATGGCTGAGACAGATCATTACGAGACATTGCAAGTCCACGAACACGCGGAGCAGGAAGTCGTAACTGCGGCGTATCGTCGGCTATCTCGTATGTATCACCCAGACGTGAACCCGTCTGTTCATGCTTCTGAGAGAATGACTGAAATCAATCTGGCCTACTGGGTTCTGCGCGACCCGGTACGCAGGGCAGAATACGACATAACTAGAGGAACGCCACCTAAACGTGAATGGCGGTCGAAAGCTAGAGAGAAAGCGAGGGACACAGCGCAAGATCTCTCAACAGGACTGGCTAGGTTCGGTCAAGATTGGTCGAAGCCTGAGAATCGCTATCTTGTCGTTCTTTGGTGGGTTTGGGTCCATCCCTGGATATTCACATTGCTGGGCTTGATTATGGTAGTTGTCGGCTGGATGAACGCTCTTGGCGGCTCACCAGTCTCGACAACAGTTACCAGCTTGAGCGCGTTGGCAATGCTCGTGGGCGGGCTGTTCAGCAAGATAGGTCAGGACGCCATAGGTGAGACCTTGATAGGACTAGGCGTACTTGCGCTGATTGGAGGCTTTGTATTCATGGTCGTACTTGTGCCGATTCAGGTACTTACGATCTTCGGCGGTATCGCAATCACAGTGTTTGGAATAGCAAGACAGACCTGGCACGAATAGCAGAACGAACAGATAGACTTAGTAGCTGGCCCTCGGCATGAGATTGTCGAGGGCCGGTTTGCGTTCATTCAGAAAGTTGAGGTGGCAAATGTGGACTGGATAATCGAGAGTGCAGAAGGCGACATACTTCTCGCTGACCTTGAGAAAGATGAGGCAATTGAGAAAGCCAGATCGCTCACTGAGGCGCGAGACGAACCTGTAAGCGTTCAGAACATTCAGACCGGGCAAGAGATAGTGTACTTGCCAGGCGGCGAGACTGAACAGAATTGCTAGATGTTGTTCAGCGCCGAGGCTAAGCCTACATCCGCTGGTTGAAACAGATGGGTCGCCCCGGCCCCGAACAGATCATAACATATATATGAGTGGGAGGAAGTGAGAAATGGCGTATGCGAATGACCTGATTGTTGATTCATAGTTCGCTCATAGACTCTGAGCGAGAAAGTGAGAAGGCTAATAGATGGCAGAGGAGAAGATATCGAGTATCCATGAGATTGACTTCAGCGAGTTCTCTGAACGATTCAAAGGTTCGAGTGAGGAAGCTCACGCGGCCAAGAAACTCATCTTGCTACTGCTAACGAAGCGTGCAGCGCGTGAGATAGCAGAGGGACAGGGGAACTAAGCTGAGGTAGAGAGACGGCCAAGTCTCCAATCGCCCGTATTCGGGGTGTTCGGTATCTTTGACCTAACTGAGAGAGAGGGAGAGAGTTGTCAGCTATACCACTTCAATATATCAACGCGACTGCGGCAATCGGCTATCGTATGCGAGATAGGTCTGTGAAATTCACTGGTTCCGGGTTTGTCTATTCGATAGATGCTAGAGAGTCAGAAGACGATGAGCGAGCATATCATTCGTTCATCGTTACTAATCGTCATGTCGTCGAACCGCTCAGCAGGCCGTATGTAAGGCAGTCCTACTTACCGACAGTAGAGAGGCCAGAGTGGTTGAATGTTCGAGGCGACTGTGAAAGGGAGATGTGGACGATGCACCCGGACGATAAAGTTGACGTTGCGGTGTATCCAGTCCACACCGCAGATCGAGGTCGCGGACCCGAAGCGTTCCATAACGATATTGACGTTCTGCATCCCCTGGACATGGCGGAGGCTGAGTTTATCGAGGGTAGCGAGATATACGTCTTAGGCTTCCCGCTAGGCTTAGTTGACGAGAGCAGGAATCACGTTATCGCTAGGCATGGTATAGTCGCTCGAATCTTGGACTGGTACGAGGGAATCACCAAATGCTACCTGATAGATTCACTGAACTACCCAGGCAACAGCGGCGGGCCGGTGATAGCGAAAGACGATGCTAAGTTCGTCGGGATGATCTCCGCCTATCTGCCGTATCGGGATACATCGGTCAGCAGACAGACCGGACTACCAGTAATGAATATGACTGAGAACTCAGGTCTGGCAATCGTAATGCCGCCCGGAGTGATCGAGGAAACGATTGACCTTGCGCTCGGACGCGGATTCGCAGATGTTGGACAGAAGACAGACCGGAGCAAGAGAAACGAACGTGGGTAGGGCCTCCTAGAGCGTCTTCCTTTTATGTAGTGTATCGTTCCGTGGCTACAAGACGCTGTGAAGAGAATCGTAGTGCGGGGTGCATTGACTACACCAGGTTGCCCAGGGAGGCCCACAATAAACCCCAGTGTGTAAGTCTCCGGCGAAAGGTATAAAGCCGAGACCTACACACTAGGTACTTCAGGAGAAGTCTAAAGTGTCATCAGCACATAGAGAGAGACCAGCAGGAATATCACGCCGGACGCCTTCAAGCCGTAGTTAATGAGCTTTTGCTGTTCTCCTCTAGCGTCAATAGACATTGAAGGGATAAAGCTCAGAACAATTGCGACGAGGCCAATTGAGGATAGGACGATAGGTACTGTCATGTTCTACTCCTTATGAGATATGAGGGGAGAAGACAGACCTTAGCAGTCTCATAGGGTAGTCTCCTCGCAGACCCTGTTAAATGAGAAACTTGCTACAGTCCTCAGCAGAGAAGGCCAGCGAGGAGACACAAAAGAACTCATCTAACAGGATGGATGGAGGACTGACCTCCCCTGCTGGACTCCATAAGGACTGTAGCGGGGGCAGAGTATCATAGGAGATTACGGAGTGCAAGAACGTCTGAGAGGACGCTATCATCACCAGATGCCTCCCCGCAGACTCCTAAGTGAGATCCTGCCAGAGAGCGCACCGTCATCGAAGTCAACGAGGAGACGCAATGCGTCTCACTGGATGGAGCCTAATGACTCCGATGACGAGATATACTCGCTCTCTGGCAGAGAGCATCATAGCAGAAGTGCGTAATATATAGGTATGAGAAGAAAGTCAGGCATAATAGCGTCTGTACTGATAGGATTCATCTTTCTGATGGTTATCCATCAGTTGTATATGGACAACCTATTCAGGTACATCTTCCTCGAGGAAACGTTAGTCATATTGCGTATCTTCATCGGTGTGCAGTTCGCTGTCGGTATTAAGATCATCATGGATGCAATCGTGGACAAGTACCAAAAGTCGGTAGAGTGGACTTTCTTAGGTCTGACTATGATAGGAGTCTTCTTGATACCTGTTCTGGCGATTGTAGCGAGATTCGCTAGTCAGATGCTTATGGAGTAGAAACAATTGCACACTCCGCTACATCCAAAGATTGACCCTGAGGTGGCCGTTCAGGTCAGAGAGTATCTAGTACTCTATCTTGACGACGTGAGACAGGCTCCTCTAGCTCCCTCGACTAAACGAACTTACAGCTTGCACGCCGAGAACTTCGTCAGATGGATCGAGGGCGACTTCGAGCCTGGGGTTCTGAACAAGAGGAAGCCGGAGAATCAACGTGAGCAATCAACGGCGAGGGTTCCTAGTCCAGAGGTCTTAGAAGGCCCTCCGCGAGAGCGACCGGAGCCGCCTAGGACTGGTCGGATGATATGAGAGAGCAAACAGCGACAGTTCTAGCGATTGTCCTGTTCCTGGCTATCTCGACAGCTGTATATGCTGAGGATGCTCAGGATGAGTCGTTTGACTATATGGTATGGGTTCTTACAGAAGCGAATGATCTGGACGTTCTGTCGGATGCCTTCATAGAGGTTCTACTAGATGTCTTGGGAAGTGGAGATCAGACTAGCTTTGACTATCTTATATCCGTCTTGATGTCTATTGAGAATACCGACCTCTGGAATGAGCAGAAGAGTCAGTTATTGGCAGAACTGGTAGTTGAGTATCTGATTGCGCCTAAGACTGGCGAGACGCCGGAACAGGCCAGCAAGAGGTTATTGGCCGAGTCGGCTGATCCCTTCTCTAAGTGGAATAGGCTTGAGCCGTTGGACTGGTGGACTCCCTCAGAGCCTTATTCCTGCTCAGCTCTAGGTACGGACCCGCTATCGTTGATTAAGTACTTCGGGAATGGGAGTTACTTGAAGTTTGGCTATATGGGCTTTTCGGGCTGTACCCCTACGGTCAAGTATCCAGACCGGACATATCTCGATCCGCCCGTTGATCCGAAGTATTATTCGTTGGGTGATCTGACTATCTCGGTTGATATTGTTCGTGTTCCGTCGGACGCGCCTGGATGGTTCGAGGGCGACGGCAAGCGAGAAGATATGACGATGGTTCAGGCTGTTCAGCTTCTCAATGAGAATGTAGCTAGATACTATCGGAAGATCTCAGAGGGCAAGTTGAGGATTGAGTTTGTCCCTGGACTAGATTTCGAGTTGGAAGGAGAGGGAAGACCGGAGGACGTTCACGACCAGCAGATGAGATTAGCAGGGATTATGGATTGCCATTCTCAGGTGAAAGAGAACTATCCCTGCAATCAGGGCGCTCCTGGCGGATTGAATCGAATCCTGTTGACGGATGTTACCTCAGACACTGGAGGAGACGCCTTCAACGGCAGTGCTAGAATGGGTCTAGTCAGTCTCAGAATTGCTAATATGGAGACGATAGTACATGAGATAGGTCATGCTTGGATGAATTGGCCCCACTCTTACGCTGAGGTTCTTCTGTGGGATCCATACAGCAATAGGCTAGATTTCATGTCAGGATTGAACTTGCCATCTGTTCTTGGCTGGTATCAGGATATGCCCTCGACCCTAGCGGTGAATCGCTATTCGGCAGGATGGATAGATCCTAGTGAGGTTGCTGTTTATTCTGGTGAGAGTGGGATGTATCACTTACAGCCTCCTCGAAAGAGAGGCTATCAGTTCTTAGTGATTCCGTCCGGGAGGGATTGGGCGTTTACGACTGTTGAGGTTCTTGACGAGCGTAACGCGGCGTATCGAGACGAGCCTGGTTTGAGGTATCAGGGCGTCTTGGTTAGCCGATACGATCAGACGGCAGGTACAGCGACGCGCGCCCGTTTCGGTCCCGCACTCGGTGAGGATTCGGTTGTGTGGGATGGAGAGAGCAGAGACTTAGGCGGCGTTCGTCTGTCGGTCTCTGAGAATCCAGACGGAAGCTATCAGGTTGAGGTTCGTGGTTCGGTAGCTGAGTTCAAGCCTTGGTGTGAGGAATTCTGGTTCAAGTCCGGCGAGTATGATACAGGATGCGCTCTCGCGCAGTGAATAACCGGGACAGAGAAATGGAGATCGAAATGATGTTAGCCGTGTTTACAAGTCTGAGTTCCACAAAAACCCTTTTGGAGAGGAGCCGAACTAGCCGGGAGGCTTCAAGATTGCTCAATATGCGATCTGGCGTTCCTGACAGGATTGACAATTATGGGAGCTTCGTCTCTTTCTTTCTTTCTATTCTGGATAGTAGGGCCCAGGCTATTAGGTAAGTGCAGATCCATAATGCTAAGAGGAGCAGCGGTATTCTTCTGCGCGGTGGGGGGTCTTCTCGTTCTGGTCTGCCCTTTAGCCACCAGCGTATTCCGTCTAGGATCATGGCAATGCCTATGAATATAAGCACTCCTACATTAAGAACAACCATAGCTGTCCATAAGGCGTCAGGATAGTCATAATTGGCCTTGGTAGCTGCGAACAGGCCCAAGGAGGCAGAGGCTAGAATAATGCCTAGCCGAGTTAGTTGGAGTTCAATCATAAGAGAGCAGGACGCTCCTCGTTGGCAGATTCAACGAGGACTAGGATAGCACACGTTCGTGAGGGTTAGGAGGTTCTACGTACTATGAACTACGATAGGATGCTTTCAAGAGCGGTAGCGTTGCCGAGCAGGATCCCTCCTGAGAAGGATATACCTTCTATCCTAGGGTATTGTGGAACCCTTGCGGAGGATACATTTGGGGCACATACTACGTTACTCCCTTGGAGGGTAGTAGTAAGGAGAGAGCCGGAGTACCCAGAGACCATAGCATACTCTACACATATAGATATTGCGTTGTGTGAGGGTCGCAGTTGGGTAGGGTACTTCTATGAGGCCAGCCATGAATCTGTTCACGCTCTCGATGCTACCGAGGCTACACGAGGGGAGGCTACTCGTTTAGAGGAAGGTGTCGCGTATGCTTTCAGCTTGTATGTAGTAGGTCTGGTTTTCGGACCAGCACAAGTTAGAAATCTAGCAGATGGCGGAGACTACGAGAAGGCACGGAGTAGAATATCTAAGATTGATTCTGATGTATTGCGATTAGGACGCAAGGTACGAGCTAGAGCAGGTTCGTTCCGTAAGGTATCTGCTAATGATATTCTAGCCATCTATCCTGACACGCCAGAGTCTCTGTTATCTGAGCTCTTGCGTAAGTTCGAGTACTGAGAAACGATTTTAGTCCTTCCAAACTCGACCATTCACCCATTCATAAAATTTCTGAATCAAACCGATAAGTTTCCTTTTCTTATCAGTCCCAAATAATAAGAAGTTGAGGATTCGGCAATGGATGAATTAGAACAGGTAGTTGAGAATGCCTCACCGATGGTTAGAGCAATGGCTCCGGGCTTGCTCTCTCATTTTGGAGCGATGTTGAGTAGTGGGCAGGACAGGAAGAACTTAGAGGCTGACTATAATGTCGTACAAGGTCTGATAGATCGAGGATTACCACCTACTCACTATGAGGGACTTGCTATGAGATTAGACCTACCTTCGCGTGCGTACCTAGCAGGCTGCGGAAGAACGGCTCTCGGAGCAGCGTAGAGAGGTCGCTGGCC
>VXRN01000023.1:0-344128 GCA_009838465.1 Dehalococcoidia bacterium
GGGAAGGGGGGGATGTCAGAATCAGGATTTACGGGATGAGAGGATTTTCAGGTTGTCGCATCATAAGGGACGAATGCATGGTTTTTCCACCAACTGGGTGCTCGACTTCCGGGCATCAAGAGGTCAATCTCCTTGGCCTTCTTTCCTCCTCGTCCGTGGTGGGTTGAGATTCCCGGATGAGGGGCAATTGAGTTTCGCACGAGTAATCGCCTACCAGGCCATATTTCTTTCAATGCCGCGATACACATTTCGGAAGTGCTTCGGCGATGGTCACTACGGACAAGAATTGCGGAACCTTTTTTTAGGTGCCTCCTGGTTTCCTGAAAAACACTAGTAATAAGGTCTTTATATTCCTTCTGGTTTTCAAAGCGCGCTGTCTTACTCCAGTTCTTGCGAAAAGGATACCCAAGCATCCACAGCCTTATCCAATGATCGTTCCAATAGTCAGTGACGCCACAGTATGGTGGAGATGTAACCAACAAAGCAGCACTAGCGGGGTCTTGTTGCGGAAGTTCTTGCCGAGAGTCACCTAGTAGAACCGTTCCAGTGGCTTGTTCAGGCACACCGTGGTAATAGCGACGATATATCTTTTCTTCTAGCATTGCTACCGGTTCTATTTCTGGAGGTCTATGGAAGCCTCTTTCTGTCCACCACTTTACGGCGTAAGTGGGCGAGTATGCGATGGTAGGGGACATGACATTCGATAGACCTGAGCCTAGTTGGTCCTGCATATGCAATGTTATAAATGCCATAAGAGTGCGATCTACAACTGAGTTCTTCCAATCGAGTTCTCGACGTGCCGCCTTTAGAAGAGCACGCACTCCGGGAGCCCAAGCCATAGTCTCAAACTGACTCCGACTCCTCCTGTCACTTGGACGGCGTGCCTTAGCGACCTCTGAAAGTCGAGACGTCACTTCCTCCGGCGTTGTAGCAGGGTTGAGTTTGGCTGCGGCATACAACCATGCGATGGGGTTGATATCTATTCCCAGAGCATGTCTGCCGAGAACCGTAGCTGCGTATGGACCGTTGCCGCGGCCACAGAAGGGATCTATGACAGTTTCCTCCCGCTGTGTGAGATTGACGACCGCGTCGTGAATAAAAGATTGGGGGAACATAGCGTAGTAGCGTCCGAATCCATACCATCGTCCGGTGGCTGTGCTTCTGTGCCAGATTCCTCTAGTCGATGAATTGCTTCTTGCTTGCTTCTTCATGTCACCAGACTATGGATCAAATCTGTACCAGTCTTAAGTGGTATGGAGGCCCAACGGTGAGCCCGACGCAAGGCAAGGAACTGATCACTTCCTACACCTAGCGGTCCAGCGGTGCTGATTGCGTCCCCTAGAACGAGAGGTACTGTCTGATCAGTGAGAGGAGGGTCAACTTCTGGTTGCGCAATGTTTATAATCAAGCGTTGCCCACTACCAGTCTTAAGTATCACTGGACGTCCGTAGTGGGTTACCTCTCCCCATGGTGCGGGATCATCAGAATGGCCAGCAATGATATGGTCTCTAATATATTGGTTGTTGGGTAGCCAGTAGTGGTTAAGTGGGATTCTTTTGTTTGGCGCTGGAGCCCTGTCTAACTCTTCAGCATGGTTAACGAAAGGCCCACTCTTGACGCCAGACATAACGAGCAGCTGAGCGTCTGGGTAGAGTTCCTTCAGGGTGTTCTGGATGACCTGCAGCTCCTTTCGGATCGCCTGAGCCAGTACGGCTATAGTCCCGAAGGCAGCCAATTGGCCGTCCATGACGAACGCGGTGTTGGTTATCGCTGTTAATCCCTGCTCAGATTTCGCCAAATGACGCAAGCTGTTGACAAGAGCTAGCATTTCCAGGGATTGCATTACTCTGATGTGGCACTCAACGGCTGATTGATTCTCAATAAATTGCTCATGGACTCTGAGAGCATCAGTGGTCAAGACTGTCGCTTGGCACGATGGGCAAGCTCCTTCATTGCCCGGCGAAGGCATCACTAGGTTTCTAGCACTGCATTCAGAGTTGGGGCATCGTCGGATCTGGTGGTCGCTGCCGAGAATATGGTATAGGCTCTCTGCGAACGTCTCTCCACCTAACGAGACGTTGTTCAGAGTATCGTTGAAACGCTGGCGGAACCAGTCCCGAGGACTTAATCCATCCACGGTTCCAGCGTTGCTGCCCGGTAGTAGTGCTCCTAAGCTTCGGCCATCTTCTGTTTCTCTTAGCTCTCTAGGATCTACAGAGTGACTTTGGGGCAGCTTCTGGAGCGAGGCAAGTTTTCGGAGATTCATGACCACAATGCCGAGCGATACTACTCCAGCTTGGGTGTCTGGAAGCCTACCAGGAAAGTGGTCGTACACCTGTGAACCGTCTATGGCTACCAAATGAGTTCTCGACCGCCCTGCTAGACTTGGCCTAAAGTTTGGCAGGTTCAGTACCGCGTACTCACTGGGAGGTTGTAACCGAGCGCGGAAATCCTCAAATTCGTCGCTGTCGGCTATCGCCTGTATGGCAGCAAGTCCGGCCCTTTCATCTGCGTATGGCATTGCCTCTCCTACACACCCTCATGTCCTTAAGGTTGCCCGTTGGTGGGTTGACCGGGCTGGCCTGACGCATCAGTGAGCTGGAATCGGTCCAGCTGAACTGGAACTGTGTATGCCTGGGACAGGGTTCTGATACGTACAAAACCTTGTTCGCTAACTTTCCCAATCTGATCTACGAAATCGGCGAAGTCCATATAGTCCGACACGACACGACGTTCGGAAGCAGAATTCAGATATGATAGCACCCAGTTGTCTGTCTCGCTGAGGATTTCCGGCATTACCGAACTCGGGGCTTGCGTCGCCAGCACCATTCCAATGTTGAGCTTACTTCCTTCCTTTGCTGACCTAGCCCATACAGTTGTCAAGTTGTCACGGGCGTTGGCGCGGGGCAACAGATTATGAGCTTCTTCAATGTAGATAATGATATGGCCTTCTGTCGCTTTGTCCTCATCGGGAGGTGCGACTGGATCGTAATGGGCCAAAACGCTTCTGAATCTCTCCTGCTGGGACCGGAAGATACGCCACATTACGCGCTCCGCAGCGGCTTGATTTTGTTCCGGGTCTCCAGCAGATTGGTCGATAATGACCAATTTACCTTCCCTGAGGTCTTCTACGACAGCTTCCGCAAAGTCATTAGCGGTACTAGGGTCATGTTGCTCCTGCGCGGTCTGGAAGGATCGAGGTCCATTTCGGGATTCGAAAATTCGCAGGATGGCTCGAAATCTCGGATCAGCCCACGACTCTTGGGTTGAACTCTGCGAGATGTAATCCTGTTCAAACCTTGAGAATCGGCTGCTTCGATCATCGACGAATTGAGCCAATGCGGAGAAGATGGTAATAAGCTGGTCCCAAGTAATGTTGAATTGGTTGTTCACCGAGTTTTCGATGATGGCCGCTGCCTGCATGTAGTTCGTTTGGTGGTTACTATTAGCATTGTCGTTGTGTCTGAGCGCCGCAACTAGGTCTTGTGAGAATACGGCGTATTGTGCAGGGCCTTGTAGAGTAGGTTGCCAAGTAGGGGGCTGAAGACCAGCAGCCGCAAGCGCAGTACGGTAAGCAAGAACGGCTCGATAAAATCGCGTTTTGGCACTCATATTTCCAGCCGAGCTCGCCTCGACTGCAAGATCGGCATCTCGGAAAGCAGTTGTGTAGCGTGCTGTTTCATTGGCCATAATGCCCCGGATAATTTCCTTACCTGCTAACATCTGGTCAAGCGCATTGACTACTACGTCAGTATCTTGCTGTGTCTGCCACTGTCGAGGAATTGGGTCCCCAAAGAAGTTCAACTTCATAACTTTGCGGTCATCATCCCATGGAACGGGGATAAGCCCGTAGGTAGCCACCTCCGTTTCCCTAGGCAAGTTTAGAGTCTCGTGAACCCGGTGGAGACCCATGCCATCCTGGTAGTTGTCCTGGGCATACTCACCGCTTAAGTCAAAAATGATCTGCCCAACGCGATGATCAGGATTGTCTTCTCGTATCCGATATATGTTTTCGGCCACGACTTTGAGCCCATTGGATTTACCGGAACGAGACATGCCGAAGTATGCAGTCCTCCTTTTCATTATGTCCGTCGGGTTGATCCTGAAGTCTGCTTTAGTCGCGTTGGAGGGTTCAGCCGCTGCAAACCTAGTGCGGCCTATCTTGGCAGATTTTCGGGCAACCGCTATATCATTGGTGCGGTGTTGATGATTTACGATGAGGTCCAATGACACAGCATCTGGTTTCCAAACCATCAGCTGGTTGACAGCGTAGAAGTTGTCGATATCTTCGGCATATCGGTAACTGCCGTCTGGTTCAATCGCAAAAGTACCCAATACCGAGCATTCCAATCCGTGCAAAGACATCTTGTCTCTTACCCAGTCGGGCAGCCTATCGGACCAGTGTCCTTGATTACCTGAGTCCTCGATGCTCTCTTGCCTGGTTTGGTCGTTGGCTACAGCCGACGGGAGCCGAGCCTCCCTCTGAATCCTGAGCAAGATAAAGGTATCATCCCCTTCAGGCTTTGCTGCCATCAGAAATGTGCTCTTAGGTAGGCCACCAGCTTGCTCTCTATCGAAGTCGTACACGGCAACTATGGCGTCTGTGTATGAAATCGTGTACACAGAGCCGACTATGCGAGCACGCTCGCGAAATGGCCTGCTATCTGGTTGTCCCGCGCTTTCTATTAGGTCATCAATAACGGTCGCCATTGATCTTTCTCCCGCAGTTTAGGCATAAGTTAGGTAGAGGTCGTGAGCAGGGATATAACCTTCGGCAGCTAGATTTATGGCCGAACAGCCGAGAATAAGCAACTTTCTGTTAGCAAAGATGTGAATCTCCAACATATTTTAACAATGCCGACACATATTATCCTCACATACCCAGGCGGTCAATTCTTGTAACACGAACACACCTGAGTAGAGGTCCGGGGCCGGGCTTTGAGTCAGGTAGAGTGTGAGGAGAATGGGGATAGGGGTGTGCGGAACTACTCTGAGGCCATGAGGGAATGTAGGCGTTGGACGAAGAGGCGGACGGCGGGGCGGTCGCGCTCGAATTCGTAGTCCTGCATGAATTTGTGGTAGAAGTTGGCGTGGAATTTCTCGGCGACTCCGAAGGCGGTCTCAAGGAACGGGTCGTCGAGTTCGTCCGCCAGTCTCCTGACCGCGACCTTTAGTGAGCGATGGTCGCCGAAGTTCCAGCCTCTCTGCTGGGCAACAGCCATTACGGCATGGGCAGCGGCACCCCACATCTTTTCGGATCCCTGGAGTTCGTCGCCTTCGGAGAAGTAGCGGTCGGCTTTGTCCAGGAACTCTTGAGCCGTTTGGATGTGCTCGGTCGTTATCATGTGGTTCTCCGAGTTAAGGGTTTGATATCTGCCGTCAAATGTAGTGGTCGCTCTTCCAATTTTAGCATAATCTTGTTATCAGCCAAGTCCTCAGTGAGACAGGTGAACCTGTATCAGTTCGGTAGGCAGGGGAGTCACTCCCATCCCCGTATCAAGTACGGGGCAGGCTCTAACCTTCCCCCGTCAAGGGGGAAGGGACTTTAGGGGTCGTATGCCAGGTTGGGGCGGAGCCAGCGTTGGGCTTCAGGGACGGAGATTTCTTTGCGGGTGGCGTAGTCGGATACCTGATCCTGTGTGAGGCGGCCTACTCCGAAGTAGTGGGAGTTGGGATGCGCGAAGTAGTGTCCGGCGACTGAGGCGGTGGGCCAGATGGCGTAGTTCTCGGTGAGACGGGCTCCGGTGGCTCGCTCGGCGTCGAGGAGGTCCCAGAGGGCGGCTTTCTCGGTGTGGTCGGGGCAGGCGGGGTAGCCGGGCGCAGGTCGGATGCCTCGGTAGTCTTCTTTGATGAGTCGCTCGTTGGTCAGACGCTCGTCGGGGGCGTAGGCCCAGAGTTCGCGGCGGACGCGCTCGTGGAGTCGCTCGGCGAAGGCTTCTGCTAGGCGGTCGGCCAGGGCCTTGGACATGATCGCGCCGTAGTCGTCGTGGGCTGCTTCGAGGGCGGCGGCGAATTCGTCTGCGCCATATCCGGCAGTCACTACGAAGGCTCCGATGTGGTCGGGGACGCCGGAGTCGCGGGGGGCGATGAAGTCGGCGAGGCAGAAGTTGTTCCTGGATATGTTGGCACGCTGGTTGGATTTGTCGGACTGCTGGCGGAGGAAGTGGAAGGTGGTTAGGACGCGCTGGCGGGTTTCGTCGGTGTAGAGTTGGACGTCGTCGCCGACGGAGTTGGCCGGGTAGAGTCCTACCACTGCGTTGGCCCTGAATGACTTGAGCGAGATTATCTTGTCGAGGAGGTTCCGGGCGTCGCGGAAGAGGGTGCGGGCCTCGCGTCCGTAGGTGGGGTGCTGGAGGATGGCGGGGTATGCACCTCGGAGCTCCCAGGCGAGGAAGAATGGGGTCCAGTCTATGTAGTCCACCAGCTCATCTAGGGGGTAGTCGCGGAAGACACGGGTTCCGGTGAAGGTGGGAGCGGGAGCGACGGTCGCGGGCCAGTCGAAGGTCTCGCGGCGGTCGCGGGCTTCGTCTATGGAGAGGAGGCGTCGGCGGTCGGCGCGGGAGGCTCGGTCGGCGCGGGTCTTGTTGTACTGGTGTGCGGTACGCTCCAACAGGTGGGCGCGGCTGGTCTCGGACACCAGCTGGTTCATGGTGGTGACAGAGCGTGAGGCGTCCTTGACGTGGATCACGCCGTGGGGGTATTCGGGCTCGATGCGGACGGCAGTGTGGGCGACGGAAGTGGTCGCGCCTCCTATGAGCAGGGGGATATTGAATTCCTGCCGGTGCATCTCGCGGGCGACGGTGACCATCTCGTCGAGGGACGGGGTAATGAGGCCGCTGAGTCCGATGACGTCGGCGTCGTGTTCGCGGGCGGCGTCGAGGATGTCCTGGAAGGGGGCCATGACGCCGAGGTCCACGACCTCGTAGTTGTTGCATCCGAGCACGACTCCGACGATGTTCTTGCCGATGTCGTGGACGTCGCCCTTGACGGTGGCTATGACGACCTTGCCGTTGGAGCGGGGGGCGTCGGTGTCGCGCTGCTCGGCCTCGATGAAGGGGACGAGCTCGGCGACGGCTTTCTTCATGACGCGCGCGCTCTTGACGACCTGGGGCAGGAACATGCGGCCGGAGCCGAAGAGGTCTCCGACGACGTTCATGCCGTCCATCAGAGGGCCCTCGATGACGTGGAGGGCGCGGTCGGCGGACTGTCGGGCCTCTTCGACGTCGGCCTCGATGTGGGAGTCTATGCCGTTGACGAGAGCGTGCTGGATGCGGTCGGCGACGGGGAGCGAACGCCATGCGTCGTCCTGGGCGGCTTCGCGGTCGGCAGACCGGACGGTGTCGGCGATTGCTAGAAGTCGCTCGGTGGCGTCGGGGGTCCTATTGAGGACGACATCCTCGACGGTGTCGCGGAGGTCGAGGGGGATGTCCTCATAGACGCGGAGCTGTCCGGCGTTGACGATGCCCATGTCCATGCCGGCGCGGGTGGCGTGGTAGAGGAAGACGGAGTGGATGGCCTCGCGGACGGCGTCGTTGCCCCGGAATGAGAAGGAGACGTTGGAGACGCCTCCGCTGACGTGGGAGAGCGGGAAGCGGCGCTTGAGTTCGCGGGCGGCCTGGATGAAGGCGACGGCGTAGTCGTTGTGCTCCTCGATGCCGGTGGCGATGGCGAAGATGTTGGGGTCGAAGATGATGTCCTGGGGGGCGAAGCCGACATCTTCCGTGAGGATGCGGTAGGAACGCTCGCAGATGGCGACCTTGCGCTCGACGGTGTCGGCCTGTCCCTGTTCGTCGAATGCCATGACGATGACGGCGGCCCCGTACCGGCGGATGATGCGCGCCTGTCGGATGAACTCGTCCTCGCCCTCCTTGAGCGAGATGGAGTTGACGATGCCCTTGCCCTGCAGGCACTTCAGACCGGCCTCGATGACGCTGAAACGGGAGCTGTCCACCATGATGGGGACGCGGGAGATGTCGGGCTCGGCGGCGAGGAGCTTGAGGTAACGCTCCATCGCGGCCTCGGAGTCGAGCATACCCTCGTCCATGTTGATGTCGAGGACCTGGGCACCGCTTTCGACCTGCTGTCGGGCGACATTCACGGCTTCTTCGTAGCGTTCGCGGCGGATGAGACGCCTGAATCGGGCTGAGCCGGTGACGTTGGCGCGCTCTCCGACGTTGATGAAGTTGGAGTCGGCGCGTATCTCCAGTGTCTCTATGCCGCTTAGGAGCGTGTTGGTGGCGGGCCGAGGTCGCTGGCGTGGGGGGACTCCGGCCACGGCTTCGGCGATGGCGCGGGTGTGCTCGGGCCTAGAGCCGCAGCAACTACCGACGATGTTCGCAAGACCGCTCTCTACGAACTCGCGCAGGTTGGCGGCCATGTGAGCGGCGGTCTCGTCGTACTCTCCAAACTCGTTGGGGAGGCCGGCGTTGGGGTAGCAGGAGACGAAGTGAGCGGAGACGTTTGCCATAGAAGCGAGGAAGGGGCGCATCTGGTCACTGCCGAGCGAGCAGTTGATGCCGACGCTCAGGAGCGGGACGTGGGACACGGATGCGTAGAAGGCCTCGGCGGTCTGGCCGGAGAGGTTGCGTCCGCTGAGGTCTATCGCGGTGAACGACACCATGATGGGTATGCGCTCGCCGGTCTGCTCGAAGACGCTTTCGACGGCGTAGAGGGCGGCCTTGGCGTTGAGGGTGTCGAATGTGGTTTCGACGAGCAGGATGTGAGCGCCGCCGTCGAGGAGGCCGCGGGTGGCGTCGGAGTAGGTCTGGACAAGTTCGTCGAAGGTGACGTCGCGGTAGCCGGGGTCGTTCACGTCGGGAGAGATGGAGAGTGTCTTGTTAGTGGGGCCGAGGCTTCCGGCGACGAAGCGGGGCTTGTCGGGGTCGCTCTCAGTGTAGTCGTCGGCGACCTGGCGCGCGAGTCGGGCGGCCTCGCGGTTGATCTCGTACACGCGGTCTTCGAGGCCGAACTCGGAGAGTCCGTAGCGGGTGGCGGTGAATGTGTTGGTGGTGAGGAAGTCGGCGCCGGCGTCGAGGTACTGGCTCTGGATGTCGCGGATGAGGTCGGGCTGAGTCAGGACGAGGACGTCAATGCAGCCCTTGAGGTCGTGGCGGTGCGCAACGAATCGGTCGCCCCTGAAGTCGGTCTCGGTCAGACCGTAGGACTGTAGCATGACGCCCCAGGAGCCGTCCATGACCATGACGCGCTGTTCGAGGATGCTCTCGAGTTCGGCGGAGCAGTCGGTGATGGGATAGGCGACGGTAGGGGCAGTTGTTGTCATGGGGGTATGTCCTGTGTTCGTCTGGTCGGGGTATTGTACCCAAGTCAACGCATTGATTTCACACGGATGAGCAGATGTATTGCCCTCACCCTCTTATCGGAGTACGGGGCAGGCTCTAACCCTCTCCGAGAGAGGGTTGATAGGGGTAGATATTTGCCCTCACCCTAGCCCTCTCCCAGAGGGAGAGGGGACTTTCTGCTGACGTTCATAGCCGCTTTGCTCATTTACCTACCCTTGTGAGCCCAGAGGGAGAGGGGACGCTTGTCCGGTTGACCGACTGATGCGGGCGAGGAAGTTGGCAGGATTCTCAGAACCGATTTTCTGAAATTGGCGCAAAAACCCTTGACAAGAACGCCCGTACTGTTCTAAAGTGTTCTTAACAAGAGTTATCAAAGTATAAGGACATAGATGCTATGACCACCGCGACTAGAGACATCAGCAATTCGCAGATACCCATGCCGGGTATGCCGAGGCCACATACTATCAGGCGCATACTAAGTTCGGACAGGGTGGCGCCCGGGCAGGTGGTGGAGTACCAGGGTCGGATAAGCGGAGGGCCGCGCTTCGGTCTGAAGGGCAGGGTGGTGGAGAGGCGAAATCAGCAGGCTGTAGTGGACATGGGGCCAGAGGGCACCTGGCACATACCTTACTACTTTCTCGCGGAGCCGCAGGCGGCCTAGGAAGGCTTCACCCTCACCCCAGCCCTCTCCCTGAGGGAGAGGGGGTTTTGAGATGACTTCCATACATTCAGGAGCTTAAATCATGTTTTTCAGACGTCGGCGCAAGGCCGCATCTTATAGATCTCCGTCCCAGGTCGAACGTGCGCTGGGCGTGGGTATCCGGGTAGTGGGCGTAGGCGGCGGAGGTGGAAATGCGGTGAGCAGGATGGTGAGTGGCAATCTGGCGGGAGTGCGATATCTCGTCCTGAATACAGATATACAGGCGCTGAGAGGCTTCAGGAGCGTTCCGACGTTTGCGATAGGGCCAAACACGACGGGCGGCATGGGATCCGGTGGACAGCCGACAGTCGGGCGCAAGGCGATGCGCGAGAGTCAGAAGGATGTGTCGAAGCTGCTGGAAGGCGCGGATATGGTGTTCGTGGCGGTGGGCATGGGAGGCGGCACCGGAACGGGCGCGGCATCCCTGGTCGCAGACTTAGCCAGGAAGGCAGGCGCTCTTACGGTGGGTGTTGCAACGCTGCCGTTCAGCTTCGAGGGTCCGCGCAGGCGGGAGAACGCTGAAGAGGGTCTAAAGACGTTCCAGCAAAAGGTGGACACCCTGATAGTCGTGGAGAACGACAGGCTGCTGCCCGCGCTGGACGGCAACATTGAATTGGAGCGTGCATTCAAGCTGGCGGACGACGTACTTCACCAAGGAGTGTGTGGTATCTCGGACATCGTTACGATGAACGGGATGATAAACGTGGACTTCGCGGATGTGAAAGCGATCATGTCCAACGGAGGGGCGGCGTTCATGGCGATGGGGTCCGGCCAGGGTAACGACGCGGCGTCCCAGGCGGCCCAAGTCGCTTTGTCCAACCCGCTGTTCGATATGCCTCTGGAGGGCGCAAAGGGTATATTGCTCAACATCGTCGGCGGTCCGGATCTCACGCTTGGCGAGGTTCACCAGGTGGCCGAGATCATCAAGGACGCGGCGAGTGCAGATGCCAATGTCATCTTCGGGGTAGTGCAGGACAAGCAGATGAGGAGAAAGGTCAGCCTGACTCTTGTGGGTACAGGGATACAGCGTCCGGGCGCGATGCACAACTCCGAATTCAGCGACGATGTTCCTCTATCCATAACGGGAGCTTCGCCTGTGGGCGCTTCGGTGAACGGCCACGCGCAGGTTCCTGTTATGGACATGAAGCCATTGTTCTAGCGAGTCCACACTACGCGGACACATGGTGATAGAATGAATACGTCGGAAACGCCGCGCGGACTTGGAGATCGCGGCATAGGCTGGCAGGCCGCGGGTTTTGCGCTGGTCGCGTTGGTCAGCGTAGTGATTCTGGAACTTTACTCAGGTTCGCGCTTCTGGTTGTATGAGGGATTCCGAACCGCGGTAGTCCAGATATATTGGGCACTGGTAGTGCCGCTGGGCGCGCTGTTTGACTGGGGGAGAAAGATGTTCGAGACAGGAAGGGCGATCCGTGAAGCCAAGTTGAAGCAGATTCGAGACGAGGGCCTGCAAGAAGGACGCAATGTAGGCCGGCAAGAGGGGCGCCAAGAGACAATCGAGCTCTTCAGGACAGTGCTGGAGGAGTCCGGCGTGTCATTGCCGCCGGATGTGGCCGAACGGCTGTATGATGAACATAATCGAAACGGGTCCTGAGGTCTATTGGTCGAAGAAGCCGTTGTTGATGTGGCTGGCTATAGTCGAGGCCACTAGCTCCGGTCTCTGGATTGGGACGTCGTGGATGCTGTCTTCCATCCAGACAGTCTTGCCCTTGAGGAGTAGAGACTCAGCCCTGGCTATGGACTCTTCGCGCCTGAACCGGCGCGCCTGCGGCGAGCCGTCGCCCTTCTGTCGAGCGGGCATGAGGAGAACCGGGCAGCGGACGTTGGGGTAGAGTTCGGAGGGCCGGTGGTCCCACAAGGCTTCGATTATCCTGAAGTGGTTCTCTCGGCTGAGGCGGGAGGCTATCGTCCCGTCTTCCTGCACATTGAAGTTGGCGAGGACTATGTCCTCAATGTGGGGATTGTCCATGCTGATGCTGCGGGACCGGAGCCGCGCGCTGAATGCCTCAAGTGTTACTCCGGTCCAGAGGGGAGGGGCCATCTCTCTCTTGGCGTCGTCCAGGGTCCAGTCTGCGCGGCCGGAGATTTCGATGGTGCCGCCGTCAACGAAGCAGAGGCCCCTGGCCTTGCCAGGAAAAGCTATATCGTACTCCAGGGCTACGTCGCCTCCCCATGAGTGGCCGACGATGATCGGATGAACGATTCCGAGCGCGTCAACGACTCCATCAAGGTCGGAGACTACAGTGGCAAAGTCGTAGCCTTCGTCGGGCTTGAAAGACAGTCCATGGCCTCGCTGGTCGAGGGCTACGACGCGAAATTGCTGGGATAGTATGGGAGCTACAAGGTCCCAGATCCGGCAGTTGGAAGCAAGCCCATGGACCAGGACGACGGGCTGGCCGCTTCCGCCCCAGTCGCGGTAGTGAAGCGAATTGCCGTTTACGGATATGAAACAGTCCTCGGGACGATCAGTCATCGCTGCTCGAATCTCCGGGTCTGCGCTGAGTGCGAAGGAAGTTCTCCAGTTCTCTTACCATGTCTCCGGGCTCAGGTATCTCTTCGTCTTCGGGCTGATGGGATGCGTCGTAGCGCTGCTCGAGCTTGGTGACGTAAGCGCCCACGTCGGACTGGGAGTCAATGGCCTTGGATACATCATCTCCGAATGCCTGTCCCGCGAGGTATAGCTCCTCGAGATCTACATCGAAGTCCACCAGGTTGTTCAGTTTGGTGAGCAACGCATGGCTAACCTGGGGATTCGGCGAGGTCTGGACGTAGTGAGGGCTGTGGCCCCAGATACTGGCGTGCTCAAGGCCGCACTTGTTGCATGCATCGGTGAACGCGGTATGGATTCCGGTCGGTCCCTGGTAGCCTGAATTCTGAATGCCAAGCCACTTGACTTTGCCGGTGAGTTCGGTGGAACTTGCGCGACCGGTGACGCGGGGTTCGCGCGTGTGGGGTACGGCGTCGAGCAGGGCTCCCAGTGAAACGACCAAGTTGACCTGGCTCCTGACCGCGATATCAGTGATGATACTGGAATATGCTCGCCATTTGAGATTCGGCTCAGTCCCAACGAACAAAAGCAGGTTCTTGCTTTCATCATCGTCGTCAGTGAAGTAGTAGAAGTCATTCCTCGGCCAGCGGATGACTCTCTTGCCCTGGCGATTCATCCTGGTGTGTGGGCGTGTGACCGTAAAGTCGTAAAATTCTTCGGGGTCTATCTCGGCGAATTTCTCTGCGGGCAGCTTGCGGACCAAGTATCGTATGGCTCGTGTGGCGGCCTCAGCAGCATCCGGCCAGCCCGCAAAGGCCGTAATCATCGTCGGCAGTCTGACGTCCAACGTCTGGTGTTCGATAAAGCAGTCCATAGTCAACAAAGTCCGTCTTCAAGTGTCCACTCAAGTTTAGCATTACGCCTCAATCGTGCCAATAGATTGAAGCGGCTGAGAGAGCGGCACGGGTCTGTGGGTGTAGTCATCGAGCGCTCTGCTCACTCCTGGTCGCTCCGCGGGGCGATCCTTTCCCGCAGGACGTACACACGTCGTCTCCGGTATCGGTTCCTTCGTAAGTCTCGCGCTCGATACGCGGATGCTCGCACGTGGGGTTTCCCTTGTTAAACCATTGCTGCCTTAGAAGCAGGGCGTACCTGTACTCCATCGTTTACCTCCCTTGCAGCGTCACCGATAATCTCGGTTGAACTGTTTAGGCAGTATCTCAAAACGCGGCTTATTGGTAAAGTCATACCATGGTATCGGGGCGGAGCCCGTACCATGTTATACTCGCCCCGTCCTTTCAGCATAGTCAGGAGAGCATCCCAATGAATCAGAAGAACGTGATTGGCGTGTCCGTAACCGCTTCGAGCGCAAGCGAGGGTCTGGAGCGTATCGAGCATCTTGAAGAGGTTGGAGTCGGAGCAGCTTGGCTGACGTCGGGCGGAGGTGGGGGAGAAGCGATAGCCATTCTGGCAGCGGCAGCGGCGAGAACGGACAGCATCAGGCTCGGCACGTCGATAGTGCAGACATGGTCGAGGCACCCGGTGACGTTGGCGCAGCAGGTCCAGGTCATAGATAATCTGGCTCCCGGAAGATTCAGGCTCGGCGTCGGGCCAAGCCACCAGGCCACGATGGAGAGTTCGTTCGGGGCGGACTTTCGCGCTCCGATCGGGCATCTGAGAGAGTATCTTCACATCCTGCGGGCGCTCATGCACACGGGGGCGGTGGAATACGAAGGTCGTTGGTACTCGGCGAACACATCGCTGTCCAGTACAGTAGATGTGCCGATCATGGCGTCGGCGCTGAGGCCCGGGGCGTTCGAGACATGTGGGGAGCTGTCGGACGGAGCGATCAGCTGGGTGTGTCCTCACTTCTATCTCAGGGATACTGCTCTGCCGGCTCTCCACAGGGGCGCGGAATCCGCAGGTAGGGCGACTCCGCCGCTCATAGCGCACGCGCCGGTGTGCGTAACTGAAGACCTGGACGCGGCGCGGGACGGTGTTAGAGCGCGGCTGGGATACTTCCCGAGTATCCCGTTCTACGCCAATATGTTTGCGGAGGCGGGATTCAGCGGAACTCCTGACTCGGGCTGGACTGACGAGATGCTCGACCAGGTTCTCATTGCGGGAGACGAGGATGTGGTGGCTGATCGTATAAACACGGTCATCGGGTGGGGAGCGACGGAAATCCTGGCTACTCCGATTCCGTGCGGAGACGACCCGGACGCCACCGAGGAGCGCACTCTGAGGCTGCTTGCCGAAATAGGGAAGGACGCCGACTGATAGCGATTCAGAGTAACGCTGTCGTTCTGCCTTGGCCGGCCCACGTGGATTCCCGCTTTCGCGGGAATGACGGTTCATGGACTGTTGTCGAGATAAGGAAGGACGCCGACTGACATGAAATTGACAATAGAAAAGTTCGCCTCGGTGGTGGTGACCACCAACTCGACCTGGACATTTGCGGTGGTTTCGGACGGGGAGGGTAGCTCGACGATGGTCGAGGTAACGGCTGGAGACAATTCGAGGGCGGTGGCGGGAACGCTGGCGGACCTGGTCTCGGAGTTGCGCGATGAGGATATCGGGGACGAGTCGGATGTCGAGGGGCTCCTGGAACTGAGTTCGGACGACCTGAGAAGGGACAATGTTCTGGGGACGGCGGTCAGCGGACTGCGGACTGCGGTGGCCCAGCTTAGTGCGATGCGGGCTGGTGTCGGCCTGACCGAGTTCCTAGGAGGCGGGCCAGTGGAGAGCGTTCCGCTGTATGCGAACATCAATCGCTCTCTGTTTCGCCACGGAGCGGACTCCCGCCGACTTCTTCCGGGTGGCGGAAAGAGCGGCTAAGGCGGGCTTCAGGGCCTTCAAGTGCGCTCCGTTCGATGAGGTGCGTCCGCCGTCCACACCGGGCGCAATCCTGGAAGAGGCGGCGCCCGGACTTGCGAGAGTGGCCGCTGTCAGGGATGCTATCGGCCCGGACGCGACGCTGCTGGTTGACTGCCACAGCCGCTTCGAGAGGGATACCGCGCCGCTGATAGTGGATGAGCTACACAAGCTGGACGTGGGCTGGTTCGAGGAGCCGGTACAGCCGACCGAGGACGCGGAGGTACTGGCTGAGATAGCACGCTGGGCGCCGATGCCGGTGGCTGGAGGTGAGTCGGGGTACGGCGCGGAGTTCTTCGACGAGATCCTGGACTCTGAGGCGGTGTCGGTCATCATGCCTGACGTGAAGCATTGTGGAGGGATCGGGGAGGCGGTCAGGTCAGGTTGCTCTGCAGTTGGAAAGGGTAATGGGTTCTCTATACACAGCCCGGCGGGGCCTATCTCGCTGCTGGCGAGCGGCCATGCGACGGCGGCGGTCAGTGGTGCGATGCGGTTGGAGCACGCGGTGTATGAAGCGGACTGGCGGGCGGACCTGGTTCTACCGACGGAGAGGGTTGAGGATGGCAGGCTGTGGTTTCCGGGTGGAGTCGGTCTTGGGGCGACGCTGAACTGGGATATAGTGCAGCGGTTTGGTCGGGTGTGGAAGGCGTGAGGATTGAGACGAAAGGCAGTCAAATCTGGATGTTGGATTCCATGTATGATTCTGATCTGACCAACACCGGTAACATCGACGTGCTATACTCAATTTGAGATACTGAGACTGCGTTGGATGTGAAGGGCGTGTTAGATAGGACCAGCTAATGGATACTGGAGACATTTTGGGATGGATTGCTCTGCTTATATCTGCTTTGGCCCTATGGCTTGGCTGGAGATCTGATAACGTTGCCAGAAGGTTGAATGAAGAGCTCTCAGATATGCACCGACGGGAAGCCGAACGTGTTGATAGACTGATCGAGTATCTAATGGATAGATAGAAGGGGGTTGTGTTTAATGGATGGAATTGAAATTACCATTACCGCTACTCTCGTCGGAGTTGTGTTGCTGATGGCATTCGCTAGAATCCGTGAGCAGAACAGACTTAAGTATGCAGCCGAAGAACTCAAGCAATCCCATCGAGATTTCGAACAGACTCTGGTTGCGCTTGAAAATACCGTTGGCATGAATAACCCTCCGCATCCTGGTCTGTCAATTCGGCATGATTGCCTTGAACCGCTAGGTCTCAGCGTAACGGAAGCAGCCAGGTATCTGGGAGTTAGTAGTAAGCAGTTATCGGATGTGGTGGATGGCACTTCTGGGATTTCTCCAGATATGGCGATACGGCTTGATAAGGCGTTCGGCGGTGGCGCGTACACCTGGTACAGGCTTCAGGCGGCCTACGACTTCGCGCAGGCTATGAAGCGAGCAGATCATATTGAGGTCGAGAGGGTGGCGTTATAATTGGCAAGAGGCAAAAGGCTCAGTGATGTCCAACGTGAAGAAGCTCGGCTTTACGGACCTAACGGCACTCTGAGCGAGGTCCTCAGACAGTAATCGCGCGCATGAATCCGAACTCTGACCGCCGCACAACTGGCTGCATGTGTACTTACGTCCGCGAGTGTGCCCAGCGGGCCAGGGCTTTGTTCTCGGACGCGATTTCGGTGACTGAGGTGTAGTAGTAGTCGCGCCACTCATGCTGGGGCATTCCGGTGAAGAGCATGAGGTTGAGGGGGTATTGCTCGCTGTCGGTTACGCGGCGGAAGTCGTCGCGGAACAGGAAGGTGGGCTTGCCAAGCGCGATTGCCATGCCTAGCTCGACCATGACTCCCTCGTCGGGCGGGACGCCGTTGACGACGGCGAAGATGGCGTCGGAGTCGCGCACGTCGCGGAAGTCGGCCTGGCCGATCTCGTAGGCCCAGCCGGGGTCGGAGAAGTCCACCTGGTTGTTGCGCTCGAAGGGTTCCCAGACTTCCAACCCCAGGGACTCGAGGGCTTCTACTATGCGGGGCAGCAGGATGGCTTTCTGGTCTTCGGAGAAGCCGTAGGGGTTGGCGAGGTAGATGGTTTTCTTTGAGGAGTCATTCATTAGCTGGATACAGTCTGTGTTGGATGAGATTCAGGTCCGATGTGTGTTTGGTTGCTCGGAGCGCAGTCCCACCCCTCTGGATACCCGCTTTCGCGGGTATGACGGTAAGCATGAAGGGTGTCCACTGAGAGTGAGACATCTCCTAGTTCACCCTCACCCTAGCCCTCTCCCTCAGGGAGAGGGGATCTCTTGACTTGAATTCGTTGACAAAGGGCACGTGACTAATCGGCGCCGCAGATGGAGCAGGCGAGGGCGAGCATAATCTTGGTTCCGCTAATCAGGCTGGCGATGCCGACTGACTCGTCGGTGCCGTGGGCGCGGCTGAGCATCGGGTCGTCGTCGGGGTGGGAACCGGAGAAGCCGTAGGTGATCACATTCAGCGGGCGGGTGAAGCGCGAGTCTGTGAATCCGGTGCTGATGGCGGGGACCCACTGGATATCGTCGCGTTCGAGCGCGAGGGCGGTCGCTCCCTGGATATGCGCGGTCAATTCGGTATCGAACTCGGATGAGTTGGGGACGGCCATGTAGTCAATCTCGTATGTCACTCCTGGTATGCCAGAGATAATCTTGTCCAGCTCGCCGCGCAGGTATTCGTCATTTTGGTGGGGCAGGGTTCTCACGTCGCAGGTGAGGTTGATCTGCTCGGGAACGCTGTTGGACTTAACGCCGCCGTTTATCATCGTGGGCGTAATCGTCATCCTGGACAGGGCGGTCAGCATGGAGGCGAAGCGGGGGTTGTCTTGGCTGACTTCCTCGATGATTTCGTCAACATTTTCAGGCGATGGCTTGTGCTCGATTGCGAAGTTGGAGAGGTGCGCGAACAGGCTGGTGGAAGTGTCTCTCTCGGCCTCGTAGTTCTCGATGCGTCCAAGCACCTGGGACAGCCTGTACAGGGCGTTGGTCCCCTGCCACGGAACTGAGGCGTGCGCGCTGATCCCCTTGACCGTGAACTCTATCTGGAGACGGCCCTTCTCGCCGACGCCGAGGATGTAGGTAAGGCCGCCAGCGGCCTCGATGGGTGTACCGCCGCCCTCGTTGACGGCGAACGGAGCGGTAATCTTCTCTGGGTAGTTCTCGGCGAGCCAGCCGAAGCCGTAGCGTCCGCCGTGCTCCTCGTCTGCGCCGGAGCACAGGATCAGGCTGTCCCTGAGAGTGATGTTGTTGCGCTTGATCAGCCGCATGGCCATGATCTGCGCGGCCAGAAGACCCTTGCAGTCGGACGCGCCGCGTCCGTATATGCGACCGCCGTGTATCTGGGCGCTGAAGGGCGGGAATGTCCACTTCTCTTCCTCCTCCACAGGCACCACGTCGGTGTGGGACATGAACATAAGCCTGGCGTCGGAGTTCCGCCCTTCGATGCGGGAGATGATGTTGCCGCGCTCCGGGGTGCGTCCCAGGATTTCGGAGTCTATGCCGTCCTCCGCGAGAAAGTCCCTGACGTACTCGCAGACGGGGGTCTCGTCGCCTGTGGGCATGAACCCGGTGTTGACCGACGGGATCTTCACAAGGTCGCGGTGGAGCGCGATTATCTCGTCTTCCATGTTGTCTATCTGTGCGAACATGGCTCTGAGGTCTGGCATGTCAATTCTCCTGAAATCGGTATTCGAGTCGAGTATATTCCTCGACGCTTGAACGGCGCAATCGGGTCGAGCAAGTAGGACCTGTATCAATTTAGTAGTTAGAGGGAATCACCCTCATCCTAGCCCTCTCCCATCTAGGGAGAGGGGATTTTCACGCTCAGACTAAGTCAGAACAGGTATTGGGCCATGAGCAGGCCAGCGACGCTCTTGGCGTCCTGGATTTCGCCTAGGCGGATTAGTCTTCCCACGTCTGACATCGGGACGCGCTCAAGCGTTATGTCCTCGTCGTCATCCGCCGGCAGTTTGCTCTCTACAAGGTCGCGTGCGAGATAGATGTACAGTATCTCGTCACAGAATCCGGGGGAGGAGTAGATTCCTCCAAGCGGGCGCAGGTTTCGAGAAGCGTAACCGGTCTCCTCGCGCAGTTCACGTTGGGCGGTGTTGTCGGGGGACTCGCCCTCTTCGATCACGCCCGCGGGAATCTCCAGGAGATCGTGGCCGACCGGATACCTGTACTGTCGGACGAGAATCGCGTTGTCGTCGGAATCAATTGGGATAATGGCGACCGCGCCCGGGTGGTGAATCACCTCCCGAGTAATCTGGCGACCGTCCGGGGCGAGCAGCGTATCAACGCGCGCCTCTACGATGCGGCCTGAGAATACTGTTTCCCGGTTGATAGGTTCGGTGCGTTCGGTCATACCACTCTCCCCTGATGACCTGGAGAGGATGGTATTTCACCCTCACCCCAACCCTCTCCCATCAAGGGAGAGGGGGCTGTTGGCTTGCGATCATAGCTACGCTCGCACATTTGCATACTCTTATCGGCCCCTGATGACTCAGGACGGCGGCGTGAGGTTATAGACTAACCCCAGACGTCGTGTGAGTTCGTTGTAGAAGGCGGTCCTTGGCTTGGAGCGGAGGAACTTTGCCTCGTGGGGGCTGCGCGAAATGCTGACCTTGGATCCGGGCGGGAGTTGCATATCTTCCAGGCCGTCCACGCTCACGAGCGCGGTCTTGTCTTCGCCGGTCGAAAGGACTATCCGTGTGTCGTGAGGCAGAACCAATCCATCGCGCAGTCCGGTGTGAGCGGCCACGGGTTGGAGCATCATCATGAGCGCTTCGGGGAAGAAGATAGGCCCGCCCGCCGAAAGCGCGTATCCAGTGCTCCCGGTCGGTGTGGAGACGACGAGCGCGTCTGCCCTGTACGTGGTCAGGAACTCGCCGTCCACCACGGTATCAATGTCCAGCAGATGCGCGACTCCTTTGCGCCCCACCACCACGTCATTCAGGGCGTCCATGCTCAGGACTGTCCTATCGTCCGCGTCCGTGACGTCCGCCCTGAGCATCATTCGTCGTTCAACGCGAACGTTGCCGTTCAGGTAGTGAGGGAGACGTTCCTGGGCCTCCTGCACCCTGAGTTCGCTCATGAAGCCCACGCGACCCATGTTCACGGCGACCACCGGAATCGAGAAAGCGGCAATGGAGTGGATGGTACGCAGGATTGTCCCGTCTCCTCCCGCTACGACGACGAGCGAGGTGTCGGGGAACCTGTCTTCGCAATCGGCCACGTCGTAGGCGGAGGACACCCATGACCGCTGGCCCAGATCAAGGCTGGTCACGAGAGACTCGATAAGCAGTGGGGCGTCGTCCACGAGGGCGTTATAGACGAATCCTATGAGGGACATCGTCGTTCCCTCACACGCCGAGTACGCTTACAGCGGACCTCGCAAGGTCAATGAGAGGGGTGGGATAAACACCGAAAATGAATGTGGCAGCGGCAGTTGCGGTGAGGGCCACTCCGGTCGCGGCGTCGGCGACTACCGGCTTGTCTTCGGCAGGATCGCGCAGGTACATGACTTTGACCACTCGCAGGTAGTAGTAGGCGGATATGACACTGTTCACCATGCCCGCTACCGCAAGCCATTCGAGATTGGCGTTGACCGCCGCTCCGAACAGATAGACCTTGGACATGAATCCGATGGTCGGAGGGATTCCGGTGAGAGAAATCATTGCGAATGCCATCGCCGCGGCGATCAGAGGAGCGCGCCGCGCCATGCCCGCGTAGTCGTCTATTTCGTCAGAGTCTATCTTGTTGGATACGGCTATGACCGCGCCGAATACCAGCAGGTTGGTGGCGACGTATCCGCCGAGGTAGAACAGCACGGCGGACGGGCCTGCGTCCATGCTTCCGCTCTGAGCACGGGCAGCGAAAGCGGCAAGTCCGACCATCACATATCCGGCGTGGGCAATGGTGCTGTATGCCAGCATTCGCTTTATGTTGTTCTGCCGAATGGCGACCAGGTTGCCGAAGGTCATGGAAACGATACTGAGGATTGCAAAGATCGCCGCCCAGTTCTCGCTGAATGCCTCGAACGGGAAGGATATATAGAACAGGCGAAGTATCACCGCGAATCCTGCGGCCTTGGAGGCCACGGAGAGGAACGCGGTTATCGGTGTGGGCGCTCCCTCGTACACGTCCGGCGCCCAGAACTGGAACGGTACGCTCGAAATCTTGAAGCCGAATCCGGCTATGAGAAGAATGACACCGAAGAGTAGCGCCTTATTGTCCCCAAACGCCGCCTGCGGGTCCAGAACGCCGTATGATATAAGCCGTTCTATCTGGGACGCGATGCCTTCGAGCGAGGTGGTTCCGGTGAATCCATAAATGTAAACCATCCCGTACAGAATAACCCCAGAGCTTATGGCGCTCAGTATCAGGAACTTCATGCCCGACTCGGCGGATTTGCCGTCGCGCAGGAACGCAGCGAGCGCCGCGGATGGCAGGGCGGTCAACTCGAGCGCGACATATATGGAGATGAGTTCGGTGGCCGATGCGAGAAGCATCATGCCGGAGGTGGAGAGCAATACCAATCCGTAGAACTCGCCCTGGAAATTGCGGATACGTTGGACGTATCCGGCGGACATGAGAATCACCAGCGCGGCCGCTATGGACAGCAGGAATTTGAAGAACAGGCTGAACTTGTCAACGACCAGCGTTCCGAAGATGCCCTGCATCTGGCTGACGGATGAATTGTCCAGGTCTATCCACAGGATGACGCTGAGAATGACCGGAACGATCAGCCCCAGCGCCCCGAATGCGGCAAGCAAGCTCTTACGGGATACCACAAGATCCAGCAGTATGAGCGCCATCGCTATCGCTGCGAGCGACAGTTCGGGAGATAGCAGGTATATGTCGTGTAGAGTCATACTGGGATCGTGTCCCTCTTGTTTACTGTGCGCTCACTACTGCGTTCTGCAGGGAATCTACTATTGGGGCTATTCCAATCGAGAACACGTCGGCAATGGTGGAAGGGAATATCCCAACGACCATGATTGCGATGATCAATGCCGCAACCGGCACCATTTCGAGAGGCGTTGCGTCCGTAAGGTCGTCCAGCCTCGAATTGCGGGGGCCGAGCATCACCCGCTGCAACATCCATAAGATGTAGCCTGCGGTGAGAACCACTCCGAACGCGCCAATCGCAGTCAGCCAACCCCATACCGGGAAGGTACCGAGGAAGACGTGGATCTCCGAAACGAAGCCGGCTGTGGCCGGAAGGCCAAGTGAAGCAAGTCCGGCGACCGCCAGAGACGCGGACAGGACGGGCATATGCACCGCGAGGCCGCCGAGGTCGGGTATGTGGCGAGTGTGCGCCCGCTCGTAAACGTAGCCTACGAGGAGGAACAGCAGCCCGGTGATAGCGCCGTGCGTGAACATCTGGAGGGACGCTCCCGTCAGTCCGAGCGGCGATACCTGTCCGGCGACGCCGACGGCGGACGACAGTCCGAGCACCACGAATCCCATGTGGCTTATCGAGCTGAACGCAATCAGCCGCTTCATGTCCGTCTGTCGCAGGACGACGGAGGCGCCGTACAGGATGTTTACCACTCCCGCTGTCGCCAACAGCCAGGAGGCGTCTCTCAGCACGTCGGGGAACATCGCCGCCGATACTCGCAGCATTCCATACGCGCCCATCTTCAGAAGCACGCCGGCAAGCATGACGCTCGCGGCCGTGGGCGCATCGGTGTGGGCGTCGGGCAGCCAGGTGTGCAGAGGCCATATCGGCAGCTTGACAGCGAAGGCCACGAAGAGCATGGCGAATACCACGACCGAAGGAAGCAGCAGCTTGCTTGCGCCAATTGCGGCGGGCAGTTCGGTCATATCGAACGTTCCGGTGGAGAAGAAGAGGACCAGGATACCCACCAGCATGAACGCGCTGCCGAGTATGGTGAAGATGAGGAACTTCATCGCGGAGTATTCGCGACGCCCGCTTCCCCATATGGATATGAGGAAGAACATGGGGATGAGTTCCAGCTCCCAGAACAGGAAGAACAGGAAGAAGTCCAGGGAGGTAAACACACCCATGACCGCGCCCTGTAGCGCGAGCAGCCAGACGAAATATTCTCTGACCCGCATATTGATGCTCCAGGAGGCGAATATCGCCACCATTCCGAGCAGTCCGGTGAGCAAAACGAGCGGAGCACTCAGGCCGTCAATCCCCAAGAAGTACTGCACATTGAATGATTCAATTGGAATCCAGTTCGTCGCCTTGTCAACAAGCTGGTACTGCGCGGCGCCTTGGGAGGTGTCATAGAGAAGGAATATCACGAACGTCAGCGCGAGTTCGACCAGCGACACAATCGCCGCGAACCACTTCACCATGACGGGATTCCGTCCGAACAGCGCGATAATAACCGCTGCCGCTATGGGCAGGAATACCGCAATTGTCAGCCAGCCTTCGAACAAGTTTTTCTTTCCCTTGCGACTATCTTAGAACTAACGCTGCATCCATTTATCTTCGCCACTACCCAGAATGCCGAGGCTAGTGGATTGCCGAGCGGCGAGGCTCTTCGAGCGTTCCCGCCTTCGCGGGAATGACTGAATTGTCGTTTACCCTCACCCCAACCCTCTCCCTCAGGGAGAGGGGATTTTCAACATTCAAATGACGAATAGTGGTACTAGAGGAACCATAGGTACAGTCCCAGCATGACAAGGATTCCCACTGAGATGGCCGCTCCATACTGTTGAAGCTGGCCTGTTTGGAGTTGGCGCAGGGGAGTGCCGATATTGGCGCCCAGCCAGCCTATCCGGTCTGCGGCCCAGTCCACGATATTCTTGTCGCCCCAGTCCAGTATTCGGGCCGCGCCATTATAGAACACGCGGCGTACAATAATATCCTCGTACAGTTCGTCGAAATAATACTTCCTGCTGAGCGTGGTGTAGGCCGACTTGAATCGCTGGCCCATTGCCTCCGCCGACCACCGCTGGCGATAGTACATCATATAGGCGACGAAGATGCCCGCGACCGCGACTGCGGTGGACACCAGCGCCAACGGAAGATCGAAACTCGGTATCTTTACATACACCCAACCCTCGCCCATGAAGTGGACGAACCAGTGGGCCGGAACGAGGCCGAGGTCAACGAGCGGGTTGGAGACGAATCCTATCAGGATGGCTAGGACGGCCAGAATTGCCAGCGGAGCCACCATCACCCAGGGGGACTCGTGAAGGCTCACGTGTCCGAGGTGAAGTTCCTCAGATTCCTCACCCGCATCCTGGGCTTCGGAGTCCGCGCCGCCCCTGAAATCGCCGTCGAAAGTCATGAACAGGGCGCGGAACATGTAGAACGCGGTCATGAACACGGCCACAAGCCCGAGCGCATACACGAAGTACCCGACTAGACTCTCAGCATGGGCCGCGCTCGCCAGAATCTCGTCCTTACTCCAGAATCCGGACGTCGGGAATATGCCGGCCAGCGCGACACTTCCCGCCAGGAAGGTTATATAGGTCCAGGGCATATATCGCCGCAGGCCCCCCATGTACTTCATGTTGAAGGTACCGGATGCATGATTGACCGATCCGGAGCCGAGGAAGAGCAGCGCTTTGAAGAATGCGTGGGTGAACAGGTGGAAGATCGCAAATGCGTAAGCTCCTACTCCCAACGCCATCATCATGTATCCAAGCTGGCTGACGGTGGAGTAGGCGAGGACGCGCTTGATGTCGTTCGCCACAAGACCCATGGAAGCGGCGAAAATGGCGGTGAAGCCGCCGATAAGCGCAACGACGGTCATCATCTCGCTGGATGCCTGGAACACGGGGAAGAATCGAGCAACCAGGAACACTCCCGCAGCCACCATTGTCGCGGCGTGAATGAGCGCGCTCACCGGCGTCGGGCCCTCCATAGCGTCGGGAAGCCAGGTGTGCAGCGGGAACTGCCCGGACTTTCCTATGGCTCCGGCGAATATGCCGGCAGCAACCCAAGTGGCGACTGCGCCGGACACGAGGCCAAGTTCCACGGCCTTGTAGAGGTCCGTGACGTCCAGGCCGTTCAATCCAGCGGTTGCCAGCAGGTCCTGATTCGTGAACAGGTACAGTATCGCAAGCAGGAATCCGAAGTCTCCCACGCGGGTAACTATGAACGCCTTCTTTGCCGCGTTCGCCGCGGACGTGCGTCCGTACCAGAATCCTATGAGCAGGTATGAGCATAGCCCGACCAATTCCCAGAACACGAAAATCTGGATGATGTTGGATGCCAGCACGAGACCGACCATCGAGGCGGTGAACAGAGACATGTAGGCGTAATATCGGGCGTATGCAGGGTTGTCCTCCTCGCTCATGTACCCTACGGAGTAGATCTGCACCATCAGGCTGACGCCGGTGACCACCACGAGCATTATGGCCGTAAGCGGATCCATCAGTATGCCGACGTTCAATTCGAACGCGCCTACCACCAGCCACTGGTGAGGCTCGAATTCTATCTTGCCGTCTCCGGTTATCGTGCCGGACAGCGCCATTAGCGATATGACGAAACTGGCGCCGACCGCGATGATGGTCAGCAGTCCCGCTAAGGAGCCCAGGAAATCCCTGGGAGATTCATCGTGTCCCGAATGGGCCGCGTCCTCGGACTCGCCGCTTGCCTCATGGGCTTGAGGCGACAGAAATCCGCCGTAGGTTCGGATACGGGACGCGGGCCAGATGATGAAGGCAATAACCAGAAACGACGCCAGTGGCGCGAACAGAGTAAGCCATACCAGCGTTTCAGATACCATCTACAGCTTCCTCAGAATCTCGTCGGCCACGTGTTCCCGACCCTTGGGGACGTATATTTTGAACGACACTCGCTCGCCCCACTCCATGATGTCGCCAACCGGAAGTATCTTAGTTGGAAGCCCGTCCCCTTCCAAGACGTCCTTCCACATTTCAGCCATCATAAGATTAGGCGCGGTCCTGTATTCAACCCACATAAGAAAGTACCTCTACTTCTTCATCTGGGCCGCGTCCGTTACGAAGATGGTCGAACGGCTTCTGTAGATAGCGATAACGATAGCGAGTCCAAGAGCGACCTCCGCCGCGGCTATCGTGATTATGAATATAGCGAATATCTGCCCTGTCAGAAGAGACTGGGCTATGTCCGGCGCCCTGGAGCCAGTATTCGCCAGGGTAGCGGGAACCGAATAGCGTGAGAACGCAACAGCGGCGAGATTTACCGCGTTGAACATAAGCTCGACGGACATCAGCACCGCGATGGCGTTACGCTTGGACAGCGCGCCGTAAAGTCCAATGGAGAACAGGATTGCGGAAACAATCAGGAAATTTTCCAGGCTCAACGCTTCACCTTTCACGGATCAGCGCGAGAGCGCCAATGATAGCTGCCAGAAGTACGACCGACGCGACCTCGAAAGCGAGTACAAAGTCCTGGATCAACAGCCGTCCTATCGAGGGTATCGTATTCGAGAACACCTTCTTTACTTCATTCTCTACCCCGGCGCTAAGGCTTCCGTTTCTCAGAACGTCGTCCAGAATCAGCCAGTTCGTATCCACCGCGACGAAGATCGCTGCCGCGCCAAACAGAGCGGCCAGAATGCCCACAGGGATTCTCATCGAGTGGGCCGCGCTTCCGCGCTCCACTTCGCCGGTCATTAGTATGGCGAAGATAATCAGCACTGAAATCGCGCCAACATAGATAAGCACCTGCACGGCTGCCAGAAACTCGGCGCGGAGCAGCACGAACATCCCGGCGACCGCCATGAAAGACACCACGAGGAAGAGCGCTGCCCTGAACAGGTTCTGCAGTTGAACGACCGCGACAGCCGCCACGATGCTAGAAATCGCCAAGAGCCAGAACGCTATATCAATGAATAACGAAGCCTCTGTTCCCTGTCCCAGCATCAGCGCTGCCCCCACCTGTGCTGCTGGTCGGTCAGCGTCGGCTTTTCGTGCCGATGCACCTCGCGCCAGTCAGCTTCGGCGCCCTCCAGCGGGTTATAGTCCTGCGTCGTCTCCAGTTGCGGCCTGAACCAGTGGCTGGGTCGCTTGGGAGACGCCACAAGCCTCGCTTTATCTATCACGAGGTCGGCGCGCCTGTATCGGCCCTCCTCGAAGCCGCTGCCCATGTGAAGCGCGTCGTATGGACAGGCTTCCACGCAGAGGCCGCAGAACATACACCGCCCGATGTCAATGTCGAAGACTTCCAGGAAGTATTTGTCGCCTTCCTGAATGTCCGTCTTTGCCGGGTTGGTGACGATCTCGATTATGCCCAGGGGACAATACTTAGCGCAGGAAGCGCACCCGGTACAGCGGTTCTCGTACCATGAGAACTCCTCGCCCCTAAACCTGGGATGCTGGTACTGTCTGTCGGGTACAGACGCGAGCCCGACCAGGGCCTTGAAAGCCTCACCCGGCTGTTTGAGCGTGAAAGACACCGGATTCTGGTTGTTGATCTTCGCAAGTCCGAAGATGCTTACCTTACGGTCCGGGTATTGATTAACGGTGAACACTCGCCCGGGCGTTACGAGGTTCTTCATAGTAACGCCCAGACCCTTGACCAGTGAGAGGCCATACATAATCTAATCAGCCTCCGCGTACATATTGGCCAGTGGGGAAGGCGTGGGCGCCGGACGCTCAAGCCTTCGCTGGCCGAGTATTTTGGCAGTCGCTACTATCGCCACTATCATTACTACCCAGTTTATCGCCGCCATTATCCAGAGCGATCTTGCCGAGATACCGCCCGCGTCGTCCTGGAGTATAACAACCTGCGCCGCCACTACGAAGATGTTCAGCAGTGAAAGAGGGAACAACCCTTTCCAGGCGAACCCCATGATTTGGTCAACCCGCAGGCGAGGCCAGGTCGCTCTTACCCAGAGTAGCGCGAAGATCACGGCAAACGTCTTCAGTACAAACCATACCTGTCCTGGAATGGGATCGAAACCTCTCGTACCGCCTAAGAATAGGGTCGTAATCACAAGCGCTGTGATGATGGGAGCCATGAATTCAGCGAGGAACAACACGGCGAATTTAATACCGCTGTACTCCGTATTATAGCCCGAACCAAGCTCCGATTCCGCCTCTATCTGGTCGAACGGCGTTCGACTCATTTCCGCCGAAGCCGCCGCCACGAATATCAGGAATCCAAGCGGCTGCACCAGCAGGAACGGTATAGTCTGCATTTCCACGATGTGGAAGAGCGACAGAGACCCGGAGAGAATCAGGACTCCGACCACACCCAGCGCCATCGGGACCTCGTAGCTTACGAGCATAGCCACGCCGCGCATCGAGCCCAGCATCGCGTACTTGTTCGCCGAGCCCCATCCGGCCATGAAAATGGCAATCGTATTCACGGAGGTCACGCCCAGTACGAACAGGATGCCGATATTCAGCTTTCCGAGGAAACTATCCGGTCCGAATGGGATAACCGCCGCGACAATCAGGGTGGGAACTACGAGAACAAGCGGTGCGAACGTCATCACCCAGCGGTCGGCCTCGTCGGGCGTCGTATCCTCTTTCGTGATCAGCTTCACCAGGTCGGCTATGGGCTGCAGGATTCCGAACGGCCCCCACCGATTCGGGCCGAGCCTGTTCTGGAACCTGCCCAACGTCCTGCGCTCGAACCAGGTGTAAACGGCGGTGGACAACATCAATACGTTGATTACAAGAAAAGCGAGCGCGCCGGCCGCTATCGTAAACGCCACCCATTCCAGTCCGTTGGGAACGAAGCCGTTGAAGAAACCATATATGCTTATGAAATCCAGGCTCACCTGTCCACCTCGCCCAGAACGATGTCAACCGACCCGAACGTAGTTATCAGGTCGCCCATCTTTCCCCCGACCAGCATCTGTCGCAATGGCGTCAGGTTCATAAACGACGGTGCTCGTACCTTGCATCGGTACGGCGAAATGCCGCCGTCGCTTACCATGTAGAATCCGAGCTCGCCCTTTGGCCCCTCGACCGCGGCATAGGCGTCGCCAACCGGCGCCCGCACGAAGAACGGCGTCTGCGCCCGAATCGGTCCGTCGGGTATCTGCTCTATGCACTGCCTGATTATCTTCACGCTTTCGCGCATCTCCTGGACACGCACGATGTAGCGGTCGAAGTTGTCTCCTCCGACGCCTATCGGCACGTCGAAGTCCAGCCTATCATACACCTCATAAGGGTCGGCCCTGCGAAGGTCCCACTGTACCCCGCTCGCCCGCAGTATAGGCCCGCTTACCGAGCAGTCAATAGCGTCCTCGGCGGTGAGAACTCCTACTCCCCTCGTGCGGGTCAGGACAATCTCATTACCGGTTATCAGGTTTTCAAGTTCGTCAATTTGGCCGGGAAGGTCCTGGACAAGCCTGTCGAGCGCAGTCCAGAACTCGTCGGGCGCATCCTGGAACAGGCCGCCCGGGCGCATATAGCTCAGAGTGATTCGCGCGCCGCACAGCATCTCGAACAGATCGAGTATCCGTTCGCGCTCCCTGAAGCAGTACATCAGCGGTGTAGCGAACGCTCCCAGGTCATTCAACAGGAATCCCGTCGCCATCAGATGGCTGGCAATTCGCTGGAGTTCGGCGCTGATAACCCTAATATATTGCGCCCGCTCCGGCACTTCGATATCCGCTAACTTCTCCACCGTGCGAACATACGCCAGATTGTTCGACATGCTTGCGATGTAGTCCATCCGGTCGGTCAGCGTCACTATCTGGACGTAAGTCCTGGACTCCGCCAGTTTTTCTGTGCCCCTGTGGAGGTAGCCGAATACGGGTTCGGCATCCAGCACCACCTCGCCGTCAAACGTAACGCGAAGCCTGAACACGCCGTGGGTACTGGGATGCTGAGGCCCCAGGTTTATGGTAACTGGCTCGGTCTTTATCGCCATCTCGCCCTGGACTCTAGTCTAACCCAGAAAGTCTTTTCTCAGAGGATGCCCGGGAAATCCTTCCCACAGCAGAATCCTCTTCATATTCGGATGTCCGTCGAAACGAATGCCCATGAGGTCCCAGACTTCTCTCTCCTGAAGGTCCGCTCCCTTCCACACCTCATACACCGATGAGACTTCCAGGTCTTCCCTGCCGGGAACCCTGGACTTAACCACTAAACTGCTGTTACGCCGCAGAGAGAGCAGGTGATAGATCATCTCAAAGTATTCTACATAGTCCACCGCTGTCACGGCGTTCAAGAAGGAAAAGTCAAGAGATTCGTCATCCTTGAGTAGGCGGGCGGCCTCCAGAATGTTTTCCGGCGCGACCCAAACGTCGGTCTGATTATAGTCAACGGCGGCGCCTGGAATCGCTTCGTTTATGCGCTTGGCCGCATCCTCTCCGGAGTGTGCCCTGGTCATTCGTAGGCCTTATCCTTTTGCAGTCTCTCAACCGGGGTAGTCTCTCAACCGGGGTTGTTGGCGTGGTCTAACTCTTGCCCTGCTGGATGGAGTAGCGCTTGATCTTCTCGTGCAACTGCATTATCCCGTAGAGCAGAGCGTCCGGCCTCGGCGGACAGCCGGGAACGTAAACGTCAACCGGGATGATGTGATTAACGCCCGGCACGACGCTGTAAGAGCCGTAGTATGGGCCTCCGCTGGTTGCGCATACACCCATCGAAATGACCCACTTAGGCTCGGCCATCTGCTGATACACGCGCTCTATCGCAGGGGCCATCTTCCACGTAACCGTACCCGCGATGATGATGAGGTCCGCCTGCCTGGGGGAAGGTCTGAACACTTCCATCCCGAACCGCGATATGTCGAACCTGGACATCGCGCTGGCCATCATCTCGAACGCGCAGCACGCCAGCCCGAAGGACAGAGGCCACACCGCGGACTTTCGTCCCCAGTTTATGAGAGCGTCCACGCTGGTGATGGCCACGTTGCGGTCGAACTCATCCGGCACCTCTACCAGCGGTTCGGCCAGCGCCTCGGTATGAGTAGCCTTAATATGGTTAACGTAGGCGCCCTCGTCCCTGTCCAGCTCCCAGGTCGTCTGGTGAAGCAGCAGGTCGGGAGAATGGCTAATCAGATTTGTGTCCTGCGTCATATGTCAACTCCACTCCAGCGCACCCTTGCGCCAGGCGTACAGCCACCCAACGACGAGGATCGCCACGAATACCACCATCTCCAGCAGAACGAACAGCCCGAACTGGGCAGAAAGCAGGCCGAAATTCGCCGCCCAGGGAAACAGGAACACGACTTCCACGTCGAAGACTACGAATATCAGCGCGAATGCGTAGAACCGGAAGTTGAACTGGCTCCACCTGCCCGTCAGGGTCTCAAAACCGCACTCGTATATCGCCTTCTTCACCGAGTCGGGAGCATACGGCCTTATCTTCAAGATCGAAAGGGCCCAGCCTCCAAGCAGCATTCCCAAAGGTATTACGGTAGCGACAAGCACAAAAATCGCTATCAGGGCATACTGCTGAAAGTACACATCGTCAAGCATATTGCGGGGAACAGCTCCTCGGGCTTCGCTTCTGCGTAGCGTTCACATTAAATTCAAGCGTATGAAGCGTCTAAATCAGGCTCGGATGTCGGCTGAAATATAGCAGGTGACGGCTGGGTCTGCAACTCAGAATGGGCTTCAGCCCGGGCGTCAATCTTACAATTCCGATTCGACATTCCTGATTTCGCTACACAATCAGTCCCGTGCTATGACATAATACGGACTCAAATTCCATGAATCACAAATTCCAGAATCCGTAGCGTGCCGAAAGACGAAACCCTCCATACATCACTTCCCTCAATGTTCGACTACTATGGCGAATATGTTCAGCGTGCGCTCAAGAGTAATCTGGACCTGGGTGACTCAGCCGTTTACGACATGCTCAGGTACTACATGGGCTGGGCGGACGAGACGGGCGCGCCAATCAGCGCAATGACCGGCAAGGCAGTGCGACCCACGCTCTGTCTATTCGGGTGCGAGGCTGTTGGCGGCTCGTTGCACCAGGCTCTGCCCGCCGCGGTCGCGCTGGAGTTCATTCACAATTTTTCCCTCGTGCATGACGACATCCAGGACGAGGATGAGACTCGACACAATCGAAAGACCCTGTGGGCCGTGTGGGGGAAGCCGAAAGCTCTGGTCGCCGGAAATGTCCTCAGGGTCGTTGCCGATACCGCTTTACACTCGCTTGAACACGAAGGACTTGGGCCGAAACGTTCAATCACCGCCGTTGGCCTTCTTACCGAGTCCTATCTCGAGATGATCGAAGGCCAGTACCTTGATCTTTCCTACGAGGGAAGGCCGGATATAGGAATGGATGACTACCTGCGCATGATCTCGCGCAAGACGGGGGCTCTCCTGAGATGTTCCCTCAACCTGGGCGCGGCTGTCGGCGCCGACGACCCCGACTTGATATCCGCGATGCGGGAATGCGGAAGGGCTCTGGGCTATGTCTTTCAGATAAGAGACGATGTGCTGGGAGTGTGGGGGAAAGAAGAGATAACCGGCAAGCCTGTCGGGGCCGACATACTGAGAAAGAAAAACTCGTATCCTGTTGTCTTCGCAATGGAAGCCGCCACCAGCGAAGATCGGGAAGCGATTGCATCCATTTACTCGAAACCCAATCTGGATGACGGGGACGTGGAGTCCGTATTGACCATCATGGATCGGGTAGGGGTCGCAGATCACGCCCAGGCCGAGGCCGCCAGATGGGCCGACCTGGCAATTCAGGCAATTACTCCCCTGGAACTCTCTCACCGGCACCGGGAACAGATCGAGGAATTCACTCACTTCCTCCTGGTGCGAGACAGGTAGCGAGTGCACCTCGCGGATTGGTAATCTCGCGATTAGCGCCCGGGGTGGAGCGTGGACATGAGGCGAAGACGGGAAATGACTGAATTGTAGTTCACCCTCACCCCTGTATCGTGGTATGGGGCAGGCTCTAGCCCTCTCCCGTCAAGGTAGAGGGGGATTTCTGCCGAGAGCGCAATTTCTATGAAGGGATGATGCAATGCTGGCCGTGGTAGCGGACATGCAGCGGGACATTGGCGGATTTCTCAAGACCGGCCGCTTCAGCGAATCAGACCGAGAGGGGAATCTGCGGTTCTACACTTCTCGCTCGATTCCGCACGTAGTCGCGGCTATCGGCGGGTTCTCAGGGGACGAGGCTGCTCAGAGTGTAGGGAAGCTAATCAGCCACTTCAGGCCGAAGTTTCTCGTATCCGCAGGATTCGCGTCATCTGTCAAGAGCTGCCTGCCTGTTGGCGGGGTAGTCGTCTGCGACCGCATCTCGGTAGTGGGCGGCCCCGCCTACTCCTGGCGGACCTCGGACGCGCTGAAGATCGAGGCTGACCCTTTGGTTGTGGACAGAATAAGACTGGAGATGAGCAATTCGGATGTGAAATTCGACGTAGGCGGCTGTCTTACGCTTCCACAGTCCGTAGTCAGGTCGCCCATGAAAGAGTGGCTGGGCAGGACTTTCGACGTTGCCGCCGTGGACCTGGATGGCTACCGGGTGGCCGATGCCGTCCGAGACGCACGCCTTCAATTTATCCTCGTCAGGGCGGTCATGGATACAGTGGAGCAGGACCTATTGCCGCGAGTGTCTGAGACTATGCGCTACCCTCTGGCGAGACGCATTATCCGATCCTCCGCATACGCCATTGGCAACCCTGTCCGTATATTCGAGATCGCGAAGTCAGCCTCGCAAGCAGGGACGGCCAGAAAGTCGCTCTCCTGGTTCCTGTACCGACTCTCCCGAACCCGGCTTGCCATGGGAGAGGACTGACCAAATTGCGGACCCTGATACTGGCGCCTTTCGATCCGCTTCAACTTGACCGGCTGCGCGCCGCGGTGCCTGTCGAGTATGAAAGTTGGCTGGATACGAGAAGGCTGACCGACCCGGAAGAACTGGCAGCTCGTATCCATAGGTCCCGTATCTCAATTCTGGTCGTGGAAGCCGAATTTGTGTTTGAAGAAACATTTGACGACGCTCCCGGACTTCAATTCGTGGGGATATGTCGTGGCTCTACCGACCATATTGACGTGGAGGCAGCCACACGACATAGGATCGTGGTAGTGAATACCCCGGCGAGAAACGCTCGCGCTGTGGCTGAACACGCGCTTGGTCTCATGTTCGCGCTCGCTCGTAAAATACCGCAGGCGCATTCACACGTCGCCTCCGGTCAGTGGGAGAATCCGGTTGAGCCGTACATTTCTATGCGCGGCATAGAGATGCAGGGGCGCGCCGCAGGCATTGTCGGACTTGGTGCTATTGGCTCCGAGCTTGCGCGAATGTGCGCCGCCCTGGGCATGGACGTCATCGCCCACGATCCCTTCGCGGCCAGTCCTCCCCCGGGGATTCACATGACCTCCCTGAAAACCCTGGCGTCGAATTCGGATTTCATAAGCGTTCACCTTCCGGCTGCGGCAGACACAGATGGGATGATTGACGCTGGTATGATTTCCAGGATGAAGCGGTCGGCCTTCCTGATAAACTGCTCCGATCCCTCTGTGATTGACCAGGCGGCGCTGGTACGCGCGCTCGATTCAGGCGGGATTGGAGGGGCCGCATTTGACGTATTCGATACTCACCCAATCGCGCCCGACAATCCACTCATGGGACTCGACAACGTAGTCTTCACTCCGCACATCGGCGGCGCGACGGCGGAGACTATTCGGCGTCATTCAGAGATGATGACCGACGATATTCTCAGGTTCACGAGAGGCCAAAGGCCCGTCAACATAGTCAACCCGGAAGTGTGGAAGCGATATGGCTGACGATCAAGTTCTCGTTCTGGACGCGGGCAGCAGTTCAATACGCTGCCATATTGTGAGCGCCGACTCCCGGATTGTCCGCTCAGCCTCCCGCCCCTGGGCGTATCTCTATGAGCCGGACGCGCCTGAATTAGCGCGCGCCTTCGATCCCGACGCCTGCTGGAAATCGGTGGAAGAAGCTATCAGCGAATGTGTCGGACATACAGCGAGCGGACACCTCTGCATCTCGGCCGTTGCGGTGACCTCTCAGCGCCAGTCGCTCGTGTTCCTGGACGAAAGCGGCGGTGTAATGTACGCAGGCCCTAATACCGATCTCCGCGCTGTCTTCGAAGGCTTCTCACTGGACTTCGAACACGGTCACGTCGTTAGCGCCGCTACCGGAGGCCGTCCGGCCTTCATGACGGCCCCCGGGAAGTTGGCCTGGTTTCGAGATCACAGAGCAGACGTATATGCGCGGATAGCCAACGTCCTGACGCTTGCTGACTGGCTCACGTTCAAGCTCACAGGCAACTTGGGCTGCGAGAGGACGCTTGCCTCTGAGAGTGGACTGACCGGCGTGGCCTGCCCCGGCCAGGTATTGTCAGTATTCAGGCGTCTGAAACTGGACTGCCCGATTCCGCCCGTACATGAAGCCCTGTCGGTGCGAGGCGCCGTGTGCCGGCCCGAACTCGGTATTTCGGGGCCTGTGCCGGTTGTGACCGCCGGCGCGGATACTCAGTGCGGTCTTATCGGGATGGGTATAGTGGACCACGGCTCGGCGGGAATAGTGGCGGGCTGGAGCGCCACTGTCCAGCTACTCTCTTCGATTACAGACCCGTCGCCGGGCGTGAAGATGTGGTCTGGGTGCTTCCAGATACCCGACTTGGGGATAATCGAAAGTAACACCGGAGACATGGGCAATTCACTCGGCTGGCTGGCAGACCTCCTGTTCGGGGAAACGAGCGATCCCTATCGCGCCATTGACGAGGCCGCGAAGACCGTGTCTGTGGGCTCGGACGGGGTATCCGCGTTCCTTGGGCCGCAGGCGATGGACGCCTCATCCCTCTCTATGAAACTGGGTGGCCTCACCTTCCCGACGCCCCTGTCTCTGGGCGGCCCAACCAGGGGCCAGATCGGGAGAGCGACGCTCGAAAGTTTTGCCTACGCTCTCAGAGCGAACCTAGAGCAGGCAGAAGGAGCGGCCGGATTCGACGCCGATGAAATCGGGCTGGGCGGAGGAATCACCAGGATCCCTGTCTTCAATAGAGTCGTCGTCGATGTGGTCGGTAGGGATGTCATGCTGTCTTCCACTCACGACGTGACGGCGATAGGGGCCTCGCTGGTCGCGCGGAGGGCCATCGGCGAGATTCCCTCATTGTCGGAGGCGGTTGAGCGGCGTTCGCCGAACAATACGCGACTCATACCCGACCCTCAGCCCGCCCTGGAGTATGAAGACTGCTACCAGGAGTGGCTTCGGATTCAAGGTAGCCTGGGGTATATGATGTCTTGACGAGTGAGGCCGCTCTTCCGGGGCGACTGCACTTTCGCTAGATGCTGTGCTAGGATACCTACCGGTTCCAAGCCGATGATATGAAGTCCTCGTCCAATGAACTCCAGATGGCAAAATCACAAGCGGAGCGTTGCTGAAACCGCACGAAAGATGGCGGAACTCGGCCTGGTGGTCGGCACAGCAGGCAATGTAAGCGTCAGACTCAATTCCGAAAATGGGTGCGAACTCATGGCAGTGACGCCATCCGGCAAGTCTTACGACAGTCTGACACAGGACAACGTAGTGGTAACGGACTTCGAAGTCGAACCTGTGGAAGGTGACCTTCCGCCATCCTCGGAAAGCCTGCTCCACGTGGGCATATACCAAAGGCGGCCCGACGTTCGAGCCATCGTCCACACCCACGCTATATACTCCAGTGTCCTCGCCGTCTCCGGGATTGATCTGCCGCCGGTCATAGACGAGGTGGTCGTGTATGTGGGCGGCGCCATCGAGGTCTCTCGGTATGGCTTTCCCGGCACGCCCGAACTGGCTGACAACGTATGCGACGCTTTAGGTGTCAATAAGGCCGCATTCATCGCCAACCACGGCGCTGTAACCGTTGGGGAGACCCTTGAAGAAGCTCTATCCATCTGCCTCCTTGTGGAGCGCGCCAGCCAGATTTACATCATGGCCCGCTCGCTCGGTCAGGTCACTCCTATTCCGACGGAATTCGTAGCTGCCGAGACCGCAATATACAGAATGAAGAACCCGCAAATTGGAGCCGTTGGTTCATGGTAACCGTTCCTGGATTCCTGCTCAGAAGGTTGTACGTAAAACAGAGCCTCAGGAACACTGACGAGGGCTTTGAGTTCAGACTACTGAACCGGCTCGGATCAGGATATGCCTACAAGATGCACCCAGTCACACTGGACGGACGCGAATTGCCACTGAACAGGGCTGCTTTTGATCTTGACGGCAAAACAACCGGATTCGATGAGGTCTCGCAGAACAGGACTTTCACCCTGGCGATGAATAAGAGCATAACCATCCGCGTCGCCGGAACACACCTGGATCCCGGTCCCCGCAAGATCGGTATGGCCTTTGACGTTCCCGGACTCGGTACTCTCGGTTTTGAATTTACCGATACCGTCGCCAATGAGTGACCCGCCTCTTAGAATCGCTATAACAGGGGCTTCAGGGTACATAGCTGGCAGGCTCATTCGCCAACTCTGGGAGTCCGGCAGCGTGAGCTACATTCTTGCGACCGATATCAGGCCGCCAAGCATACAATTCTCCGACAAAGTAGAGTTTGCGTCCTGGGACGTTACCGAGTCCAGTCCAGACATCTTTTCGAGTCATCGAATTGATACTGTGATTCACCTCGCATATATTCTTAATCCCGCTCGTCGCAAAACATGGGCAAAGAGAGTAAACGTCGTCGGAAACGATAATGTGCTGCGAGCGTCCAGAGAGGCGGGAGTAAAACACGTCGTTTATCTGAGCAGCACCTCAGTTTATGGCGCTCACGCCGATAATCCCGCGTTACTCACGGAGACTGATCCGGTCCGCCCCGTGGAAGGCTTTCAGTACAGCCAGGACAAAATTGCTGCCGAGTCCCGTCTGTCGGAGTTCGCTGCGCGAAATCCCGAATCCATCGTGACGATTCTGCGCACGTGTCCCGTCATGGGCCCCAGCGCTAATAACTTCATAGCCAACGCATTCAAAAAGCCGATCCTGCCCGCTATCGGCTCTGCCGACCCGCCCATGCAGTTTCTCCATGAAGACGATCTGGTTCTCACCCTTGCGAGGTGTCTGAAACTCAGGCCGCGCGGCGTTTACAACTTGGCAGGGGATGGAACTATATGCTGGAGTGAAATAGTCTCCATGATGGAATGTCCTCTCATAAGGCTCCCCGCTCCGGCCTGGTACTTCCTCACATCCGCCGCATGGAATCTCAGGCTTCAGAGCGACTCCCCCGCCTGCGGCCTCGACTTCATCCGATACCGCTGGACTGCCAGCGCTGAGAAGCTCAAGGCCGAGCTTGGCATCGAGTTCCGGCACACTTCACGGTCGGCGTGGGAGTCATACACAACTACCGTAACCGACCGTTTAGAATAGCTTATGCGATACTTCATCCTACCCGTCCACCCCGGCGGTCTGTTACAATATCTCCGTACAGAACAGATGTTTATATAAGGTGGAATTTATTAGTGAGTAGAAACTTGGCCGACGAAATTTTTTCGCGAGTCATTTTAGAACGAATTTATAGCTAAATCTGCCGATTTCCAGGTCAATCCCTAGCTGAAACTGTCACCTGAAGTCCACCTGAACCTCACCTAGATTTCACCTGAACTTTTATAAGTCATAATATATGCATCCCTATCTTACAGCCGATTTTCCACAGAATCGCCGACTCTGAAGAAGGGCTGCGACCGCATAGGACGACAAGGATAATCCAGATATGACCAGAGTCATCATAGACACCGACCCGGGCACCGACGATGCGATTGCCCTAATAGCCGCGCTCAACTCCCCCGAACTCGACGTGTTAGCCCTGACCACCGTAACGGGAAACGCTTCTCTTGAAGACGCGACTCGGAACGCGCTCGGGCTACTCACCGGCTTGGGCCGCTCCGACATCCCCGTTTACGTCGGAGCCGATACCCCGCTAGTGGGAAAGTTCGAGTTCGCCGAGAATTATCATGGCCCCGGGGGCATGACGACACCACTTCCCGAACCGGAGTCCGTCCCAAGCCCCATTCCAGCCGAGCGATATATGCGGGACTTGGCGAGAGGCTCGGACGGCCACCTCACGATCATTGCGCTTGGGCCGCTCACCAATGTCGCACTCGCAATCCAGAACGAACCGGACGTTATGAGGCAGGTCAAAGAGATATTTGTCATGGGAGGGGCCGTCGAAGTGGGTGGAAACGTGACTCCGTATGCCGAGTTCAATATCTATGACGACCCGCGAGCCGCCAATGTGGTGCTCGACTCCGGGATTCCGATAAAGCTGGTCGGTCTCGACGTATGTGAGCGGGTGGCGTTCGGCCTCTCAGACTCCGACTGGAGGTCGGGGACCTCAACTGGAGAGCGGCTGGCGGCGCGAATCATGGAAGGTTGGTTTGAAATCCACCCGGAGTACGACAGGTACGTCCTCTGCGACCCACTTACGGTGGCAGCGGCAATTCAGCCGGACCTGCTGACCTATCGTCGCGCAGAGGTCACCGTTGACGAGAATGGCGAACAGAAGGGGAGGACCCGCGCGGAATATGATGCAGGAGACATAAGGGTAGCGGTTGACGTGGACATCGAACGCGCGCGCCAACTCGTCCTCGATAGGCTGAGGACCGCCGATTAGAGCGGCATCATTGCGCGCCGACGTACTTCTCTATTACGCTCCATCCATCGCCAAGGACTCTCCGCATGTTTCGCGTGGTAGTCTCCTCCACCTCCTCCACTCCTATGCCTTTGAGTTCGGCGAGAGTCTCGGCGACTACGGCCACGTGCCTTGGCTCTGTCCAGTTCTCACGCTTAGCCTTGAATGGCTGGGGAGCGGCGTCCGTCTCAAGCACGATGTGTTCCAGGGGAATCTTCGCCGCCGCCTGTTGGAGATGGGGCAGCCTGAGCAGCGGTCGGGCCAGAGACACGTAGAAACCAAGGTCAATGATCCGGCGCGCTGTTTCGTAGTCACCCTGGAAATAGTGCATTACGCCGCCCACTTCATAGGCGCGCTCCTCGCGCAGCACTCGGAACGCCTCATCGTGCGACTCTCTGCTGTGGAACACGACCGGTAAACGCAAGTCTCTGGCCAGCCTGATCTGTTCCCTGAAGGCCGGGTACTGTATAGCCCTGTCGGGAGCGCCCTCCATGAAGTCCAGTCCGACCTCGCTGATTACAAGGACCTTCTCCGTAGAGAGGGCCATTTCTCTCAACGTATCGTAAGTAGATTCTGTGAACGGTTCACGAATGTCCATGGGATGAATTCCAACCCCTGAGAAGAAACTATCATACTTTCCCGATAGTTCCAGCGAACGCCGCGACGATGGGATAGTAGTACCGGCGGATATGACGGCGCGCACGCCGACCTGTGCCGCCCTTCCCAAGATTTCGCTGACCTCGGCATCGGTAAACGGTTCAAGATGAACATGACAATCCAGAAACATAGTAGCACTCTCAATCAACATGGTAAGCCAAGCAAGGCTCGGCCTCGATACCGACATAGCCAATCGTTTGCACGTTAATTATACTACTTATCGGGGTAGCTGCCGGTGAACCAAGCTCTGACTTTGTGAGCAGGACATTTGAAACGTCAGGTATTCGTAATAGGAAGAATCGCAGCCGGAATTGCCATCAGCATAGGACTTGGATGGCTCACCGCTCGCGGACTCGACTGGGGCCTCGTTTTCGAGGCATTCGGCGATGTCTCCCTTACTATGCTTGCGCTCGCCGTAGCAACGTTTATATTCGCCAGCTACCTGCGGGCCGTCCGCTGGCGGGCTCTGTTCGTGAACGGCGAGGTTTCAACCAACAGGCTGTTTATGGTCCAGAACGTTGGGATCGGGCTAAATAACCTTGTCCCAATCCGAATCGCAAGCGAGGCTGTCCAGCTCGCCATCCTGTCCATCAAGGACAGGGTGAGTCCGTCAGTAGCTCTCGCTACACTCGGCATGGAAAGAGTCCTGGACGTAGTCGCAAGTGCGCTCATTCTGGCGATTGCCTTCCTCTTCATCCCCGAGATGGAGGGCTACGGAATCTATGTCTGGGGAGCGCTGGCCTTCGCGGTCTTGTGCATCGCCATAGTCAGGCTGTTGGCGTGGAGCGGTAACGGAATCTCGTGGATAAGGCGGCTCCCGTTCCTGCTGTCATTCGCCAAAGCTGTCAGAGACCTCGAACGAGAGCGTGTGCGTTTGGCCGTGTCCTTCGCGTTGAGCGTCATCTACTGGCTTCTTGTCGGAGTAACCGCCTGGATAATTTCGATCTCCTTTCAACTCTCGATTACTCCCGTGACGGCCACCATGGTTATCATGGCCACGATCTTCTTCGCGACCGCCGTACCAGCCGCACCCTCCGCAATCGGCACTTTCGAATTCGCGGTCGTATATATGCTTGGTCTGTTCGCAGTAAGCCATGAGTCGGCTTTCGGGTTCGCGGTAATCACGCACGCGGTGTTCTTTCTGCCGCCTACACTGATGGCGGTGCTGTTCCTGCCCAGAGAAGGCATAGGTTCGATCAGTCAACTGAAGTCCACTCTGTCCGGGCGCGTGGAGACATCTACGGACGCGGTATGACTTTTAGATACATATCTTATTCATTCGCAGGGTTAGCCTTGGGGCTCGCGCTGTTGTGGTCCGTGTCCTGCGGTGACCAGCCTGACCCCGAATCGAATCCGACCTTTGCGCCCGTGCCTCCAACTCTTACTCCGAGAGTGGCGGCCACTCCTACACCGAGCGCCCTGGGTGCGCAAACGCCAACACCAGCACCCGGGCCTATTTCGACTGCAACCAGGATACCTACACCCGTAGTTGTACCGACCGCGACGCCCATAGTGGCTGCACCGAAGCCGGTTCCATCAGTCAGACCAACTCCTGACCACAGATCGCGGGGCGGCACCCTGAATCTGGCAAGCGCCGAGAACATCGTGCATCAGGATGTTCACCAGGATATATCTCCCGCGCTTTCGAGTTGGGGGCCCGGCATAGCCTACTCCAGGCTAATGCGTTTGGAGACCGGACCGGATACACCTCTTCCGGGCTTGTCACTGGAGTGCGACATATGCGCGGACTGGACGATGGAGTCACCAACGTCCTACCTATTCAATCTACGCGACGACGTTAAGTGGCATGATCTTGATCCAGTAGGTGGACGCGCGCTCGATACAGAAGATGTGATTTTCAGCTATCAGCGGCAGATCAACCCGGAGTTCCCAAACTCGCCTCTGTTGCGCAGCATCGTCGCGCTGGAATATCTCGACCCTTTGACCCTAAGAGTGAGATTCAACCTACCGGACGCCGATTCACTTTTATCTCTCGCGGACGGTCATTCTAAGATAGTCACTCCCGAAACACTGATACTCAGCGGCGACCTCCGAGAGGGGCCCACGATAGGCACTGGCCCCTGGGTACTCGAACAGACTTCGATTGATGAGTTTCACTTTTTCTCAAGCCACGTGGACTACTTCGAACCCGGTCTTCCGCTCGTGGACAATCTCAGGATCCTCATTCTGACCAACGAGGACACGCGATCAGCAGCTTTCCAGACCGGAATGACTGACGTACACGAAATGAGCCCGATGGAATGGATACGACACCTCCAGCAGTCTCCCAGCGCACCTTCGCTGGAGATTCCGCAGCCCGGTAGCGGAATAGAAGTCGCTTTCAAGACCATTGGGCCTCCCTTTGAAGATTTGCGAGTGCGGAAGGCAGCTATGCTCTCGATGGATCCGGTGAGGCTCATCGAGGAACAGTGGGGAGGTTTTGGTTTCGTTGGTACGGGATTTCCTGTGATTTCACCGGATTGGCTGCTGCCTGAATCCGAGCTGGCGAGTCGTTTCGATGACACTGAATCCGCCCAATCCCTCCTGCGCGACGTCGGACGGGCGTCTGGAACGCCCGTTACGATCACCGTCGGCGACTTCGGTCAGCAGTACCTGGACTATGCGGATGCTGTCTCGGTGGGTATGCAAAGCGTCGGCTTCGACTCCCGTGTAGAGATAGTCAACCGAAGACAATTCGGTGAGAGCGTCTGGCTCCAGGGCGACTACCAGATGATGCTCGGGCCTCTGGCTCCCGTTTCCACGCCAAACGGCTTTCTTCTGCCGGTGTTCCACAGCGAAGGTGTCTGGAATACCACCGGCCACCGCGACGACGTACTGGACGCCATGCTGGAATCGCAGGCCGTGGAACACGACGCGAAGAAGAGAGCGGAACTGATTCGCCGTATCCAGAACCATATCCTCGACCATGGATACCGGTTCATGCCGTTCACGCGGACGGAGATCTGGACGTGGCAGCCCAGAGTCCACGACTTTCACCCCAACTTCTCCCTCTTCGAGTACCACCACTGGGCCAAGGTGTGGCTGGAAGAATAGGGTCCCCTCATCTGACGTTCAGAATTCCCGATCCCTATTCATTCCGTATGTCTGATATGCTTTGACCATCCCGACAAGCGAGGTGCGACATCTCCAGTTCATACATGTGGCTCAAGTGGTCATGGCGCGATCTCCGTTCCCGGTGGGTGCAAGTCGCTGCCATCGCCATAATCATCGCCTTTGGCACGGGCCTGTTCTCGGGCCTGCGCAGCATGAACGTGTGGCGTGGCATGTCGAACGAAGCAAGCTATGCTACCGTGAACACATTCGACCTTCGTGTCGAGTTGGGCGCGGGAGGCTTCGTCGAACGCGGCGCTATGTTGCGTATTCTCGACGAAGTTGCGTCTGCATCAGTTGCGGACGCGGAAGAGCGGCTCATTCTGCCTACGCAGGTGTCAGTGGAGACGGAAGAGGAGACCGTCATCGTACCCGGACGCCTGATCGGAGTGGACGTATCCGGCGACGGCCCTCATGTAAACATGCTGCATCCCAAACTCGGACGCAGCTTGCAGCCGCAGGACACTGGCCAGGATATAATCGTCTTAGAACATAACTTCGCCAAGTACTACAAGTTGCCCGAATCCGGCTCGGCGACCCTGTCGGGCGACGTGGCGGTACAGTATGCCGGGCAGGTACTCGCTCCCGAATACTTCTTCGTCATAACGCCCGAGGGCGGCCTGCTGGCGCAGGCGAATTTCGCCGCCGCGTTCACCTCCCTAGAAACAGCGCAGCGGATCACGGCGAAAGACGGCAAAGTCAACGATCTCCTGTTGACGCTTGCCCCGGGCGCGGATGAGGACATCCTGTTCGACACATTGAGCGCGGCATTCAGCCCGGTTGGAGGGACCGTCAGCAGGCGGCTCGACGATCCATCCATTAGGGCGATGATAGAAGACGTCGAAGGCGACAAGCAGTTCACCACGGTGCTGGCCATAGCAGTGTTCGGTGGCGCGGTGTTTGCGGCATTCAACCTCACCAGCCGCATAATGGACTCCCAGAGGCGCGAGATGGGCATCGCAATGGCCCTCGGCATACTGCCTGTCAGGGTAGCGCTCAGGCCGTTGCTGTTCAGCGCCCAGGTTGCCCTACTCGGGGTGATATTTGGAATAGGGATGGGTATAGGAGTGGCACAGGGACTTCGCGCAATACTTACCGAATTCCTGCCTCTTCCTGTATGGCGGACGCCGTTTCAGCCGGAATTTTTCGCCGGTGTCGCGGTAATCGGCTTCCTGATCCCGTTTCTCGCCACGGCGATACCCGTGTGGAGAGCGGTGACGGTTCCACCTATAGACGCCATCAAGACCGGACATCTGGCCGTGCGCTCCGGAGGACTTGCCTGGCTATTAACCAGGCTGAGAATACCCGGACAGACGACGCGACAGATCCCGTTTCGGAACGTAGCCCGCGCTCCCCGCCGCACATTGCTGACTGCGCTCGGCGTCGCCGCCATCGTTACGGTCCTGATCATGGTCATGGGGATGCTGGACTCGTTCCTGGATACTTTCGACCGCGCCCAGGTCGAGACGGCCGGAGCCAATCCCGACAGATTGGAAATATCGCTGGATACGTTCTATCCCCGTGAATCTCGCACTGTTCAGAGCATACTCGATTTGCCGGGAGCGGAGGACGTGGAGACAAGCCTGAGACTGGGCGGGACTCTTTCGAAGAGTGACGTATCGTTCGATGTGTTCCTGAATTTTATCCCGTTCGACAGCCGACTCTGGCAGCCGTCTATTACCCGAGGCAGCCTTTCGACAGGAACGCCGGGGGTATTGATCTCCGAGAAGGCGGCAAAAGACCTCGACGTGGAGCCCGGAGACACCTTGACCGTGCGCCATCCTGTCGTCGGTGGGCAGGATCTGTTCTCTCTTCAGGACTCAGAACTCGAGGTAATCGGAATCCATCCTCACCCATTCCGGCTGAACGTTTACATACCTATCGAGTATGCGGGAATCACAGGCATCGAGGGAGCGACCAACATTCTCCACGCCAATTCGGCCAGTGGAGTTGATCCCGATAATCTCAAGCGAGAGCTGTTCAAACTTCCCGGAGTGGGATCCGTGCAGAAGACAACTGCTTCGACCGACGTATTCAGAGACCAATTCGGGCAGTTCATCGGGATTCTCTATTTCATTGTGGCGGCGGTAATGGCGCTTGCGATACTGATCGCCTACAACACCGCCAGCATCAACATGGACGAGCGCCAGCGCGAGCACGCCACGATGTTCGCCTACGGACTTCCCGTCCGTACAGTTCTGGGTATGGCGGTGACAGAGAGCGCGATCCTGGGCGTCATCTCGATCATTCTAGGGCTAGTCGGCGGCTATCTGCTGCTATATTGGGTAGTACTCGCGCTCATTCCAGCAACTATGCCGGACCTGGGCATGGAGGTAGTGGTTAAACCCACGACGTTTGCCACGGCCATTGTACTGATTGTAGTTGCCGTCGCCGCCTCGCCGTTACTAACTGTCCGGAGACTTCTTAAAATGGATGTTCCTTCCACCTTGAGGGTAATGGAATAAGCATGGAAGTCTCACTTACACTCATAGAGGCGCGGATAAAGTGTATCGCCAAGTCGGACGAACCATGTAGTGTACAGTTCCTTCGACGCATCGGTCTAAACTCAGGCGGCCATAACTCATATGATCCATCTGATCTATGGAGAAGACGTAGTAAGCGCGGATGAAGCGCTGGCTGAGATCGCGCGTGATGCGGGCCCTGATGATCTGCGCGACATTAACCGCACATCGTTTCTCGCCGAAGAAATCACTCCCCAGCAACTTGCCGCCGCGGTCTTTACCATTCCGTTCATGGCCGACCACCGCGTCGTTGTCGTCAGGGGACTGCTCAGCACCTTCGAGCGCAGGAGCGGGGCAGCAAGCGGTACTCGCAACAACAGAAACAACGCACTCGGCCCCTGGGCGGAGCTTCCCGACGAACTGCGCTCCATTCCGCCCACCACCAATCTGACTTTTCTGGACGGCGCTCTCTCAAGAAACAACCCTATGCTGAGAAAATTGGCTCCTCAGTCTGAGGTGCGCGAATTTCCGCTCCCGCGAGAGCGCGATATGTCAGGCTGGATAATGAGCCGCGCGAAGACGCTGGGCATCGATCTGGAACCTCGCGCCTCCGCGACACTGGCAGAGGCCATCGGCAGGCAGCCGCGTCTGATAGACTCGGAACTCCGTAAGCTTGCCCTTTATACGGATGGCCGATCCGTACAGGACGAGGATGTGCGTCGGACGGTCGCCAACGTGCGGGAGGCGAACATCTTCCAGGCCGTGGATGCGGTGGTAGACGGAAGGGCCGATGTTGCCCTCAGTTTGATCACACGCATCATGGACGACGGAAGCCCCTCGGCATACATACTCACCATGCTCGCGCGACAGGTGAGGCTGCTGCTAATGGCAAAAGACATGATTGCACGCGGAGTGCCCAAAGAAGACATAGGACGTAATTTGCGTCTGTCAGGTTGGGTACTCAACAAGACACTCCAACAGGAAAGACGGATGTCCCATGAATACTTAGCCTACTTCCACGAACGCCTTATTGAGACCGACTTGACGCTGAAAACGAAGCCAGTACCCGAACAACTGGCGATTGAGATGCTCGTGGCGGACCTGACGTTAAGCGGGTAGGTCGGCAGTAAGTCTATTGTGAAGCACATTCCGTATTGGCCGACTCGCGTTCATAAGGTCCCCAAGGTTTCACGGACAATGTCTCAGCAAGGTAAATGAAGCGATAAATCTGCTCAACTGCTTCCGAAGGAATTGCAACTCCTTGGGCCATGAGTCTCTTGCTCAGAACCTCTGCGTGGCAAGCTAATTCCCTAAGTAATTTGACCCGCGCGTCTGCTGACGTATCGGCGAGATTGGTTGGTAGGGAGTCCCTGAATTCGGCCGGTACGCCGCTCAGGACACCGAGTTCGGCAATTTCATCGAGTGTACGTGCAATCACACGGGTCATCTTGGCAACGCCTACGCCATTTCTACGGGCAATGTACTTGGCTACAATCAGACACATGGCCCAGAAGAATGTAATCTTGTGTGTCAGAAGGTCGGCGCGGGAAGGGTTGAGACCCAATGGTGGCGCCGGGGACCTGTGCGCCTCACGACGCCACAGGTCGCCTTGAATCGAGGGAAGTCCAACCCGGTCGAATAGAATTCTTTCATCATCAGGAAGACGAGATTCCGACGCGAGCTGCCAGAACCAGTCGACGTGTTGGGGGCCGAATTCGCCCTCGTAAAGGGCCAGCAAGTAGGCGCCGCCAGCCGGGGCATTCCTGTAATTATCCATCAATAACGTCGGGCGGGCAGGCCGAGACACGTACAGTTTGCGGTTGCCTATAACCTGATCTATGGCTTGGTCGTCAATGGCTATGTGTATGTCCAAGTCGCTCAAGGCATCATCGTTGCCGCGAGACACAGAGCCCGATAGCCATGCGGCTTGTACGCTACGTTCAGTAGTCAGAGATTCAACAATCCTCTTCAGCAGGTCGGATCGTTCCCGATTTCTAGTCCGCAGTACTTGTTCGATATTCACTGTGTCTTCAGGCACGGCGCTCATACAGGTTCGGGTATTCTTGCGCTTGGTCACGAAACAAAAATCGGGGAGGGCTCAACGCCCTGCCCCGATTGATTGACTGGTAGGTGGCGCGGAGACTAGATGGTATAGGTATCCAGCAGCCCGGGGACTGTCTTGACCCGCGCCTTGTCGGAGATGTCGTCAATACGCTGATCGAACGTTGGTCGGTCGGCATCCTGGTAGATGACGCCCAAAGGAATGCCGTCCGAGGACGAAAGCTCGAAAGCGGCTTCGTGGTCACTCGAATCGTAGTCGTCTGGGATGTCGTATGCGAGGCCCGGGATTCCCTTGCGCGGGTTGCCTTTCAGGATGTCGTAGGTGTTGTTGTACTCCGTGCAGGGAGACTGGATATGCACTATGGAGAAACCCGGATGCTCCATAGCGTCCATCATCATCTGTGTCATTGGACGTATCTGGCTGGACATGGTGGAGGCGACGAAACTGACGCCCATGCTCAGGTAGAGCTGGAAAGGGTTCATCTTCTCTTCGGGCTTGCCGAATGGCGTGGAACTCGTCACCACACCGAGGTCCGTCGTGGGAGAGCTCTGACCCTTTGTGAGGCCGTAAACTCCGTTGTCCATAATGATCGCGGTAACATCCAGATTGCGCGCGGCCTGGGGCGCGATGTGCTCGAAGCCAATGCTGAGGAAGTCGCCGTCACCGGCGACGACCACGACGTTCAGGTCAGGTCGGGCCATTTTCACGCCCATGGCAATCGGCAGAGTTCTGCCGTGAATGCCATGGAAGCCGTAGGGCTGTTCGTCACTTTCGAGCATATGAACCATGTTGCCGGAGCAGCCGATTCCGGCTACCACAACATTGCTCTCCATGGGGGTTTCGGTCTCTACGACGCGGCGTTGAATCGCCCCTTCCAGCGCGCGTCGCACACCGAAATCGCCGCAGCCGGGGCACCACTTGAAATCGTACTCAGGGTTCTTGGACGTCATACTGTCACACCCTCTTTCTGCTGAATGTTGGCTTTCTGAGAAATGGACTCCACAAGGTCTCGCTCCTTGAAAGGAAGTCCCGTGTACTGGGTTATGGATTCTGCATTGATGCCGAGAGAACGCAGATGGGAAGAGAACTGTCCCATGTAGTTCAACTCCGGAACTATCACGAGTTCTTTCTCCTTGAGTTCTTCGACCAGTCCGTCGGGAAGCGGATTCAGGAACATGGTGTAGTACCAGCCCAGTTCCGCGCCCGCGGCGGTCAGCTCTCGCCATGCGCCGAGCGCCGGGCCCTTGGATCCGCCCCAAGGCATCACGGCGACGCTCGCGTCGGTTTTCTCGCTTTCGTAGGTGCCGTCTGAGAGCAGGTCTAGCTTGCTGAATCGGCGGGTCGTCATCTGAATGTGCCGCTCGGGCCTGTGAGTCGTGTCGCCCATGCCGTCGTGTTCGGAACCGTTGGCGACGTATGACCCCGGACCGCCGGGAATAGGCATCGGAGAGCGCTCCCAACTCTCATATCGGTGATATCCGTTGGTTCCCCGATATGTGTCCCGATCCTCCACCATGAGCGCGCTCACGTCCGGCCTGGGGATATTCTGGTTTCGTTCCGATAGCATATGCTCGCTCAGAAGGATTACTGGCCCCTGGTACCTTTCCGCCCAGTTGAAGGCGTAGAGCCCGGCGTAGAAGCATTCTTCCACCGTGCCAGGCGCGATTACAGGAAGGCGTATGTCGCCATGCCCGGGGTACAAGGCGGTAAGCAGGTCGGACTGCTCGGTCTTGGTGGGCAGACCTGTCGAGGGTCCACCTCTCTGGATGTCCGCTACGACGAGCGGGATCTCGGCCATCCACGCAAGACCCAGCCCCTCGCCCATGAGGGAGAAGCCCGGCCCCGCGGTGCCGGTCATTGCCTTCTTGCCGGCATACCCTGCGCCGACGATGCTGGTTATGGACTCTATCTCGGAAGTAGCCTGGTGTACGAACTTACCCGGTCCTGGCAGGTTGTTCTCCATCCATATCAGCAGGGACGTGGCGGGTGAAATTGGGTACCCGATGTAGACGTCCACACCGGCGGCGAGAGCTCCAAGCCCCAGCGCTACGTTCCCGTTTATGAGGACCTGTTCGACTTGGGGAGGGTTTGATTCTTCCAGTTCACCCAGGCTAAAGCCGCTCTTTTCGGCCTCCACTCTGCCGAGGCTGAGCGCCTGATGGTTGGACTCGATGATCTGCTGGTCGTTGGGTCGGCCCCTCGTGAAGCGCTTCGTAACGAAATCTTCCAGAATCTGCTGGTCGATTTCCACGAGGTACGCCAAAGCTCCCATGACGACCATGTTGGCGGCTCTAGCGTTGCCGGTGGAGCGCGCGAGTTCGTCGAATCTCATTCCGAAGCTCTTGCCATCTGACTCCAGCTCGAATTCCTCAGCGTTATATATGATTACCCCGCTGTCGGAAACTTCGTCCTTATGGTTCTCATACGCATATTCGTCGAAGGCCACGAGGACGTCCAATTCGTCGCCGGAACTCAGGACCAGCTCGGTCGAGATTCTTGTCTGTGTCCATACGGGCCCTCCCCTTATCTGGGAGGGAAATGTGGAGAAGGTCTGGACGTGATAACCGACCTGGGCGTTGGCTTGAGCGAAACCTTCAGCTGAGGTGACCACACCTGTGCCGCCCTCTCCGGCGAACCTGACTACAAAATCGGTTTTCTTCAATTTAGCACTCCCTGAGCTGTACTTGCTCACAATCGAACGGCGCACTTAACCGCCGTCTGCGTGTTGACTGGGATTGGGATATTACCCATGAGGGTCGCGCCAAACCTGGGCGCGACGAAACAGTTCAGCCGCCCGAAGAGTTCTTCGGCGGTGGAATGATCACCTGGATGGTCTGTGGGCAATTGTTGAAACTGAGAGGTGTCTGCACGGTGCGCCGATTAGCTTAAGGGCGCTACCTAAAATACCTACTCATTGAATATACCAACTAGATTTTTCGGGTGTCAATTTTGTGATAATTTGCACAGGCATTGGCTCCAGCATTGACCAACCATGAACTCCTTCCTATAATCCCAGATATTTGACCTTATGCAGGAGATAATCCTGATGATACCGAGCGCCGAACCCAAGCATGTATCGCTCTCCGAAATCGTTGCCAGGCATGGTGAGCCGCCCTGGGCCGAGGCGCTGTTTACGGACGGACGCAACAACGCCGTACTCATCTGCAACGCGCCCGGCCAGGAGAATGACGCGCACGCCCACCCTGATTTCAACGAGTGGTGGGTAGTGCTGCAAGGGGAACTACTCTGGGAGATCGGCGACTACGCTCCGATCAGGGCGAAGAAGGGCGACGTGGTAATGGCCCCCAAGGGGCGCAGGCACGCCATAAGAACGGTGGGCAATGAGAACTCTTTGAGGCTGGGGGTTACGCATCCCGACTCCAGCCACGATGTGAAAGGCACACGCTCCAACATTCTCCGGCCCATCCCTCAGGGCGATGTACCCAACCGCCTGCACACCAGCCTAGAGTATATGCTGGAGAAGTTCGGCGAACCGCCTTGGGCAACGTCCATACTTACAGACGACCGCAACAGCGCCAATCTGATCTGTCACGCTTCTGGGATGACGAACAACGCCCACTGGCACCCGGACTTCAACGAGTGGTGGACGATACTCCGTGGAGAACTCACATGGGAAGTCGGGGAGGGCAGACCGATCATTCATGCCGAGGAAGGCGACATAGTTTTCGTGCCAGAGGGAATGCGTCACCACATCAGCAGTGTTGGCGACGGTATCTCATTCCGACTAGCCGTTACGACGCCGGAGCAGCCGCACATCTATACCGATGACGACGACGCGGCTCCTCCACCGCTCTCATAACTCCTCTCGCCAGAGGGCAGGGCTGTATCGTTTCAGCAACCGCAGAGTACCGCCCTCCCGTCCAGGGGAGGGGACTTTCATGGTGGGCGGTTTCAGTCCGTGGCGTATCGGGGCGGTCCGGCTTCTGCCACACGCCTCACGAACTCCTCGCTCTTGAGGTTGCGTTCCAGGATCGAGCGGATGTAGCGGGTGTGGATACCTTCTACCTCGTTCCTGACTCGCTGGCTGATGTTCGGAGTCCCCACGTCGCCAAAACGTAGCGATCGCTGGAAGTGTCTGAGAACTCTCATTGCCCTCTCGGAAATATGCACCCTGCTGCCAGTGCCAAGCACACGGCATTCAGGACAAAGCGCTCCGCCAGACGCCAGATCCAGCATATGGTCGTCCGGTTTCAGTTCCGTTCCGCACTCCACACACACTTCCAACTCAGGCATGAATCCCGACACGTCCAGCAGGCGCACCTCGAACCATCTGCTAACCAGCCACGCCTCACTGGAGTCGGAGAGGAGGTCGAGAGTCACGGTAGTCAACAGGTACAGGTCGCGGCTTGGAGAACGTTCCTCGGCAAACGAGTCAGCCAACTCGCATACGTAAACCGCCTGGGATAACAGGGACAGGTCCGAGCGAATGCGCGGGTGGTTGTCCCTTACCCGGGCTTCGGTTACGATGTCGAGGTTGCGACCGTAAGACGCTGAGAACTCGACGATGTTAGTCAGGTCGAGATGGCCTCTCAGCTTGCTCTGGGATCTTCGGACGCTCTTGGCTACAACGCGCACCTTGCCCATGTTCGGCGTGAGTATGGAGAGAATGCGGTCCGCTTCTCCCAGGGTGTACTGCCTGAGCACAAGCCCCTGACTTTTGTATGTACGTAGTCTCAAGACTCACTCACGAATTGCCGCCGGTCAGTGGCTAGTACACATCCAGTTAATTTGCCACAGGTTCGTTTATGCGGACTGTGGATTCCCGCTTTCGCGGGAGTGACGGTATTTTCATATGACTTTGGGGCTAGAACGACTGCCTGCCTTCTATGGCCCTTCCAAGTGTGGATTCGTCGGCGTATTCGAGATCGCCACCGACCGGGAGACCCCTGGCCGGCTTGGTTATCTCTATGCCGAGCGGGGAGATTAGCCGGTGGATGTACATGGCCGTCGCGTCTCCCTCCAGGTTGGGATTCGTCGCAAGGATTATCTCTCTAATCGGTTCGTCGTTCATCCTTGAAAGCAGCGGCTGAATCTTGAGATCGTCCGGACCGATTCCGTTCATGGGGGAAACAGCGCCGTGAAGGACATGATATAAGCCGCGATAGCTGTGAGTGCGCTCCAGCGCGAGCACGTCGAGAGCCTCTTCGACGACGCACACCGTAGTCCCGTCGCGCTGCGGGTCGGAGCAAATTTCGCACGGATTGGTGTCCGTCAGGTTGAAACACCTGGAGCACATCGCCACCCGGTCTTTCACCGCTACAATTGCATCCGCCAGTCCATAAGCGTGCTCGCCGGGCATACGAAGCAGATAATAGGCCAGGCGCTGCGCAGTCTTGGGGCCTATGCCGGGCAGCTTGTGGAATTCCTCTATCAGCCTGGCTATGGGGTCGGAAGAATGTTCGGCGGAGTTGTTCATTTCAGGTCAGGCCGGGTATGTTCAGTCCACCGGTGAGTTCGCTCATCTTCGAGTTGGCCATCTCCTGGGCCTTGGCGAGTCCTTCGTTCACGGCGGCCGTAACGAGGTCTTCAAGAATGTCCACGTCGTCGGGTGAGACGACCTCCGGGTCTATGGTGATTGATTCAACGGTCATCTTGCCTGATACTACGACGCTTACCACACCACCGCCGGCGGTAGCTTCAACAGTGGCGGACTCGAGCTCTTCCTGGAGTTCTGCCATTCTTCTCTGAAGCTGCTGCGCCTGGCGCATCATACGACGATTCATTGTTCCGTTTCCTCCTCGTATCTGTCGACGAGCTTCGCGCCCATTCTCTGGGCGGCCATTACGAGGTGACTCTGGTTGGCTCGTCTCGTTTCGGAACCATTCTCATTCGAAATCAGTTCGGGTACAAGTTCATACTCTCCACCCATCGTCCGGGAGAGGGCTTGATTCAGTTCCCGCTTTACACTTGGGTTGTCTATTTCCTGGTTTATGCGCTCGACGTGGGAACCGTGCGCGAATCTGACGATGAGTTTATCGTCCTCAATGGTATATTCCCGCGAGCCACGGAGCAACGCGCCTAGCTTGAACCGAGCGCCGGTCGTCCTGAGGGCCCGCAGCACCTCATTCCAAGTCGCGGGATCCAGGCTACCGTCCTGTCCGCTCCTCGGCGGGGTTGGACTCGCGCCGCCGTTGGCCGGCGCCTGGCTTCGGGCGGGGGATGACTTGACATTGGCGGCGCGCGACGGGCGACTTCTCGCGGGCGTGCGATTGGCGGCGGGCTGCGCCTGTCGCTGAGTGCGCTGTGGGGGCGCGGCTTGCCTCCGGGTATGGGCAGGCGGCGCGGCGGGCGAAGGCGCGGCAGCGGACACGGGCTCGATGCTCGACTCTACCAGCGCGAGTTCCAGGGGCAGTGGAGACGCGGTATCCAATCTGAGGTCGGCCTCTGAAATGGCCTTGAGCGCCCTGAATAGATATCTCTGGTCCACACCCTTGGACATACTCTTGAGGCGTCCGGCGGTGTCGTCGGAGAGTCCGGCAGTGCCGTCCGCGCCAACGGCTATCAGGAGAACCGACCTGAGAAAGTCCGTCACCGCTCGCTGGAGCTGCCTCAGGTCGGAGCCCTGCGTGGATACCTTGTTCACGATGTTCAGGCTCTCGGAAACGTCCTTTTCTACTATGGACTGGCACAGGTCGAGCGCATCCTCGTCGCCCGACAGCTCGAGCATATCCCTCACCTGGTCGGACCTCAGTGGAGAGTCGTAGGATACCACCGCCTGTTCCAGCAGGTTCTCAGCGTCTCGCAGGCTTCCGGTGGAGTGGCGCGCTATCAGTTCAAGCGCCTCACGTTCGGCTTCCACGCCTTCAGCCTCGCATAGCTCGGCGAGCTTTTCGGCAATATCGTCCAGGGATATGCGGCGGAAGTCGTATCGCTGGCACCTGGATACGATAGTAAGGGGAACCCTGTGGACTTCCGTGGTGGCCAGGATGAAAATCGCGTGGTCGGGCGGCTCTTCCAGGGTCTTCAGGAGCGCGTTGAACGCCGGGTCCGTGAGCATGTGGACTTCGTCCACGATATAGACTTTGTATCTGAACTCGGCGGGAGCGAAATTTATCTTATCGCTCAGGTCGCGGATGTCGTCTATGCTGCGGTTGGATGCTGCGTCAATCTCGATGAGATCGAGGGCTCTGCCCTCGTTGACCGCGAGGCACCTGTCGCAGGAGTTGTCGGGTTCGCCGTTGGTGGGGTGGAGACAGTTCACGGCCTTGGCGAGGATGCGTGCGGTGCTCGTCTTGCCTGTACCGCGCGGGCCGCAGAATAGGTAGGCATGAGTCAGCCTGCCGGAGGATACGGCATTTCTGAGAGTGTTGGTCACCGTGTCCTGACCGACTACCTGGTCGAGAGCGCGAGGACGCCACTTTCTATACAGGACTTCTGCCATGTTAGTTGCCAGATTTCAGATATTAGTGGTCAGTATTGAGAGGACGTGGGTTTTTGGGCGGCGAGTCCATCTTGAGTTCAGGATGTGGAAGGCGACCACGAGGATACGCCCTACGATTGTAAACAATGATCGAGGGCGGCAATGGCCCTGTCTTGCAAGGAGAACATCTCGGCGGCTTCGTCCTCCCGTTCATGGTCGTAACCTAGCAGATGCAAGATTCCGTGGGCAAGCATAAAGGCCAGTTCCTTTTGGACGGTATGACCCGCTTGGCGCGCCTGCCGGCATACCTGTGGATAGGAGACGATCACCTCGCCGAGGTCGGCGTAGTGACCGGGCGGCAGCACGAACTCCGTATAGTTGGTCGCTGTCTCCTGGTCACCACTCTCTCCGTAGTACCGGCCGGAGTGGCGATTGGAGAAAGAGAGTACATCGGTAGTTTCATCCAACCCCCTGTGTTCACGATTCAGATCGGCTACGCTTTCGTCGTCGGCTATGACCACGCCGACACGCTCGCTCGACCACTCCGGCTCAATGGAAAGCACGCTTGAGATAACGGCGTTTATCCAACCGGGAGAGATGGCATCGCTGAACTCCTGGAATATCTGGACGCTTACTTGGGGAGTCATACTGCTCGGCTCCCTGCGAATGTCGAGGCGGTTATCGAGTGGCGGGTGAGGGTGTATATATTCTGAATTATGGTTGTGCTGGAAGTGTGCAGGGCGCCTGCAGGAAGTCTGCTAGGGAGTCGCAGGGAATGTCTGGAGACGTTTCTCCCTGCATTTCCCCTGAAAACCCCTGTATATCCCAGTTCAGCTAAAATTTTTGGACCTCCAGTCTTCGGACAGATAAACACGTACTTATGCATATGGCACGTTTGTTCGCTTGCAGAACAATTGTAGCATAGTTCTGAGTGATTTGTGTAGCGGTGTTCAGGTTTTTTCGATTATGGCGACGTACTGTGCGCCCTCAGGCTCAATGAACTCGCTAATCATCCATCCAGTCCCGGCGACTATATCCCGCATCTCGTCCCTCGAAACGAACAGCCAGTCGAACCAGGGGCCCTTGAGATTTTGATAGCGCTCTCGATGGCGATACTGTCCGCTCATCCTGCCACGCGCCCTGTTGCGCTCCTGATAGGCGAGGTGGACCGGGTCGTCAGTGGCGTGTGGGTCGGTAGTTTCGGCAATGATCCGTCCGCCATCGGTAGTCATTTTGTACAGGCGTCTGAGGATCCAGCGCGCCCGTCTTGGATTTTCGAGCAGGCCGAAGTTGTTGCCCGCCAACAAGATGCTGTCGAAGACGCCCAGCTTGTTGGCGCTAATCCGTGTCATCGGACAGACCCGGGCATCGGCAAGTCCCCTCTCCCTGCATATCTGGATTGCGAGCGGTGAGTGGTCTATTCCGACAACGCTGGCTCCGTTCCGCTGGAGGTGGAGGGATACCCGGCCTGCGCCGCAGCCGATGTCGAGTGTGCGGCCACGGACGTATTTCATCGCCTTCCGCAGGTGGGGATACCACTCATCAAACGGGGCGAAGTACCACCTGGGATGTTCATAGACCTGTATGTAGCCATCGTCGCGCTCGCCGACTTCACGAAAGTCTTCCGACAGCAGACCTCGGTGATGGTCGTAGAGTTGCTGTCCGAAAACATCCATTTCTGGTGTTGGGTGCAGCGGACTGAGTCGGAAGCGCTATTCGTCCTCGAAATTCCCGTTGAGGCCGCTAGGTGACTGGAGGAACTCGAACAGGTCGCTGTTCGGTGGTAGTACCACGGTCGAATTGGATTCGAGAATCTTGCGGTAGGCTTCGAGGGAGCGCTGGAAGGAGTAGAACTCCGGGTCCGCGGATATGGCATTGGCGAAGATCTGAACCGCCTGGGCGTCGCCTGTACCGCGAGTTATGTCGGCGGTTCTCTGGGCATTCGCCCTGATGATGGTGGCGTCCCTGTCAACGGTGGCCCTGACCTGGGCGTCAATCTCCGCGCCCTCGGCGCGCTCCTTGTCCGAAATGCGCTTGCGCTCGGCCTGCATACGGGCATAGACGGACTCGGCGATTTCGGGCGGGAAGTCAGCGCGCTTGATGCGCACGTCTATGATGTCCAGCCCAAACTCTCTGAGCTTGGGCTTAACGTTGTCCCTTATGCGATTCATAATGTCTTCGCGCTTGGTGGTGATTATCTCGGATTGATTGTCACTTGCGATTTCGCGCCGAAGTTCGGAAGAAAGGATGTCCACGGCACGCGCCTTGCCTCCGGCCTCGGTACGCACGGTTTCCCTGAAGAGCTTCGGGTCAACGATTCGTCCCCTGGCGTAAACGTCAATTATGAGGCGCTTCTTGTCCTTGGTGAGCAGCGAATCGGGCGGTGCGTCGAAAATAAGCAGACGCTTGTCGAAATAGGTTGTGGAATCAATGAAGGGAGTCTTTACGTAGAGTCCGGGGCTATTGATGGACTTTTGTACCTGGCCGAAGCGTGTGACGATGGCAAGCTCCTTTTCGTCCACCACGAAGAAGAGCTGAGGACCGATGATCGCGGCTATGACTGCCAGCAGTATGAGTATTAGAGCGATGAATCTCAATTTATCAACCCTTACTGGCTCCGGCCAAGCGAAGTTGGCAACTGCCCATTATCGGTCAAAGGCAGGAGCGGTAGAACGCTGCTGCCCGTTTCGCCCGACATAATGTACATCTTGACTCCCGGAAGAATCTCCTCCATAGCTTCCAGGAAGAGACGCTGGCGGGTCACTTCAGGGGCCTTCTCGTACTCGAACAGGATGGCCTTGAAGCGTTCGGCCTGGCCTTCGGCGATGGCTATGCGTTCCTGCTTGTACGCCTCGGCAGCCTCTGTAACCCTGGCGGCTTCACCCCTGGCCTGCGGGAGAATGGACTCCTTGTAGGCGTCAGCGAGGTTGATCATCCGGGCCTTGTCTTCCTTTGCGCGCACAACGTCGTCGAATGCGTCTTTCACCTGTTCGGGCGCGAACACGTTGAGCAGTTTCACCTCGCGGACATTGAGACCGGTGTTGTAGGAGTCGAGAAGGCCCTGGAGCAGCAGTTTGGTTTCGGCCTGGATATCCTCTTTCTTGTCTGTGAGCACGTCGTCAATCGGTCGGCTCCCGATGACCTGACGCAGGGCGGTTTCGGTGACGTCCTTGATGGTCTGGCCGTCCGGGTCGGATACCCTGTACAGATACGCCTCGATGTCCTTGATGTCGTACTGCACCAGAAGCTGAACGTCAACAATGTTTGGAGCCTCTCCGACCAGTCCCGACTCGTCGGCGTCGCCGGTGATCATAAGGGACTCGCTGAGAACGGGGTTGCCGCCCGCGACTCCGACCTCCAGTTGGCGGACGCTGTCCACGAAGATCACATCTCTCGCGCCAATAGGGGCGGGCCACCACCAGTGAAGGCCGGGCTGCTTTATGCTGTCAAATGTGCCCAGGCGTCGAAGCGCGGCCTCTTCGCCCGGCTGAACGGTGAAGAATCCGCTGCCCAGCCACACGGCAATCCCGACCGCGAACAGTCCAATTACGATTAGCGAACCTATATTGCCGCCACTTCCACCGCCTCCAATTCGGAAACGGCCGAAGAAGTTGCGAATTCGCTCCATTACCTGGTCGAAATTTACTTCTGGCTCTTCAGGACGATACATCGGCAGTCAGACTTTCGTGTGAGAGGTTATGAATAATGGTAACACATTGACACGGGACATTCGATAGAGGTTTTCTCAACGCCAGGGTCTTTTTGCTATTAAGCGTCACTAGAGTAGTCCGTTCGTGGTGACCCTTCGACAGGCTTCCTTCGACAAACTCAGGATGAACGACAGATCGAAGACGAAAAAACCCTGTCTCAACGCAGGCTATTCGTACTAAATCTACGGGCTGGGAAATCAGTTGGATTGTCCGGCGGCCTCGACCTCACTCAGAACATCCAGAAACTCCGCGTAGTTGGACACGCCTGACACGAGAGAAATGAAAGCGCCGAAGTCCGGCGACAGATCTCTCAGACGCCTTACCTCCCCGCCAATGGGGTTCACGGAAGCCGGGCTCTCGGCGTATGTTCCGTTGAAGGCGAAGTAGGCTTGGTTGAGCTTGCGAATCGGGTGTCCGTTGTCCACGAACATCCTTCTGCGCGTCTCCATGTAGGACTCCGCTATCTCTACCTCGCCACCGGCGAGAAGCGCGTCCACCGCCCGGCGCGTCTCCTGCATCTCGCGTCTGAAATCGAAGTCGTTGGCGGGGGCGGGAGCGGCGTCGAGTATGTCCGATGTTGTGCCGAGGGACGCCGGCACGGTGATAGGCATTCTGGCCTCGATGCGTTCACGGGCGATGCCGCCCAACTCGCGACCGCCTAGGTCGGCGACGGTCTCGTTCAGAACGTGCATATCCGGTGAGTCGAACATATTCTGCCCAAGCGGGCGCAGGAACAGGTAGTGATGAAGCCATTCATGCGCCATGAGGGAAAGAGTGGCGTTGAGGTCCGCGCCGTTATAAACGGAAGCAGGGTAGGTTGCGACGCCGCCGATGTCCAGAACCAATGCCGACAGGTCCTCAGTCTCCAGCAGCGCATCTTCGATCTCCTCGCGACTTTCCACGCTCATATGCGGGTCCAGCAGAACGCTGTCCTGCCATACGATTGTGTCGCGTGGGGATGTGATAAGTGCCTTTGGCGTTTCCACGAGACGAACGTCCACCGGCGGAATCACGAGCTCACCCACGAGTCCCAATCCCTCCGCGCGGGCGACGGAACTGATCTCCGATTCGAGCGCCTCCTCGACGTCGTTGCGGATGTCGTGCCTGAGTCGGTGTACACGGTCAAGTTCATCCTGGAGGCGTTTCACTTCCGACGCTGTCTCGGTGGGCCTGGACGTGGCGACATTCAACCGGCCCTTGATGTCGTTCTCGACATTGCCCAGCCTGAAGTACTCGTCCACCAGCGCGAGCCGTTCGGAATCCGAAATGGCCTGTCCAGGGATCGTTCTCAGAGCGCGATGAATCCACTTGCTCATCGAGTTCGAGAGGTGCCAGCCAATCAGGTCGAAGGCGTACTTCGAGGAGGCTTCCTGCGCAGGGTTCAGAGTGAAGACATCGCCCCTGAGCAGAAGCAAATACAGGGAGACAAGCACGATAGCAGTAGCCCGCCCGATGGATTTTGCTGTCGCGCGCCGTCTGAACATGGCATACTCGAACCCGCGTCAGAATTCCGGGTACGAGGGCTACCGGCGGCGGAAGAGGTTCAGGAATCTGTCTTCGTAGAAGTCGAACGCACCCCACCGGTCCAGTTCCCGCCTCAGGTCCTCGGGGTTCCTGCCCTGCTCCACCTGCCTGAACATCTGCTCGATCTGCTGAATCGCAGCCTGGGGTATCCCGCCCGCCGACGGGCTGGGGTCGAACATTCCGCGCGAGCGCAGTTCCTGGGCGTTCTCCACCGCGGACTTGGAGGTGAATTCGTAGATGAACTTCATCAGCGATACGTCCCAGAGTTCGTCCACGCCCACCATGACGACCGAAAGCTCGTCCTTCTTGCCGTCGAGGTCTTCGCTGATTCGGTTGGCTACTTCGTTGGGCGGGCCGCTGAGTATGTCCGTCTTCTCAGTCTCGTTACGATACTGGTACAGGATGCCCGGACTGTTGGGGCCGTACTGCTGCGAAAGGTGCCTGAAGTAGCTGTACGCCTCGTCGCTGAAGCCTTCCAGGTTCATGGCGTAGAACGGCGTGACTATCGCGGGCTTCTGAGCTATCACCTTGCCCTGCCTCACGACGCTCTCGGAGTCTTCGGGCTGTATCTCACGGTAGATGGGCTCTGTTACCACGTAGTAAGACAGGCTCGTCGTACCGAAAGTCGCCAGGTTCTGCCTGGGATGCCTGACAACCCACGTCTGCTCCGCGGCGCGAATGAAATCTAGTTCGTCTTCCATCTTTCTACTTTCTTCGCCTGCGCAGGGCGAGTCCGACAAGTCCCAGGGCAAACAGCGGTACAGCGAGGTCGCTGAGGCCAAGGGACTCGCTGTCCGGAAGACCGCAGCCCGAAGAGCCGCCGGATTCGGTCTGTTCATCACTCGTTTCTGTAATTGCGGCAGGCTCAGCCTCGGGCGTTGGAGTGGGTTCTACCTTGGCCACCGCTGGCGGCTGTGTAGGGATTGGCGTCGGAGTGGGAGGCTCAGGCGTCGGAGTCGGTGTTGAATCGATTGTGCCTACCTGCTCTGAACCCGCCTGCGGTGTAAGGCTGTACAGTTGGATCGCGCGCCTGGGTACGGGAGTCGGCCTGGCGCTATCACGCTCGGGCGGTACATACATTGGAGCGCCTATGATCTCCCGCCACTGGTTTTCCAGTTCGATGCGGCTGATGCCATACACTTGCTCGATGGCGTCGTCCATATTGACGCCTTCTCTGAAGACCGCAAGCAGTTCCCGCATTGCCGCCCGTCCGTATGCCGCGATCATGAATTCCACAATGCTCCTGGCCTGACCGTAGAAGATTATGACGTCTTCCGGGTCTCCGGGAAGGACGGGCATAGAGGTTATCGGAAGGAGCCTGTCCGTTCCCAACGCGAACTCCAACGCTATGTCGTATGAGAATCCGGGCGCGACGTTGCCATATTCGGCCAGGCCCTCGTCCAGCCAGGAGGGAATGCGGCGAATGATGCTGTCACCGGCCCTGTGGTTCAGTATGTGGGTAAGCTCGTGCGATGCCGTGCCTGTCGCTCCGCGTCCGCCGCCAAGCACTAATAGAGTGCCTATGTCCGTGAAAGCCTGTCCCTCGGTGATAAGCTCCCGCCTGATGGTGCTGGAGCCGGGCGGCAACGCTTCCAGCATCTCCTTAACGTTGTTGTACATGGTGACTCGAATCGGGGCTTCGGTGTCCGCTCCCAGGAGCGGCCCCATGAAGGCTATCGTGTCCGTTATCGCCTCTAGTACGATCTCGGCTCGCCTTCTGACCGGGCCGTGATACGCGACAGAGACGGGGCCCTCGGTCACCTCCTCCCACTCAAAGCGCGCGTCATGGTATATGAACTCCGCAGGCTCAGTGGCAAGTTCGTTGCCTTCGGTGTCTTTTATCAGGAAGTAGTAGGTGATAATAGTTCCGGGCGGGATGTACCTGCCTCTTATGCCCGTGCGCCAGAATAGTTCAGACTCCACAAGCGTGGCCTGGTCTGACTCGAAGTACTCATACGCCGTATTCTGGTTTCGGCCCACCTTCAGCCTGACAGAAATCTCTTCTATCTCGTTTTCGCCCTCCACCTCGATGGAATAGCGCATTCCTTCAGGGAACTCGCTGACGACGCTTGCTGAAAGTATCCTGATGTCGTCGCCCTGGGCGACGACGCTCTCCGGCTTCGCGGAAGCTATGATGAGCGTAAGGCCCACTATAAGAAGCGTTACGGCTCGAACGCGGGCGGCTTGATTCAATATGGTCCACCTTCCGGTAGTGAATTGAGTGTACTGTCATTCGGAGGCGCGATCCGACGGCTGTGAATTCCTCCGTATGTTTATTACGTTCACGGTGATTGTGCGAGATTCATGGGATCAAGCAACCACTGTCATTACTTATCCGGCCCCAGCATCCGCCAAGTGTGGACGAGCCTGTGAATTGCCGTCACAGTCGTCAGAGCGGCTATCACTCCGAGTACAACGAGCATGACGACGGGGATCCAGTGCGCGACGATCAGCCCCAGCCCCGTTAGGGCCACTCGTTCGGGCCTCTGCATCACGCCCACCTTGCATTCTATCCCAAGCCCCTCCGAGCGCGCCCTCATATAGCTGACCATGATGGAGCCGACGAGCGCGGCGTAAACAAGCATAGCGCCCCAGTCGTTGTCGCTGGCGAGGTAGAAGGCAAGGACTCCCAGAAGCACTACTGCTTCGGAAACACGGTCTATCGTGGAGTCGAGCAGCGCGCCGAAGTCGGAGGCGCGTCCGGTATTCCTGGCGAGCGCGCCGTCGAACATATCGAATATGCCCGCGAACAGCGCCACCAGTCCGCCCACCCACCACAGGCCGACAGCGATGAGATAGGCTGCGACGCCCGCTATCAGCAGTCCGATTATGGTAACCAGGTTCGGCGTCAAACCCACGCGACCCATAAGGAGCGCGACGGGCGTTTCGACATAATTGGAGAGCGCACGACGGGCGTCGTCCCGACCGATCATCATACAACCACCTGAAATTGGCTAGTCAGGACATATTAGAAAGTATCCTGTCGGGCGGTCAACAGGGGTACACATCGGAAGCATCACAAAAGTGGTTCGTCACCTTAGACCTCTTCCGGAGGGAAAGGGGACTGTTGCGCTACCGATTCCGACAGCCGTCTTACAGATGCGCACCAGTTAACTGATGATTCCCTACACATTCGCCGCGGCATAAGAACTCGGAATCAGCTCGTGGTAGTACGCGAGAACGCTACCGGCCACTCTTTCCCACCGGAAGCTGTCAGCAGTGCGGATTCCCTGTTCAGAAAGGCGATTACGCAGCGACGGATCCAGAAGAAGGACGCGGATGGTCTGCGCGAGGGCTTCTTCGTCCTTTGGGGGAACGAGAAGGCCGTCGTGTCCGTGTTCTACGACGCTCGCGTAGCCTACTATGTCGGTAGCCACGACGGGCGCGCCCGCGGCCATCGCCTCCAGCAGGACTATTCCGAAACTCTCCTTGTCAACGGCGGGCGAGCAGTATATTTGGGCGGACTTGAAGTACCTGGCTCTCATCTCGTTCGAAACGCGGCCCGTGAATATGACGTCCTGTAAGTTTCGCTCGCTCATTATGCGGTAGCACTCGGCGTCCGGCTCTCCGGGGCCGACGACTATCAGGCGCAGGTCCGGGAAGTCCCACTTGAGTTTGCTATAGGCGAGCAATAGATATTTCAGGCCCTTGCGTTTCTCCAACCTGCCCAGGAACAGCAAATTCATCTTGCCGTCCATCAACTCTGGCAATGGTTCGGCAAACGCGAATTCGTCAACGTCTATACCGTTGGGTATGACATTGTATTCTCCGGGGAAGTGCTTGGTTATGAACTGCATCGCCGGTTCGGACACCGCGATTCTGCCGTCCAGTCTCCTTATCAGCGGCTCTACCAGCTTGTCCGAGCCAATCGCCCACCATGTTCTGCGCCCCCGGTAGCTGTGGAACGTCGCCACGTTGACCGCCGAGCGCTTTTTCAGGGAACTCAGCGTTCCGAGCGGCACCATGCCTGCGCATGGCTCGTGGATATGCACAACGTCGAAGCCTTCGTTCTCCAGAACATGCTTTATGTTGGGAGTTATCCAGACAGACAGCGACACTCTGGCCACTGAACCGGCGGTGGGAACCGGAACGGGCCGTCCCATGGGGATGAAATCGGGGTCATGGATAGATTCGGGCGAAGAACACGGAGCTACGATGCGAACATCGTGGTCCCAGTTTCTGAACTGGTCCGCAATCTGGATTATGTGGTTGCGCACTCCGCCATGGAAGGCGTGATCGTAAGGTGAAAACAGGCCGATTTTCAGGGGCCGATCCATACTCTTCACCTCAACTTGCGACTTACTGGCGTGGCGCTTCTGACTTCCTCGCGTACCGAATGATATGTCGCCATTGTATATGGATTCGGGTCAAATGGCTAGATGCCAAAATGCGGGCTCAGTTGTCTCTGCCTGCTATGAAGTCCTCTACCATGTCGCGGGCTATGGAGTCGGTGTACTGCACGGGCGGGGACTTCATGAAGTAGGCTGACGGGCCGAGTATCGGACCGCCGAGGCCCCTGTCCTTGGCTATCTTGGCGCAGCGGATGGCGTCTATGACAACGCCCGCTGAGTTGGGACTGTCCCACACTTCCAGCTTCAGGTCTATGTTCAGCGGAACGTCGCCAAAGCTGTTGCCCTCCAGTCTGATGTGCGCCCACTTGCGGTCTGACAGCCAGGGAACGTGGTCGGAGGGGCCGATGTGGATGCTGTCGGGATCGAGGTCGGCGTCAATCTGCGACTGTACGGACTGGGTCTTGGAGATCTTCTTGGAGGTAAGGCGGGAGCGTTCTAGCATATTCAGGAAGTCGGAGTTGCCGCCGAAATTCAGCTGGTAGGTGCGCTCCAGGTCAACGCCGCGGTCCATGAAGAGCCGCGTCAGCACTCGGTGGACGATGGTCGCACCGACTTGGGACTTGATGTCGTCGCCGATGATGGGCGCGCCGGCGTCCCTGAACCTGCGCTGCCAGTAGTCGCCCTCGCCGCTGGCTATGAAAACCGGGATGCAGTTGATCATCCCCGCGCCCGCGGCCAGAATCTGCTCGGTGTACCACCTGGTTGCATCCTCAGAGCCGACAGGCAGGTAGTTGATAACCACGTCAACCTCGCGCTCCTTGAGGATGCCTGAGATGTCGTCCGTGGGGCCGGGCGCCTTCTCGATGACTTCGGACATATATTCACCCACTCCGTCGAGGGTCATTCCTCTCTGGACGGTGACGCCTGTGTGCGGGATGTCGTAGAACTTGATGGTGTTATTCGGCGGCGCGTAGATTGCCTCGGAGATGTCCAGGCCAACCTTGCTGGCGTCAACGTCGAAGGCGGCGACCACGTTGATGTCGCCAATTCCGTACTCGCCCAGAACAGGGTGCATGATTCCCGGAATGCTGTCGTCGGGACCGGCGTCGGCGTACTTGTGAATCCCCTGAACCAGGGAGGAAGCGCAATTTCCCAGACCGATTATAGCTACGTTGATGTCAGCCAAGTGAATCCACCTTCCTAATTCTCGCTTGGACGCCTCTTCTGAAACGGCGGCCCAACAGCGCTTGTAATCCGCGTTTAGGTTGGTGAAATTCTAGCGCAACAGCGCGTCCTCTCACAAATTATTAGGAGTAGGACGACTTCTCTCCCCAGGCGAGCGCGTCTCGTATGCCGTCCTCCAGACTCAGCCTGGTATGCCAGCCGAGAAGTTCGGCGGCCCTGTCCGCGTTGGCATACGCTCCCGCCACGTCGCCCGGTCGGGGTGGAGCGTCCTCCTGGGGTAGGGGCGAACCGTGAACACGCTCGAATGCCGATACTATCTCCCTGACCGTCACGCCGTTGCCGGAGCCGAGGTTTATGATCTTGAATCCCGGGCCGTCGGGGAACACGTCGTCAATGCGCTCGACCGCTTTCACGTGCGCTTGCGCGAGGTCCCATACGTGAATGTAGTCCCTTATTCCGGTGCCGTCCCTGGTGGGCCAGTCGGTTCCGGTGACTTGGAATATCGGCCTGTCGCCGCTCGCCACCTCGACCAGTATGTTCACTATCTGGGTGGCTTCCCTCTGTACCTGTCCGGATCGCAGCTTGGGGTCCGCTCCAATCGGATTGAAGTATCTGAGGGATATGGCTTTAAGGCCGTAGCTCGCGGCCATATCCTCGAGCATCATCTCGGTCATCAGCTTGCTTCTGGCGTATGGACTCTGCGGGCGGGTGGGGGAGTCTTCCGTAACCATGAAGCCCGGCACGTTGTCGTAAAGGGCGGCGGACGAACTGAAGACGACGTTCCGGCATCCGTGCTCGGCCAGCATTCGGAAGAGTTCCGCCGACCCAGTCACGTTATTGCGATAATACTCATACGGCCTGCCGACCGAATCGGGGACCACTGCCAGGGCGGCGCAGTGGATGGTGAACTCGATGTCCGGGTGTTCCTCGAAAATCTGTGAGATAACACCGGGGGCGGCAATGTCTCCTTTATAAAGCGGATGCGCCCGCGCAAACGCCTCGTGCCCGTTGACAAGCGAGTCCAGAACCACAGGGGAGTGTCCTGAATCCTCAAGGGCCGAGCAAATCGTGCTCCCGATGTATCCGGCACCGCCGGTAACGAGAACCTTGTGCGCGACTGGTGGTTTTGGCGATTCATTCATAGCCCGAATATCCTAAGCGATTCTGGAGTCGCGGCTCAAGGAAAGCGCTTCTCAGCCAGGGACGTTTGCAACGTCGGGTGAAAGATTCGTAGTAGAGCGGACGCTTGACATAGAGATGCGAGGCGTCAACAATCTTGATGTCGGACATTCGATAGCCGGGAGATGAAAGTGTCGATCTCGATAACACAGGCCACGCTGGGGCTCAGGGAGAGCGATCTCCCCGGTATGGTTCTTATGGAAGAGGATCTTGCATCGCATTTCGACGGGTTTTCGGCGGTGCGTGAGGGCGACCTCGACAATCGTGCGCTCGCCGAACATGGGTTCAGCGGCGCGACTGAGCGCCGCTTTCGAGATGCGGGCCGGATTGGTGGATTCGTCCGGGAGTTCGTGTCGCCCACGGCGCAGTTGGATATGGACGGAGCGGACTTGATCGTCGGCTCGGTCGCCCACCTGTTCGACACTCCCGACAACGTAAGCCGCTGGATGCGCGACGTCTTCCTCAAGGACTTCTCCGAGAACGTGGGCGCCGTCTTGGAAAATGGACAGAAGATGATCGAAGTGGAGGAATTGAAGCCGCAAGGATTCTTCGACGACGCGGTAGCGCTGAAAACTGTACATGACAGTTCGGGCCAGATCATATCCTCCACAGTCATTGACTTCCGGGTGGGCAGAATTCTGGGTGTCGCATACGTGGCGACCGCAGGCAACCATCAGCGCCTGGAAGAAGCCTCCGCGCTCGGGATCGCGATGGAAAAGCTGATTGTCGCCGCCGCGCTGGACGGCTAGAACTATCAGTTGCGATGCCGAAGTGGTAATATAACCACCCACGCAAACTATTCCCCTGAGATAACCGGAGAACGATGAATCTTCACCCTGTCATATTCGCGGGAGGGTCCGGGACCCGGCTCTGGCCCTTGTCCAGAGAGTTCTACCCTAAGCCTTTCCTCTCGATAACCGGCCCGCACACGATGCTGCAGGAGACGATTCTCAGGCTGGACGGCATCGCGGGTATGGTGCGGCCCATAGTCGTCTGCAACGAAGAGCACAGATTCCTGGTCGCTGAGCAAGCGAGACAAATTGACCGTATGCCCGAATCCATAATTTTGGAGCCGATGGGACGGAATACCGCTCCGGCGCTTACTCTGGCAGCGCTTGCCCTTCAAAGCCAGGTCCAGGACGACGAAGACCCGCTAATTCTGGGCTTCCACGCGGATCATGCGATAGGCGACGTCGCGGCATTTCGCTCAGCGGTCGAAACTGCGGCTAAACTGGCAGCGACTGATTGCATAGCGACCCTGGGAGCCCCTCCGGATTCCCCTCATACCGGATACGGCTACATACGAATGGGAGAGGAACTCCCTGTTGACAGAGGTGTATCGAATTGCTCCGCCTACGAACTGGCGGAGTTCGTGGAGAAGCCCGATAAGACCACCGCAAAGAGGATGATCGAGACCGGGAAGTACCTATGGAACAGCGGGATGTTCTTCATGCGGGCGTCGGTTTGGCTCGAGGAGCTGGAGAGATTCAGGCCTGACATAGTTCAGGCTTGCCGGAAGGCATACGACAAAGGCGCTGAGGACGGCATATTCTACAGGCCTGACCCGGAGATATTCTCCGAATGCCCCGCCGATACGATTGATTACGCGGTCATGGAGCGCATAACCGCGTCGGATTATGATGGGCGCCGTCGCGCCGTCGTTGTTCCACTGGACGCCGGATGGTCAGACCTGGGATCATGGGCCGCCATCATGGACATCAGCGAAAAGGACTCCAACGGCAACGTCATCAATGGCGACGTTTATGTCCACGAGATGCGTAATTCGATGATCTACGGAGAGCATCGCCTCGTCTCTGTTGTCGGACTGAAGGACGTGATTGTCATCGAAACGGTGGACGCTGTGCTGGTCGCGGACAAGAACCGCGTGGAAGACGTGAAGACGCTGGTGGACGTCCTCAAGCGAGACAGCCGTTACGAACAGGAGAATCACCGCCGCGTACACAGGCCCTGGGGCTGGTACGAGACTGTTGACTTCGGGCAGCGATTCCAGGTGAAGCAGTTGACGGTCAACCCAGGCGCTGCCTTGTCGTTGCAGATGCACCATCATCGCGCGGAGCACTGGGTAGTCGTGAGTGGAACAGCGAAGGTGACCAAGGCCGGGGAGCAATTTCTGCTTCACGAAAACCAGGCGGCATACATTCAGATAGGTGAACAGCATCGGCTTGAGAATCCGGGTACGATTCCGCTGAAGATAATCGAGGTGCAGACCGGCAGCTATCTGGGCGAAGATGACATAGTGCGATTCGAGGACAGATACAATCGTAGCTAGTTTCACCCGTCCTCATTCCCCATACATCCCCAGCATACGCAGAGAAAGAGGGTTCCCGATGACTGAGAGTAGTCCATCCGCAGCGCCGGTCTCCGAGGTGTTGTCCGTGCCTGAACGGGTGCTTCTGGGGCCAGGGCCTTCAATGGTCAATCCCAGGGTTCTTCAAGCTATGATGCAGAACATGATCGGATACCTCGATCCCGACTATGTCCTGATGCTGGAAGATGTGTCCGGTCTGCTTGGGGATGTATTCCAGACGGGGGATGCGGCGACTATGGCTCTGTCGGGCACCGGGTCGGCAGGGATGGAGGCCGGGCTTTCCAGCCTGCTGGAGCCGGGCGATACTGTGATCGTCTGCATTTGCGGCTTCTTCGGCGAGCGCATGGTTGACATGGCTACTCGCGTAGGAGCTAACGTCGTGGCCCTGCGTTCGGAATGGGGCAAGACGTTTCCGCCCGAAATGCTGAGCGACGCACTCGAAGAGAATCCCGACGTGAAGCTGGTCGCCATCATCCACGCCGAGACGTCCACCGGCGTCCGACAGCCGCTGGAGGATATTTCTCGATTGGCGCGAGAGCATGGAGCTCTGTTCATGGTGGACGCGGTTACCTCTCTGGGTGGAAACAACCTGTCTTTCGACGAATGGGATATAGATTACAGTTACAGCGCGACACAGAAGTGCCTGGGCTGTCCCCCCGGTTTGTCGCCGGTGGCGGTGAGCCAGAGGGCGCTGGACTCGATAAGGTCGCGCGAGACGCCGCCCACGTCCTGGTATCTCGACCTGAGCCTGAACGCCAACTACTGGTACTCGCCCCGCGTCTATCATCACACTTCCCCGGTGAGCATGGTGCTGGCCCTGAGAGAAGGGCTGCGCATAGTGGTCGAAGAAGGGCTCGAAAACAGGTTCGCTCGTCACGAGAGAAACGCGGCAGCGCTGAGGGCCGGTCTGGAGGCGCTGGGCATGGAAGTGGTGCCGCCCGAAGACGCTCGGCTCGCACAGGTCACCCCCGTCTGGATTCCCGAAGGGGTGGACGACGCGGAGGTGAGGGCGCGCCTGCTCTCAGAATACAACATCGAGATTGGCAAGGGCTTGGGGCAGTTCGACGGCAAGGTGTGGCGATTCGGGCTGATGGGTGAATCGAGCAGGGCGGACTATGTTTTGCTTTCACTCTCCGCCCTGGAGAACATACTGCCGACGGTCGGATACGAGGTTGCTCCCGGAGCGGCGGTGTCAGCGGCCAGCAAGACGCTGGCTTCTGTCTGAATCAAGATGTTCAGGAATTTTGGATTTTCAGGATAAGAGCGGCGCACTCACTCAGCAAGTCTCAGAACACCCGATACGGATTACCAGGAGAGAAGTATGTACGTAATCGTAGCTCCCATACAAATCAAGGAAGGCTACAAGGAACAGTTCATCGAGGAGATGATCGGGGATGCGGAAGGTTCGGTAAACGATGAGCCAGGCTGCATCAGGTTCGACGTGATACAGGACGCCGAGGACCCGAACCGCATCTGGCTATACGAGGTGTATGTGGACGAGGCGGCTTTCGAGGCGCATACCCAGGCTCCGCACTTCGAGAGATGGCGGGACGCCACAGCGGACTGGCGTGAGGATTCGGGTCTCCAGGGCGCTGGGCGGGGAGCGTCCAACATCTGGCCGCCGGACGATCACGATCAGTGGAAGTAGCGGCGAGTCTGCCGTAAGTACGTCCCATATCAGGGTGCGCCGCGCGCTGGAAGGCGACATACCCCAACTAATCTCAGCCCTGGCACCCGATGTAAGCGCGGTGCAGATCGGTAATCGGTTCCAAGAGCATTGCGACGGCTACCGTGAGATGCTGGTGGCCGAACTGGGAGGCTCGATTGCCGGTACAGTGTCCATCGCCGCCGTTGAGCGCAGGGCAGAAAACTCATTGCGAATGTTCGCTCTCGATGTAGGGTCTGCATACCGTCGGCAGGGAATAGGCACGATACTTATAGATTACGTGGAAGCCAGGGCCCGGCGCGAAGGGTACGGCAAGGTAAACTTGGAGGTCGCCTTGGATAACGGCGGCGCGATTCGCTTGTATGAAAGGCTAGGCTACTTTCGTAGGGGCGAGCCCTTCACAGACCGTTGGACACTTTTGACCGGAGATGGCAGGTACGAGCAGGTTGAAGAGCGGTCTTGGGTGATGGTCAAGACTCTGTGAACGTCGCTGCGGAGTTGACTTCGACCTACGCCGTTAGTTCTCTTCGCATCTGCGCCAGACCCATCGGCCCCAGCGACAGCGCGCGGGTGTGCCACTCCTTGAGGTCAAAGTCGGAGCCCAGTTTGCGCTTTGATTCCTCGCGGGCGGACAGCCATTCGCGTTCGCCGACTTTGTAGCTGATAGCCTGTCCCGGAATGCCGAGATAGCGGCTGACCTCGCTGGTGACGAAGTCCTCCGGGAAACGGCCCTTCTGCTTGATGAATTCAAGGCCCAGGTCGCGATTCCATGTCTCGCCCGGGTGGAACGGCTGGTCACGAGGCGTCTCGAGCTCCAGGTGCATTCCGATGTCAATGATGACGCGCACGGACCGGAGCGCCTGCCCCGCCAACATTCCGAGGTAGTAGTCCGGGTTGTCAAGGTAGCCGAGTTCTCCCATCAGTCGCTCGGCGTAGAGAGCCCATCCCTCGGCGTGTCCCGACGTACCGCCGAGCAATCTCTGGAATCGCGAAAGCCTGTCGGACAGATAGACGGTAGTCCCAAGCTGAAAGTGGTGTCCGGGGACGCCTTCATGGTAGGCAATCGAGACCTCGCCCCAGAGCGGGAAGCGCGTCTTGCCCCCGGTCGGGTACCATGTGCGCCCAGGACGGGAGAAGTCTTCGGAGGGATGCGTGTAGTACATCGCGAGCGCGCCACCCGGAGGGGCGATCATTGCTTCGATGGTCTTTACGGGGTCGGCTATGTCGAAGTGGACTCCGTTCAGTTCGGCGATGGTGCGGTCCTGGAGGTCTTGCATCCACTGCTGGAATTCGTCAACCCCCTCTATGGCGCGGTCCGGGTCGGCTTCGAGGATTTGGACGACCTCCTCTATGGTGTTGCCCGGGGCTATCTCTTCGGCGGTTCTCTCCATTTCGGAGTCCACCCAGGCGAGTTGTTCCCAGCCCCAATGGTATGTATCAAGGAGGTCGAGTTCGATGCCGTTGTAAACTCGCGCGCCGAGTGAGTAGCGTTCCTCACCGACGGCATCCCTGTCGGACGCTCCGGGGATGTATGTTTCGCGCAGGAATTGGGCGATATCGGCGATTCCGCGATTGGCGGACTCGGCGGCGGCTTTCAGATCGGACTCGATTGCCTCCGACTCGATGCCGGACTGCTGGAAGTTGTCGAGCAGTCCCTCGAAAAACGATTGCTGGCCCTCCACGCTGCCGTTCCAGACGTCGCACTGCTCCGCGGTCTCGATAGCTTGGCGCTTTGCAACTACGAGTCCGCGTTCAAGGCCCTCTTCCAGAGTCCTGCGGTAGCTGGCGACCCCTTCGGGAATGAGGGCCATTCTGGACGCAATGTTCGACCAGGCTTCTTCTGTGTCGCGGGGCATCAGGTCGAACACCTGCCTCATGCTGTGAATCGGGCTGAAGATCATACTTAGACTTCGGTAGTGCTCATTCGCGTCGTGTCTGTCGAGGCTCAGACGCAGGCTGTCCATCATGGCTTCGCGCGCTATCCGGTCGTAGTCACCCTCGACGTGCGCGGACTCAAGCTCGGCGAGTGTGGCGCGATCAAGTTCGGCTTCGGCGTCCGACGCCTCTGGTGAGAAGTCGTTCATCCTGTGGTCGTGCCCAGGGACGCCCATGTATGTTGCGCTGAGCGGGCTCATCTCTGCGACCTTCTCGACGTACTGGTCGGCTATCTCGAAAATCTGGGACATGGTTTGTATCATTGCTCCGTCATAGAATTTAGGACTAGGAGTGTATCATAGGGACCTGCATCAATTTAGTCGGTCACCTCATTGTCATACCCGCGAAGGCGGGTATCCAGGGGTGGGGCAGTGTGGGTCTTGATTTAGTCCACCGACCAGATTGGTACAGAATCGTATCATAGCATCAGTCCTATACTCGGCTCGACCAATTGTGCTAAAATATCTGCGTCATCAACTTGTATTACACTATACGAAACATAAAGCGGGAGTTATACACAAGCCTCACGGGGCTGGAGAAAAATTTTCTCCGTAGCTAATGCAGGTGAAATGCAGGTCAATGCTGGTGACTTTTTCACTTGTTGCTCACCACTTAACTCACCAGAAGCCACCTGTACAACTATAAACCAAGATATATAAACCCTGGAGAAACACCAGAACTCTCAGGGCGTGATTCAATGAACTAATCGGAGGTAATAGATGGAGAAGCGGACACTCGGACGAACGGGATACAAAAGCACAGTGGTCACCTTCGGCGCTTTCAGCGTCGGTTACGTGGGGCAGGATGAGGCGGACGAGGCCATCCGGCTCGTTCTGGATCACGGCGTGAATCACATTGACATAGCTCCGTCTTATGGCGAGTCCATGGAGCGCATGGCCCCCTGGATGCCTGAGATACGGGACAGTGTGTTTCTGGGATCCAAGACCAGGTTCCGCTCGAGGGATGAGGCATGGCGCGACGTCGAGAGCATAATGAAGAGGATGAACGTCGAAGATTTCGACCTGTTCCAGCTTCATTCGGTTGTCAACCTGGACGAACTGGACAAGGCTACGGCCAAAGGCGGCGCCCTTGAGACACTGGTGGAGATGCGCGAGCAGGGGCTGACCAAGTGGCTGGGCATCACCGGACACGGGCCCTTCGTGCCGAGCACGATATTGGAATCTCTGAGGCGGTTCGACTTCGACGCAGTCATGTTCCCTCTTAACCCCGCTATGGCGCGCCATCCGGGCTATCGGCGTGACTCTGAGGCGCTACTTGAGGAGGCCAATGCCAAGAATGTTGGTATCCAGACCATCAAGATGATCGCACGGGGCGGATGGGACGGAATCGACAAGGACTGCCATACATGGTACGACCCCCACCGCGAGCAGGCCGACATAGACAGGTCGCTATGGTGGGTGTTGTCGCAGCCGATACACACTGCTCCAAGTTGCGGCGAGATAAGCCTGCTGCCCAAGGTCCTAGACGCCGCCCAACGATTCCATCCATTGAGCGAGGCGGAACAGGAAGAGGTCGTTGAATCTCAGAGTCCGCCGGTAGAGCACCCGGCGCTCGCGATACCGGCGGCCGCGGACTGAGCTACGCCGCTCGCTCGCGTGGTATAATTCGATTGAAGAGGAGGCGCGCGATGGACATTTCAGAGAAGGATGCGCTCATCAAAGACGCGGCGAAGATAGTTGAGCAACTGGGTGGCAAGGAAGCCATACTGGAAAGTCTTCGCGCCTTCTCGCGCCGCTCTGATCGAATGATTGAGTTGTCTGATGAATTGAGGAAACGCTATCCCGACAAGTGGGTGGCGCTGCTTGACGATGATGAAGTAATCGTGGGGGACGATCTCGACTTCGTTTGGAGAAAAGTGGATGAAAGGGGTATATCCCGAAGCGAAGCGATTGTGAAGCTAATGGAGACAAACCCGCGAATAATTATCGTATGATTATTGGCAGATTTGATCAGCGCGGTCGTCCGTTTATTCGCGGACGTCTCATCATTCCACGCCTGCAGGTAGATTCTCCGGTTGATTTTATGGTGGACACCGGCGCCGATGTTACTTGCCTACACCCTGGCGACTTAAGACCTCTCGGAATCGAAACTCGTTTCGTACCCGAAGGCAGCCCAATCGAAGCCAGCGGTATTGGCGGCAGTGGACGCTACTTTGAAGAGATCGCCGTCCTCCAATTTGAAGACGATACCGAGACTAGGTATTACGCCATCAATCTGTACATCGCAGAGCCCAATCAGGAAATGGAAGGTTTGCCGTCCGTGGTGGGGCGCGATGTCGTAAATCGGTGGCGCATAATTTACGACCCGGAGATTGGCAGGCTGGAGTGCGCGGTTCGTTCCGCGGACGCGACCTTCTAGGTACTTATACCACGCCTTTTTCTCTATGGGTCGAGACTTCCTCGGAGCTCATTCCGAGGATGGTGGTCAACACTTCCTCGGAGTGTTCGCCCAGCAGGGGAGGCGGCGTGACCTGAACATCGTTGCCTTCGACCTTAATGGGGCAGCCGATCACCTGGTAGTCGCCGCGAGCGGAATCGTGGATGTCCAGAACCATCTCTCGCGCTTTCAGGTGCGAGTCTCGCAGCACTTCGCATAAGTCCTGGACGGCTCCGGCGGCAATGCCAAGCTCGGTGAGCGTCTGCATTGCTTCATACTTGGTTACAGTGCGTGTCCATGATCTGACGATTTCCGCAACCTCGTCGGGGTGCTCCTCCCTTGCCTCGTGGGTGGCGTAGCGTGGGTCTCCTATCAGGTCGGCGCGGTCGGCGAGAGCGAGTATCGTGTCCCATGAGTCGCCAGCCAGGACTATGGCGATGTAGTCGTCAGTGCCGCCGGGCTTGCAGGGATGGATAAGCGGCGGGCCGCCCCATGGCGCATTTCCTTTTCTCTCCGCCGGTAGGCCGGTGTTGAAAGTGTCTATCATGCGGGCGCGCATCAGGTTCACGACGCCGTCCTGCATGGAGACCTCAACGCGCTGGGGTTGTCCGGTGGCGTCGCGCTGCCGCAGCGCGGCGAGCATCCCGATAGCGGCGTGCAGCCCTGTGCCGGAGTCGCCGATGCCGGCGCTGACGAATGTGGGCTGGCGACCGGGTTCGCCCTGCGCACTTATCGCCCCGCCCATCGCCTGGGCTATATGCTCGAAGCTCTTGACATGGGCGTTGGGGCCGTAAGAGCCGAAACCCTTGATCTCGCAGTAAACGATGCGCGGGTTTGCGGTCTTGAGCGTGTCATAGGTCAGACCGAACCGCTCCATCTGTCCCGGTCCGTAGTTCTCCACCACGATGTCGGACTTCCGGACTATCTTCAGAAGTATCGCCCTGCCGGCTTCGGTCTTCAGGTTGAGCGTAAGACTGCGCTTGTTCGCGTTGAATACGATGAAGTAAAAGCTGTCCACGTCGTCCTTGATCGCCATTTCACGGCGGGTGCGGTCGCCGACGCCCGGCTCTTCGATCTTGATGACGTCGGCGCCCAGAAAGGCGAATAGCTGGGTGCATGACGGCCCCGCCTGAACCTGGGTGAGATCAACGATTCTGATTCCTTCCAATGGGCCGGACATGGCAATACTCCTATCCAAGTTTGACTGAGAGTTTCACAAACATAAAGGGGCGGGAGATAAACCCGCCCCTACGATGGATCTTTCTTCAGACCAAGAGGCGCCAGAACAGTGTACGGTAAATGTCAAACGGCCTAGACCACGCCGTCTTCTCTGAGTTTCGCGACCTCGCGGTTACTCATTCCGAGCATGGTGGTCAATACTTCGTCGGAGTGTTCTCCGAGCAGGGGAGGCGGCGTGACCTGAACGTCGTTGCCTTCGACTTTGATGGGGCAGCCGATAACTTGGTAGTCGCCACGAGCGGAATCTTGGATATCCAGGACCATCTCCCGCGACTTAAGGTGCGGGTCTCGCAGCACTTCGCATGAGTCCTGGACGGCTCCGGCGGCGATGCCGAGTTCGGTGAGCATGTGCATAGCCTCATACTTGGTAATGGTACGTGTCCAGGATGTGATGATCTCCTCAACCTCGTCGGGGTGCTGTTCTCTCGCTTCGGGAGTGGAGTACCGGGGGTCGCCTATCAGGTCGGCGCGGTCGGCGAGCGCGAGTATCGTGTCCCATGAGTCGCCCGCCAGGACTATGGCGATGTAGTCGTCGGTGCCCCCGGGTTTGCAGGGGTAGATCATGGGTGGGCCGCCCCAGGCGGTGTTGCCCTGCCTTTCGACTGGCAGGCCGGTGTTGAATGTGTCGATCATGCGAATTCGCATGAGGTTGACGATGCCGTCCTGCATGGAGACCTCGACTCGCTGGGGCTGTCCGGTCGCGTCGCGCGCTCTAAGGGCAGCCAGCATCCCGATGCCAGCGTGCAGGCCAGTGCCGGAGTCGCCGACGCCGGGAGCGACGAAGGTGGGTTGGCGTCCGGGTTCGCCCTGAGCGCTCATTGCTCCTCCCATTGCCTGGGCGATGTGTTCGAAGCTCTTGACGTGGGAGTTGGGGCCGTAGGTTCCAAAGCCCTTGATGGTGCAGTAAACGATTCGCGGGTTCGCTTTCTTGAGCACGTCGTAGCCGAGGTCGAATCTGTCCATCTGCCCGGGGCCGTAGTTTTCGACCACGATGTCGGCGTTCTCAACGAGTCGGAGGAATAGTTCGCGCCCGCGCTGAGTCTTCAGGTTCAGGGTGACGCTGCGCTTATTGGCATTGAAGACGATGAAGTAGAAGCTATCTACTCCCTCCTCGATGGCGCGTTCGTGGCGGGTGCGGTCTCCGACGCCCGGTTCTTCGACCTTGATTACATCGGCGCCAAGAAAGGCAAAGAGCTGGGTACAGGACGGACCGGCCTGCACCTGGGTGAGGTCCACGATTCGGATTCCTTCCAATGGGCCGGGCATTTGGATGCTCCTGTGATGAGGTATCTCAAAGTGATTGGGGCGGGTTGCAGTCCCGCCCCAAAGGTCAATCGGTGTGGTCGAAACCGCGGGCTAGCGGCCGAATTCGGCGGCTATGCGCTGTCCTACGACTTCCTCTTCGCCATCGAATAGCCCGAAGACGTGCAGGTCTATGTGATCTTCGCCCTCTCGGACGCGGGTCCAGATGGGCGGGTCGCCGGCTTTGAGTCTGTCCACCAGTTCCTGCGCAGAGAATCCAGCGGCGTCGGCGTCCACTTCGAGATGCACTCCAAACGGCTGGTGCCCGATGATGTTATCTATCAGTTCAGCCTTCAGTCCCGGAATGCCGGAGATATGCCTGAGGATAGCTTGGCTTCGCTGCTCCACTTCGGCGAGGCGGGTTTCGTGGTCCATCGTGAACCAGCGTCGTACGGCGGCGACCGCGCCGATCATCTCCTGACGGTCAACCTTGTGAGGACGGCCGATCCCGCGGATTCTGCGGCCTTCGTATCCGACAAATGACTGGTATCCGAGCTTGCGAATGAAGTCTTCGGTGCCCAGCGCTAGTCCCGTTGACTGAGGCGCGCCCATGTACTTGGCGGCGATGCACTGGAAGTCAGCGCCCATGCGGACGTACTTGCCGAAGTTGTCGAGCGGGTATATCTGTCCGGCGGCGTCAACGGTTACTGCCACTCCGTGCTCTCGCGCAATTTCGATGCAGTCTTCGAGAGGAAGTATGTTAGCGTCGGGTTCCTGTTCTACGGCGTAGAAGTGGACGGCGGCGGTGTTGGGGCCGATGGCGTTTTCAAGGTCTTCGCGGGTGGTCCTTTCGTCGGAGCCGAACTCCACGAGCTTCGCGCCGGACGTTTCGAGGCAGCGATCGTACCAGTATCTCTGCCGACGCTGGATGAGGAACTCGTTCTTCATCCCGGTAGTGTCGGGGAGCTGCTGTATGCGGTCGTCGTCGTCCCCGGCCATGACAGCGGCGGCGGCCAGCGTTAAGGCGGAGCCTGCTCCCGAGGTTATCCAGGCCGCAGGCACGTCAGCCATGTCCGCGACGGCCTGGCCAGCCTTCTCCTCGAGTTCCATTAGCGGAATGTAGGCCACACCTGCGGCCTCCATCGCCTCCTTCACTTCGGGCGCGGGGGTCGAACCGCCGAGCATGGTTACGCTGCCGATAGCGTTGATTATCGGCTGAGCGCCGATGTCCTTGTAAATCTGTCCCCAATCGGAATCTGCCATGTAAAAATCCTCCTAAAGGCCATGCCGCCGTATCTTACGGCGGAATTAGTACGCTGTGCCATTCGGTTGCCAGTATATACCAATTCCGCGAGTGTTCAACGATGTCTCGTGGATTCAGGATATCAGCAAATTGAAACCAACCCTATACTGCCTGCCAGTAGCGGCGGCCCTCGATCCTTGCGAACCTTCCTACGTGCCGGTCGGGGTGGAAGTGCCCCGCGGCGACCAGCATTTCCTCGCGCTCAGCGCGGTCCATGAAGGCCTTGCGGGAGCGGCGCGTGTCTTCGGGGCTAGTATCCACGAAGGCGCACCAGTCGGGTTCGTATATCTGCACCGGGTTGTGTATCAGGTCGCCGATGATGGCGGCCTTCTCGCCCTGCGAGCTTATGAGAATCACCTGGTGACCGGGAGTGTGGCCTGGTGTCTCCAGCGTGGTTATCTCGTCGGTGACGTTGTGTCCGTCGTCAATGAACTCAATCAGGCCGAGGTCATTCAATGGTATGACGTTCTGGGAGATATGGGGCGCCTCGGGAAGCACGCCGGGCTGCATGAAGTGTTCCCAGTCCTTGCGGGGTCCAAGGTACTGCGCCTTTGGGAAGTGGGGCTTGTCGGCTTCGCCTGAACTGTCCACGTTCCATCCGACGTGGTCGGGATGAAGATGGGTGTGTATAACGATGTCAACGTCGTCGGCGCCGACACCCTTGGCCCGCATCTGGCCGATAAGGTCCCCAGTGCGATTTTCGAGGTGTGCGTGTGGGCCTGGCCCCATACCAGTGTCAACCAGGATAATCTTACCCTGCGACCTGACGAAGAACGAGCCATAGTAAAGCTGGAGCAGTCCGTTTTCAAGAACCTCGTTCTCATAGGGCGCCCATGCGTCGCGGGGGTAGTCCCGAATGAATATCGTGGGGTCGCGCGGTGGGGGAATCATGTCCAGCACCGCGACTATCTCGACGTTTCCGACTCGTACAGTGTCTGCCATAGGGAGCATCCTCCTGGCTGAAGTAATTATAATTGGCAGGCACAGGATACCACGAACTGAATTGAGAGTTGGGGGCAGGTTATAGTGGTGGATTGTTGTAGAATAGAAATGATGATTCCGATGTATAGTCTCTGATAGTTAGAGACAGCGAGGTGGCGTATATGCCGGAAAGTCTTACACTGTATGAGGTCGGGAACGGGATTGCCGTTCTGACTCTGAACAATCCGCGCAGGCGTAACGCTCTGTCGTTTGCGATGATGGACGAGATACTGGGGCATCTTGTGAGGGTGGGGAACGACGATGATGCGCGTGTAGTTGTGATTCGTGCGGAGGGGCCGGTGTTCAGTTCGGGGCACGACCTGCGTGAGTTGGCGGAGGCCGATGTCGAAGACCAGACGATCCTTTTCGCCCGATGCACGGAGCTAATGGAAGCCGTGCGTCTGCTTCCGAAGCCGGTGATAGCGCAGGTACAGGGATTGGCGACGGCGGCCGGCTGTCAGCTTGCGGCGACGTGCGATCTGGTGGTGGCTTCGGAAGACGCGGGATTTGCCACTCCTGGGGTGGACATCGGCCTGTTCTGCACCACTCCTGCGGTCGCCCTGGGAAGGGCTGTTCCGTTGAAGCGGGCCATGGAGATGCTGCTGACAGGACAGCCTATCTCGGCGTCGGTGGCACTGGAATCCGGGCTGGTGAACCGGATGGTTTCGGCGGACAGGCTGGAAGAGGAGACTATGGTGCTGGCGGGGAAGGTGGCTTCCGCTCCGATGAGCACCGTTTCGATTGGTAAGCCTGCGTTCTATCGTCAGATGGCGATGGACAGGCCGCAGGCGTATGAATTGGCACAGCGGGTAATGGTTGAGAATCTTCAAACGGCGGATGCGAGAGAGGGGATTGGGGCGTTTCTGGAGAAACGAGAACCGCGCTGGCAGAGTTAAGTAAAGTTTCAGGAGTGAACAGTGAAGATAGTTGTTGCAGGTCTGTTGGGAGATGGGTTCGAGGAGAATCTTCGGGAGGAATTTCCGGGGATTGAGTTTGCATTTACGGTATCCGAGGAGGACCAGGCGAGGGAGATTAAGGACGCCGATGTCTATATGGGTATGCCGAGCCGAGATGTGTTTGTGGCGGCTGACCATCTGAGATGGCTGCACTGCCCAGGCACCGGCATAGATAAGTACACGGAGATTCCGGAACTCGTGGACAGCGACGTGGTGCTGACGAACGCGCGAGGTCCGCATACGGCGCCGATGGCCGACCACGTGATGGCATTCTGTCTCGCGTTCGCGCACAAGACTCACTTGATGCTGCTGGACCAGAAAGCGGGGGTCTGGGATGCGGGCAAGTATCACGGCGAGCAGGTGGAAATGGAGGGCGCGACGATGGGGATTCTCGCGCTGGGCGGAATAGGGCAGGCGATTGCGCGACGCGCAAATGGGTTCGGGATGGATGTTTACGCGGTGGACAAGAAGCCCTTCTCTCCGCCTTCGGGAGTTAAGGAGGTGTGGGGTCTGGACAGGCTGGACGACCTTCTGGCAATGTCGGACTGGTTAGTGGTGACTGCTCCCTATACGCAGGACTCGAAAGGGATGATAGGAGCGCGTGAGCTGGGGCTGATGAAGCCGACGGCGCACCTGATCATCATCTCGCGTGGGGGAATCGTGGATGAGGACGCGCTGTTCGATACGTTGGAGAATGGGCGCATCGCGGGGGCGGGGATAGATGCCTTCGAGGTGGAACCGCTGCCCGAGGACAGCCCGTGGTGGGGACTGGACAACGTCATCATCTCCCCGCACGCCTCGGCGTTAACCGTGCAGATGGTGAACGGCAGGCGGGAGATATTCAAGGAGAACCTGCGCCGGTTCCTGTCGAACGAGCCTTTCTTGTACGTGTGCGACAAGACCGCTGGGTTCTGAACCGTCAGCGCTTCGGTCAACTGTTATTCGCGTATTTGGCCTGCCCCTAACCCCTGGATACCCGCTTTCGCGAGTATAACGAGAGGTGCGTGGGGCAAGACGGCCGGTTTCTGACCGTCAGGTGAGCATCTTGTCGGCGAGGTCTGGGAAATCGGTGGCGGCCACGTCGAATTCGGATGCGGACTCTTCGACGCTGGATGAACCGGGGAAGACATCGGACTCGCCCTCGCGGTGGACGTATGCGGTGTGAAGTCCTACGGCCTTCGCACCAAGGAGATCGTTCTTGTGCGCGGCGACCATCATGGCCTCAGATGGGTCCACTCGGAGCAGCCTGAGCGCCGTTTGGTATGCCTCGGGATCAGTCTTGTAGTGGCCTAGGAACTCGCAGGACAGTATGCCGTCCCAGTCAATGCCGTTGTACCTGGAGCAGTCAACCGCGATGGCCCAGCTGAGGACCGTGAGTACGATTATGGGGTAGCGGCTCCGGATTCGCTTGATGGCGTCGGCGGCGTCGGGCCAGGCGCTGAGCCTGTGCCAGACTTCGTTCAGGTCGTCGCGCTCGGACTTCGATAGGGTTAGCCCGGAGTGTTTTTCCAGCACGTCGTCCAGGACGCTGCGGTGAATCTGGTCGGCGTTCATCCAGGGAAGGTCGCCAGATCTGACAAGGGCGAGTCTTTCGAACATCCACCTGCGCCAGTCGGTGGCGAACTGGGTGACATCCACGGAGGCGTTCTGCTCGGCAGCGAGGCGGTTGACTTCCTTCTGGATGGCGCCGCGCCAGTCGAATACTGTGCCGCCTACGTCCCAGGTCAGTACCCTGATGTTTGAGAGGTCTGTCATGATTTTTGCCTCTTGCCTTCATATTTCGAGGGAGTCTGCCGCTGGATTTGTCCAAGGCGTACTGTAATATAGGCCAAACTTTTCTGTGTGTCTATGAGTGAAGAAAGAGAGAATTGAGGAGACTAAATTGCTGTTTCTGGCTATCAGCACGCCATTACCGACTCGTCCGTCTGAAGTACGTGAGATACGCAAGGGATACTGGCCCTGGGCGCAAGACAAGCTGGACCGTGGTCAAGCGAGGTTCTTCTTCGCAAGGGTGGGGCGCGGCGCGGTCGCGCTCTTCGACGTTGATTCCAATGAGACGCTTCACCAACTGCTGACCGAGTGGGCGGAGATGATTCCCGCGGAATTCGATGTATATCCACTGATTGATCCCGACGCTGCGGTAGCGTTTCTGAACCAGGCAGACGGCGATTAGCGTCCCTGGAAGACGGGTTCGCGCTTTTCCAGGAAGGCTTTTACGCCCTCGGCGCGGTCTTCGGACATGCCCGATACCTGGCTGGCCTGGCCTTCTATCCACAATTGCTCTTCCAGGTTGCGCGTATGGGCGGAGTAGGCCATCCTCTTGGTCATGGCATGGGCTACGGAGGGGCCGGAGGCGAGTTTCTGAGCGAACTGCATAACGTATTCGGTGAACTCGTCGTCGGGCATGACGTAGTTGACAAGTCCGATGCGCTCAGCTTCGCGGGCGTCTATTATGTCGCCGGTGTACATGAGTTCCATCGCCCTGGACATTCCCACGGCCATAGGTAGGAGTTGAGTGCAGCCGTAGTCCGGCGTGAGAGCGCGCTTGGCGAAGATAGCGGAGAAGCGCGCGCTTTCGGATGCGATGCGTATGTCGCAGGCGAGCGCCAGTCCGAACCCGGCTCCGACCGCGGCTCCGTTGACGGCGGCAATGGTCGGGCGAGGGAATCGGCGCAGCAGCAACGACGGATAGCCGAGCGGCATTCCCTTCTTGAGCAGCGTCTCGTTGCCGGGCGTGTGGCCTTCTCCCGGCTTTGGGGTAAGGTCGGCGCCAGCGCAGAAACCACGTCCCGCTCCGGTGAGTATGAGGGCGCGCGTGCCGTCCTCTTCACTGGCGTGAATGGCGGCGTCGAGGTCCGCGATGAGGGCGCGGTTTATGGCGTTCATCTTCTCGGGACGATTGAGCGTTATGACACCCACGTCTCCAACCCGCTCGGTTCTAACGGTTGAATAGTCCATATCTATCTTCCTGAATCGTGTGGGGATGTCTGGAATGATATGCTGGGCTAGGGCGTGTGTCAAAGCATCGGGTGTCCAAGATCAGGGTCTCTTCATTATTTGGCATCACTAGAGTAGCCCGTTCGTGGTGATCTTTCGACAAGCTCCCTTCGACAGGCTCAGGACGAACCATGAACGGGCGGCCCTTCGACAGGCTCATGGCGAACGCGAGATCGAAGACGAGGCGAAAACGAAAGACCCTGCGTCCGAGATGCGCGATTTGACGACTCTAAAGAGTTACTGGCGACTGAACCGGCTGAGCAGCTGCCAGGCCATCTGCTGGCGGAGGGCACGCGAGTTTCGCTTTAGCATGTCAATCTCGGCGGCGAGTCGCTGCTCCGCGGACTCCTGTTCAAGAAGAAGTTGTCTATCCGAGAGGTCCATCTTTACTTTGCCCGCGATGTGGTAAGAGAGATGCGCCGGGTCGGTGGGCACCTTGGTGTCGCTTACCCATCCACCGGAAGTGCCCACTGAGTAGCGGGCATACTCGCCGAACCGGTCGGTGGCTTCGATTATGAGGTTTTCCGGGACGGGCTCTTCTCCGAATTCGTCCAAGAGTTCTACCTGCGCGGATATGAAGGGCTTGTGTTGTGTTATCTCGATGACTCGGAACCGTCTTTCGCCGATTGCGGATACGAAAAATCTGTCGCCTTCGATACGGTTCACTTGGATTATTCGAGCGACGGTGCCGACTTCATGGGGAACCGCGGGTTCGCCCACCTCTGCGCCTTCCCGAATCAGCGTGACTCCGAACCTGGAATCCGATTCGAGGCATTCCTCAAGCATCAGCTTGTACCGCTCCTCGAAGATCTGGAGCGGTATAGCCGCTTGAGGGAAAAGGACAGTGTTAAGCGGAAACAACGGCAGTCTGCGTTGGCTGGACATCATTGGGAGCGAGCCGGTTTGAGATGTGCAAGAGTTGCGTATGTGGTTTCGGTGGTGAGGTTCTGACCAGTCATAGGGTTATTTCTCGAACTCCAGGAGCGCGTAGCGCATGAAGATGCCGCCTCCGGGGCGGGCAAGCGGACCGTTTACGGCCAGACAAGCGATTACGTGTGTATTTCCGGGTCTGGCGTCATCGCTAATGCGGACGCGGTTGGTGACGTTGAATCCATTTACGGCGCCCGCGTCTCTGTCCCACTCGCCATCCACCCAAATCTCCCCGTAGTCGTCAATGTTGGACTCGAACCAGACCTCTGACCCCTCAACATTGAAGTTTCCTATAGTTTCGGGCAGAGTAACGCGGATTCTGTACCAGCCGAAAGTGAGGCCGGTGGAACGTGTCTTTCGTATGCCTGGATTGTCGCCGCCAGCGGCCTTGTCCTTGCCGCCGGCTTCCACGTCGTCAATGACCTCCCAGCCCGAGTCGTCGTAGTCCGGTTCTCTTGCAGAGCTACCCGCTAACTGGGACACCAGACCTTCGTTTGGTCTGCCGGGTTCCCATCCGGACCCAAACCTCCACTCTGTACCGAGTTGCTGCAGGACTATGGGGTCTTCAAGATCGAGTGTGGCTTTCGGCATCAGGGGGCCTCCGTTAATTCTTCCCACTCAGAAATTTCTGGTGCATATAATTCGAGAATGGGGCTATTGTATCATAGGGTGACGGCGCGAACAGGGAAGACAACCTTGTGCCTTAAGACAGGAGCAACGTCGAGCGATGGGCAGACCGAACTGGTACTATGATCATCCTCCCGCGTGCAACTGCGCCAAGTGCACCGTCGAAAGGAACCAGCCAGAGCGCAGCAACCCGCTGTCCGCTCTCCGAGCGTCAATCGCTCCGAAGCCGTCTGACAAAGAAGGTTGGATCAAGCGCCTTCGTAGAAAGTTGTCGGGCGGCTGATTGGATCTCATGGTCCGGGCCGGTATTTGGATCTCTCCGCCTGCCTTACCTTCATCACTTTTGGCGATTATGTCAGCTTCCGCGCTAACCTGATCCGATTTCCCTGCGTTCTATAAGTCAGAGCAACGAAAACGAAGAACGCTTTGACAGGAGGTCGGACACCGTGAGAACCAGGATATACGCAGGTTTTGGTCTTGCAACAATGGTCGCAATGGTTGTGACCGCGATTATCGTAACCAACCCTCTAGCTACCGTGGCCGCCGTTGACGACAACCGCGTAGGATCGGCGTCGCAAATAGAGGTCTCATCTCGCGTTGACGCGATAAGCGTCGAAGATGTAGCTCAGCCTGACGGAATGGGACAGCTTCAGGCGGAGCCGGACATGGATTCTGAAGCCAAACCATACATTGGAGTGGTCATACTTCCCCTTGCGGACGGGTCGGCGAAGGTGGTCAGGGCACTGCCGGACGGTCCGTCGGATGGCATTTTGGAGGCTGGGGACGTGATCACCGCTGTTAATGGGGTGGCTGTTGACGGAGTTGAAGATCTGACTGACGCGATAGCCGATGCGGGCGCCGGCGCAAGTCTCACTCTTACTCTGACACGCGACGGCTCCGAAATGGATGTGTCAGTTACGATTGGCGAGTGGACGAAGAAGGCATACCGGGTGGGACGTGTCTTCCACAAGGCCAAGCGTTCCCAAGATCGAATCGCGAGCAGACAGATCGTGAAGGCAGATGACGATGGAAACTATCGTACATACCGTACTGTGTATGGGGACGTAACTGCCTTGGACGCGGATGAGGGTACCTTCACACTCCAGCCGAAGGACGGCTCGGACGCGATTTCCTACTCCATAGATGACGACACGCTGATATACGTCGGCAAGGATGTTGTTGACGACCTGTCAGGTCTCGATATGGACGAACAGACCGCGGTCATGGACGTTGATGGGGAAATCAAGTTAGTGAGTCAGGGCGATACCTACGGGAAAAGTGGATTCAAGCACCGCAAGGGATGGCCTCAGAGATTCGGGCCTAGCTTTCGCATGTACATCAAGTCGTCTTCCTAAGAGATGACGCACAAATCAAAGACCTGGCGTGGCGCAGGGGAGCGGCGCGTCGCCGGGGACATAAGACCCCGCACAATAGGGCGGGGTCTTAATTCTTAGAGGAGCCCCCGGCGCTGCGCCGCGAGCACCGCTTCAAGACGGTTCTTCGCGTTCAGCTTCAGTCGAGCATTGCGGATGTGATTGAGTATCGTATGAGAACTGAGGTCAAGTCGTTCCGCAATCTCCTTGGCCTCCAACGCCATTGCGAGCAGGCGCAGCACTTCCAGTTCCCGCATGGTGAGGGGCTTGTGTTTGTCGTGAGGGGTTTCGGCAAGTTCCGGTTTGGTTGAAAAGACGCTGTGAACATCCTCAGCGACGGATTTGGCGCGGGCATCATTTGTCTTGACGTGGAATAGATGAACGAGCAGTTTCTGTTCGTCGTCCTGATCCATGAGAAGGGGCGTGACGGTGACGGGCTTTCGCTCGCCTGAAGAACAGAGCATACGAACATGCACTACCGGTGGTATGATTCCTTCTCTGGCCAATTTGATTGAAGGGCATCCGTTCAAGCAGACCGGATCGTCCCCCTCTTCGGGGATGCTGGCGCAGACCTGATAGCAGCGGCGACCTATGACGTCGTGTCTCTTATGTCCGAGAATTCGTTCTGCGCAGTGGTTCCAGAATACGATCCTTTGATCCATGTCCACGGCGTAAACGCCATATGGCGCATCGTTCATCAGATCTAGCATTCTTGTTATGCTCACAACCCCTCCTGCTCACGGTTACTCCGAATTCAACGGCTGCGCCAGGCGCCGCGAGAGCGAGTCAGGTTTATTCGATAGATGACATTATCAATCTTACAGAAGGATACGACAATAGCATTATTGTGTCATCCAGTGAAGATATTCATTCGTTGACGATGCTGTGGCCTTATGCTAACTTTGGCCCACATTCGAACTTGTGCGTCGAGGCGTTGTCTCGCGAAAGGAGTCTTGATTTATGCCCCAAACCAGAGAGGCCGCAATAGTCGGTATCCACGAGTATCCGCTGAGGGTTGTCGGACCGGGGGTGAGCGCACTCCAGATCAAGGCCGCCTCAGCCGCCCGCGCGCTGGAGGATGCGGGACTAAGCTGGAGCGACGTGGACGCCGTTTACGACACCGGCAGCCACCAGAGCATCGGGGGACTCGGCATTTCCGAGTATTTCGGCATCAAGCCCAGGCTGATCGACAACACAGCCGTGGGTGGAACGTCCTATGAGTTCCAGGCCAACCACGCCGCGACGATGATAGCCGCGGGCAAATGCGACGTAGCTTTGCTGACCTACGGCTCGACGGCGCACTCCGACCGTCGCGCCATCGGCACAGGCGGCGCGGTAGGAGCGGGCGCGGCGAATCCGCAGTCCAACATGGAAGCATCCTGGGGACAGACGCTGATCGCCAATTACGCGATGGTCAAGAACCGCCATATGTACCAGTACGGCACGACGAACGAACAGTTCGCGCATATCTCCATCGCCACCCGCAAGCACGCGATGCGAAACCCGGAGGCTGTAAAGGCTATGACAGACCTGGAGTTCGTAGGAGTGCGGGAGCTTACGGTCGAGGACGTGGTTGACTCGAGGATGATAGCCTGGCCGCTGCGCCTTCTGGAGTGCTGCATGATCTCGGACGGTGGTGGCGCGGTCGTCATAGCATCGAAAGAAGTGGCTGCGAACTGCGCCAAGAAGCCCGTGTGGATAATCGGCGGCGGTGAGGCGACCAAGTACAGGGAGAATGGTGGCGACATCACGGTCAGCGCAGGCGCGCAATCCGGTCCCAGGGCCTTTGCAGACGCCGGAGTTACGCCGGATGAGATTGACGTTCTCATGGCCTATGATTCGTTCAGCATCACGGTTATGTGCATGATCGAAGACTTGGGCTTCTGTGAGAAGGGCGAGGGCGGAGAGTACGTCGCGCAGGGACACCTCGTGTTTGACGATCCTCGCAAGCCCGCGATGAATACCGACGGCGGCGGCCTGTCTTCCAACCACCCAGGCGAGCGCGGGATATACTTGCTCATCGAGGCGGCGCGTCAGCTCAGGGGTGAATCGAACTCGCAGGTGGATGACGCACAGCTCGCTGTGGCCGTCGGAAACGGTGGACAGCTAGGGTCCAGACATGCCACAGGCGTCACGATACTGGCGGCGGACTAGCGGATACCCGCAAAGCGTGCCACTACGGTGTGTGCCAGTTATCCGAATACTGATAAATGATGGAGAAGTACCAAATGACTGACAAACCACTCCGGCCGCAGCCGCGCTTTCCTGAGCAGGACACCGAACCGTTCTGGGAAGCCACCAAACGCCGTGAACTGATTTACCAGACCTGCGACGACTGTGAGGACGAGGTTGTCTTCTACCCACGGGCCCACTGCACCAGTTGCATCTCTTCCAACATCTCTTGGAACGTCTCCAAGGGTGAGGGTGAGGTTTACACGTTCAGCGTCGTGATGCAGAACAGGCATCCGGCGTTCAAGGATCTCGGTCCCTACGCCTTGGCGTATGTTGACCTGGACGAAGGCTTCAGGATGATGACCAACATCGTTGGGGTCGAAAACCCGATTGAGGACATACAGTGCGGGATGCGGGTCAAGCTCACCTGGATAGACCAGGGCGAGGGCAATATCGCGCTGCCCGTATTCGAGCCTGCGTGATTTATTCCCCGAACACTGAACCCCTCTGCGTTGATGGGAGAGGGTAAAATTCCCATTCGATAGCCAACGACTGCCAGAACGCCATGGACTTCCGATTCACGCCCGAACAAGACGAGTGGAGAGACGAAATCCGCTCCACAATCGAGTCTCTTATTACTTCCGAGCTTCGTGAGGAAATGGAGACGGCGGATGACGTCGGTCCTGGACCTGCACAGAAGCAGTTCATGCGCGAATTGGGGAGTCGCGGCCTGCTTGGTATTTCCTGGCCGGAGGAATACGGCGGTCTGGGACGTTCTCTCATGGACCAGTACATCTTCTCGGAGGAGATCGGTCGCTTCGGAAGCCTCTACACCAATGGCACAGCTACCCACATGGTAGGGCCGACGATTATGAATGTGGGAACTGACGAGCAGCGCGAGGAGTGGCTGCCTAAGATGCTCAGCGGCGAGGTCGAGTGCGCCCTTGGATATACCGAGCCCGGGGCGGGCACGGATCTGGCGGGACTTCAGACTCGCGCGGTGGTGGATGGCGACGACTATGTCATCAATGGGCAAAAGATGTTCACGAGCGCGGGACACTTCTCGTCTCATGTATGGCTCTTGGCGCGAACGGACACAGAGGTACGTAAGCACAGGGGGCTGTCGGTGTTCCTGGTGCCCATGGACTCGGAGGGCATATCCGTTCGACCGCTGTGGCGTATGGACAGCGGACGCACAAACGAGGTCTTCTTCGACAACGTGCGAGTGCCGCGCCAGAACCTCATAGGTGAACCCAACCGGGGCTGGTATCACGTCGCAATGGCGCTGGACTTCGAGAGGGTGAGCATAGGCTCGCGCTATACCGGACTTCTGCGCCGGATGGACAGGCTCATCAAGTTTGCCAACGAACATGAGACGGATGGGAAACCACTCTCACAGGATCCTCACGTCAGGACTCGGTTCGCCGAACTCGGCATGAAGTTGGAGGTCGTGCGCCTCTTCTCGTACCGAACCGCCTGGATGACTGACCGAGGAACAGTACCAAACTACGAAAGCTCCGCGCTCAAGATAGTGGCGACTGACCTTATCCAGGAAGTCGCAGACTTTGGCTTCGAGCTTCTGGGTATGTACGGCCAGCTTACGAAGGGTTCGCCCTATTCGCTGCTGGATGGCGAGATGGAGCAGGCGTACCGCAGCGGCATATTCCTGCGTTTCGGCGGCGGCGCGAACGAGGTTCAGCGCGACATCATGGCGCGGCGCGGACTCGGAATGCCCAGGCCGGATTCATCCGGATTTACGTCACTCACCCGTTCCGGCGGGACGCAGGTGACTTCCTGAGCGCGAAACAATGGTAGTAGTCCTCCTCTCTTGATAGGCTGACAAGGGTGGCAAATGTGCAGCCAGTTTTGGATACCAGTCAACAAATCCCCTCTCCCTTGATGGGAGAGGGTTAGGGTGATGGTGGCAATGGATCTGTCTCTTACCGAGAAACAGGAGGCTCTCAAGAGCGAAGCGCGGGAGTTCTTCGAGCGCGAGTGCCCTACCAGCCTCGTCCGCGAGATGGAACGCGACGAACGCGGCTACCCCACCGAACTGTGGGAGCGCATGGCCGCTCTCGGCTGGATGGGGTTGCCCTTTCCTGAGTGGTACGGTGGAGGTGGAGGTTCGCTGACCGACCTAGCAGTTCTGCTGGAAGAGTTTGGACGTGCGCTTGTGCCGGGGCCATTCTTCAACTCGGTAGCAGTTGTGGGTCTGACGATCTTGGATGCAGGCTCGGACGAACAGAAGGCGGCGATTCTACCCCGCATAGCGGACGGTTCTCTGATAGCCACCGCAGCTCTGCTCGAAGAGGACGCGCGCTATCGCCCGGAAGCTATCAGGATGCCGCTCGAAACACGCGAAGGTCAGTCTGTTCTGAACGGAGTGAAGATGTTTGTCGAGTACGCCAACTCGGCGGACGTTATGCTGACTCCAGTGCGGACTTCGCAAAACGGTGATTCTGAGAAAGGGGTTACCTTGGCCTTGATTTCGGCGTCGGACGCCGGGATCGAAGCGACCTCTCTTGACAGCATAGCCCGCGACAGACAGTTCGCGCTCCAATTCGAGGATGTATCGGTATCCCCTGATGCGATTTTAGGCAGTGTAGGAGACGCTTGGCCGATTCTAAAACGCGCTCTGGACAGGGCGACTTTGCTGCATTGCGCGCAGAGCGTGGGCGGCGCACAGCGTGTCCTTGAAATGACAGTTGACTATACGAAGCAACGCGTACAGTTTGACCGCCCAATCGCCAGCTTCCAGTCGGTTCAGCACGACTGCGCCGACATGGTTATAGCCATAGACTCGGCGCGGCTCGCCGTGTACCAGGCAATAACGCGCATAGAGGACGGACAGAACGCCGACAAGGAAATCGCGCTTGCCAAGACGATCACCAACCACGCCTACAAGTGGACAACGCTTACCGCACAGCAGGTACACGGCGGCATCGCGTTCATGGAAGAGTACGACCTTCAGCTATGGACACGACGCGCGAAGGTCGCGGAGCTGAAGTTCGGAGCGTCGTCCGGCTATACGGAATCGTTCGCACAGCAGATGGGGTTGGCGTAGTCAGTTCACCTTGTTCATCGCTCTGTCAACGCCCTCTTCCAGCAGGTAGAGGATTGAGTTGGTGGCCCGGACTATCGCGTCGTCAACGAGTTCTCGGTCCTGGGCGGACATCTCTCCCAGCACCCAGCCCACCATGTCGCCGCTTGGAGGAGGCCGCCCGACCCCTATCCTGAGACGGGCGAAGTCCTGATTTCCGAGTGTCTCTATGATGGACTTGATACCGTTATGGCCGGCGGCACTTCCCCTGGGTCTAAGTCTCAACTTGCCAGGCGGCAGGGCGGTCTCGTCATACACTACCAGCAGGCGTTCTTGGGTGGTTCGGAACCGCGCCAGCAGGTATCGGACCGCCGCCCCGCTGCCGTTGACGTGGGTGCGCGGCTTGGCGAGCACGACGGTGCGCTCGCCGATAGCTCCAATGCCCAACCTGGTTGTGCTGTGGGCTCTGCCGACCTCTATGCCGTGCTTTTCGGCAAGAAGATCAACCAGCCACCAGCCAGCGTTGTGCCGCGTGCGGGCATAGTGCGGCTCAGGATTGCCGAGTCCGACGATGATAAGGTCGGGTTTTGCGGACTCGACTGTTCTCTTTCTGCGGATGAGTTTCTTGAGGATCAAAAGGGAATCCCATGTAAGCTAATAGTTTGGGATTGGATGATACTCCCAGTTCAGAACGAACCAAAGTCCAGTTTCAATCTTCGGTTAAAATTATTGAGGGAGAATCCCTTAGCGAGTTCTCCCTCAAGCTTACATGCAATAGTTCAGAACTTGGGTTATCCGAGTACCGAGAGCGCCTCTCTCTGTCGACTCAGCCGACTGTCCCGCTCCGCGGCGAAGCGCTTGATGCCCTTGTAGATGGACTCGGCGTCGAGGTGGGCCTCGGCGATTACGTCGGCCTCCGAGCCGCCCGTGAGCCACTGGTTGTCCCAGTCGGATGTGAGCGAGTATTCGTCGGTCAGTGGGCCGACGTTCTGCACAGGCCACATCCGGCGAGTCCCCGTCGTTACCACCATCAGGTCGTACTTGCCGGCGGTGGGAAGGACCGAATCCTGGTACTCCGCGGACTGTCGCCTGAAGAGTTCCTCGCTGATTGCCGCTATCACGCGGACGTTCACGCCCTCTTCTTCGAGGCGTGAGAGAACTGACACGAGATTGACCGTGGAAGACGAACCTTGCACCAAGACGTAGCCGTCTTTGGGCTTGTCCGGGTCGAAGTCCCGTATCAGGTAGAAACCCTTCGCGGCTGCCTTGAGGTCAGTGTCCGCAAAACTGCTACGGTCCGATACCGGGAAGTCCGGCCTGGCAACCTCGATGACGATGACACCCACTTTGGGGTCATTGGCGGCTATCTCGGCCGCCGCGAAATATCCTGGGGCTACGTCGTTGTAGTCCCAGAAGCTCAGGACTATGACCTGGTCGCGTGGGAAGAGCTTCCATACCTGGGGCGCGAATATGCCGAAGTGCGTGCGCGCGTCGGCGGCAGTCTCGGGGCCAGAGTGTCCTGCGAGTATGTGAAGCACTCCAGTCCTGAACGGGCTGTCCTGGTTCTGCTGGCTCCAGACACGGGAGGGCAGGTACATGAGCGGGGTGAACGCGCCGTAAGTGCCGCTGAGCGCCCAGACGCCCACGTGTTCGTCGGGATCGAGGGAGACCGACTGCCCCACCAGTCCTATAGCGGTGGAAGCGTTTCCCGCTTCCTGGATTGCGGCCTTCAAACGTCCGCCGCTCGGATTGGCTACTGGATCGAAGGTGTCCCAGATAGCGCCATGCTCCACGTTGATGGACTCCGCCAGGTCGGCGGCGACCACGATGAAGCGGTTGTCGGTAACGTAGTTCGTCCACTTGATTATCTCGGAGATGGCCCTGCGGGTGCCGCGCACGTTTCCAGGCTCCTCGAACAGCTTGATGGAGAGGTCCTTCTCCTCGCCGGACGAGGCGTTCGTTACCTTGACGTTCTGCACCTCCACTGGGAGATTCTTGACCGACAAGCGGCTGTCCTTGAAGGGGTTGGTGGCGCGGTCAACGCGCAGCGGCAGACCGTCGTCAACGCTTTCGCCCAACTCCACTAGGCGGTCGGCAATCCAGTCCCCCAGTCCGTTTCGGTCCAATACCGACATGGCGACATCCATGTTCTTCTTGAACTGGATGAGACGCTCTCTCTCGTCGGACACCGCTCCGTTGCGGATTCCCTCAAACTCTACGCCGAATTTCTCTTCAAATGTATTCGCGAGTCCCACAAAGTAGTCGCCGTTCATCGCCATGTTGTATGGGTGGCTATGGTAGCTGACCACCTGCTCGCCGTAGCCTGGTATATGCCCATTCTGGGCAGCGGGCCACCATCCCTTGACGGTCTTGCCCACGACGATCATGGGCCTGTCGTCCTCATGGTCCCAGTCTTCCATCGTCTTGAGCGCGGCGACGACCTGGTCGTAGTCGTTGCCGTCATCCAGGGTCATTACGTTCCAGCCATATGCGGCCCACTGGTCTTCGATCTTGTAGGCGTCGTAAACCGGCTTGATGACACTTCCGACGAGCTCATCGTCAATTCCGGCGTTGTTGTAGGAGAGCAGTATGCGCAGCCGCTTGCCGACCTGCTGAGCGACGGCGGCGGTCTTCATCTCCTGCGAGTGGCCGGAGGTCATTGCGAACTCGCCCTCGATAGCCATTATCTTCAGGCTGTCGGGCGCGCCAACGATGTCCCAGAAGGCCGCCTTGCCCGCTGATGTGGCGATGCCGATACCGGACGGGCCGCCGTTGACGTCGTTGGTGAGGTCGGTCGTCTCGGAGTGACCCGCCAGGGACCTTATACCCCTGATCGCGGCCTGCGCCATGAGAGGGTGATCCTGGAGGTTGTTGTCCTGGAGGATGGTGTCGAGAGCGCCTCTGCCGCGTCGGAATCCCAGCGCGTCTATGGAAAGCATCGAGGTATCCGGGTCGGCGTAATAGCGGTCGTCCCCGGTTGCAGTGTGTTTGCGTGCGAGGGCTTCGCCCAGGATCATCCAGAGTGCGTAGGTGACGGGAGCGTTGTGGCCGCCGGCGAGCATGAACCTGTCGGAGTATGGATGCTTGGGTCGGCGATAGTCGTATCTCAGGCCGCCAAGATCAGGTCCGACAAGGTGGCTTGCTACAGTGTAAGGCGTATATGCGAGCGGCCCGCCGAAGTGTCCGGTCTGGGCGTAGTTGCCGAGTAGGACAAGTGTCATGGCGGTCAGAAAACCGACATCCTCTACTCGTTCCCTGTCATAGTCCGGCAGTTCCACTTCACGGCGGGTCAGGCCATGCGAAATTGAGAGGGTGTTGACTGTTGCCGTAGAGCTTCCGTTTGTTGCTACCATAGAAACATACTCCCCCCGAAGGGTTTTTGCTGTTGATCTGTGCGCCCATGAGCGCGTTTCATGCTTAGTTGGCCCGCCCTCGCTAGAGAGGTCAGACTAAGCTGAATGATAATTGTTAGGGGTGTCGGGTTGCAACCTCGCCGGATGCCAAAGTGAGCGAGTCTGGCCCCGGATTCAATCAGCGGACTTCGGCCTGCTGTGGATGGACACTACTGATAAATCATCCATTCGAGCAGGTTTTCGTCCGGGTCCCTCGCATAAAGACTGACCGCGTTCCTGTGTCTGAGAGCGCCGCGTCTGGGACCAGGGCCAGAGATGATCTCGACGCCCGCCTTCTTGAGCATCTCCTCGCACTCTGCGGCTGTCCCATCCCAGACGAAGCAGATGTCTCCGCATCCCGGCACTGCCGTCGGACCTCGCAGACTGGCGGTGTAGCCCTCGGGGTGGACATTGATCTTGGAGTCGCCAACCTGTATCGAAAAGGCGTTGGCTTTGCCGGCGCGCCATTCATCTTCGTCGTTGATCGTAAAGCCCAGCCGCTTGTAGAACTCTATCAGCCTCTCGGCGTTGGAGGTGGGCATGGCAATATGGTCTATGCTTACCGTGGACATATTTGCAGATCCTTTTCGCTATTGGGGGCTAGGGCTTTTGCAAAGTCGGCGGACGATGCGACATATATCGTAGCTTATATATACCCGGAAAAGTGCTGGGCGTTAACTGGGAAGTTCACAGGGTTGGGCTGGGATGGTTTTCACCCAGCGTTGCCCAGAGTTTTCCCAGCGTTGAAGCTACGGAATGATTCTTTCATCGTCTGTTGGCCCGCACTATAAACAGCTATTTATACATACGTTCTGAATTCATGGTATAATTGTAGCATAGAATGAAGTATCAGACGAAACCTTGAAAGACTTTGAAAAGGCCCTGAGTTTCAGGAATAGGGAGATACACTTGAAGCCAATCCGCGCCATACTCTTCGATTCCGGCGAGGTGCTGATGCGGCCCATAGCCCCAGCTGACGCCCCACCTGAACAGCCATGGCGCAAGTATTTCCCGGGCCCGAACTTCGAGGCCATGGTTCAGGCCAAGTACCCGGGCATCAAATTGGACGGCCTGGATGACGCGATTCTTCTCGGTATGGAGGAACTGGACAGGCTTCACACGCAGCCGATATGGACTCCGGAAGAGGAAGTGGGACACTTCGACGAGTTCTATCGGATACTGCTGGATGCTTTAGGGGTCTCAGATCCTGGTCTGGCACATGAACTGGCGCGCGATCGAGTGTACGAACCAGAAATTGAACCTTACCCGGATGCGCTCGAAATTCTCGATAGACTTCATGATTCGGGTCTGGTCATGGGGGTATTGTCCGAGGCGTGGCCATCGCTGGAGCTCAATTATAGTCGGCTGGGTCTTCGTGACTACTTCGAGGCTTTCATAATTTCGGCGAATCATGGGACTCTGAAGGACGATCCAAAATTGTTCTCAATAGCTCAGTCGCGCATGAATGTGCCTGCTGAAGAAACACTGTTTCTGGACGACTGGGCTCCCTACGTGCAGATCGCGATAGATTGCGGCTTTCAGGGGGCGGTGGTCGCCAGAGATCCAGGTGTCCCCCGGACTGAGGGACTCCCATACATAACCGACTTGACCGAGGTAGAAGAGTTGGCGCTCAGTAGGGCAGACGGACATCCGGGTTAGATCGGATGTAGCGCCCCTGCTTCACTCCCAGGTTCTCCTGCAACTGTGCAGTGAGGCCGCCGTCCACCACCAGCGCATGTCCGGTGATGAAACTGGCCTCTTCCGAACACAGGAACACGATGGCGTTGGCTATATCAACCGGCCTTCCTGTGCGTCCGACAGGATACTGGTCCACGAAGAAATCCAGTCCGGCCTGATTGTCCTTCCAGCTTTCCTGCGCCCGTTCCGTTACGATGTGTCCCGGGCAGATGGCGTTTACCCTTATGCCGACTGGCCCCAGCTCAGTAGCCATTTGGCGAGTTATGCCGATGACCGCGTGCTTGCCGGTCTCGTAAATCAGCGCGCCGGGCGCGGCCAGCATCCCGTGTACGGAAGATATGTTGACGATGCTTCCTCCGCCAGTGGCTTCCATGTGGGGAACGGCCTGCTTGGCTGCCAGGAAGTGCGCCTTTACGAGTATCCCCATGCCAGCGTCGAAGTTGGCCTCCGATATATCCGTTATCGGGCTGTTGCCACCCCATAGATCAGCCGAAACTGCGTTGTTGACAAGAATGTCGAGCCGTCCGAACTCTTCCACAGCCCTCGCGACCATCGCCTCAATGTCTTGGGCGCGGCTCACGTCGGCGCGCATGGGTACGGCGCGTCCCCCGGTGTCCGCTATCGCGGCTGCGGTGGCGTTCGCGGTGTCCAGTTCCACGTCCGCTACCAGTACCGCGGCGCCCTCTTCAGCCAAGCGGCGAGATGTCGCACCGCCTATGCCCTGCGCTCCGCCCGTCACTATGGCGGCCTGTCCTGAGAGTCTGCTCATCTTCCCGATCTCCTGTTGCCCTATTGCCTTCAGACTAAACGTTGAAGCCGTAGTCGCGCTCCACCCGGGCCACACGCATCTTGTAGCTCTTGTAGTATGATTCGCGTCCACGCTTCTGGATGATGAGATGCTCGGCGAGTTCCTTGAATGCGCGTATAGTCTCATCGCTGTCCCAGTATGACACGGCGATGCTCAGGCCGTCGTCGCCCGCCGCTTCGATGCCCAGGAAGCCCGGATGCTCCTTGGCGAGTTCCAGTATGGTCTCGGTATCCTCGGCGTAACCTTCGTGGGCGCCGGTATGTGTGGACGAGAAAATCGCCGCGTAGTACGGTGGTTGCGGTGTGTTCGCCTGTGCCATTGAAGGGCCTCCTACTTATACTGCGCCTGCATCATCTGCGCTCTATGCCGAGCGTGTCGGTTCATGGACCAAATGGCACGCCGAATACTTGGTCTGTGGACAAAAGGATTGCCCTGCGTGGCATTTCAAATTCCACGGGCTTATCTTCCAGCAGGGCCTTGGGTGTATCAACCAGCATCGCAATCGCCGCGTCGTATCCTACTATGTCCGCCGCTTGCTCAAGACCAACGTCCATACGGGGAGACCTTCCGCCCGTCGCCTGGTGAGTGTCGCTGGACATTACGTGAGCCATGCGTTGTTTCAAAAGGTCGTGGGTGAATCTCCGCACTTCCTCTCCCCAGAATCCTATCACGCTGCCCGACGTAATCTGACTAAGCATTCCCTTCTCTATGAATTTTCTGAGCATTTCCGGGTCGTCCTGGAATGCCTCGATGCGCTCAGGGTGCGCGAGCACGGGAACAAGTCCCATGTCCTGTACCTCCGAGAGCGTATCCTCGATGAAGTCCGGCCTGCCGAAGAACGGCATCTCTATCAGTATGTAGCGCGTGCCGTTCATGGGTAGCGCGCGACCAGCTTCTATCTCCGCGGGCAGGTCTGTGTCGAGGTGGTTCTCCATGCCCAGGACGAGAGACAACTCGACGCCGTGGTCTCGGTTCTGTGCGTTCATATTCAAGATAAGCGTGTGGAGGTGACCGACCGACCAGTTCTCGGTTACGTCCTTACGATGCGGGGTTGCCAGCACGACCTTCGTGCCTGTTTCTGCGGCAACCCGGCTCATAGCGAGGGTATCCTGCGGTGTGACTGCGCCGTCATCAACTCCGGGCAGGATATGGGCGTGAAGATCGTACATCAGCTTCGTATATTTATCCGCAGGAATCCTTCGGCGTAGGGCACATCCGTCCTCTCTCCGGTTCTGCGCGCGCTCGCGCGGATGAAATCACCCACGTCGCCGTCTTCGGAACCGACCTGCGATGCGTGCTTCTTCAGAGCGGTGATTTTCTTCTCGATGGTGTCGGTGATCTCGATGAAGGTGTCGGGATTTTCCGTTCCCCAGAACAGCACGTCGCCCGCCTTGTGCGTCTCCAAGCCCTCACGCTCATGCTCGGGATAGTGTAGGCGGTCGCGCGCATAGGGGAAAACGGCGTCCATCGTAACCTGGCCGCAGATGCGGTGGTCGCGGTGCAGGTAGAACGACCGCCTGTGGGGGTCAGGGCAAAGAACCACATCCGGCTTGAATCTGCGTATGGCGTGAACCAACTGTCCCCTGAACTCTGAGCTGTCCTCCAGTGCTCCATCAGGATGTCTCAGGTAAACGACCTCCTTCACACCTAGTATGGCTGCGGCTTCCGCCTGCTCGCGCTCGCGTATCTCGGCGAGACGCTCGGAGGTCATATCCGGTTCCTGGGAGCCTTTGTCTCCGTTTGTGCAGAGGACGTAGAATACCTCCGTTCCCTGCGCTATCCAACTTGCCACCGTACCGCCGCATCCTATCTCCGCGTCGTCGGGATGGGGAGTTACGACAAGGGCTCTTTCGGGTCTGTCCATGGTGTTTTATCCCTTGTTGGTTTTTAGTCGTTAGTTCTCGGATTCTCGTTCGGGGCCGACTATTTCGACGCCCGCGCGCTCTTCCTGGACGATGGCGACCGCCCCGGCTGCCATCTTACCCAAGCCCTTGTTCTGCCCCGCGATGTATCGCTGCTGGGAGACATTGGACATCTCCATAGGCACGCGCAATTCGCGTCCAAGTTGGGTAGCGAGTCCGACATCCTTCGCGGCAAGGTCGAGCTGGAAGCCGGGCTCGAAGTTGCGCTGGAAAATCCCATTGGGGAATCCGTGCATACTCGACGTGTTTCCCGAACTCTTCGACACCGCCTCGTAGAGCGTCTGCGCCTCCACGCCCCACTTCACGCCCATGGTAAACGCTTCGGACAGCAGCACTCCCACGCTCAGGCCGACGAGATTATTCACGATCTTGCAGACCGCGCCCGACCCGATGGGGCCGCAGTACATCGTCTGGTTTCCGATGAGGTCGAGTACAGGCTTGAATTCGTCATAGGCGGCGCGGTCGCCGCCGACCATTACGCAAAGCGTGCCCGCCTCCGCTCCGCCGGTCCCGCCCGATACCGGAGCGTCGAGCACTCTGAGACCGCTGGCCTCGGCGCGAGCGGCGATTCGCAGTATGGTTGATGGGTCTGTTGTGCTGAGATCGAAGTAGGCCGCGCCCCTGCGCGCTCCGCTCAAGATACCACCTTCCCCCGATGCAACATCCTCAACGATCTGCGGTGTCGGCAGTGAGGTGAAGATGACGTCCGCATCTTCGGACGCTTCGCGCGGGCTGTTGGCCCATGTCGCTCCAAGGGACAGAAGCTCGTCGGCGGCCTCCCTGCTGATGTCATACACAGTCGTATCGTGTCCGCCATTTAGCACGTTTCGCGCCATGTGGCGTCCCATGAACCCGACGCCTACGAATCCTACTTTCATTTCTACGACCTCTCTGGGCTGAATGGGGCGGTAGGCCCGCATAGTATGTTACTTGCAGAAAGGCGGGCGCGCAAATGTGTGTGGTGTGATTAACGCCAACGCGCTGTCTATCGAATCGGCGGCCTGCGTGTATGCCAGGAAGTAGCTTGCTGGTAGGCGTGCGCTATTCTCAGCACCGTCCCCTCGTCGAACGGCTTTCCGCCTATCTGCATACCCAGCGGCAGTCCGACTCCATCCTCGGCGGTAAATCCACAGCAAATGGAGAGCGCGGGTCCGCCGACCATGCTGAACAATCCACGATAGCTGGAGTCTGTGAGCGCGGCCTCAGCTTCTTCCATGCTACCCAGATGGGGGTCAAATTCCATTACCTGGGCAGGAGCGGATGTAGTCGGCAATAGCAGAACATCTACGGCGTTCAGTAACTCGAGGGCCTGCTTGCGTATCATCGCCCGCAATTTCTGAGCTTTGTGATATACAGATGCTGGAATCAACTCTGCGGTCAGCATTTGAACACGGTTGAGGTGGGCGAAGTCATCCGGCCTGCGCCGTATCCGTTCGGGATTCAGTCCGGCGTGTTCTACCGCGATGATCACATGACTCGCGACGCCGGCGAGATGTGCCAGCGGCAGAGAAATTTTACTTACGTCCGCGCCCAGATCGGCAAGCGTATCCGCAGCGGCTGCTACCGCTTCGAGTACTGGCGGCGCAGCCGTAGATTGAGCAGGGTCGCAGAACTCCTCGACCAGCCCGATTTTGACGCCGGCTATGTCGCCGGTTAGTTGTGCTTGGTAGTTGGGTACGGGTGCATTCCAAGAATAGGGGTCCCTGGAGTCGTGTCCCGCAATTATGCCCAGTGTGGCGGAGCAGTCCTCTACTGTCCGCGACATAGGCCCAACCGTGTCCAGAGACCATGCTACTCTCTCTACGCCGAATCTACTGACTCTACCCCAGGACGGCCTGAGTCCTACGAGTCCACATTTAGCCGAAGGATTTCTGATCGAGCCGCCCGTGTCTTCCCCAAGGGATGTTGCGCACATGAACGCGGCAGTGGCGGCTCCCGACCCATTGCTGGACGATCCTGCGTCGCGCGTCAAGTCCCAAGGATTTCTTGTGGCTCCGAAGGCCGATGATGTCGGCCCTCCGAATGCGAGTTCCGCCATGTTCGTCTTGCCGACCATCACGGCGCCTGCCTGCTTCAGTCTGTGGACAGCCGTGGCGTCCTCAGGCGGAACGAAGTCGGCGCTGAACTTGGAACCGCTGGTCGTCAATATCCCCGCTGTATGAATCTGGTCCTTCACCGCCACAGGGACGCCGTGCAGGGGGCTCCTGTGGGTTCCTGCCGCAATCTCGGCCTCGGCTTGGCGAGCGGATTCCATCGCGTGATCGGCGGGGACTGTGATGAAGGCATTCAGCTGGGGCTCCACCTTCTCGATGCGTCTCAGGTATGCCTCAGTAGCCTCTACCGGAGAGATCTCCTTGCGACCGATGTACCGCCCCAGTTCGGTTGCGGACAGGAATACAACTTCGTTAATGTCCATCAACCAGAATCCTGCGGGATTATGATAGGCAACGGTTCCTGGGTGTTCAGATCCGGGACGTCAATATCCTTCATCGCTTTCATAATCGCGTTGAGGTTATAGTAAACCTCAGTGAGTTCCGGCTCGCATATCTCTAAGCCCGCGACCTTTCCAAGGGCATGTATTTCTTCCTTGCTTAAACTGCTCATACCTGTTCCCCTTTTGCGGACACATCACATAGAGTCGTCGGTATGCTAACACACAGGAATAATAAGCATCGCCCGGCGGTCAGAACCCAGAAGCTATGCGACACTTGGCTGGAACTGTGCGGTTGCCTTCCTATGCCAGATATAGGGTGGAGTCCTGAATCCAACTTCCGCGCTCCCGCATCCAACCAACAAGAACCGCGAAAACGAACCATCTCGTAAACTATTCAGCCGGCATCGCTTACCAGGCCTTCCTCCAAACGCTGCGAAAGACAGGATCTCCAATGCACAAGAGAATATCAGCCAGAATCTATACCCTGACAGCATTCCTCATAGCGGCGCTGGCGGCATTAGCCATCGCCTGCTCATCGGATGGCGACGGCGCGCCTCCTGCCGCACCAGTACCCACAACTCCGCCCACCGCGGCTCCCGCCGTTCAGCCTACCACTCCACCCGAATCGCCTACGGCGACGCCGGTTCCACCCACCGCGACGCCCGAGCCCACCTCGATGCCGGCTCCGCAGGCGATGGAACATCCGGCGGCTCCTGACCTTCTTCGAACAGGCGGATGGGTAAACTCCGAACCGTTCACGCTCGACGAGATGCAGGAAGAGGGCAAAGTAGTTCTCATTGACTTCTGGACTTACACCTGCATCAACTGTATCCGTACTTTGCCTTACTTGAGAGATTGGCATGAGAAGTACGCCGACCACGGGCTCGTCATCCTCGGCGTCCACACCCCTGAATTTGCCTTCGAGCATGAGTATGACAACGTGGTCGAGGCGGTGGGCAAGTTCGAGCTCGAATACCCAATCGTGCAGGATAACGAATTCGGAACATGGCGCGCTTTCAATAACCGCTACTGGCCTGCCAAGTATCTCATTGATCACAACGGCAACATTCGGTATATGCACTTCGGAGAGGGCGCATACGACGAAACCGAAATGAAGATCCGGGACATTCTGACCGAAGCGGGCTTCGATGTCAGTAGCGTCGCCGCAGGCTCCGACCCCGGTCCCGCACGCGCCGAGGGATCAAGGGTCGCGACCATTGAGGAAAGCCAGACGCGTGAACTCTATGCGGGATACGAAAGAAACTACGGCGCTCTTATGGCGCAGCAAGTGCCGCCGTATGTGAGACACGTCGAGTACTATGAAGCCCCCGACGCCAGGGTCATGTACGAAGACCCTGGCGAGTACATAAACCACTTTCTGTACCTGAACGGTCTATGGCTCAACACACTGGAAAGTATCGTCCACGCTCGAGAGACGGAAGACTACGAAGACTACATAGCGTTGAAATTCTACGGAACGAGCGTGAACGTGGTTATGTCGCCCGAATCCCACGGCGAAGGGGAAGAAGGTGGCGTGCCCGGTGAGCCCTACCAGGTCAGAATCTACCTAGATGACGGTCCAGTGCCGGAGGAACAGGCAGGCAAGGACATCATGTACGACTCGGAAGGAAACAGCTTCGTCAATGTTGATGAGTCCCGGATGTACTTCCTCGTAAACAAAGAGGAGTTTGGGGGTGGGGAACTAAGGCTGACTTCCAACTCGCCGGACTTCACGGTCTTCGCATTTACGTTCGGCTCGTATGAAGGTGGCGAGCCGGGCAGAAATTCCTGACGCAAGATGTTTCTCCAAAGAATGACTTCCCGACAACTATTCGAGACTGCCCCTATACTTCTGCTTACTTTGTTTGGGGCGCTGATCGTCGCTTGTTCTCAACCCTCTGAAAGTACACCGAATTTTCCAACAACTCCGTCCGCGAGCGCAGCCCCTCCGGAGGAAATTCCTCTAATCAAGGGTCCTGTTTCGGAAGACGGACTCCAGGCCATCTTCGCTACGCCGGACATCTCCACGGGCAGGCACCGGATTGCCTTCGCGCTTACGTCCCAGACTGGATTGGTGAAGGCTCCGTCGGCAACCGTCCAGTCTTTCTATGAGCCTCAAGGGGACGCGCTTGACGATCCTGTACAGACGGCGTTGGCCCTGTTCCATCCCTTCCCGCTGGTGGAGCGTGGCCTGTACGTTACGAAGCTGAATTTTGATCAGCCTGGTGAATGGACCATCCGTGCAACTGCGCTTGGAGACGACGGACTTCCTAAGAAGGCGACTCTCTCCTTCGACGTGCCGGAAGAGACCCACGCGCCATCGGTTGGCGACCCTGCGCTCCCAAGTCGCAGCAAGACAGCGAAGGATGTCGAGCGACTGTCCCAACTCACCACTGGCTCGATGCAGGATGAGGACCTGTACCAGGTATCCATCGCTGAGGCGATAGAGAACGGCCTGCCGACTGTCATTGTTATGGCGAGTCCCGCGTTCTGCACCAACGCGGTCTGCGGACCACAGGTCGAGGTTCTGAGAGACCTGAAGAACGAGTTTCCCGACCAGGCCAACTTCGTCCACATTGACTACTACGACAATCCCGAAGAGATCCAAGGCGACCTGGGCCGCGCCGTCCTGTCCCCCGTTGCGAGGGAGTGGAACATCCCCAGCACCGAGTGGTCGTTCGTAATAGATAGAGATGGCGTCATATCCGGGCGGTTCGAGGGATTCACACCCCTCGAAGAACTCCGCCAGGCACTCAAGAGGGTTCTCTAAATCTCTGCGCCCCGAAACTCTGCCACCGGCTCGAATCGCCTTACTGAGTCGTCCCACTCAAAGAGACGGGCTTCTACGACCCGGTCTGCGTCAATCCCGACCACAAGTTGCTTCACAGGGTATGCAGGGCCGTCACCCCAGGGGTCGGTAGCGACGCGCCGGTCGGTCTCTGAGAAGTAGGCCCGTCCGTTTGGATGAGAGTGGTAAATCACCAGTGGAGGCTCCTCACCATCGAGAGTGCGATTCAATTCGAGCAGATCGTCGCCATCTATGACATACGCGGTCTCCGCCGTCCGGTCTGAGGCTGTAGGGTGAGTCGCAGGGGCGTAGGCGTTCGTCGCCCGCCGAACTCGCGCGGCCTCTTCACTGTCTCTGGATCCTGTCAGCCAGCCGCAGCATTCGTTTGGAAACTCGTCGCGTGCATGTCCGTATATTTCTTGCAGGACGTCGTTGGGGATTCTGGTCATGTTTTTCTCATTCTTCTAATATCATTCCAAAGACCACCGGACAGACCACCAGAAACACCGCGTCGAATACTGCCAGGAACGTTGCCCATCGCGCCAGATTCGCATCGTCCTGTGAGTCAAAGACCAATCCAGTCGCCTCCGCAGCCCCTATTATGACAGGAACTATCACCGGGAAAAAGAGCGCCGGCAGCATCACCTCGCGCGACCGGGTGTTGACCGACATGGCGCTGAATATCGTCCCCACAGCGCTTATCCCCAGCGTCGCCAGCAGAATGATCGGTATCAGTTCGGGAACCCACAGCGGCAGGTTGAAGATGATGGCAAACGCCGGATATACGATAGCCTCCACGATCACCATGAATAGAAAGTTGCCCAGCATCTTGCCGAAGTACAGAGCGTCTCTGCTGACCGGAGCTAACATCAACCCGTGAAGGTTCCCCCGGTCTTTCTCCAGTCCAAAGGAGCGATTCAGTCCCAGCACTCCACCAAATGTGAACGATACCCACAGAATTCCGGGAGCCACTGCGGCCACAATTCTGGGAGTCGGATCAATGGCGAAGTTGAACACCACGATGACCAGAAGCCCGAAAAGGACCATGGACAACAGGATGTCTCTGGTTCGGAGTTCGAGCAGCAGATCCTTAACCAGTATGGCGAACATCGGTCGCAGGTAGCCGATCATGTGACAGACTCCGATTGCCCAAGATAGGCTTCACGCGCAGTCTCCGACTTAGCATCCCCTGAATATGACACTCGCCCATCCGATAGGACGGCCATGCTGTCGCCAAGACGGACAGCGCGTTCGATGTCGTGGGTCGTCATTACAATCGCGCGGCGTGGGTCGGTACGCTCGGAAATTATCTTATCCAGAAGGTTTGCAGCCTCATAGTCGAGCCCACTCTCCGGTTCATCCATCAAAAGTATAGGCGGGTCGTGAAGAAGCGCGCGCGCGATGCTGAAGCGCTTCTTCATACCGTGCGACATGGAGCCGATTCTCTGGTCCAGTCTGGCCTCCATTCCCACCATTTCGGCCACGGACTCAACTCGCTCGTCTGCATCTGGCACGTCGAACATTCGACAGTAGAATCTCAGATTCTCTCGCGCCGTCAGGTCGTCGTACAAGAGCGGATCGTGAGTGACTACGCCGATTTGCTTCCTGAGCGCGGCCCCACTTATATCAGAACTGAGTCCGCCGACCAGGATCTGTCCCGAATCGGGCTTGGAGAGCGTCGCCAGTATCTTCAGCAGCGTTGTCTTGCCCGATCCATTCGCGCCCACCAGGCTCAGAGTCTGTCCCCAGGGCACATCGAGATCAATGCCGCGCAGAACCCGTGTCCGCCCGAACGACTTGACGACTCCCCGTACACGGACAGCAAAGTCCGAGTTGAATTCGGCGTCCTGACCTTGTGAACGGCTATCGTACAGTTTGCCGCTCCCACTCTTCCCTGAGTATCCCGTAGTGGACCATATCCACTCGCTCATCCGGGGTGACCGGGTTGGGCGGTTCCTGGCTTCTCAGAATTCCCTCCCTCTTCATGCCGAGCTTCTCCATCACCCTCCAGGACTGCCGATTCAGAATATCCGCCCGGGCGCTGACCTTTGCAATGTCGAAGTTCTTGAATGACCAGTCTATGACCGCGGCAGCGGCCTCGACTGTGAAACCCTTGCCCCAATGGGCGCTGGCGATACCATAACCAAGTTCGGCTGTCTGGCTTGCCGGGTCTATCCTGATGTTGATACCGCCGATGACCCTTCCGTCAAAACTGATCGCGAATCTTGGCTGAACATTCCACGCGGTAAGGAACGATGCAGCAACGTAGGTTTCAGCGTGTATATACTCGTAGGGAGACGGCAGCGGCAGAAAGCGACTGAATTCCGGTTCTTTCGCGTAGGCATACACGTCGTCAACGTCCTTGAGTCTGAAAGGACGCAAGAGCAGTCGCTCGGTCTTGATCTCTGTTGGCTCTGGCATCGAAATTGACCCTCCTCCGAAAGTATAACTATAATTTAGCTATTGCAAACAGTCGGAGTAAGGGTCGCTGAGCCCGTGGTAGTCGCAGCGGCAGCAATCGAGGTATTGAATGGCTACAATAGAACAACTTCAGCAGCAATACGAAAGCCTGAACGACGTCCATGTCCAGCCGGTCCGCACTGAAGAGGACATAGACATCGGCTGCCTGCTCGCCTTTGACTACGACTATCCCGACAGCGGGGCCGAGGTCGTAATAGACACAGACGAATTCACCGCCGTCTGCCCCTGGACGAACCTGCCCGATTTCGGCGAACTGATCATCACCTACGTGCCGGACCGGACCTGCATCGAACTCAAGTCGCTCAAATACTACCTGCTCAGCTATACCGGCGTCGGAATCGTGCAGGAACACGCCGCCAACCGCATCCTTAACGACCTGTTCGCTCTGTGCAGTCCACATCGCATGACCATATCGCTCGACTACAAAGTGCGTGGCGGCCTGCACACTGCTGTAACAGTCAGCCGCGAAAGGGATTAAGCCAGGTTCATACGCCGTCCGCAAGTAGAGTATAATGTCCGTCAGAGTGGACTAATCTCTTATCCTATCTCCCCAGGAGGACCACTATGAGACTCGAAGGCAAAGTTGCCCTGATTACCGGAGGAGCGAGGGGCATGGGAGCCGCCGAGGCCAAGCTCTTCTCCCGCGAGGGCGCAAAGGTAGTCATTGCCGATGTGCTGGAGGAAGAAGGCCAGCAGACCGAGGCCGAAATCAACGAGACGGGCGGAGATGCCATATTCGTCCGACTGGATGTCACTCAGCAGTCCGAATGGGACGCTGCCATCAGGCAGACGATAGAACAGTTTGGAAAGCTGGATATCGTGGTCAACAATGCCGGTATCGCGTACAGGAACTCCATTGAGGACACGACCGTCGAAGCCTGGGACCGCGTCATGGACATCAACGCCAAGGGTGTCTTCTTTGGCACAAAAGCCGCCATAGCCCAGATGAAAGAGCAGGGAACGGGCGGCTCCATCGTGAACATATCCTCCATTAGCGGCAACATAGGCCAGGACACGGTGAGCGCGGTGTACAATGCCTCCAAGGGAGCGGTGCGCATCTTCACCAAGTCCGCTGCTGTCCAGCACGCCTCGGATGGAATCCGCGTCAATACGATACACCCAGGGCCGATAGAGACGCCGATGACCGCCGATGGTCGCGCCAATGCGGAGCGCATCGGCGACTACACCGTCGCTGATAACACACCAATGGGACGTTACGGCAAGCCGGAGGAGGTCGCCTACGGCGCGCTGTTCCTGGCCTCAGAAGAGTCCTCGTACGTAACTGGCTCGGAGATAATCATAGACGGCGGATACATGGCCCAGTAGCTGATGGCGCGGATACCTCAGACGACATTCCGGGAACTGGCAGACCGCTATTCCACGATTCTGTTCGATGCCTATGGGGTCCTGGCCGGATCGAACTCAGTTGAGCCCGAGGCGCCGGCGGCTGTCGAACTGCTCCACACCCTGAACAAGCCTTACTTCGTTCTCACCAACGATTCGTCCGCTCTGGCCGAGACCAGGGCCGCCAGCTATGGATCGCTGGGTCTCCCGATAGATGAGAGCCGAATAATAACGTCGGGGAGTCTGCTCACGGGCTACTTTGCTGAACACGACCTTGCCGGTTCGCGCTGCGTCGTACTGGGTCCGCCGGACAGCCTTCGTTACGTTGAGGTTGCCGGTGGCTGCGTCGTCCCGTATGAAGCCGACTTCGACGTGCTGGTGATAGGCGACCAGTCGGGATTCCCGTTCCTGGAAGCGGCCGACACGGTTCTCAGCGCGCTGTTCCGCAAGATCGACGCGAGGGAGTCCGTGAGCCTGATCCTTCCCAACCCCGACCTGATCTACCCAGAAGGCGACGGATTCGGCTTCGCCAGCGGCTCTGTGGCCTTGATATTCGAGTCCGCGCTTGCGCTCCGATACCCTGTCAGACCCGACTTGCGCTTCACGCGGCTCGGCAAACCCCATCCCGCTATATACCGTGAAGCGTACAGTCGCAGCGCAACAATGGACATGGTGATGATCGGCGACCAGATCGAGACCGACATCAAGGGTGCGAACGACTTCGGAATAGCGTCCGCGCTCATAAGCACCGGCGTCACAGGCTACGACGTGTCTCAACTGCCCGAATCCGAACGTCCCGACTATCTCATCGAATCCCTGGCAATCTAACCGCGACCTTAACAAGGGGAGTCAAAAGTCCCTTCCTCCTCGATGTGGGAAGGTTAGGACGGGGGTGAAGCTCTTGGGGACAGTCTCCACCCTAATCCGCCGCGCTCTCCTCTATCTCCACCGGGTTGTAGCACGCCAGCGTATGACCGGCTTCCACCTCTAACAATGGCGGCCTGGGACTCGTGCGACATTCCACTGTCGCCTTGGTGCAACGATGCAGGAATGGGCACTGGTCCGGCGGGTCCAACATCTGCGGCGGCGCGCCCGTCATCGGCTGAAGTCTCTGGCCTGCGGCGTCCAACCTGGGCACCGACTGGAACAGGCCTGACGTGTACGGGTGCATCGGACGTCGGAACAGCGTTACAGTGTCCGCGAACTCAACCACGTAGCCGCCGTATATCACGGCCACCTTCTCCGCCATCTGCGCGATCACTCCCAGGTCGTGAGTAACCAGCATGATCGCCGTTTTGCTCTCCTGCCGCAATTCGCGCATCCTCTGGAGAATCTCCGCCTGTAGGGTAACGTCCAGGTTGGAGGTCGGCTCGTCGGCTATCAGCACCCTCGGCCTCAGCGCTACCCCAATCGCCATCATTACGCGCTGCGCCATTCCGCCGCTCAACTGGAACGGATACCTGTTGAGCATACCTCCGGCGTCCGGTATCCCCATATTGGAGAGAAGATCAACCGCGATGTCTCGTGCTTGCCGTTTGCTCATGCCGGTGTGCTCCAGCATGAGCTCCTCGACCTGCTTGCCGATAGTGATAACCGGATTCAGAGCCGAAGTCGCGTCCTGGAACACGAGCGAAATCTCCCGTCCCCTGATATGACGCATCTCGTCGTCTTTCAGACTCAGGAGGTCGCGCCCTTCATACAGTATCTCGCCGCCCACTACCTTTCCCGGGAATGGCACCAGTCGCATGATGGACAGCGCGGTCATCGTCTTTCCGGACCCGCTCTCTCCCATCACGCCGAGTACGCTGTTCTCCTCGAGCGACAGTGACACACCGTTCACCGCCTTCACGACTCCCTCACGGGTGGCAAAGTAGGTGTGAAGGTTTCGTATCTCCAACAAAGGTGGCATCGCTGTGCTGCCTTCCCCTAAAGACTCCGTTAAGTCAATGCGCACGCGGCGCGAAAGTCCCCTCTCCCTCAAGGGAGAGGGCTAGGGTGAGGGTGACCGTCCCAAAGATACAAGGCTCATTCTGAACAACGCATCCAGCCCATCCAGGCATCCCGTATATCTTGTTTCAGACACTCACCCCGCCGCCGCCGACATCTCGAACTGTATCCTCCGCTGCGGCTCCCGGCCCCTATCCAGGATAACCGGCTTGTGCCGGCCAGCCTGTAGCTCCACGATGAGATCGTCCAGGCACGTAATCCTCCGCTCGAACTCCGTCGCATAGGTTCCAACGTCCTCCAGTCTGTGCGCGTCGCTCGCTCCGGTGCCCGGCAGCCCGAACCAGTCCGCCAGATCATGACTGAAAGCGTTCTCTTCCGGCAACCCGCGCCCGTTCAGCAACTCCACGGCGTTTACCATGTCGAACACGTCGTTGCGCGACGCGCGCTCCAGCATTTCTCGATATGCCTCGGAGTTGACATCGGCCTCTTTGCGATACGTTCGCCGGTAGGGATGCGCCACCACCATCGCGCCGTTCTCCCTGTCCAGCTTGTCCTTCACGAAGCCAGCTCTGTGCATGCCGAAGATGTACCGCCGCAACCCGTACACCAGCACGTGCCCTTCCTCCGTCGTAACCTCGCAGCCCGGCAGCACCAGGAAATTGTGCCGCTTCGAGAGATCCTCCACCTCCCGGTGGTCCCAGAACCCGTCGTGATCGGTAATGCAGACTCCGTCTAGTCCAAGGCGTTTGGCTTCCTCTATAAGCTCATCCGCATCAATGAAACTGTCAACCGAAGTAGGGTAGGTGTGAGTATGAATGTCTATTATCAACGGCGTCCGCGTCTGCTCCCAAGTCTGAATTACCGGTTCCCGCCCAATTCTAACACAACTCACCCATCAGTCCGCCTAGTGTTAACCATTTTTCCCTAAGCGAGTCCAAGATGAGTTGTCTCATATCAAGTCTATTGCTACAATATATTCATATATCCTCACCTGCATTGAAAACTGACAATTGAAAAGGAACTCATCATGGTACTACGTCCCGAGAATTTCACAGAACAGGCGCGCGAAGTCCTTCGCGAGTCGCAGGAGATAATGCGCCGCTACCGTCATGCCCAGTGGGACGCAGAGCATATCTTAATGGCTCTCCTCCAACAGGAGGAAGGAGTTCCGGCCGCCACGCTGAACGAACTGGGACCGTCGGCGGACGCAATGCGCGCCCGGCTTCACGCCCTACTGGACACCGCACCAAAGCTCGCCCGCGAGTCCAACCAGGTCTTCATGACACCGAGGGCCGAGCGCGCCCTCGCCCGCGCGAAGGCTGAGGCCGACCGCTTCAACGATGAGTTCGTTAGCTCCGAGCATCTCCTGATCGCCCTGACCCAAGAGGAGGGCGGCCCCGTTGCCTATGTCCTCAGGGAATTCGGCATAGATACCGAGAAGGTCTATCAGGCCCTTCAGAAAATGCGCGGCTCCCACCGCGTCACTGACGAAAGGGCCGAGAGTCGCTACGGTGGGCTCCAGCGTTACACGATTGATCTGACAGAGCTGGCCACCAGCGGGAAACTGGACCCGGTTATAGGGCGCGAGGTCGAGATACACCGCGTCATGCAGACGCTCATCCGCCGCACCAAGAACAACCCGGTCCTGATTGGCGGAGCGGGCGTCGGCAAGACCGCCATTGCCGAGGGACTTGCCCAGTCCATAGTATCCGGCGACGGGCCCGATGAAGTCAGAGACAGGCGCGTGCTTGCGCTCGACATGGGCGCGCTCGTCGCCGGCGCCAAATTCAGAGGCGAGTTCGAGGAACGCCTCAAGTCCGTCATGGACGAGATACGTGAGGCCCAGGGCGAAATCATCCTGTTCATAGACGAGCTCCACACCGTCGTCGGAGCCGGGGCCGCCGAGGGCTCCATTGACGCCTCCAACATGATGAAGCCCGCGCTCGCACGCGGCGAACTCCAGGTCGTCGGCGCAACGACGGAGGACGAGTACCGACGCTATATAGAGCGCGACGCAGCGCTCGAAAGGCGCTTCCAGCCTGTGCTGGTCGAGGAGCCTGACACCGAAGTCGCGTTGGAGATGCTGAAGGGACTGCGTCCCAAGTATGAGGCCCATCACAAGGTGGAGATCACCGATGAGGCTGTTGAGGCCGCCGTGAACCTCAGCCAGCGATACATCTCGGACCGCCTTCTGCCCGATAAGGCGGTTGATCTCATAGACGAGTCCGCTTCTCGCCTCCGCATAGAGGCTCAGGCCAGGCCCTCCGACCTGGTAGAAACCGAGGCGCGCACCAACCGCCTGCTGGACGAGGAACAGGCCGCCTCCCAGCGCGCCGAATACGAGTTGGCTGCCCAACTCCGCTCCGAGCGTCTCCGTCTCATAGAGGAATATGAAACCCGCCGTGCCCAGGTCCCCAGCGCCGAAATGGAGATGGTGGTCACCCCCGAGCACATCGGCAAACTAATCGCCACCTGGACGGGAATCCCCGTTGACCGCCTGCTCGAAAGCGAGGCCGAAAAACTGCTGCACATGGAGGAGCGGCTGCACGAGCGCGTCATCGGCCAGGAGGAAGCCATCGTCGCGGTCTCCGACGCCGTTCGTCGCGCCCGCGCCGGCCTGAAGGATCCCAAGCGGCCCATCGGCAGCTTCATCTTCCTCGGTCCGACTGGAGTCGGCAAGACCGAACTCGCTCGCTCCCTCGCCGAGTACCTCTTCGACGACGAGCAGAACATGGTTCGTCTTGACATGTCCGAGCACATGGAGAAACACACGGTTTCGCGGCTCATAGGCGCGCCGCCCGGCTACATCGGTTTCGACCAGGGCGGTCAGCTTACCGAGGCCGTGCGTCGTCGCCCGTTCCGCGTCATACTGTTCGACGAGATCGAAAAGGCGCATCCAGACGTGTTCAACATTCTGCTCCAGATCCTGGAAGACGGACGGCTGACCGACGGTCACGGCAGGACCGTGGACTTCCGCAACACGCTCGTGATTATGACCAGCAACCTGGGCACCGGCTTGGACCCTGTACAGCAGGTCGGATTCCTGCGCGACTCCAACGGCGACGACAGGGAGCGCCGCCACGCCGCCGCCGAAGAATCCCTCAAACGCGCCTTCAGGCCGGAGTTCCTGAACCGCATAGACGCCACTATAATCTTCGACCCGCTCACCGAGGAGCAGATCCGGCAGGTCGTTGACATCAGCGTGTCCGAAGTGGCGAATCGCTTGTCCGAGCACGGTGTAACCATCGAGCTGACCGACGACGCCCGCGACTGGCTCGCCCGCGAAGGCTACGACAGGATATTCGGCGCGAGGCCGCTACGTCGCGCGGTCCAGCGTTTCATAGAAAACCCACTCTCGCGCAAGATACTCGCCCGCGAGTTCACAGAGGGCGATCACATCACCGCGGACACAACTGAAGACGGCTCCTCATTGGGATTTTCCAAGATCGTCCGTGAGCCGGAGTTCGCGACCGTATGACCAGCCGTCTGATACCATCAGACAGAGGCGGGCCGGGAACGGGCCGCCTCTCCAATTCCGCTGCGGAACGGCATCCACGCGAAGCCAAATCTATGATCTGTATGAATTGCCAGTAGACAAAATTATGAGGGGACAATAATAGCCAGGTTGTTCAACATACCTCCCGCGCTCAGGTATGCCAGATACCGCGCTTACTGGCTGGGTACCCTGGCCTCCGTGGGTGGTTATCAGATGCTTTGGTTCGGGCAGGGCTGGCTGGTTTTCGAGTTGACAGGGTCGCCTCTCTACCTTGGGTACGTCGGACTGGCAAACGCCTCGGCGGCGATTGCGCTGAACCAGTTTGGCGGCGTGTTCGCAGACAAGCTGGACAAGCGAAAGCTCATACTCGTAACCCAGCTCGTCATCGCCGTTTTGGTATTTGCGCTCGCCGCGCTGATCTTGACCGAGACGGTCCGGGTCTGGCACATCATATTGATTGCCGTCGTCACAGGCGCGGTGGACGCATTCGGGCAGCCTGCCCACGATGCACTCTATCCTCATCTGATACCCCGCAAGACCATCGTGAGCGCCGTGGCCCTCGACCAGGTGGCCTGGGAAGGCACGCGAATAGTCGTGCCCGCTCTGGCCGGTCTGGTCGTCAGCCTTGCCGGCACCGCGACGGTCTTCTTCGTGTCCGGCGCGGGCTTCGTCGCCATGACGCTGGTCCTGCTCATGCTCGACGTCCCGAAGATACCGGCCTCCGGCGTCGGCAACCCCCTGCGGGACATGGCTGAGGGACTGAGGTTCATCGGTGGCAATACGCTGTTTAGGTTCCTTATCGCGACGCTGTTCTTCAACAGCTTCTTCGGCATGTCCTACTTGCAGATGATGCCCGCGTTCGCGGTCGATGTTCTCGAAGTCGGCGCCGACGGGCAGGGAGTTCTTATGAGCGTGGGCGGAGTGGGCGCGCTGATGGCGATCCTCGCGTTGGGATCCATGAGCGGGTCATCGTATCGCGGTCCGATGGTGGTGGGTGGCGGGCTGGCGTTCGGCCTGTCCGTTACGGTGTTCGCCCTGACTTCACAGCACGTGGGATCGTACCCTCTTGCCCTGGCGCTGATGTTCGTCATGGGAGCGACGAGCTCGATATACGTGGTGGCGATCATAAGCTCGCTTCAGCAACTGGTGCCGGCCAACATGCGCGGCAGGGTCATGGGTTTTACCAGCATTACGTGGTACATCGGGCCTCTCGGCGCATTTCAGACGGGAGCGATAGCAGAGCTCGTAGGAGTTTCAGCGGCTGTGGCTATAGGTGGGACGTTAGTCACGCTATTCGCGCTCGGCCCGACAATCTTGAACAGGCACGTCAGAAACCTTGGTGTGATACTTCAAGAGCGCGAGTGAAGGGATGGGGGATGAGGAGCCGTTGACCTCTAACTGTCCAACTAAGCACTCCGACACAGTTATTGTTACTCACCCATTCTCAGGTCACGACAGCGAGAGAAACATCTCTCCGACCTTGGTTGAGCATGGATCGGGGAGAGCGCGTACTCGATAGCGAACATCAACTCAGGCCAATGTCTTAGAGCATGACAGGTAATGGCTCGAACACTTTCCAACCGGCCTAATCATCCCGTTCGCCCTTCTTCGCTTCCCGATCATCCTTGCCCACCAGACCCGCGTATAGCACACCCGCTATCAGCCCGAACAGGTGCCCCTCCCACGATACGAATTCGTTTGTCGGCAGAATCCCGAATATGATCGTGCCATACACCGCGATCACCGCAATGGATATCAGGATAGAACTCAGGCTGCGCTCGTACAACCCGCGAGCCGCCAGATACCCGAAGTATCCGAACACCAGCCCGCTCGCCCCGATGTGGATGCCGTAGCCTGTTACTATCCCCGCTGTGAGCCACACCAGGGCGCCGCCCACCAGCGTGATGAAGACCGACGACCAGAACAGCCTGCTATGCCCGCGCAGGGAAATCAGGCCGCCAAGCACGACCAGAGGCCCCGTATTCGAAATCAGGTGGCTGAAGTCGCCGTGAAGGAACGGGCTTAGAGGAATCCCTCGCAGTCCCGTCACATTGCGGGGCAAAATGCCGTACTGGTCCAGGTTCAGGTTGGTAAGCGCGTCCGCTATCTCTACTACCCACAGGGACGCCACGAAAATCAGAAGCCAGAAGAAAGCGTGCATATGTCCACCCCGCTATGAGTCTTGCCTTAGCCTGCCCAGGATTATACGCGACTCCCTCAGGCCGCCGAATCGCAGACGGGCCAGTCCCTTCAGGTCCTCGTATGCCGTGCTTACGATCCTCACCCTACTGTCCGGGTCGTCCACCCACCTCACAGGGACTTCCTCAACGCTGTACCCGTTCTTCTCGCACAGAATCAGAAGCTCGGTGTCGAAGAACCAGCCCGTGTCCTTCACCAGCGGGAGTACCTCTTCTACCGCTCTGCGGCCCACCGCCTTGAAGCCGCACTGCGCGTCCTGAAATCCGGTCAGGAACATCGTCCTGAAGATGAGGCTGTAGCAGCGGGAAATTAACTCGCGTTTCGGCGAGCGTCCTATCACCTGAGCGCCGCGCTTCAGCCGTGAACCAATCGCCACGTCCTTTCCGTCCTCGGCGACCGCCAAGACTAGACGGGGAAGATACTCCAGGTCGGTGGACAGATCCATGTCCATGTAGGCGACCACGTCCGCGTCGCTCTGAGTCCAGGCGTGCTTGAGGGCGCGACCACGTCCGCGCTGCTCCAGCCACAGGTACTCCACACGCTCATGCTCCCCAGCCAGACGCCGCCCGATCTTCGGCGTCGCATCGGTGGAGCCGTTGTCCGCGATCACGATTCGCCAGTCGTACTCACTCATATGCTCCCGCACAAAGGCAGATAGGGTCTGCACGGTGTTCTCCAGACCCTCCTCTTCGTTGAGTCCGGGCAGTACGACATCTAGTTTGAGCATGGTTTCAGACTGTCCTGATTTGTGTTAAGTGTATTGACGCAGCTGGAGGCGCGGCTCTCGTGCCCACACGTTCCGACAATGTAGGAGCTTACTATGAAGATTACAGATTTGAAAGTTTGGGTTACAAGACCGGAGCCGCGGGGACGCTCCTTCGTCTTCTTCAGGATAGATACCGACGAAGGTATATCCGGCATCGGGGAGGCTACCAGTTCCGGCGGTGGCGGGAGCATTATAGTGGGCAATATGGCCCGCTTCCTGCGCAGCTCCACCGTAGGCGACGACTTCCGCGAGTCGCTCATCGGCGAGGATCCGCAGTACATAGACCGCATCTGGCACAAGTTATATCGCCGCTTCACGGGCGGCGGCGGCTTCGGTGGATTCGTGACCACGCTTCTCAGCGGCATTGACATCGCGTTATGGGACATCAAGGGCAAGGTGATGGATCGCCCGATCTACGAACTGTTCGGTGGCCCGGTCTGGGACGACGTCCCGATGTACACACACGTAACCCCCGGTGACCCGGACAGGGCCGCTGACCAGGCCAGGGAGCTCGCCGGCGAGGGCTTCACGGCTCTCAAGACCGATCCGTTCATGCCCGAGATGCGCCAGCACCACCGCCGCTACATGAAGGGCGAAATCTCTCCGGCGGGCGCGGCGCTCGGCGCGGACACGATAGCCGCGATGCGTGAGGCAGTCGGCCCGGACGTGGAAATCCTGATAGACGCGCACGGCAACTTCAACGTTCCGACCGCCATACGAATGGCACGCAAACTCGAGCCCTACGACATTGGCTGGTTTGAGGAGCCGGTCCAGCCTAATAGCAACGACGCACTTCGCGCCGTCCGGGATGCGGTTGACGTGCCGCTGTGTGTAGGGGAGCGGCTGTACCACCGCTGGGACTTCGTTCCGATACTCACCGACAGGCTGGCCGAGTACCTGATGCCTGACATACTGTGGTGCGGCGGCATAAGCGAAATGCGAAAGATAGCGAACCTTGCCGAGTCCTTCTACATCCCGGTGAGTCCGCACGACGCGAGCGGCCCCGTGAACATCCTCGCCGGCGCTCACGTCATGATGACGGTCCCCAACTTCTACAAGCTGGAGTTCAACCATGCGGCCCTCGACGTCCACAACAGGATAATCTCCGAGCCGCTGGACATACGCGACGGTACGCTTCATCTGTCGGAGACGCCGGGCCTTGGTGTCGAGCTGGACGAAGAGTACCTGGACGCCCACTCCGACCCCGACTGGAACCCGGACTAGCACCAAATCTATGTGAAGATGCCATATTCCAACTGCTATTCGTCATCTGTATGTTGAAAAAAGTCCCTTCCCCCTTGACGGGGGAAGGTTAGGATGGGGGTGAAACCTCAACTACAATTCAGTCATTCCCACGAAAGCGGGAATACAGGGGTTGGAGGCAGGCTGAGTATGGCAACACCAGCTGGATTCTATACTAGAAGAACGATCACGCGATATGAAGGGCGCGGTCCTACCGAGCAGCGTCCTCCGTCTCGGCTCGGACGGGAACATTCTGTACCGCTGCCGCGTCTGGATTGTGTCTGTCTTGCCTGACGGTTCCCCGTTCCACGTTGTGCTTGAGACGCTCGTACTCGGAGCATAGCTCCGCTCCCATCAGAACGATGAAGCTGCTGACGTAAGCCCAGAACAGAAGCACGATAACGGGCGCTACCGAACCGTACACGTTCTGATATGACGCAAACTGTTCCAGATACAGGATGAACAGGTTCTTGGATGTCTCGAACAGGATTGCGGCCACTAGCGCGCCCGGCCATACATATCTCCAGTAAGTCTTCGTGTTGGGAACCATCTTGTACATCATCAGGAATATCATCAGCATCAGGAAGAAAGACATGCCCTGGAGGATGATATACCCCATGTTGTCAATCACGAATCCGACGACCGGGAAATTCAAATTGGGCAGTTCCTGCGCAGTCCTGACAACTGCCGCGCTGGACATCGAAATCGGGAACATGATGCCCACGCTTATCACCATGAGGATGTGCCTGGGCTTGCCTATATAGAACGGCCTGTCGTTGTGTATGTCCCAGGCGCGGTTGATAGCGCGGTCGAGCGCCCCCATCATCGCGCTGCCCGACCACAGCAAGCCCAGGAAGGAGAACAGCCCCAGCGCGCTCCGTATGTTCAGTATGCCCTCGATATTGTCCTGTACGAACTGCTCAGAGCCCGGCAGAAACCCGCCTATCGCGCCGGATATGTTCGCCTGGATTTGCTCCGGCTCCAGAAAATAGCTGAACACCGTTATCATCCCAATGACGAGCGGGAATAGCGAGAAGAGCGCGTAGTAGGCGACGCCAGCGGCCATGTGGGTGAGGTCGTCCTCAGACATCTCCCTGAAGACCCTGATGGTGAGCTCGACGACGAATATCCGCCGAATCCGGTCTATTATGCCGCCGTACCTGTTGTTTATCCTGTCGCCCGTCCTCTGAATATAGTTCCGGACGACTCGTACTGAATCATGATCGAGCAATGTTCAACGCCGCCTCGAATGCTCGGGTTATATCTTCGTTGGATTGGCGCAATATGGTCGTGTTGACAGTCAGATGGATTTTGGAGGGGTTTCCTTCATCGGTATTGACGAACACCGAAGAATTCGCAAGTTCCTCAATGAGTTTCTCGACATCCACGTTCGCGTCCGGCGTAATCGGAAATATGTTCGAGCCGTGCTTGTAGGATTCTACGTTCATACCGTCCAGACGGTTCAACTCGACGAACAACGCTTCGGCCTTCGACATCGCCTCGGCGAACCGCTCCTCGAATCCCTCCATCCCTTGCAGGGCAAGAGCGGCCGCCAGCGACGTGTTCGAGAGTCCCCCACCGAACATACGCCGGTCATGGTAGAGGTCTCGGCAGAATTCCTCCGTTCCCGCTAGGATCGCTCCGAACGGCGCACCGAAATACTTGTACAGCGAAACATACACGGTGTCGAACAGGCCGGAGTATTCTTCCGGTGGAATCCCGGTTGCCGCGCTCATCATAAACAGTCTCGCGCCGTCCAAATGCGTGCGTATGGAGTTTGCCGCACAGTACTCTGTGATCTCCCTCATTACGTCGAATGGCATAATCTGACCATGCTGACGCCGGACAGGACTCTCGATTACCAGTGCGCCCACGGGAGTGAGAACTCTGCCTGACACCGAAGTCTCGACTGCGGCCTTGACTTCTTCCAACCTGAAATATGGTCGCTTATTCGCAAGGGGTATTAGATTGATTCCGCTTAACTGCTGAACGCAGTCGCCGATGTCGTGGTAGATGTGACTCTGTTCCTGGACTATGGCGCGTTGCCCGCGCCCACATTGATTGCGGATGGCGAGATGGTTTGCCAGTGTGCCGGTCGGCATGAAGACCGCCGCCTCTTTGCCCAGAATGGCGGCCAGCCGTTTCTCGACTTCCTCAACCACTCCACCCAGCGAATAGTTGTCCGCCTCAATCCCTGTGCCATCGGCTATTTCCGCCAGTCTCCTGACCATGAGTTCGGGAGTCTTCGGTTCGCCGTCGCCCCTGAACACGACGGCATCGGGGGACTCAGTGGTCTTACCGACCAACGCGACGGGGGCCGTTAGAGTTGCCATGTCTGTACTTCCTATTATCTTTGCGTTATCCAACCATGCGGATGGCGCGAGTTCGGACGATTACGACTGGTACAATGTTATCAGATTGACGCGCGTGGATTGGAAACGAGGGAGAAAGTTCGTTTGTCTCACATCAGCCTGGTCTGTACTGAATGTGGAAGGTCTCACAGGGCGGATATGCACACTCTGGGATGCGGGGAATGCGGCGCCCCTCTGGATGTCGAGTACAAGCCCGACGCCGGACATACGATACGTTGGTCAGGATTCGATGTACCTGTTCCGTACCACTCTCATGTCCCCGGGGTGTCTATGGGAGAAGGCGACACCCCGATAGTCTCCTTGCCCAGGATCTCGGAATCCCTGGGAGCCACCGACCTGTTCGGCAAGCTGGAGTTCATGAACCCGACCGGCTCTTTCAAGGATCGTGGGACGGCGACGATGCTGTCCGTGGCCGCTGAGCACGGGGTGACCGAAGTCGTCGAGGATTCCTCCGGCAACGCTGGAGCGTCGGTATCCGCCTATTCCGCTAGGGCGGGTATCAAGGCTCACGTCTTTGCGCCCAGTACCGCGCCGGTGGCGAAGCTGGGACAGATTCGGGTTTACGAGGCACGGACGCACGCGGTTCCGGGTCCGAGGGAGGCCAGCACGGATGCGGCGGTCGGGTTCCAGCGCGAGAACGGGTTGGTCTATGCTTCTCACAACCTCAGTCCCTACTTCGTCGAAGGAACGAAGACCTTCGCCTACGAGGTGGCCGCCCAGATGTCGCCTCTGCCGGATCACATAGTCATTCCGGTCGGAAACGGCAGCCTCCTTATGGGATGCTGGAAGGGATTCTCGGAACTGATGGCTGGCGGCGCGCTGGACACTATGCCGAGGCTGCACGCGATACAAGCCGAGGCGGTTATGCCAATCGCCGCAGAATTTCAGGGCAGGGAATGGAGTCCGGGGAAAGCGACTCTAGCTGGAGGTATCGCGGTTGGCTCACCACCCCGAAAGAATCAGGTCTTGCGAGCGGTGAGGAGGTCAGGCGGAGAAGCCCTCGCCGTCTCGGATGACAGCATCGTGCGCTGGCAGAAGCGGCTGGCGGCCTCCGAGGGCATATTCGCCGAACCGACGTCAGCCGCGGCCCTGGCTGGCATTGAACTGCTTCTCCGACGCGGTTACATCAAGAAGGATGAAACCGTACTCGCAGCCATAACAGGCTTCGGTCTCAAGGACGCGCTGCCTGAGTAATCCCTTATACTACGAGGTCGCGTTGTCGAAGGCCTCTTTGAATCCCGGGATCGAGCCGGACAGCGTCTCGTCCGTTACGCAGAACGATATTCTGAAGTGTCCGGGCATTCCGAATCCGCGTCCAGGAACGACCAGGACATTGCGCTTCTGAAGCTCCGCCACGAATTCCACGTCGTCATCTATTGGCGACTTGGGAAACATATAGAAAGCCCCCTGCGGCTTTACCAGGTCATATCCTATCTCCGTCAAAGAGTCGTACATGAAATCGCGCTTAGACTGGTACTCGCCGACGTCCACGGTTACCGACTGGAGCTTGGCTACTATGTGCTGCATCAGCGCGGGCGCGTTGACGAAGCCGAGCGTCCTGTTGCAGAAGACAAGGCCGTCCATCAGCTCTACGCCGTCCTCGTACTCGGGATGGACGGCTATGTAGCCTATGCGCTCGCCGGGCAGCGCGAGGTCCTTCGAGTGCGATGTTGCGACAATCGAGCGAACGTGGTGATGGAAAATGTGCGGGTATTCGAGGCCGTCGAACAGCAGCCTGCGGTAGGGCTCGTCGCTGACCAGGAAGATCTCGATGCCGTGCTCAAGTTCTTTCTTGCGGATCACTTCGCTGATTTCAGCTAGGGTCTCATCCGTGTACAGGACGCCGGTCGGGTTGTTGGGAGAGTTGATCAGAACCGCGCGGGTTCGTTCACCGATGGCCTCCTCCAGCGCGTCCATATCGGGCAGGAAGTTCTCATCGGGCGGTACTACACTGCATGTGCCGCCGTGGTTGTCGGCGTAGAAGAAGTATTCGACGAAGTACGGCGCGAATATCACCACCTCGTCCCCGGGGTCGAACAGCGTCTTCAGCACTACGTTCAGCGCGCCTCCTGCTCCGCACGTCATGATCAGTTCGTCCGCTGTGAAGTTCAGTCCCGTCTCCTCGGCGAGTTGGGATGCAACAGCGGCCCGTGTCTCCGGGTAGCCGGAGTTTGGCATATACCTGTGCATACCGGGCGATGGGTCTTCGACGATGCGCCGAAGTTCCTCGAAGAACTCGTCGGGCGGCTCCAGGATCGGATTTCCGAGCGACAGATCGAACACGTTCTCGTCGCCGAACTGTTGCTTTAGCGCAATGCCTTCTTCGAACATCCTGCGAATCCAGGACCCTTGCTCGAGCAGACCGCGTATTTTGTTGGAAACAGCCATGATGCGCCTTTCGGGTGGAGTTCACTTTCAGCGACTGCATTGTAGCGCAGTGTGAGTTTGCATTTGAACCGGGTCCGGGGTCTTTCGGTCATTTCCCGATACCACTTCTGTCGTTCGCCCTGAGCCTGTCGAAGGGCCGCCCGTTCATGGTTCGACAAGCTCACCACGAACGTACTTGGTTTAGTTGGTTGATAAATCAAAGACCCTAGAACCGAGTCAGTTCGGATTGCCCGCAAGTCTCTACAATCGTATAATCTGAGCGGTTTGTGCGGGACATCCCGCTCTTGAAGAATACGATCATAAGGAGAATTGCGATAATGGGCGCTCAGATAGTGATTTACGGGCCTAGTGGAGACGCGCTGGCCGATTTTCAGAGGGTCGCGCCGGAGGGCGCTGACGTGGGGTGGGTGGACTCCAGCCTCCCGATGGAAGATCAGGCGGAACAGCTCCGTGATGCCCAGGTAATGGTGGTTGCGGGCGCAAACGTCTCGGTCGAGGTAGCTCGCCACGCCCCCAACTTGAAATTGGTCCAGACCACCAGCGCGGGCACCGACCAGCTCGACAAGACCGCTCTCGGCGAGATGGGGATTCGCGTCTCCAACAACGGCGGCGGCAACGCCGTGGCGGTCGCCGAGCACACGATAGCCCTCCTGGTCTCTACCATCAGGAAGCTTCAGCTCCAGTTCAACGCGGTCAAGGCCGGAGAGTGGGCCGGCGACATACGGGCCGCGTGGTTCTCCCAGGCCAACGAGATTGCCGGTAAGACCGTCGGTATCGTCGGACTTGGCAGGATAGGGTCCAGGGTGGCGCGCCGGCTTCAGGGCTGGGAATGCGACATCATCTACGCTGACGTCGTTGATCCCGAAGAGGGAATCGAGGAAGAGCTGAACCTCACTCGCGTATCGCTGGATGAACTGCTCAGCACGGCGGACATCATCACGCTGCACGTCCCGCTGGGCGGCCCGACTTATCACATGATAAGCGACCGCGAGTTCGACCTGATGAAGCCGACCACTGTCTTCATCAACGCTTGCCGCGGCCCGGTGGTGGACGAGGCTGCGCTGATACGCGCGATGGAAGCTGGCAAGATAGCGCAGGCAGGACTCGACGTACTGGAAGAGGAGCCAACGCCCGTTGACAACCCACTGCTCCACATGGACAACGTTCTGGTGACTCCGCACCTGGCTTCTTTCACCCAGGAGTCGGGAGAGAAGAGCCGCACGTTCGCCATGTACAACGGCGCCAGGGTAGCGCGGGGCGAGGATCCGGAGTCGGTGGTCCTACCGGACTAGAGTAAGGCTGACATTTACCGTAGGGGCAACCCTCGTGGTTGCCCTTCTGGGGGTCCTCGCACCCTATCGGGGGATTCTTTCGAAATTGACGCCGACTCTATCCAGGACGTCCATTGGGGCTCGGTCCAGGAGGGAGACGGCGTCTTCCACGTCAAGGCCGGAACCGCGCGCCACCTTCATGGCGAACTCGCGCGTGAGTAAGTCTTCCGGGGCGTGCGCGTCCGAGTCCAGCACCAGCCTTGCACCGGCCGCCTGCGCAGTCTTCACTACGTGACCGTTGGCTGTCCCATGACCGCGTCTCGCGGACACCTCCAGGAACACGCCGTTCCGGGCCGCAATGCGCGCCTCGTCGAGGGTTATCAGGCCTGGATGCGCGAGTATGTCAACATGGCGGCTGGACACGGAGGCCAGATTTGTGCCTTCTATAACAGGCTCGGTTATTGTTTCGCCGTGAACGTTCACGACTTTCGCCCCCAGTCTGCGGCACTCGCGCGCGATGTAGTCAATATCCTCGCACGGCGTATGCGTGATCTCCACGCCGGGGAGCGCGAGTATGTCCCAGCGCTTGTTTACCATCGCGCAGTCGGCTACGAGTGTCTTCAGAACGAACTCCATGTTTCCCGGACCCACGTGGTCCGTTATCGCCATCACGCGGTATCCGATCTTGATAGCGCGTCGAACAAGCTCTATCGGCGACAGGACGCCGTCGCTCAAAAACGTGTGGGTGTGGAAGTCGAACATCCGCTACTTGCCTCTCAGGATTTTGGCCAGGCGTATCATCTCCGGGCCGGTCTTGCCCATGTAGAAGGGTGGGGGAGTCGGCGGATGATTGACCTTGAGACACACGAATATAGGCCCGGACTGCTCGAATATGCGGGGCAATTCGCTCGCCAGGTCCTCCAGGTCACTGAACTCGTAGGACTCGGCGAAACCGGCGTCCCTGGCCATTCCCGCCAGATCAACACTGCCGGATCCGGGCACCGGCTGCCCGCCCGTCGTAAAGTAGCCGCCGTCCTCGAAGACGAAGTGGACTAGGTTCTCTGGGGCCGTGCCCGCTGTCGTGACGAGCGTGCCGAGATTCATCAGGAGCGAGCCGTCGCCATCCAAGCACAGCACCTTCTTGTCCGGCTGGGCTATCGCTATTCCCAGCGCGACAGAAGACGCCTTCCCCATTCCGCCGAAGATCGGCAGGTCCAAATCGGGATTCTCCGTCACCGACTCCCAGTACCTGTTCGGCGTCATAGTTCCGACCACCACGGCGTCAGCGCGAACATCATTGATAGCCTTGACCGCATCGAGAGAGGAAATCATATGCTGTCGCTCCTTCGGGATCGCTTGGAATCGTCCACCTTTCGACGCGGACAGAATAGCAGATGGGGACGTGCAGTCGAAAGGTGGGACTCTCTAAACCGCAGTCCCCTCATCCTGTCTATCTCAGAACCCTGCCAAACTCGGTCCAGATGCCAACTCAAAGTTTCCCAATGTCACTACACACCCATACCCACCCTATGCTACAATTTCGTCGCGGACAGAACATAAGAGCGTTCCATAAGCCCGAATCTATATATGAAGCTCCGACGGACGGAAAAACTCGCTGAACTGGTATATACAGGCATTTGCAGGTGAAATGCAGGGGAGTATCACTACCAGGCCCCACATGCAGCCTACCAGCAGCCTGCCTGCACGCTCCCCAGCAAGTTATAAATTCACATATATACCGCGCCGCTTATCGTCATATACCCAATACTCATCGTCATGGTTGGAAACTTCATACTGAGAGGCGGAATCATGGTAATGGCGCGGGCTGCGAAAGAGTATCTCAACCCTCCCCGTACCGCATCCCCTCCGGCAGTTCCGATATGACCCCCAGCGCCAGCAGCGCACGTTGAGCCGCGTACTCCGCTATATCCGCTATCGTCTGCTGTCTCAGATAGAAGGCCGGTTCCGGCGGTATGATGGTCGCTCCGAGCCTGGCAAGCCGTGTGAGGTTTTCGAGGTGTATGACGCTCAGCGGAGATTCCCTGGGAATGATCACCAGAGGCCGCCGCTCCTTGATTGTCACGTCCGCCGCCCGCCGGATTAGATTGTCTGCCAGTCCCTGCGACACCGCCGCGACCGTCGCCATGCTGCACGGCGCGAGCGCCATTCCTCTTGTCGAGAATGTGCCGCTTGCGATTGGCGCGGCGATTTCGGACGCCGGATGATAGCTGAAGATGCCCGAGTCCGCCCAGCGTTCCAGCGCCTCGCCGAACGACTCCGCCATCTCCTGTTTCCACACTATCCGCGCGGCAGAGGACGCACAAGCCACCACCGGGACACCGCTGTCCAGCAGTGCGTCTATCGTATGAAGGGCGATCAACGAGCCACTTGCGCCCGTGATTCCCACCACGACGGGGTGGTCGTCTATGTCGGCAGCGTTGGTCATAGGTATATCGCCAGAATCGTTCCGATCAGCATCGTGGTGGAGACGTAGGCGTTGATGCGTCCGAATGCCATGCCCATTCTTGAAAGATCAGTAGGCGAGACAAGCCTGTACTTGTACCAGAGTATGCAGGAAGCCACTCCACAGGCCGCCAGGAAGGGCCATCCCAGATCCATCGAGTTTGTCAGGTTTATCCACGCCCATAGAACTACAAGGACTGTAACCGCCAGAACGTCCATAGTCCGCGCTATCCGAAAGGCGTTGACCACGCCGAAACGGGCCGCTACTGAGTGCAGCCCGTTCTCACGCTGAAACTCGAAATCCTGGGTGTGGTAGAGGATGTCGAAACTGCCCGCCCAGAGCGCGACCGCCAGGGACAGCAGCACGGGTTCCAGAGACAGACTTCCGTTCACGCCAATCCACGCGGCGGAGGGAGATATAGCCAGCGCCCAGCCCAGCAGCAGGTTCGCCGTCCATGTGAATCGCTTGGTGTACGGGTAGAACACAAGATACGCAGCCGCGACGGGCGCGAGCACGAAGGCGAGCATATTCAACTGGTAGGCGGCAAACAGGAATATGCCGAACGCGACTACCGCCAATGTCGTCATCTCGGCGGCGGAAAGAAGGCCCTGCGGGATGTGCCTCTGTGCCGAGCGTGGGTTCTTCGCGTCTATATGCCGGTCTATGACCCTGTTGGCGGACATCCCGACCGTTCTCGCCGATACCATCGCAACCGTAATCCATGCGAAGGTTCGCCAGCCCGGGAAGCCGTCGCCGCCAGTGTGGACGTCGGCCAGCGTCATCCCGATGTACGCGAAAGGCAGCGCGAAGACGCTTTCCTGGAACTTGATCGCGTCCAGGAACATCGGCGCCTTGCGCCAGATCGCCTGCGTCTGCGCTTCGGTCGTCAGAATCCGTACTCCTTCCAGCGGCGGTCAACCTTGCTCTTGATATCCTCGCTCATGATTATATCCTGCGGCCACTCCCGCGTCCTGCCCTCGCCCGCGAATTTGGCGGTGGCGTCAATGCCCATCTTGCTTCCAAACCGGGGGGTGGGCGTCGCGTGGTCGAGGTCGTCTATCGGGCCCTCGCTGAAGGTAATGTCGGTAGCGGGATTGATGTTGCAAGTCACTCGCCATGCGACCTCTGAGAGATTCTGAACGTCCACGTAGTGGTCAACCACTACGATGGTCTTGACCAGCATCATCAGTCCGAGGCCCCAGAGGGCGTGCATGACCTTCTGCGCGTGGCCCGGGTACTCCTTTCTGATGGAGACGATTACCAGGTTGTGGAAGATGCCCTCGGCTGGCATATTCATGTCCACAACCTCCGGCAGAGTCATCTGGAGAGCGGGAAGCATAATCCGCTCGGTGGCCTTGCCCATGAAGAAGTCTTCTGAGGGCGGACGCCCGACCATCGTCGTAGCGTATATCGGGTCTCGACGACTCGTCATTGCGGTAACGTGGAAGACGGGGTACGGCTCGGCAGGGGAGTAATAGCCGGTGTGGTCGCCGAAGGGCCCTTCGTCTCTCATCTCACCCGGTATCACATACCCCTCCAGTACATACTCCGACTGGGCCGGCACTTCCAGGTCAACCGTCTTGCACTTGACGAGCTCAACCGGCTCACCCCGTATCACGCCTGAGACCGCGAATTCGTCCATGTCGGGCGGCAGCGGCATAGAGCCTGTCCACATCGTGGTCGGGTCAGCGCCTATCGCCACCGCGACTTCCAGCCTCTCGACGCCTCGGTCCTGGGCGCGCCGGTCGTGACGGGCGCCCACTTTGTGCGTCTGCCAGTGCATACCCGTCGTTCTCTTATCGTACACCTGCATTCTATACATGCCCACGTTGCGCCTGCCGGATTCCGGGTCGCGCGTGATGACGAGAGGAAGCGTGATGAACGGCGCGGCGTCCAGCGGCCAGCAGGTGATGATAGGCATGGCGAACAAGTCCACTTCATCGCCCGTCAAGACCACTTCCTGGCATGGCGCGCGCCTGACCAGGTTGGGCTGGGAGCGGGCCAGCCCAATCAGGTCGCCCAGCGCGCGCATCTTGCCTCCCAGCCCCGACGGTGGACCTTGGGCCATGCTCAATAGTCTTCGGACCCTATCCGCAAGCTCCTCGATGTCTTCCACTCCCAGAGCGAGGGCTGTACGTTTGTGGGTGCCAAATATGTTGACGAGTACGGGCGCGGAGTGACCATCTACATCCTCGAACAGCAAAGCGGGCCCCCCGGACTTTACCATCCGATCCGTAATCTCGGTGATCTCGAGGTGAGGGCTGACTGGGGCCGCGATGCGCTTCAACTCGCCCCTGTCCTCGAGCAGTGATACGAACTCACGCAGGTCTCTGAATCTCATTTCCCTTCACGCATCTGTGGTCTTGAGGTCTGGCATTCAGCTTAAGGATTCACTTCTGATCTGTGTGGAAGATATGTCCTCGCGGAAGGCGGACTCCGGGATCTGTTTAAACATTTCCGCGTAATCGGGAGGGATGGGAAGGTCTTCGAGAGTCTTGAATGATCCGTCTTCCACACGCCCCGCAACCAGGAAATCACAGCGAAGGTCGCGCAACTCGGACAGCGCCGCCATCATCAGATGCCGGCTATCGCCATAGTATCTTGAGTCAACCAGGCGAGTCATCGTGTCATACCCAATGACAAACGTTGAGCCGGGAAACAGGCGCGCCTTTTCGTAGAATACCGGAACTCTCGTAATCGCTATGTCAGCCTTGCCCTGAAACTGCTGGAGGCGACGCCTGATCTCAGAACGCTCCAGGTCCGGCTTGTCCACGTTGGAAATCGATATTTCGTAAATGGCGGGTTTGTTGCGAATTCTGGAAGCGACGTTCACAAGGCGCGTGTGCCCCTCGTGCAGCGGGTTGAATGAGCCGGAAAGAATGACTCCGCCGAAACGCGCGTCGGCTGACTGCGTACCATCGGAGCGGACCAAGAGATGTCCTATATGCCCGGCAGAAAGGGCTTCTATCGGCTCACTATACCGATGCCCTCTCAGGACAATGCGCTCTTCACTTGAAAGATCCGGGTCAACCCTTTCATGCAATCCAAACGACTCTGCCAGCGAGTTCAGAATCAGTCTGCTCACTACGTCATCCTCTCCGTCGCGGGTCCGCAAACCCTTCGTGAGCGTGAGCGTAGAAGTTGTCCAGCCCGTCGCGTCGTAGGTGGATACGTGGCACCTGTGGTCGCCGCGCTTGGGCCTGTCCGTTGCGATTGTGGCGGAGCAGGAAAGGCCGACGACCGGGATACGGCCTTCTCTCAACCGGACGGCGCGGTGGTAGGCAGCCTGCGCCAGTTCCAAGGCGGCCTGCGCTGAGACGTACTGTCCCGGTTCGGAGCCGAGATAGTCAATCATAGCGGACGAAGCGTAGGGAACTTGTATGTCCAACACGGTGCGGGACGCTCCCGCGACGCCCAGGATCCAGCCCATGGCGGGCGCGCCCGCGCCCGCTATCACGAGCGATGTCATGCCCTCGGTCGAGTGCAGGGACTGTACCAACTGTCGAATTTCGCTGTCCATCTGGGCGACCATATATCGTTACTATAATCGGGTGGATTGGCGGACGCAAATACACTGAACGAGAGGGCCCCTCTCCCTTCATGGGCTCGCAAAGGTAGGTAGATGTCCAATCGGCTGCGAACTCCAGTCAATAGATCCCCTCTCCTTCAGGGCTCATAGGGGGAGGTAAATGTGCAAAGCGGCAATGAATGCCAGCAGAAAGTCCCCTCTCACTCTGGGAGAGGGTTAGGGTGAGGGCAAATACCTACCCCTCTTAGCTCCCTCAGGGTGAGGGTGTTTAGTTTCTACGCCCCCCCCCGTGCTGACTAGAGAAGATTGATCATCTTAGGCTTCAGGATGACGCGGATGACGCTCAGCGCCAGGGCGCCGATCAGGACGAACGCTATGGCCGACCACTGCCAGGGATCAATCACGATTCCGAGCGCGACCCCTGCCGCCGGTGGGTGCTCGGTATTCGTGGCTACCATTATCAGGATGCTGAGCCCGACTGCGAGCGCGGCTGCCACGCTGGGCATCAGGGTCATAGTCTCCTTCGCGGACTCGAGCGCGGGGATATTCAATATGGCAAAGAACATGGCGCCTGCCAGGATCGCTACTATCTGCCCTCCAATCACCCTGCGAGGTGTGGACGCGATGCTGTCCGGGAACACGAAGATGGTGAATGCGGCAGAGGCGACGGAGACCACAATCGCCTCGCTGAACAGCGCGCTCTGCACCATCAGAATCAATATCAGTGAAAGAATCGCCAGCCCGCACTGGAACAGATAGTTCTTCATCTTGGGCTTCAGGTTCTTGTCGAAGAGGAACCAGATAGTCTCCGGCCTGAAATGCGGGTGTGGAATATGCGGGTGAGGTATGTGGACGCCGTGCAGATCCGGCCTCTGAAGATGAGGCATATGGATATTCGGGCGGTGGAACAGACGGGGGCGATCCGAGGGACGATTGGACATTTCTGGGACCTGACTCAAATTTCGACTCGTTCAAGGTTAATCAGCCCGGAGAGAGTATTCAAGAAGAATCTGGGCGGCTATATTGATGGCGCTCATCGCATGTCGCTAATTGACAATTCGTTGAGGTGAAACCTAGAATCGCGGTAGGCTATCACATTCTATTGGTCTTCCCCCTACACATACCGACGCGGGAAACTGTTTAGTGCGCTCTCCTTGGAATCCCAAGCCAGGCGACCAGTTGGTCAGACAGCCCAGACAAGCTGAACTGGGCCCCGTGACTGTTGCGGTAGAACAGAGGGAGACTAAATCCAGGGCGTCTGCCACGCCGCTGCTCCTGATCTATTCCTTCGCAGCCCTGGTACTCGTCGCGACGCTTCTGCTGGCGCTTCCGTTTACGCATCATGGGGAGAACGGACTTGATCATCTCTTCGTGGCTCTGTTTACCGCAACCTCCGCCGTAACCGTAACCGGACTGGTAGTACAGGATACCGCCACTTACTGGACTACCGGCGGGCAGCTGATACTGGCCGGAATAATTTTCGTGGGCGGGCTTGGTTTCATGACCCTGGCCACTTTCGCCATCGTTCTGATAGGTCAGCAGGTCACGCTGTCCCAACGGCTGCTGATACAAGAGAGTTTCGGGGGCGAGTTGATGGGAACGGGACACGGAGGACTTGTCCGACTCGCGGTTGGGATTGTAACCTTCGCCGTAGTCAGCCAAGCCGTCGCGTTTGCCATCCTCGCGATTAAGTTCTGGGCGATCTACCCTCCTGGACAGGCTCTTTTGCAAGCATTGTTTCAAGCGGTGTCTGCCTTTAACAACGCGGGTTTCATAATTCTCCCACATGAGGAAGGGATGGTCGCATATCAGAGGGACGCAGTTGTTATCGGGGTCACCGCCTTTATGATATTTATGGGCGCGATCAGCTACGGTGTCCTGTTTGATATGGTGAGACACCGAAAGCCCCGGCTCTTTGGATTGACCACCAAGTTAGTGCTCACTATGACTGCTGTCTTGATTCTTCTAGGCGTCGCCATCTTCCTCGTGTTCGAGTATCGCAATCCCGAAACTCTGGGACATCTGCCGGTCAGCCAGAAGGTGACCACTTCACTCTTCGAGTCGGTCAGCGGCAGAACCGCCGGGTTTTCTACTCTTGATTACTCAGAGACGGAACAAGAGACAAATTTCATGATGACCGGCTTGATGTTCATCGGGGGCGCCTCGGCCTCGGTCGCGGGAGGTCTCAAGGTCAACACTCTAGCCGTGGTGCTGGTCGCGGTATTCTCTACGATTCGCGGCATAAGCGCTACGTCCGCTTTTGGTCGAGAGATTCCGGCCAGGCAGGTCAGAAGCGCGCTGGTTATAGGCGCGATTGCCACCGCTATTGTATTCGTAGTCGTAGTTTCACTTAGTATCACTGATGGTGCATTCGATTTTCTTGACCTGTTCTTCGAAGGTGTTTCCGCCTTCGGCACCGTCGGGCTGAGTACCGGGGTGACTCCTGCGCTCTCACAGTGGGGGCAGTTGATTCTGATTTTTGCGATGTTTATCGGACGAGTGGGACCGTTTACCATAGGGATAGCCATGGCCCAGCAGTCGGATGTGGACAGGTATCGGTTCGTCGAAGAACGCGTTACAATAGGGTGAGATGATTGTATGAGTCCCCTCTCCTTTGATGGGCTCACAACGGTAGGTGAATGAGAAAACCGGCCATGAATGTAGGCAGAGAATCCCCTCTCCCTCTGGGAGAGGGTTAGGGTGAGGGTAAAATACCTACCCCCCTCAGCCCTTGGTGGGAAAGGGCTAGGGTGATTACTTGCACGCTGGCCATTGCTAGGCAAGCGACAAGACTAATGCAATTTTCTTAAGTGGTGAATTGATTCAGGGGCTGTTTCAATGAAGAGACAAATAGCAATCCTAGGTCTTGGAAGGTTCGGCTCCAGTGTAGCCCGCTCGCTGTACAACTTGGGACACGATGTACTTGCGATGGATAAGGACGATGCGCGTGTCCAGGGCATAGTAGGCAAGGCTACCTACCCACTTACCGGGGACTGTACGAACGATGCCGTACTCAAGGAAATTGGAATAACCGATTACGATGCGGTGGTGGTGGCAATCGGCTCTGACATCGTGGCAAGCGTTATGACTTCGGTGATTCTGAAGACCATGGGTGTCTCATACGTCGTTTCCAGGGCCCACGATGAACTTCACGGCAGTACTTTGTCGCGCATAGGCGTGGACAAGGTTGTACACGCCGAGGACGAGACGGGAATCCGGTTGGCCCACAGTATGTTCAACCCCAACGTGGAAGAATATCTTGAGATAACTCCTAACTTCGGCATCAGCAAGTTGCGAGTGCCTGACAGATTCTTCGGGATGAGTCTGAAGGAACTGGGCTTTTCCGGCCCCAGGAACAAATATGGGCTGACCGTAATGGCCATACGGCGCGGTCGGAATGTTACTCTGAATCCGCACATGGATGACGTGGTGAATGCGGGTGACTGGATGATTCTGGCCGGACAGGATGAGGTACTGGATATGGTAGGCGATACTATTCAGGGAATTGTCCCTCTGGACGAGAGTGCATAGTAATTTGGCTTTCCCATGCCTGACGTAGGGGTTTTAACTTGCTTAATCGCATAAGACAGGCTGCTCAGAGACGCGATTCAGCTCGAAACGGTGTCCGGGTTCCGTCCGTGCTGGTTCCTGTAACCGGAGCGGCGTACGACGAGGAAGTTGTGAGGCTTGGGTGTGAACTGCTTGAGTCGAGTCAAAGCAGCCTCCATATTCTCTATGTGATCGAAGTGTCCCGCGAGTATCCGCTTGATGCCGCTATGAACTCAGTCTATATGTCTGGCGAACGAGTTCTCAACAGGATGGAGGAGATTGCAAGCGATTACAAGTGCATTCTGAGCGCCGAGATCGTTCAGGTTCGCAGGGCGGGAGCGGCAATTGTGCGTGAAGCGGTGTTCAAGGAAGTGGACGCCATCGTCATAGGAATGTCCTATAAAGAGACCTATGGTGTGTATTCACTGGATGAGCACATTCAGTACGTGCTGAGATATGCCCCCTGTAGGGTGATACTGTCGCGTGAGCCCTTGGCGTCGCGCGCCTCCTCACAGGCTGCTTCTTCTTTTGGACGAAGTATATGACCAGCAATACTAGACTTTTGGTTAAGAAGGTCGTCATAGGCGGCTGTGGTCGCACTGGCGTGGTCTTGGCTTCCACTCTGTGTGAATCGGGCAGTCCTGTGCAGGTGTTGGACTCGAATCCCTCCGCCTTCGACCGCCTGCCTCCGGATCTGGTCAGTAGCGGCAGGGTGCAGCCGCGTCTGGCGGACGTTACCCTGGCATCGAGCCTCCGTATCGCCCGCGCTCAGGACGCGGATGTGTTCATTTCCGTGACTGGCAGCGATTCCGTGAACGCCACCGCGGCTCAGATAGCCCACCACATACTCAGAGTGCCGACCGTCATTTGCCGGACCGACGATCCGGTGAAGCGAGGAATGTATGAGACTCTCGACATAACCGCCGTTAGCCAGGCCGATCTTATCCGGGATATGGTTATCCGTATTGTGAGTGATGGAGGAACGGGCCAATAGCCCAACTTATGTACGTGATAATTGTTGGGGCCGGAAGAGTTGGCACTGCCGTTGCTCGCCGACTTCTGGAGGTTGACCAAGAGATTACTGTAATCGAGCGCGACCCCGGAAGGTGCGCGGCGCTTGAGTCCGAGATTGGAGGTGTTGTCGTACAGGGCGACGCGACTGAATTCAATGTGCTCGCTAAGGCGGGTGCCATGCGCGCGCAGGTATTGATTGCCACAGGCAGGCGGGACCATGAAAATCTGGTCGTCTGTCAGATGGCCAAGAATCTATTCAATGTAGGTCGTGTAATGTCCATTGTGAATGTGTCCGAGCACATCGAGCTTTTCGACAGGCTTGAAATTGATGTCTCTATTGATGCCTCTTTGATGTTTGTGGATTCCTTCATGAACGGTATGGAAGAACTCCTGGATGAGGAAACCGGAGGCGCATGATGAAAGGGCAGGCATGAGACTAGCTTATCTTGGACCGGAAGGTACGTACAGTGAACAGGCCGCAATTGACTATGCCGCCGACTTCGTCCGGGTCCCATACAGCGGGATTCCGGCTGTAGTAAGGGCTGTGGAGCTGGGAGAGGTCGAGGAGGCCATTGTCCCCATAGAGAACAGCCTGGAAGGCGTGGTTACGTTCACTGTCGATCTGTTGATCCATGAATCGCCGCTAAAGATCAGGGGCGAGGTTATAGTCCCAATACATCATCAGTTGTTGATGAATCCCGGAGTAGGCATGGAGGAAATCCGGGTCGTCTATTCGCATCCTCAGGCGATAGCGCAGTGCAGAGGATACTTGAGCCGCAATTTGCCGAACGCCGAACACGTGGCGGCCCTCAGCACTGCCAGCGCCGTGGAGGACATGAATTCCAGCAGGTATCCCGCCGCGGCCATTTCGAGCCGACGGGCCGCCGAACTCTTCCACGCCAGAATAGTGGAGTCGAACATAGAGGACGTCAGAAACAACCTGACGCGGTTCGTCGTTCTAGCCGCCGGAGACAGCGAGCGCACTGGCGACGACAAGACCTCGATATGCTTCGACTTCTCCCATGACGCCCCGGGAACCTTATACGGCGCGCTGGGAGAACTCGCTACGCGGGGAATCAACATGATCAAGATAGAGTCGCGCCCAGATAGAAGAAGCCTGGGAAAGTACGTGTTCCTGATAGACATGGACGGTCATCGAGATGACCCGGTGGTCTCCGACGCGCTGGACGGCGTGAGGAGACGCGCCTCTCTCTTCAAGATATTCGGGTCCTACCCGAAGGCGCGGATTTCGGAGTAATACCCTTTCATTCTGATTAGGACATGAATCTCAGACGCAGGCAAGATCGTCCTTCGACAGGCTCAGGACGAACGGTGGAAGCATCAAAAATCTGGCGCGCAGCCGTGGGAACACGACGACGTTACTCCGAATTGGTGTAATACTTCAAACAGGAAGGGCGGGAGTCATAGACCTCCCGCCCTTTTGAATCAGATGATCCTGCATCTATGCCCTGTCGGCCTCGGAGGCTTCTGGCGCAGCTTCCTGGCCATTGCCCCGATTCCTGGCCGCGTCAACTCTCTGCCGCGCTGTGGCGACCGCTTCCGCCCCTGTTTCGCGAGCATTCTCCAGCGTAGCGGAACCACGCTCTTTCAGCGAGTCCACCGCAGGTCCGAAGCGTTGGCTGACTTCTTCAACGCGCGCCATTCCTCTGGTACGCACGTCGGCAGCCATCACGTCCGCCTGAGACCTCCATTCCTCCCCCTTCTTCAGAAGTTCGGCCCTGGTCTCCGCTCCGGACTTGGGCGCGAGCAGAAGCCCCACCAGCCCTCCGATGATTCCGCCTACCAGCAGACCGATTAAGAATCCGCCGCCGCCATTTTTATCACTCATCTCTAATCTCCTTACATTGACTCTTTAGTGTCAATCTTTATTTTTCTTTCTTTCGCCTGCGGCCCATCCCCAGTAGGAAACCGAATATCCCACCAACTCCGCGCATCACGCCCGCATTCGACGCGGCAGGTTCGACCACCTTATCCGAAACAGTATTCACGGTGTCCTGTACCGAGTCCACTGTCTCTTTCACTGTGTTTGCGGTTTCCTGGACGGTATTCAGGAGTTGCCGAATCTTGGCGAGTAAAACCAGTAAAACGATAAGCGCAACGGTCAGAAGAAGCAGGAATACGATATCCCTCACCAGTCCAACCACGATTGCGATATCGGTTACGATGTTCAATTATCCGACCCTTTGGCTAGGTATTTGGAATAAGCGTAGCATGTGCAAAATGCGCATCGCAACGCAAACAGGACTCCCAATAACGTGAAATCCGCGCTCGAAGGGGCGCGGATCTCTGCCGTGGCTATATGTCGTCAAACGATTGAATGTTGGAAACCGTGGCATGAGCGCCGGTACTTAAGGCTTTATCAGCATCCTCGTGGTCCCTGTCTCGTCCTTCCGCTGTGTAAGAACGCTGTGACTGGATTCCTCGGCCCACACGACCACATCATATGTGTTGAGTACGTCCGGAATGATTACCTCGATGAATGACTCCGAATCCTGCTCGATCTGGGCGGTAAGAGCGGCCAGTATTCCGGCGCATGTCTTTCCGGTTCCGTCTATCACTATCCAACCGTTAGAACCATTCGCGCCGTTCGCGTCCGCGCTGTTACCTGCCATGATCCGCGCCTCTCTGACGCTGATCTGTCCTGTCTCCCGCAGACGGAGCTGCCTGGTGAACTCGGCAACCGCGTCCCTGTGGACCGCAGAGTCCCGGTCGCCCTTCTGGCAGACGGCGCCACGGACTCCAACGATGTCGGGATTTATGCGCGCCAGCTCATCCAGGTCGGACATCTTCAGATGGCCCGAGAGGGCGGTGGACATTCCACTCTTCTTGCCTGACAGAACCATGTCCCTGAGTTCCGGCTCGGGGATGAAGTCGAAGAGGTTCCTGCCGTCCTTCGTCAGAGTGTCAATCAGCCATCCGTCGCACTTGCTGGCCTCGGCCAGGTCCACCATGTGGCTGGCGTCGAGTCCATCGTATAGAGGATTGTCGGCGAACAGCGAGCCGATGAGCTTGGTGTCGAATCCGTTCAGCGCCTCCTTACATTCGCTCAGAATCTCGACCGCCTGGTTGTACTCGGTCTGCATGAAGCCGACCTTCACCGAGGTCGCATCGAGTATGCCCGCCGTGTAAACAGCCATCGCTACCGTGCCTGCCTGATTCGGAACCACACCCAGCGTAACGCTCGCGTGCCGGTCCATAGGAATGGAATCTCTGACCGCCTTGACGGTCAGCGGATGGGCCGAACCTACCAAGGCTTCCTGGAGGTTCTTGACATCAACGATGTCCGCGCCACCGTGAAGCGCCTCAATGGCTTCATTTAGATTCTGTACGCTTACCATGAGGAGCATAGGAGTCCACCTCTATGCGAGTTGTCGGTTGTTTGACGTCGGTATCCGCAGGGCGATATTTCGTATCGCTACGGCACCTGGGAAAGCGCCGCTTCAACATCTGCCTTGAGCTCAGCCTTCTCGTCCTCCGACAGATCGGAGAGCGGTGGTCTTACGTGTCCGTGCTCAAGTCCCATCAGTTCGCCCCAGTATTTGCACATTGAAGCAGGAAGCGCGCCTCCGAACTTCTGGACCGTGTATCCCCACCACTTGTCCGAGACTTGCTTGATGGGCTTGACGTGCGAGGCGTAGAAGTCGTCATCGAGATCGCCGCGCATCGCCTTGTCTATGAACTGGACATAGTAGTTCCTGTCCGGGGTGTCGAATCGCCAGTCCGAGGTGTTGGCGAACATCACCTGCTGCTCGAAGCCCAGTTCACGCCCCTTGAACAGTATCCACTCGTCCGGCGTGCTGATTATGGCGTCCTGCCCGACCAGTTGGTGCGTCTCGATGGATAGTTCCTGGTTGAAACTGGCCTCCTTGACGCCGACCACGTTGGGTATTCGGCATATCCTCTGGAGTCCCTGCGCGCTCATTAGCGTACCGAACTGTGGGGAGTTGTAGTACATGATGGCAAGATTGGTGTTGTCTGCCAGAACCTTAACCCATTCCACTACCTGGTCTTCCAGGTTGGTTACGAAATACGGCGCGGCGACTATCAGGAGGTCGAACCCAACGCCCTCAGCGTGCTGGGCGAGGCTTATCATCTCCTTGGATGAGGTGTGGGAGACGTGCGCGCCTATCGGCCACTCGCCGCCCGACTCCTCCGCCACGATGTCGTACACACTCAAGCGCTCCTCTCGGTCCAGGCTCCAGAACTCCCCCATGCCCCAGGTGCAGCCTGCCCCATGAGTGCCAAGCGACCGGACGTGGGATATGTTACTTCTCAGACCCTCTTCGTCGAGTTCGTCATCGGGAGTGAAGGGTGTCATCAGTGTGGACCATTGGCCGCGCAGATTCTCCCGCGCCCAGTCCATTGCTTCGGTCTTTGTGTACTCGGCCATCTGTCGCTCCGCAGCTTGAAACTTGGACGGTCTCGCCAAGCGAAACTGTCAGCAAATCCGACAAAAGTATCTTAGCTAGGGCGATATGCGGTGTCAACAAAGTGTTGCGCTGGGAAACAGGGGACGGGACGTGTTCGCATATATCTTGATTTATATTAGCGCTGGTGGGTTCTAGGTGGGGTTGTGGTGACGCTTCAGGTGGTTCTCAGCCTGGAAATGGGTGGATTTAGCTATGAAATCAGCCCGATTTACCCTAGGGGAAATTTTTCCCGGCGGATTTTGCTGCCATCTATAAGCCCTGCATTATATACATTTGGCAATGGGTCGTCGGCATTTAGCCGTCAGCCCTTCATCATGGCCTTGTTTTCGGTCCTAATACATCGTGTGCATACGTGTATTTTGGTCCGCTTGCCGTCAATAACCACTGTCTTCCTTTGCATGTTGGCGGACCAGCGCCTGCGCGTGCGTCGCTTCGAGTGGCTGACGTTGTTTCCTGACTGTCCGGACTTTGGGCAATACTGGCATCGGGCCATGTTGACCACCTATTTGAGATTAAACTATACTGCGAAAAATCGGCGGAAATTAACCTTTAGACCTTAGCATACCGCCGAAAGATAGGGCAAACCCTTCCCCAATGTCTTCATCGCAATCCGCATCTCAACGATACGACGGCCCCGCGCTTCTGGCTATGTTCGAGTCTGCCCTCAGTCTCATTGAGGCTAATGTCTCAGAACTGAATCGGCTCAACGTGTTCCCTGTTCCGGACGGAGACACAGGTACAAATATGTACCTGACCGTAAGGGATATTGTATCGAAGTCCGGATCCCAGGTATCCGATTCCGTGTCTGAAACATCCAGTGTGATGGCGCGTGAGGCTCTCATGGGCGGTCGAGGCAACAGCGGGGTGATACTGTCCCACTTTTTCATCGGCATGGCTGAAGCTCTGGAAGGTCGCGCCGACTTCGGGGCAGGCGACATGGTCCGCTCTCTGGCGTCCGCGTCTGTTCATGCCTACGGCGGGGTAGGCCACCCGAGAGAAGGCACCATGCTCACGGTCATGCGCGAGACCGCTGATTCCGTGGAAGGGAATGATACGGACGACCTTTCAATCATTCTCGGAACCGCGTCCGAGAATGCTCTGGCGTCAGTCGCGCGCACGCCAACCCTGTTGCCCGTGCTTTACAGGGCCGGACTAGTGGACGCCGGAGGGTATGGTGTCTATCTAATGATCGAGGGGATGCGGCGCCACGTTATGCGAGACGCCGAACTCGATGAGCAGTTAGTCCCTCCTCAGCCCGATATGGGTGACGGCAACATATCGCCCGATTTCCTCGATGAGATTGAGGAAGAGGAGTTTGGATTCTGCACTCAATTCTTGCTCCAGGGTGGCGGTCTTGATAAGGACTCTCTACTGGAAAAACTCCTGGAACTCGGCACATCTCCCGTCGTCATCGGCTCGGAAGAGATGCTGCGTGTACACGTACACACGTACAAACCCGACGAAGTGGTCGAATACGCATCGGCGCTGGGCACCGTATCCCATGAAAACATCCAGGATATGGACGAACAGAGGCAACGATACTCTGCCGACCGCCGGTCAGAGATCGAAGGCGACGATTCTACCGTCGTGGCCGTCGTTCAGGGCGAGGGCCTCGAATTGATATTCAGGGAGCATGGCATAGAAAACTTCGTTACCGGCGGCGACACCATGAATCCCAGCGTCGCCGACCTTCTCAAGTCCATCGAGGACGCCCCAACCGACGCGGTTGTGATGCTTCCGAATAATCCCAACGTCGCCCTAGCTGCCGGACAGGCCGCCAACTTGTCCTCCAAGCGGGTTCGTGTCGTGCAGAGTCGCACCGTCGTGCAGGGCATAACCGCCGCGCTCGAATACGTTCCCGAGGGTCTGACGCTGGACGCCCTTGCGGACTCGATGGAAAGCAGGCTAGGCGATGTGCGGACCGGCGAGATAGCCGTGGCCTCCAGGGATGCCGACCTTGGCAACGTCGCGGTGGAGGAGAACCAGGTCATAGCCATGCTCGACCGCGAACTGGTCTTCGCCTCCGACTCCATAGAAGACACCCTCGCCGGGCTGCTCGAAAATGGTCTGGCCGAGGATTCCGAGCTGGTCACCATGTACTGGGGCGACCTGTTGGACGAGTCTGATGCGGAGGAAATGGTGACTGCCATAGAGGAAAAGTTTCCCGAAATAGAGTTCGAGCTTGTCCACGGCGGACAGCCTCATTATCACTTCTTCATTTCCATCGAGTAACACCGCTATCTGTATATTGAAAAATCCCCACTCTCTTGATGAGTGAGGGCTAACTTCAATTCAGCCATTTTTATGATGTTGAAAAAAATCCCCTCTCCCTCAGGGTGAGGGTGAAGTACAACCCATTAACCCCACAGGCGCGGAGGCAATCATGGCAGTAAGAGTAGTTACCGACAGTGCAAACGACATTCCCTCTGACATCGTAGAAGAACTCGGTATAACCGTCGTTCCCGCGTATGTACGTTTCGGAAATACGGACTACAAGGATGGCGTTGAACTCACGACCGACCAATTCTTCGACAGACTCCTGAACGGCCCCGACTTTCCGGCTACCTCCCAACCCTCCGTGGGCGACTTCTCGGAAGTATATGCCGATGTGGCGGACGGCGCCGACGGTATCGTGTCGGTGCATATTTCCGGCAAGCTCAGCGGCACAGTCAACTCCGCCCAGCAGGGCGCGAGCGTGGTCAACGCCGCCTGCCCCATAGAAATCGTGGACACCCTCCAGGCATCCATGGGCTCCGGACTGGCGGCCATAGCCGCCGCCAAGGCCGCGCGAGACGGTGCCTCCCTTCAGGATGTGGTTGCGGTCGCCAACGACGCCGCGCGCAAGTGCCAGTGCATCTGCCTCCTCGACACCCTCGAATATCTCATCAAGGGCGGTCGTATCGGAAAGGCCCAGGGCATGATAGGCAGCCTGCTTAAGATAAAGCCCATGATAATCTTGCGTGATGGCGAGGTGGACAACTTCGCCAAAGAGCGCACCCGCAGAAAGGCCGTCTCCCGCCTTCAGCGCGCCGCTGGGGAATTCGGCTCCGTCGAATCTCTGGCCGTCATGTACAGCACAACCAGTGACGAAGCCGAACGGCTGGCCGAAACCCTGAGCTCCGCCGTCTTCGGCGACACCACAATAGCCCGCTTCGGCCCCGCCCTCGGCACCCACGTCGGCCCCAACGCTCTCGGTATATCCCTCCTCAGCGCGTGAGGCTGAAGCCGCCTCCAGCAAGAACCAACCCGCGTTTTCACGATGACGGGTCAAGGCCTTTCGGTTATCTGAAAACCAGGCTAGTCAATTCCCTCTTCCTTGATGGGCTCGCAGGGGTATGAATACGTGCAAACCGGATGTGCCGAAGTCCCTCTCCCAAGGGGAGAGGGTTAGGGTGAGGGCAAATACATACGCCCCTCAGCCCATGATGGGAGAAGCTAGGGTGAGGTTGATGCCGGTCACTGCACCTACACCTTTTCTGAAATCGTCTCCCCCAACGGCGATGGCTTGACATCTGCTGCGGTTTATCCTACTTTTGCGCCGCATTACCCGTGCGTATTGCATACATCTTGACAAATGCTACCGTCTGCCGACCCGGATAGATGCGCATCAATGAACATATACTTTACGAACCAGATGAGGAGTGCCCTCCTTCTCTGACGCTTGGTGTCGCGTTTCAGGGCGTGATCATCGTCCTGTCGAATATAGTTGCGATTTTGACTACATTCCTGGTGGCGTCCAATGCTCATGGTAGCTACGTATCGTGGGCAGTGTTCGCGTCTCTGCTGATAGGTGGGGCTGTTACACTTCTCTACGCGACCAGAATTGGGCGACTGAGTCCTGGTTACATTTACATGATGGGCCCAGCCACCCCCTTTATTGCAGTCTGTGTGCTGGCCGTCGAGGAAGGCGGGTTGGCGCTGATGTCGATCCTGATAGTTGCGGCCTCCCTGATCCAGTTTGCTTTCGCGACCTGGCTCGCGCAACTGCGCCGAATCATCACCCCCGTCGTCTCCGGGGTCGCCTTCATGATGATAGCCATCTCCGCTATGCCCATAGCCCTCGCCAGATTGGGCGAAGCGCCTGAAGGTGTATCCCCTGTGGCCGGCCCTGCGGTGGGAGCAGCTACGGTGGCTGTGGCCGCGATTCTGACCCTGCGAGCTTCGGGGATTCTGCATCTGTTGGCCATGCCCACGGCTATAGTGGTGGGATGCGTAGTCGCCGTGTTGTTGGGTGTGTACGACTTTCAACGAGCTATCGCCGCCCCCTGGTTCGCTCTCCCGGAGTACTCGGGGTGGCCGGGTTTGAGCGCCGCCCTGGATGAAGAACTCTGGGCGCTGCTCGTGGTTTTCCTTATCGTCAGCTCCGTTGTCGCCGTCAAGGCCGGCAACGAGGGAGCCGTAATTCAGCAGGTCTCCTGGCGCAGGCCGCGCGCAATAGACTTTCGCGCCGTGCAGGGAACGCTGAACGTGAGCGGCATAGGGTTGCTGCTGTCCGGGATCGCGGGCATACTCCCCATAATGATATATCAGTCCTCGACATTCGCGCTGATCAACTTCACAGGAGTCGCGGCGCGGCGCGTGGGGTATGTCGCGGGAGCCATTCTGGTCGGGCTGGCGCTCCTGCCCAAAGTCGTGGCCATTCTCACCACGATACCCCAGTCTGTGTCTGGGGCGCTTCTGATGATCATCATGGGTATGCTCTTCGTAGAAGGGTTCCGCACCGTCTTGCAGGACGGACTCAATCGGCAAAAGGCTCTCATCGTGGGGCTGTCTCTCTCGGTCGGGGTGGGATTTCAGACTCAGAATATCCTCGCGGATGTTCTGGGAGGTCCATGGGAGGTGGCGTTCGGGAGCAGTCTGGTCGCCGGTGTTCTGGTTGCGGTCTTGCTGTCCGTAGTTCTCGAATTCTCGGTTTCTCGTCGCAGACGCCTGGAAGGGGAACTCGACATCTCGGCTCTGCCCGGTATCGAGGCATTCCTCCGCGAACTCGGCTCAGGAATGAAATGGAACGATCCCTCGATAGAGCGGTTGTGTGCCGCCGGAGAGGAGACGCTGTCCAGCATGTTGCAGTTGCGTGACGACTACGAGGAAGAAAGATCCCCGCGCCTCATTCTGATTGCGCGGCCCGGCCCCGGGTCCGTGGAGATGGAGTTTCTGGCGGTATTCGAAGAGGAGAACATCGAAGACAGAATCGCTTTCATGAGTGAGCAGGCTGAGACGCCCGACGTGGGCGAAATTTCGTTCCGCCTGCTGCGCCATTACGCCAGCTCCGTGCAACACAGAAAGTATCATGGGATTGATATAGTTACAGTGCAGGTAGATGCCTGACGCCATCTGCATTGACCAGGTTTCGTTAATCAATTGCAAGTCGAAGAAAGCGCGAGACCCGCGCGAACTAGAAGTTAGGAGTTTGGAAATGGCTGCATATTGGATTGTTGACAATGAGATTACCGATCAGGATCTGTTCAATGAGTTCGCCGGAAGAATAAGGGGAAGCATGGAAGCTCACGGCGGGAAGTTCTTGGTACGTGGAGGCGCCACCCAGGTAATTGATGGAGACCGGACGCCCCACCGCGTAGTCGTGGTAGAGTTTGAGAGCATGGAGCAGGCCCGGGCTTATGCCAGCTCCCCCGAGTACCAGGAACTCGCAGCGATTCGTGATAGGAGCAGCGTAACAACCGCATTCATCGTAGAAGGCTTGTAGTCCTGAATTTGACACCCGGTTGTTTCGGTTATTTCCCGATACCACTTCTGTCGTTCGCCCTGAGCTTGTCGAAGGGCCGCCCGTTCATGGTTCGTCCTGAGCCCGTCGAAGGGAACTTGTCGAAGGGGCACCACGAACGTACTTGGTTTAATTTGGCTGACAATCAAAAGGCCGCGAATTTGACACCCGTCTCCGTTCAGGATAGACTTCTCGAAAATCAAATACGCGCCCTGGGGGAGCTTGGAAGGCCAGGCTGAGAGGGCAGCCCGAATGCTGTCGACCCCTAAGAACCTGATCTGGGTAATTCCAGCGGAGGGATGTGGTTCAGTCCACAGAGACAAACAGCCGCCCACCCGCACAGGTGGGCGGTCTTCTTGTGTGAGCATGTTGGCTGTGGACAAAACTGAAGAAAGAAGCTGCGGACGAGAAGCGGCTTCGGATTCTGCGCGATACGCTATTCGCACAGATGGGCTGTCCAAGACGTTCGAGCGCGACGGACAGCCCCTGCCAACGCTGAACAGTGTCAACTTTCATGCGCTCGATGGTGAGTTCGTCAGTATCATAGGCCCATCCGGGTGCGGCAAGAGCACCCTGCTGAACATAATCGCCGGCCTCGATGAACCCACGTCCGGGAGCCTGTCCCTGTACGGCAGACAGGATACGACCCGGCTCGGCTCGGTGGGTTACATGCAGCAGAAGGACCTGCTGCTCCCGTGGAGAAGCGTCCTGGACAACGCCATTCTTGGCCTAGAACTCCAGGGCATTCCGAAACATGAAGCCAAGGTGCGAGCGCAAGAGCACCTTGGACGCTTCGGACTCGAGGGATTCGAGAAGTCATACCCGCACAGTCTATCGGGCGGGATGCGCCAGCGCGCCGCCTTCCTGCGCACAGTCCTGGCCGACCAGGAGGTCTTCCTGCTGGACGAGCCGTTCGGCGCTCTCGACGCGCTCAACAGGACGCGCATCCACCAGTGGCTCACAGGACTGTGGGAGTCCATGCAGAAGACTATCGTGATGGTCACGCACGACGTGGACGAGGCCATATTCCTGTCCGACCGCGTCTATGTAATGACCGCACGGCCCGGCGCTATGAAGATGGTCAGCGACGTCGAGATACCCAGACCCAGGAGCATGGACGTCATCGCCACCCGCGATTTCATGGACATCAAGTCCGCGCTACTCAAATCGATACGTGAGGAAGACCACTTGGAGGACCTGCCATGAGCGTGGAAATGGGTGTCTCACATGAGTCTTCCGGCACACGCAACGGATCGTGGGCGCGGTCGGTGGACAGAATGGTCAGGCGATGGCTGCCCGCGCTTCTTATCGTCCTCGCGATACTCGCGCTCTGGGAGGCCTATGTCCGCATTTTCGACGTCCAGACATGGTTGCTGCCTGCGCCTTCCGCAATTTCCGTTGCGCTGTTCCAGGACGCGGGACTTCTCTGGTATCACACGCGGGCGACGCTGACTGAGATCATCGTCGGCTTCGGGGTGGCCCTCGCCTGCGGTGTGCTGCTTGCCACCGCAATCGGGATGTCGCGGACCCTGGAGCGCGCGTTGTACCCGTTCATAATCGCGTCCCAGACCATTCCCATCATCGTGATAGCCCCCATGCTCCTGATATGGGTCGGATATGGACTGGCCCCGAAGGTCATCGTGGTCGCTCTCATCAGTTTCTTCCCCATAGTCGTCAACATGGTTGACGGCCTCAAATCCGTGGACCGCGATATGGTAAACCTGATGCGGACATTAGGAGCGAATCGGCGTCAGGTGTTCTTCAAGGTCCAGGTCCCCACTTCGCTCCCTTACTTGTTTAGCGGAATGAGGGTTGCTATCGCAGTGAGCGTCATCGGCGCGGTGATAGGGGAGTGGGTCGGCTCCAGCGAGGGCCTCGGATACCTGATGCTCCGATCGAAGCCCCAGTTCCTGACCGAGCGCGTGTTCGCCTCGATTGTAATACTTTCCGCTCTGGGCATTGGGCTGTTCGGGTCGGTGGGTATCATGGAACGCCTGGCCATACCCTGGCGTCGTCCCGCTACTGAAGACTCGGAACCGAGAATTAGCTAGAAGGAAAACCATAAAGTAAACGGAGTATGACACACATGAAGAAGCTAATCAGGATTTCCATCGCAATACTGGCGCTGTCGCTCGCCCTTCTCTTAACAATTTCTTGCGACAGTGAGCCGGAAACTGCATCTGTTAAGCTCGCGCTGGACTGGTATCCGAACGCCAACCACCTCGGCCTTTTCATAGCACAGCAGAAAGGCTACTTCGAGGAAGAGAATCTCGAGGTTACGATGTACACGCCGTCCGACCCCTCAACAGTGCTTCAGACCGTCGGAGCGGGACAGGACGACTTCGGAATGAGCTACCAACCCGACGTGTTGCTCGCTCGCAATGAAGGCGTGCCGGTGGTCTCCATTCTTGGTGTCGTACAGCACCCCCTTAACTCGCTGATGACGCTGGAATCGTCTGGCATCACCCGCCCGGGACAGCTTGCGGGCAAGAAGGTCGGCTATCCGGGCATCCCCACGAATGAGCCGCTGCTGGAAACGATGCTGAAGTCGGACGGTCTCAACGGACTTGAGGACATTGAATTCGTCAACATCGGCTGGAACATCTCGGAGTCGCTGATAAGCGAAAAGGTTGACGGCGTGGTTGGCGCCTACTGGACGCACGAGAGCATCAACATGGAGAACATCGGCTACCCCGTGAACGTCATGCGAATGGAGGAGTGGGGAGTGCCGGACTACTACGAACTGGTGCTGGTGACCAGCGAGAGCTATCTGGAGGAGAACCATGACGTCGCCGAGCGGTTCATACGCGCGATCAAGCGCGGGTTCGAGGAGGCCATAAGTGACCCGCAGGCAGGCGTGGATGTCCTGGTCGCCGAGAATCCCGGAGAGATAGACGAGGACATTGACAGGCCCGGCGCGGACCTGCTCGTTGAAATGTGGCAGCTACCATCGGGCGGCGGGTTTGGAACGCAGGAACCCGCGCGCTGGAATAGCTTCGTGCAGTGGATGAAGGACAACGATATGCTGGAACAGTCGCTTGACGCCTCCGCGGCCTACCGCGCCGATCTCGGCAACTAGAAAGCGAGGATTCCATGTCACTCACCCAGGAACTCAGAGACAAACACGCCGACCTCTGGCATCGGATGGTGTTCCATCCCTTCATCGTGGAGATGGGGGATGGGACTCTCTCGCATGAGAGGGCGCGCCGCTACTTCATCCAGGACTACGTCTTCGTCAACGACCTTGTGGCGATGATAGCTCATGGGACGGCGAAGGCCCCCAGCGTGGAGGCGGCAAGTCACCTGTACGCCTTCCTGTCGGTCATACTGTCTCCCGAGAGCGCGGATGAGAACGACTTCTTCATGCGCGCCTTTGATATACTCGGGGCAACCGAAGAGGACTACTCCTCCGCAACCGCTACCCCGACGACACAGGGCTTCGGAGACTTTCTAGTAAGGACCGGACTCGGCGGCAGTTTCGAGGAAGTGGTGACCGTGTGCTACGTCACCGAGGGCACGTACCTCGATTGGGGAACACGGTTTCTGAATGAGGGCAAGAGTCCGTCGAACCCGATTTACAGGGAATGGATTGAACTGCATGGCCCGGACTACCTGGGCGACTTCGTGGCCTGGTGCGAGAGTGTTGTTGATGACGCCGACGATGGCGGCGAACAGAGGGCGCGGATAGAGCGCGTATTCCACACCGCCCTCAGATATGAGTACCTCTTCTGGGAAGCCGCCTACAATGGGGACAAGTGGCCGGACGACTAGGATGACGCGATGAATGAGGACTACGCAACCAGGGGTGAACGGCGCGAAAAAAAGCGTCGTCGGAGGCGCAAGATGGGCGTCAGCGGCGCCAGTGTGCGCACGCTCCAGGACATCATCCTCAAGAAGAGTCGGGGCGCGAAGCCGAAGTCCGCGCCCGGCCCCAGGAACAGGAGATCACGATGACCGAACGCCGCGTTGCCCGCGTAATGACGATAGCAGGCTCGGACTCAGGCGGTGGAGCCGGAATCCAGGCCGACCTGAAGACGTTCGGCGCGATGGGCGTGTTCGGCACCTGTGCTATCACGACCATCACCGCGCAGAACACGCTCGGCGTCACCGATGTGCTGGAGACGCCAATCCCGCTGATACAGGCGCAGATAGACGCCATCGTCTCGGACATCGGAACCGACGCCGTAAAGACAGGAATGCTGTCCAGTACCGAGATAATCGAAGCCGTCGCCGAGAGGCTGGACTTCCACAACCTGAAAGTAGCTGTAATAGACCCCGTAATGGTGGCCTCGATGGGCGCTCCTCTTCTCAGAGAAGACGCGGTGGACGCCATGCGCGACGTTCTCACCCGCAGGGCGACTGTGCTGACTCCTAACACACGCGAGGCCAGGATACTCACCGGCATGGAAGTCAATACGGTTGAAGACGCCAGGGCCGCCGCGAAGATGCTGGTCGAAGAGTTCGGCGCTCAGAACGTAGTCGTGAAGGGCGGCCACATCGAAGGCCCGGCAACCGACATTCTCTACGACGGCTCCGACTTCACCACCTTCACAACCGAGCGAATCGAGACTACCAACACGCACGGCACCGGCTGCACGCTGGGATCGGCCATCGCTGCCGGCCTCGCCAAGGGCCTCGACGTACCGACCTCGATACAGCAGGCCAAGGACTACGTTACCGCCGCGATGCGGGCGAGCTACTCGGTGGGGCAAGGACACGGTCCGCTGAATCACTTTCACGAACTCTGGGCGGAATAAACTGGGGCGCGAACCTTATTGAGATTCAGTGTGGTTATCTACGCATCCTGCCGAGACTGGCGCATCGCCTTGAAGTACGCCTCTCCACCATAAACGAATGCCCCTGCACCCACTAGCGCCATACCCGCCAGAAGCCCTCGCCCCGGATCTTCACCCAGAATCAGCCACGACAGTGTGACGCCGGCCACAGGCATTACGAAGTAGAAGAAGGTGACGGTGGAGGGCAGGTATTTCTTAACCAGCCAGGCGTTGGCCAGGAATCCGAAGCCCGCTATCACGAGGCCCTGGTAGGCGAGGGCGATCCAGAATTCGGATTCCAGGGTGTAGGTCGGGCTTTCGAGCGCATAGCTCGCCACAAGAAACAGAGCGGTTCCAATTACCTGCTGTCCCATCATCAACTTGGACTCGGATACGTTCTGCGCGTAGTTGGAAATGAGCACGATCCTGAGTCCGAGCAGGATGGCGGAGATGAGGCTGAGGATGTCACCCAGCAGCGAGACGCCCTCCGTTGTGCCTGCGTCGTCTCCGAATACCACTGCCAGTACACCGGCATACGAAAGCGCAATGGCCAGTACCTGCCAGCGACTCATTCTCTCGGAAGGGATCATTATCTGAGCGATAGTTGCGGCCCAGATGGGCATGGTGGTTCCGATGGCGGTCGCGTGGCCGGCGGTTGTGAGGTCCTGGCCGACGTTCATGAATACGAGCTGGACAGAGAACAGCAGGCTCACTATCAGGACGGGTCTGACCTCTGACCCCTTCAGGCTAAACGACTCCCGTCTGATCACCATGTAGGCCAGAGTTACCAGCCCGCCGAGCGCGAATCGCATCCAGCCTATCTGGAGAGGTTCGCCGTACTTGAGGGATGACTTGATGCTTACCGGGAGGCCGCCCCAAAGCAGTGCGATGAATATCGAGAAAGCGCTACCAAAGAGTCCGGCGGGACGGCGGGGGTCGGTCGGAACCGCGTGGGGTTCTTGAGCCTCAGCGACTTTCTGAGTCAAGGCGGGTTCTCAGGACAGGTGGGTTTGTGTAGCGATAGGCCGGCGAATTTGTCAAGGCGGTGCGCTTATTGAAACCTGGGCTGATTTGGTTGGTAGAGGCGATCACCCTCACCCTAGCCCTCTCCTATCAAGGGAGAGGGGATTTTCGCGCCACGGGCTTCTCTTATTGCATAAAAGCGGCCTCCGTACTGTATCGGGGGCCATCTTGGGTTATTATGTTTGGAGGCGACGGGCGGATTCGAACCGCCGAATAGGGGTTTTGCAGACCCCCGCCTTAGACCGCTTGGCTACGTCGCCCTGCATATCGCCCGTATATTGCAGCATCGCTGGGTCTGGTGCCGAGGGGGAGACTCGAACTCCCACAGCCAAAGCGGCCACAGCGCCCTCAACGCTGCGTGTCTACCAATTCCACCACCTCGGCATACTCTGAGACACGAAACTGCATATCGAGCCGATTGAGATATTATAATCACAACTATTAGGATTGTTCAACCGCCAGCGTGAACTGGGCGGTCCGCCTCCAGAGATCAACGCCGTGGAGATGTAGTGAGACCTCATCGCCGGGTGACGTGGAATTAGGAAGCGCGGCTCTAGCTCTGAAGGGCCAGTCCACTAGATCCACCGTAGCGGCGCGGTTTGCAGGATTCTCTAGTACGACCCCTTCAAGTATGTAAGAATTTCCGCCTTCCTCAACTACTTTGCGACGCGCGTCCATCCACTTGAGGAAGAAGTATTGCCTGCGTTGGTTCTCTATCCTGGACATCTGTCGAATCTGGGAATCTGCGCGGTGGGCGACTGATGTGACCGACTCAGTGTCGTAAAGCACTTCGCCAGTGCGAAGATGATGCGAAATCTGGCGTTGTACCATCAGGTCGGGATAGCGCCGAAGCGGCGAGGTCGCCTGTGTGTACGCTTCTACTCCGAGGCCGCCATGCGTGCCGGGCTTGGTTGCCACAACAGCGGGTTTCAGTCTGCGCATCATTAGGTATGTACGCAGAGGACCTGGGGAGACTTGAGCTTTGATGTCTGATACATCGGGCAGCTCCTGAGACCTGAAAGGGGCGGGCAGGTCGGCCTCCGAGCAGTATCCGGCCAGGAGGGAATTGCACAATACCATGTACTCCTGGACGAGGCTGCGAGAAGGAGCGTCTCTGGGAATTACGGTAACGCTTATTTCGCCGCTGGAATCCACCTTGACCGAGAGTTCGTCGCGGTCGAAGTTCAGTGCGCCCTTCGCCTCCCTCTGGCCGCGCAGATGCTTGGACAACTCATACAGCGCGGCGAGCCCGTTATGGAGCGGGTGACCAGAGTCGGAGATTATCCCGTTAGCCTCTGGATAAGATAGCGCATAGCTGCTCTGAATCACCGACCGCGCTACCTTCCAGTCCGTGACTTCCGCCTTTTCGTTCAGTTCGGCAATAAGACTGATTGCGGCTCGCGGTTCGCGCGGATTGATACTTCCCCTGTCCGACGAAATCCTCTGTGGGAGCATACTTATGGTCTGTTCGGGAAGATAGAGAGAAGACATACGCCGGTCCGCTTCCACATCCAGCGTCGACCCACGCGGAATGAGCGCCCCGGCATCAGTAATGTGTATTCCTACCCTGTACGAGCACGAGTCTTCCGGCCCGACCAGCGCTTCTATCGAGAGTGCGTCGTCCCTGTCTTTCGTGTCGCGGTCATCAATCGAAAAGACGGTCAAGTTGGTCAGATCCAAACGATCAGAATCGGAGATGAGGTGAGCCGCGTTTACCGTTTCTGCTTCCACGAGCACGTCGTCAGGAAAGGCCGGTGAGATGTCTTCCCGTTCGAGGGCGAGATGTTCGTCCTCGCTCATCAGACCGAGAGAGACGAGCGTCTCGAACGCCAACCGCTGAGTATCGCGCCCACTTACGCCCGCATCGTCCAGGAATCCTTTCGCTGAACCGGCGCGGTTGTACTCATCCCCGTGAAGAACAAAACCCCTTATCTGGTCGAGCATATCCGACTGGTACTGCGTGAGTTCAGCGGGAAGTTCGCCGGACTTGAAGGCGCCAACCAACGCCTCCGAATCGGCTGCGCGCTGCGCCTGTCGCTGTATTCGTTCCAGCGTCTGCGCGACGGTCTCCCGGTCGCGCGGCAGGAAGTGGCTACCGTCCCTGATGAACCTGAGGTCACTATCGAGCAGGTGGAACAGCAGGCCGACGGACTGCTGGGGCGTAGGTTCGACTCCCCAATACAGTTCGGCTATGTCCGTAAGGGTTAGCGCGTCGCCGTCGTCGCACACCACATCCCATACCTCTTCCAGGTCTATCTCCTCGGCAACTGCATTAACCTCGCGGCTCAGCTCTTCCACGGTCTCGTAGCGCTCGGCGGTGAGGCCGGTTTCGTGAATCACCCTCGAAACGGGAAGGCGAGCCTCGCGGTTCCGACCTATAGAAATGCGCGCCCTGTTCGACTTCGCTTCTACGAAGCGACCCAGGCGCGGGCCTGCATCCAGGCGAACGACGATAATGTCACCTTGCTGCATCAGGACACTTTGGACTACTAGCTTGGAGTCGGGAGCCGGGGTACGACTTCCCTAGCCAGCAATTCCATTGAGCGCACCCACTTGTCGTATGGCTGCCATTCGTGACCCATCGCGAGAAGGACGCCGAATCCGCCAACGTCGTCGTATAGTTGGCTGAGTTTCTGGGTGACCTCGTCCACGCTTCCTACGACGAACACGTTGTCCACGAGGTATTCGACGTCAACATGGGAGTCCGGCATGTCCGGGTCAGTCTTGAACAGGCTCAACATTCCCATCTTGGGCATCAGGCGCAGGAAGTACTGTTCGAAATCGCGGCGCAGCACTCCGCTGAGTGCATCCTCACGCGCCTGCTCACTCGTCTCCGCGACATATATCTCCCTGGCGATCCGCCACTCCGCCCGGTTGGGTGTGCGCCCTGAAACCTCCGCGCCCTTCTGGACCGCATCCCAGTGGGTGCTCAGGATACGCGACGGCACAAGGTTGATGCTCATTGGAATCCATCCACGCTCTCCGGCCAGTATCAGCGTGTCGGAGTTCGGTGACACCCCTGCTACGCCAATCGGCGGATGCGGTTTCTGATACGGGGCGAGATGGAACCTCAGTCCGAATTCGTCATCCGGCTCAGGAATAGTGAACTTCCAGAATTCCGTGTCGTATGAACCGGGTTGGGGGTCTTCCCAAATGCGAAGTACCGTATCTATCGCTTCGCGGGTCATCCTGCGGTGGTCACCGGCGCTGGGGTCGAAGCCGAACACCTCGAAGTCGCCGGGGAAGCCTCCCGATCCCACACCCCACTGAAATCGCCCTTTCGCCATGTGATCGAGTTGCGCTATCCGGTGGGCGATCATAAACGGATTATGGTTCGGCATACAGGTCACGCCCGTGCCTAGCTTGATGTTTCGTGTTCGGGCGAGGGCTCCGGCGATGAACATGTCAGGCGCGGGTATATTCTCCCACACCGTCGTAAAGTGCTCGCCTATCCACGCCTCGGAGTAACCGAGAGAGTCCAGCACCTCCAGTTGGTGGAGGTCGTCTTCCAGGGTTTGGGTAATGTTGGACCCCGGTGGGTGAAGCGGCATTGTGAAGAAACCGACCTGCATTTGCAAAACCTCTCAGAAGAGCGTGTGCCCCAAGTATATGCCAGCGTCCATCACCGAACAAGGTACGGATATTACGCGATCTCAGGGCCTCTTCAAAATCCTCTCAGTTTCTCATAAGACTACACAACTGGCGCTATATGCGCTATAATACGAACATACAAACTAATTGGGGAGCGTGTTCGACGATGATTCTGGCCTCGACATACATAAGCGTCAAGTTATGCTGGCCTAATTGCGGAGGGACAGAAAATTTTTATTAGCTAAATGCAGGTGATCTCAGGTGAATCTCTGGTGTTTTAATCACCTGTTGGTCACCAGTTAAGCCACCAGTTGCCACCTGTGGGCTTATAAACGAAAGTATATGACATGGTGAATCCAGCCCATAGAATGGCCGACTTTGCAAAGACTCTAGTAACGCTGACGATTTTCCAGGTCACGGCGCAAAGAGGCATTTTCAGCGCTTAGGCCGGAAAGTTCTTTCCAGAATTGCCCATTAGGTCTAATTTGAGGTTATAATGTGCTGGTAAAATACCTTCGGATATTCCGTAGTGGAAACTGGAAACGAATTCAGGAGGAATGCGACATGAAATCGGACAGGGCGCTTGTGGCGCATCTCATGAGACGGGCGGGATTTGGCGCGACACCTGCTGAACTCGATGCCCTCACCCGTGACAAGACCTATGAGGAGATAGTTGACGACCTCGTCAACCCCGAGAGGTTCCCGGAACTGGACCAGACTTACATAGACAGGTACTACGGCGGCGAGCCGGTCGCGGTGCATGTTGGCAAGTGGATGTACCGCATGGTCAATACGCAGAGGCCGCTCGAGGAAAAGATGTCGCTCTTCCTGCACCACATCTTCCCCGTTGCTTGGGGCAAGAGCGAACATGGTCCCTCCCTCTACAATGAAATCGCTATGTTCCGGCGCGTGGGTCTAACCGACATGAAGACCATCCTCTTGGAGTTGTCCAAAGACCCGGCGATGATATTCTGGCTGGACAATAACGAGAACCATAAGGACGAGATAAACGAGAACTATGGGCGCGAACTGCTCGAACTGTTCTCGATGGGTGTCGGCAACTACACCGAGGACGACATAAAGGCAGCGTCCAGGGCATTCACTGGCTGGACTTTCAGGCAGCCGCTTTCCCTGTATCCCGTCGGGCACCACAACGCGGTCTTCCTATTCGACCCCGATGATCACGATTACGAGGAGAAGACGTTCCTCGGGCACACCGGCAACTTCGACGGTGAGGACATCATTGACATAATTGTGGATCAACCTGCGACGGCTCGGTTCATTTCCCGGCACCTGTACAACTTCTTTGTCGAGGACGAAGTGCAGGTCCCGTCCTGGAACACTGAGCCACCGAAGGACGAGGCCGCGATTCAGAAACTCGCCGATGTATTCATGGAAACGGGCGGTCAGATACGCCCGGTTCTCAAGGAGTTGTTCAACTTGGACTCCTTCAAGAACGCCACTGAGTTCAAGAAGGTCAAGAGTCCTACCGAACTCGTGGCGGGCGTCCTGAAGCAGACGGGCGAATTCAGCAGCCCGACCTCCGGAATCCACCAGTTCGCCATTACCACACTGAATGGCTCTCTGGTAGAGGGCCCGATGGCTATCATGGGACAGCGTCTGATGAATCCTCCGACCGTTGAGGGGTGGCACACGGGCCACGAATGGATAGACTCCGGCACGCTCAGCGAGCGGGTTGGCTTCGTAGAAAGCCAGTTTGAGGACATATCCAAGCCCGGTGTGAGAGACATGGTGGAACGCGTCGGGAGCCTGGATGACGACCCGTCCCGGATCGTTGACCGCTGCCTCGACATTCTCGGAGGCATTACTGTCAGTGAGGGCACCTACGCCTCACTGGTAGCATACGCCGAAGAACTGGGTGGCGAGGAAGATGACTCGGTAGGCGTCCACAATCTATTGCAGATGACCGCTTCAACCGTTGACTACCAGTTCGCATAGCCTTTAGTGAGATACGCAAAAATCATGGGGGATAAAATGACCACCAAGAGCAGGGAAAAGACGCTGGTAGTCGTACAGCTCACCGGCGGCAACGACTTTATGAACACGATTGTGCCTTACACCAATGAGCACTACTACGACGCCCGTAAGAAGGTCGTGATGAGCCAGGAAGATGTCCTGCCAATCAACGACGAACTTGCCATAAATGCCAACGCCACGCCTTTCAAGCGTCTTTACGACGAGGGCAAGATGGCGATCATCCAGGGCATCGGCTATCCGAACTCGAACCGCTCCCACTTCCGAGGTATGGATATTTGGCACACCGCCGAGCCCGACCGCGTGGGCAACGAAGGTTGGCTGGGACAGGCTATCAGAGAGTTGGATCCCAGGGCCGAGAATGTGCTGACCGGCGTAAACGTCGGAATGGGCCTGCCCCGCGCTATGTCAGTTACCGGTGTTCCCGTGACGTCTGTTGGAGACCTTGAAGGCTACGGTGTGATGAACAGCATCGAGCAGCAGCGCCTTCGCGACAAGGCCCTGGAAGCGTTCAAGGGAATCTACGGCCAGGCTGTCGGGGCCGGCCCGGTCGCCGAATACATCGGACAGACCGGACTGGACGTGCTCAAGGGCGCGGACATGCTCGCCGACGTCGCCGACCAGTACGAGTCCGAAATAGAGTACGCTGACAACCAGATCGCAAAGAATATGCGCGACGTCGCTCGGATACATCTGGCCGATCTGGGCACTCGCATCTTCTACACCGCGCACGGCGGATACGATACGCACGCCAACGAGATGCCTTCGCATCCCAAGCTGATGAATGAACTGTCCGGCGCTATCTCCGACTTCCTGGACGATCTGGAAGGACACGACGCTGCTGACGACGTAACGGTCTTCGTCTTCACCGAGTTCGGACGCCGTATGCGCGACAACGGTAGCGGCACCGACCACGGGTCCGGCGGCGGCGCCTACATATTCGGCAACAATGTGATGGGCGGACTCTACAGTGAATACCCGTCCCTGAACATAGCGGACTGGGAGCACGGCGAGGATCTGAAGCACACAATAGACTTCAGGGGAATCTATGCCACGCTCCTCGAGCAGATACTAGAAGTCGAGGCGCGACCAATCGTCAAGGGCGAGTACGAGCAGATTTCTCCGTTCGCCAACTAGATCAATAGCAGGTAATCAGGGAGAATTGACGATGAGCAGACCTTATGGATTGCTGAGAGCGGGCTACCCGTACCTGAAGACGCTCGGAATGAGAAGGGTCATCGGGTATCCGACTGATATAGCCTTCTCAGGAGACGGCGACACCTACATACTCATGCGCTCTGAGGGCGGCGCCAGCATAAGAGTGTGGCCCTTCGAGGACATGCCTGAGTTCACTTCAGACATGAAGGGCATAGGAGGTCCCGGCACGGGTGACGGGCAGTTCGTCTGGCCGGTGCAGATTATCACTGACACCGAGGGCTACATCTATGTGAGCGACGAGGGAATCCACCGGATAACCAAGTTCGACTCGGACGGCGAGTTTGTGGCCAAGTGGGGCGTCCATGGGAGCGGCGATGGCGAGTTCGACCGTCCCAATGGCATCGGATTCGACCCGGACGGCAATATGGTTGTCGTTGACTCAGAGAACAGCCGCGTCCAGAGATACACCCCCGATGGCGAGTACCTAGGTGGATTCGGCGGCATTCACGGCGACGCGCCCGGAGAGTTCAACCTGCCCTGGGGTGTTCACGTGGATGAGTTCGGCGATATTTACGTCGCTGACTGGGGCAACAACAGGGTCCAGGTGTTCGATGCCGAAGGCGAACTCAAGAATGTCATCGGGAGGCAGGGTTCCGGAGACGGTGAATTTAACAGACCGACCGGTGTCGCGGTTGACGCGCATGGGGACATCTACGTCTCAGACTGGGGCAATAACCGCGTGTTGATGTTCAATTCGGAGGGTAAGTACATCTGGAGTTTCGCTGGCGACGCATCGCTTTCGAGGGTCGCGCGCAACTATATGCTTACCAACGCGGTTTCCAACAGGCTGAGGGAAATGGGCAGGCTGGAGGATGAGAAGTACCTGCGACGCCCCAGGTCAGTCAGGATAGACGAAGAGTTCCGCCTCTTCATCCCCGACTACGAGTCCTACCGCATCCAGATATATAAAAAGGACGTGATAGAACTTGACCGCACCCAGTTCTCCGCCCCGCTCAGAAATGTGACCCTGGAAGTCACCTAGTCCACGGCCCGCGCCGATTCATAGCTTCTTCGTCTGTGGCAGGCGGTCATTTATTGATCAGCCTGCCACAGCTTTATGAGAGACGCCGTGACACTCATCTCTTGGAGATACTTGACACATGACCACGACAAAGGGGCACTGCCCCGCGCTGTCCAACATACGCATCTGTGACTTCACCGGGCAGCTTGCAGGGGCGGGCGCGACCAAGATTCTCGCCATGTTCGGGGCGCAAGTCATCAGGGTGGAGGACAGGCTCAGGCAGGGGCAGTGGGACATATTCCGGGGCAACGGTCCATGGCCGGATGAGCGCAGGGGCATCAATCTCGGTGGCACGTTTAATAACCATAACGTCGAGAAGATGGGCGTCACACTGGATATGCGTAAGCCCGGGGCCAGCGACGTCCTACGCGAACTCATCTCGGTCAGCGACGTAGTTGCTGAGAATTTCAGCAAGGGCGTGCTCGACAGGTGGGGATTCTCCTACGAGGATATGGTCAAGATAAAGCCGGACATCATATATGTGTCCAACTGCGGCTTTGGACACGTGGGCCCGTACTCTGAGTACAAGACATGGGGGCCTATCGTGCAGGCGGTGTCTGGACTTACGTTCCAGTCGGGGCTTGCGGGTATGCCTCCGGCGGGGTGGGGATACTCATACATGGACCACACCGGCGGCTATCACATGGCGATAGCGATTCTGATGGCGGTCTATCACCGCCACCGCACCGGAGTCGGTCAGTGGGTGGATATGTCCTGTTCCGATGGGGCGGCGGCGCTGAACGGGCCTGCCATGCTTGACTACACCGTCAACGGCGTTCCGTCAAGGCGTCCGGGCAACCCAAACAGCAATCGCAGTATCTATCCCAGGATGGCTCCGCACGGAATTTACAGGTGCGCCGGAGAGGATCAGTGGGCCGCGGTCGCGGTGCGGGATAACAACGACTGGAGCTCGATGTGCGAAGTCATGGGATTTTCGGACCTCGCTGCGGATGAGTCTCTTGCTTGCCTAGATGCCCGAATCGAACAACACGACGAACTGGACCAGAGAATCGGGAAGTGGACATCCACCCGGACCTCGATGGAGGTGATGAAGTCTCTCCAGGCAAAAGGTGTTCCAGCCGCCGCCGTTCAGCATCCCGAAGACCGGATCGAGCATGATCCGAACACGAAGGCATGGGACTTGTTCCCAACCGTCCAGCATGAAGAGATTGGAAAGATCAGGGTGGACGGCATGGCGGTCAAACTCTCGGAGACTCCAGCTACAATCCAGAAGGGTGCACCCACTCTGGGCCAACATAACGATGAGGTGTTCGGTGACATACTGGGGATGTCCTCGGAGACCGTGCGAACGTTGACGGAAGAGGGGGTTATATGAAGTGGAAGCCGCGAAGGACAACAGCGTTCTCGACGACATCCGCGTCCTGGAGCTTGGCGGAGAGATAGGCGCCTGGTGCGGCAAGTTACTGGCAGACATGGGAGCGGACGTGATGAAGGTCGAGCCGCCGTCGGGCGACCCGACCCGCGCCTATGAGCCGTTCTATCAGAACGAACCCGGGCCGAACGGAAGTCTATACTTCTGGCACTACAACACGAGCAAACGCGGCGTCACTCTTGACTTGGAATGTGAGCGGGGACAGCGTATATTCAGGGACTTGTCTGCGCGTGCCGATGTGATACTGGATAGCGCTCCTCCCGGCTATCTGCCGTCTCTGGGATTGGGATATTCGGAGCTCAGTCAATCTAACCCGGCGGTGGTTATGGCCTCCATCACTCCATTCGGACAGGATGGTCCATACAGCGACTACGAAAGCACAGACCTGACCGCGCTGGCGTTCGGAGGGCCGGTGTGGAGTTGCGGGTACGACGATCACGATATCCCGCCGGTGCGTGGGGGAGGCAACCAGGCGTATCACACGGTGGGGCATTATGCTGTCTCTGGGATAATGGTCGCGCTGGTTCATCGGCAGTTCACGGGCATCGGGCAGTATATTGACGCAAATATGCACGCCGCGCTGAACATTACGACCGAAGCGGCGACTTATAGCTGGCTTGTTGCCGGCGATACGGTACAGAGACAGACGGGACGTCACGCTTCAGTTATACCGACGCCGCAGGCGCAGGTGCTGTGCAAGGACGGACGTTACGTGAACGTGGGGATAGGGGCGCGGACCGAGGAGCAGTGGTTTCACCTGCTGGCCTGGATGGAAGAGGAGGGACTGGTGGAAAACCTGGGCGAGTACCTAAGCTATCCCAGCCGAGAAGCGATGCGCAGAGGAGACCCGGACGCTATGACGCAACAACGCCGCGTTGCCGATACGCTGCGCAAGATGGCAGCCAAGACCAACTCCTATGACCTGTTTACTCGCGCCCAGCAACTGGGCTTCCAGTGGGGGATCATCAATTCGCCGGAGGATGTGCTGAATGATCCACATTTCAAGGCTCGCGGATTTCCGGTGGAAGTCGAGCACCCGGAATTGGGCGAGTCATTCACATATCCGGGCGCTCCATACAGCTTTACCAAGTCGCCTTGGACAATATCGAACCGCGCGCCGCTACTGGGCGAGCACAACGAGCAGGTGTATATTGGTGAGCTAGGAATCTCTAAAGATCGTCTAAATGCACTCAAAGCCGAAGGAGTTATTTGACACCTGGCGACCCACCGCCACCCTAAACCTGCCAATGTAGGACGAGGACTCCAGATTCAGGCTCCCGCGCGTGAGGGAGCTACTCCGTTTCTCTGAAGTTTCTCCAGCTCCTCCACGGAGATATGGCAGTTGATCATGTGGCCGTCGCCTCCGGGGCCGCGCTGTTCGGGAGGCGGTTCGGAGTCGCAGATGTCCCCCAGCTTTCTGGGGCAGCGTCCGGCGAAGAAGCATCCCCTGAAGGCGGAGCGCAGCGTCGGCACCGACCCTTCCAACCGGATGTGAGTGGGTTCGGCGTCGGGATCCGGGACTGGCGCGGCGGACAGCAGCGCCTCGGTGTACGGGTGAGACGGCGAGGACAACACGGCTTCCGACGGTCCGTATTCGGCGACGTGGCCCGCGTACAGCACGAGAATATCGTCTGAGACGTAGCGTACGACGCCCAAGTCGTGTGTTATGAAGACGTAAGCGTTCCCTGTCTCGCGCTGGCGCTGTTCGAGAAGATTGAGGACCTGCGCTTGGACTGAGACGTCGAGGGCGGATACGGCCTCGTCAGCGACCACGATGTCCGGGTTGGCCGCGAACGCGCTGGCCAGGGCCACTCTCTGCTGCTGGCCGCCACTCAGTTCGGATGGCAGCCTGTCCAGGTACATCGGGTCAAGGCCGACGGCGTGCATAAGCTCCGAGGCGCGCTCGCGTATCTCGCCGCGCCTGACGCCCGCGAACTTTCTGAGGGCGCGGTTGATCGCGTGTCTTATGGGGAGCTTGGGATTTAGGGAGGCTGTCGGGTTTTGGAAGACCATCCGCATCGCGGATCTTTGGTCTGAGGTGCGGTCCTCCACATCGCCTTCCAGCGCCTGACCACGCAGTTGCAGGTTACCGCTGTCCCTCGCTTCCAAGCCAACTATGGCGCGGGCCGCGGTACTCTTGCCTGAACCGCTCTCTCCGACGATACCAAGAGTCCGTCCACCGTCAACGCGCATGTCCACGTCAACGAGCGCCCTAACCGGCGGCCTGACCGGTGGCCCGAACAGGATATATTTCCTGCGTCCGCCGCCGTAGAACTTACGAAGGTCTTCGGCGAATAGGGCAGGTGTCGTCTCTTCAGGAGGAGGCTTGGCTACCCGTTCTAGCAAGTCGCCCCATATTCCATCGTCAACCTCGTCGTGATGGAAGCATCTTGCCAGGTGGCCGTTCGCCACTCCAGTCAGTAGTGGGGTCGAGTTAGAGCACTCCTCACTGGCGAGCGGGCAGCGGGGACCGAACAGACAGGAATCCGTCTGCTCCATCTGCGCGTCGAACACGGAGCCCGGTATGCTCCTGAGTTGCCGTTCTATCCCGTCGTCTCCAGGGGGTTGGGGAACGCAGGAGAGCAGGCCGGCAGTGTAGGGGTGACTGGGATTATTGAAGAGGTCCCGGACGGGGGCCTCTTCCACTATTTCGCCTGCGTACATGACCGCTACCCTGTCCGCTACTCTTGCGATGACCCCCAGGTTGTGGCTTACGAACAGGATGCCGGCGTTCACTCGATCCTTCAGTTCGACGATGAGGTCGAGGATAGTCGCCTCGGTGGTGACGTCGAGGCCGGTGGTAGGCTCGTCCATTATAAGCAGGTGTGGGTCGCAGGCCAGCGCCATGGCTATGACCACACGCTGCTGCATACCGCCACTTAGCTGGTGGGGGTAACGTCTGCCTATACGTTGAGGGTCGGCGAGGCCGACGCTCTCGAAGAGTTCTACGGAGCGCTGTTGCGCGGCTTCGGCATCCAAGTCGAGATGCAACTTCAGAACTTCCTCTATCTGGGGACCGACTCTCATGGAGGGGTTAAGGGAGGTGAGCGGGTCCTGATAGACCATGGCGATCCTGTTGCCCCTGAGTTCACGCAGTTCGGAGTCGCTGAACTCGGAGATGTCCATGCCTTCGAATCGAATCGAACCATCCACCTGAGCGGTGTCGGGGAGGTAGTTCATCAAGGCGAAGGCGACGGTGGACTTTCCGCAGCCGGATTCCCCAACAAGCCCCAGCGTCTCGCCGCGCGCGATTTCGAGCGATGCGTCTCGCACAGCGCGGAACGCGCCCCGAGGCGTGTTGAAGGTCACGGCCAGATTTTCCATCCGGATCAGTGGCGCGTCGGAGTTGTTCATGTTCAATCTCCGGTCTCAGGCAGATTCTGGGCCTGTCTTATGCCGTCGGCGAGCAGGTTGATGCCGACGACGAGCGATGCCATCGCAACGCCGGGCGCGAGCGCGGCGACGGGGACGATTCCGATATGACGGAAATTCTCGCTCACCATCAAGCCCCAGTCGGAAGACGGTGGCTGTACGCCAAGTCCGAGAAAACCCAGCCCCGCCGTTAGCAGAAGCGCGAAGCTGAGGCGTATTGCAGCCTCCACCGCAACTACGGGCAAGACGTTCGGGAGTATCTCCCTGAACATGATGTAGATTGTCGGCTCGCCTCTGAGTCGCGCACTCTGGACGAACTCCAGTGGCTTGACGGCGAGCGCGGCGCTGCGTATGACACGGCTGTTGTTGGGCATGAAAGATATGCCGATGGTTAGTATCACCAGCCAGGACTCGTCTATGCCGCTAAAACTCTGTCTGCTCAGGTTTATTATCAGGATGGCGAGCAGCAGCGAGGGTATGGCCAGGAACCAGTCCACGAATCTCATAATGGCCTGGTCAACCCTGCCTCCGAAGTAGCCGCTGGTTATCCCGACTATCGTCCCCAACGTTACCCCGAAGATCGTGCCGACTGTGGCTATCCACACTATCGAGCGAGATCCGGCCAGCACCCGGCTCAGGATGTCGCGGCCCTTGTCATCCGTGCCGAGCCAATACTCTGTGGACGGTGAGCTGAATCGGTCGGGAAGATGGTACTCGGTGGGCGGGTAGGGCGTTATCCAGGGACCAATTATAGCTATCACGACATGAACGAGAACTATGACGAACGCGATGCGTCCAGTGTAGGTGCGCAAAATCAGCGAGAGAGCGTTGGACGCGCCTCGCCCGAATCTGGACAAGGTTGAAGCCTGCCTACCGCTTTCGACTTGAAGCGTAGAGTCTCGTACCGCCATCAGGACAACCTCACCCTGGGATTCAGCGCGCCGTAAGCGAGGTCGGCGGCCAGATTGCTGAAGGCATAGACGGCGGCGATTATCATGGCCGTGCTTTGCAGCAGGCGTATGTCGCGCGCGTTTATCGCTTGTATCAACAGGCTGCCCATACCCGGATAGGCGAACAGGTTCTCGACAATGATCAGTCCTCCGAACAGCCAGCCCACGTTGTTCGCTATGACCGTTATCGTTGGCAGCAGGGCGTTCGGGAGGACGTGCCTGATGATGACCGTCCGCATCGGAAGGCCCTTCAGTATCGCGGTGCGGACATAGTTGCTTCCCATCACCTCTATCACGTTTGCGCGCGCCATTCTGAAGATGTAGGCGAACAGCGCGCCCGTGACGGTCAGAATGGGCATTATCAGCACCTGTGGATTACCTGGAATGGTTTCTCCGGGCATCATTATGCTGGACGAGGGCAGCCAGCCGAGCGTGGTGGAGAGTATCAGCACCAGCACTACGCCGGTGACGAACTCCGGCAGGGAGATCGTTAGAAGCCCCCCGAGCGTAAGTACGCGATCCAGCAAGGTGTCTGATTTGGCGCCCACGAGGACGCCTGCCACAAGTCCAAGCGGGACGGCTATCAGGAATGCGCCGACGGCGAGAAGCGCGGAGTTGAACAGGCGCCCGCCGACGATGCCGGAGATTTCAGCACCGGACGCGGTGTTGCCCAGGTCGCCCTGTACCGCGCCGCCGATCCAGTCCAGATAACGAATGTGCGGGGGCTTGTCCAACCCCATCCGCTCACGCAGCGCCTTGAGATTGTCCGGCGTCGCGCCCTGTCCGAGTATGATCGCTGCCGCGTCGCCGGGCGCGAACTCGATCAGGGAGAAGATGGCTACCGAGACCGCGAGCAGGGTCACCACGATGAGGGTCAGTCTGACTATAAGAAATCTCGCCATAGTTTTTCACAAGCGTACCTTGGGGGGACGCTGGGATTGCGTGTGATCCGGTGGGATAGGACGCGGCGGGAGTCGAATTCTCCCGCCGCGTGGTCTAAAGCTAGTTCTTGACCCACATCTCTTCAAACAGGAAGTGGGCGAGCGCGGCGTGCGCCTGGACTCCGCCGATATTCGCGCGGTGAGCGATTATGACCGGCGAGTAGGCCAGATAGAGAACCGGAACGTCTTCTATCAGGATCTCCTGCATTTCCTGGAAGTATGCCTTGCGTTCCTCGAAGTCAGGCGAGGACGCGGCTAGGTCGAGCAGTTCGTCAAGGCGTGGGTTGTTGTAGAACGACTCGTTCCAGACAGTGCCGCCCCTCAACTGGACGTCTATGGCCGCGTTGGCGGGCCTGCCGCCCCAGTTGCTGGTCACGAACGGGCAGCACGGATCCATCCACTGCGCCTCCCAATACGGGCCGGCGTCGTGAGTTTCGACCTGCACGTTGATGCCCGCTTCGGCCACCGACTGCTGGAAGGCGAGCGCGGCTTCCTGCATGAATCCTATGTCGGCGGTGTTCAGGACGATGTCAATGCCGTCAGGATATCCGGCCGCGGCCAGATATTCCTGAGCCTTCATTATATCCTGCTTAATGATGGGCTGTTCGTCCCAGTAGTACTGGTCGTTGATTCCGACTGGATGGTCGTTGGCGGGCGAGCCGCGCCCGAACTGGGCGGCCTGGACGATGAAGTCGCGGTCAACCGCGTACTGCATGGCTTTGCGGAGGTTCTTGTCGGCGAATATCGGGTCTTCGATGCCCTGGAACTTCGCCCAATTGTCCGTGTCGCCCTGGAGGTGGGAGTAGGCGGTGTGCATATCAATGACGACCACGCCAGCGGAGGGAGTCTCAGCTATCCGAATGTCCGGATTTCCAGCCAGCGAACCCAGGAAGGCGAGAGGCGGCGTGTAAGCCACATCTATCGCACCGGTCTTGAGCGCCTCGATGCGCGTAAGCTGTTCCGGCATATAGAAGAAGATGATCTGATCAGCGTAGGGCCTGCCCTCGCGCCAGTAGTCCTCATACTTGTGGAAGACGCTGCGCTCAGTCGGATTGTGTTCTCCGAGCGTGAATGGGCCGGAGCCGTGTTCTTCGTTCGTGAGCGTCTCGCCCTCGATGCCGTTGGGGACTATGCGGGCGTGGTAGTCGGTCATGTCCCCCAGCAGGAAGGCGTTGGGCGCGCCCAGGTTCAGGACGACGGTGTTGTCGTCCGGGGTGTCAATCGTGTCTATATAGGAAATCTGGCCCTTGAGGGGCGAAGCGGAGTCTTCGGCCCTGATGCGGTCCAGCGTGTACTTGATGTCGGCGGATGTGAGAGGGTCGCCATTGTGGAACTTGATTCCCTCGCGCACGCTGAAGGTGTACTGGGACAGGTCGTCCGCGGAGGACCATGATTCGACGGCCCATGGGGTGACGTCTCCATTCCACCAGTACATCACGACATTGTCGTAGGTGAGCTCGCCGTAAGGGGCCTGGCCCGCGGACAGTCCTGCCAGCATCGGGTCGAGGGTTCCCTGGTCAATAACGCCAAACCTTATCGTGCCGCCATAGGCGGGTTCATCGCCCATCATGTCTGGAACGGCGGTCACCATTACCTCGACTTGCTTCTCGACGACGACGGTCTCGCCAGGCAGTTGCACTTCCTTGACGACTTCCTTTTCGACGATGACGGTCTCGCCGGGAACTTCGACTTCCTTGACGACCTCTTCCTTGACGACGATGGTCTCGCCGGGCACCTGGACTTCCTTGATGACTTCCTTCTCGACGACGACTTCCTTCTCGATGATCGTCGGCTCTGAGGAAGAGCACCCAATGGCCGCTATCGCGACTATTGACATCAATGCGACTATCAAGACGAACGACCTCGTCGTAACTCGGCTTAGCATACTTTCTCCTTTCACGATTGGGTACGTGCTTGGTTCTTTTATAAGACAGCGTTCAACAAGTAAGTGAACGCTCGCATTCAATATACATAAATGGATGGATGCGGTCAATTATGACCGAATTGAGGTCGGGGTCTTTTCGATTTCGGCGACGGAGGTATTGGCGGAATCATATATCGGGATTTATAAATCAACAGGTGGCAACAGGTGGCTTAACTGGTGAACAACAGGAGGGCAACAGGTGATTAGAACACCAGAGATCCACCTGTTAATCACCTGCGTTAGCTTTGGAGAGCTTTTTCGCAGACCCCAAATTCCGGTTAGCATAATTTCGCCTTTATGTGTATTGATGTTGAAAGTCATGGGCGGACAGCGCCTCGTCATTAGCATGACTGTTCGTATTATAGCGTATTTTGGGGTAGAAGTGTAGAGAATTTGGAAACTCGATGCAGTGTCAGTTTGGTAGGTGGACTAAATCTCGACCTGCGCCACCCCCACCCCTGGATACCCGCCTTCGCGGGTATGACGAGAAGAAACGACTCGGACGGGTTTGGAACGGGACTGACGGAAATGGGCGTCCCCGATGTCGGGGACGCCCATTGTTCATTCATGCTCTACGTGAGGCTGAAGTGCAGGTGCTACTCGTCGGGCCAGCCGTCGGGTATCTTGTTGGAGGAGAGGGCCGCGTTGATGGAAGCGGCGGCTTCTCCGGTGACCCAGTCGCTCCACATACCCTGGTTGCTGTTGAGCCACCAGAGCGCGGCGTCATGGGTTGTGGCACCCTCGTTATCGGCCATCCATGCCGCGACTTCCTTGTACACGCCGATGTTGAAGTCCCATGCGCGGAGCATTTGGACGACGTCCGGCGCCTTGGCCAGTATGTCAGGATGCACTGCGATGAGAATGGTAGCGTCCTCATAGGCGCACGCCTTGGTCGTGAACCAGCACTCGTCGGTGTATGCAGGCTCTTCCAGCCGAACCAGGTCCAGCACCAGGGCGGGATCGTTGGTTCCCCACTGGTAGCCGAGCCAAGGCTCCTGCTTCTCGTAAGCTCCGTACAAGTCGGCGTTGGCGGCAGCGCCGTCGCCCGGGTTTACAATGTGGACGTGGTCGTCGAGACCGTAGCCCGTAATCTGGGCCGCGTTGACCTCTTCACACGCCCAGCCAATGACGCAGGAAACCAGCCTCGCCTTCCCGCCAGTTTCGGCGGTCTCGAAGAGCATCTTGTACTGATCATCCTTCAGGTCATCTACACTGTCGAGGTCAGGATACTGTTGCTGGAGATATGTCGGTATTACAAAAGCCGACTGCCAGTCCTTGCCCAGGCTTTCTCCAACAGATACGACCTCCCCCATAGACTGCGCTTCCATCCAGGCTTCGTCCTGGTTTGGCAGCCATATTTCCATGGTCACGTGGGAATCGCCTCGGCGGAGACCCTGGAATAGCGGCAACGTGGAGCCGAAGACCACGTCAGTGGGATAACCGTAGCCCTCTTCGACGATGTACTGCGCTATCCGATTTTGGACCTGCGCGCTGGCCCAGTTGAGGTCGCTGAAGACGATGGTCCCCTTGGGACCGGGCGGCGGAGCTACCTCGACTTCAACCACGATGGGCTTTTCGATCTCGATTACCTTCTGGACTTCTTTCTCAACCACGACGGTTTCGCCGGGCACCATGACTTCCCTGACGACTTCCTTCTCAACTTCTACTACGACTTCCTTCTCAACCTCCACCACGACTTCCTTGATGATCTCGACGGGGACTTCCTTCTCGACGATAGTCGGCTCCGAGGAGCAGGCGACGGCCAGAGCCGCTATCACCAGCAGAGCCGCCATCAATACGAGTGGCTTCTTCAGTATTTGAACTTTCATTGGATTTCCTTTCGTACTTTGCATTTTGAATCGTTGATGTTTGCTGATGGGACCATCTATTCGTTGTAAGGGGTAGTCATTAAAATTGGTCGTGTTTGCGGTTTCACCCCCATCCTAGCCTTCCCCCGTCAAGGGGGAAGGGACTTCTTCGTTAGCCCGCGCTCCTCAAGGCTTCCTGCCTGCCGCGCGTCACGGACTGGGTGAGCCTGTCTATGACGATGGCTAGGAATACGATGGCCAGGCCGGAGATAGCGCCGTTGCCGGGCTGGTTCTTCTGTAGCGCGCGCAGCACGTTGTCGCCGAGTCCGCCCGCCGCGACCATGCTGGCTATGGTGACCATTGCCAAGGCCATCATAGTGGTCTGGTTGATTCCTGCCATTATGGTGGGCAGCGCCATAGGCACCTGCACCTTGGTGAGAAGCTGGAACGGGGTCGTTCCGAAGGAGCGCGCCGCTTCCACTGCCTCGGCGGACACCTGCCGTATTCCGAGGTTGGTAAGTCGAATCACCGGCGGCACGGCGTATATGAGCGTGGCGAATATGCCGGCGGGCTTACCCAGCCCGAAGAACAGTATGCCCGGGAGCAGGTACACGAAGCTGGGCATCGTCTGCATGGCGTCCAGGATTGGGCGCATGAGGTTGTCGGCGAGGCGATTTCGCGCGCCCAGAACGCCTAGGGGGAGTCCGACCGCTATGGCTATGGCCACGGCGACGACCATCAGCGCTATTGTGTCTATCGTGTTATCCCAGAGGCCCATGAAGCCTATGAACAGCAGAGCGACAGTGGTGAAGCCGAACATGCTCCATCGTCCGACCGCGAAGGACAGCAGGGCCAGGCCCACCACCACGGCGGGCCATGGGATCCACTTCAGAACGTTCTCTATCCACACCAGCGCATAGGTAACTGCGTCGCTAAGCCCGTTAAACAGCCACGCGCCTTCCCTGGTAATCCAGGAAACGGAGTCGTCAATGGTGTCGCCGGTTACCTCTCGCACGGTCTTGTCGAGCGTTATGGTATTGCCACCGGTGGTCTGGATTTCGGAACTGGAAACCTTCGTGGGAAATTCCATGTCTGCGCCCCAGAGGGCGAAGCAGACCAGCGCAACCCCAGCCATGGCCGCGAGTCCTCCCAGCCAGAGATGGAGAGGGGAAAGCGAATCGAACCCGATGCGGCTGGCGAATTTGCTCGCTTCCAGTCGGGCATCCTCTAAACTCGCCATGTCAACCTTCTTCCTGAATCTGTTCGGACATACCCGCGAGCAGAGCGCCCCTGTGGATTTCTCCCAGCAGCCGGCCTTCGTCGTCCACGACAGCTATCGGGCGTTCCGAGTGTGCCGCCAGCGGGACTATCTCCTCTATGTATGCCTTGGGGCCTACGCTGGCGGGATATTCCTCTCTCTTCAGAGACGGGGGTCTCATGATCGAATCCGCCTGTATCACCTTCGCCCTGGACACGTCCTGCACGAACTCGGCGACGTAATCGTCCGCAGGGTTGGCCACGATCTCCTGCGGCTCCCCTTCCTGCGCCACCTCACCATCCCTGAGTATCACTATCTTATCGCCAATCTTGAGCGCCTCGTCCAGGTCGTGGGTAATGAACACGATAGTCTTGTGGAGATTGGTCTGGAGCGTGATGAGTTCGTCCTGCATCTCGCGCCGTATCAGCGGGTCCAGTCCGCTGAACGGTTCGTCCATGAGCAGCGCGGGCGTGTTGACGGCCAGCGCGCGCGCGAGTCCAACACGCTGCTGCATTCCGCCGCTCATCTCCCTGGGGTAGTACTCCTCCCATCCTTCCAGTCCGACGGTCCGGATGGCTTCGGACGCCGACTTGTAACGCTCGTCCTTGGCCATCCCCCGTATCTCCAGGCCGTAGGATACGTTGTCAATGACGTTGCGGTGTGGAAGAAGTCCGTAGTGCTGGAAGACCATCGCCACCTTGTTGCGCCGGAACTCTATCAGTTCATCCTGGCTGTATTCCAGGATGTCCTCACCGTCGAAGCTGATCCGCCCCCTGGTGGACTCGATGAGTCTTATGAGACAACGCACCAGGGTTGACTTGCCGCTGCCGGACAGCCCCATGATGACGAATATCTCCCCCTCCCGCACATTGAACGAGACATCGCGCAGTCCGACGACGAGGTCGAGGTCTTCCTGGATTTCGGCCCGGCTGCTGGAAGCGTAGGCCGGACCGAGGGCGCGCTCAGGCCGGTCTCCGAAGACTTTCCACAGTCCCGCGACCTCTATCTGGTATTTGGAAGGTTCTACGATTCGTAACTCTCCTAGACCGTGGCGCCGGAAACGCCGCCGTTGAATATCTTCCACAACTTCTGGCTGTCGCCAACGGGATACTCTTCGCTGCCGAAGTGGTTCAGCGTGTTGACGGCCTGTATTAGTCCGTAGAACTGGAGGGCGGCAGCCTTCAGGTCAACGTCCGGGTTGACCTCGCCCTTTTGTACTCCCACCGTCAACTGCGCCTCTATCATCGCCAGGTGCTTGTCTATCGAGGCCTGCATCAGCTGTCGCAGCTCGTCGTCCCCGTTCATCAGCACCTCGGCGATGACCAGAAAGGAGACGCCCGTAAGGGTCGAGGGCGCGACATTGTGACGCAAGACCTGCTCCAGCCTCTTCAGACCGGAGTTGGGGTCGCCGTCTATGAGGTCAATATGCCTTGTGAGCCTTAGATCTATGTCTTCTATGAGGCCGGCCAGGATCTGCTTCTTGCCCCGGAAGTGGCGATATATAGCTCCCTCGCTCACTCCCACGGCGCGGGCTAGGTTGCCGATGGTCAGCGCCTGCATACCGCGCTCGGTCACGGCGAGACGGGCGGCGTCAATGATTTCGCGTTTTCTTATGCTGGTGGGACGGCGTACTCTAGTGACCATTTCCCCAGACCACACAGATTAGGATTGAGTGCGAATATACTTTAACTACTGGTAAAGGTCAATTGTACGAAAATCGGGCCATGAGTGGTATTATGGAGGGACAAGAGGAAATTGCATAAGGCTCATTACCAGTTCATCGGTTCCGTGAGAGTGTAAGGTATCGAACCTAATCACCGTCACGCATCGAGGGCTGATAGGGGTAGGCATTGAACTTGGATTAGCGGAGTCACCCCCATCCCCGTATCAAGTACGGGGCAGGCTCTAACCTTCCCCCGTTAAGGGGGAAGGGACTCTTGCCTACACTTATGAGCCCATCGAGGGAGAGGGGACTTCTGCAATCGTCTTGGGACAAGGCACGAACATGAGACGGGCGAAAGGAGGTTGATATGCCTACAAATGTACCTCCGCAATACAGAGAGGCTGAAGATCGGTACAGGCAGGCTTCGACGATACAGGCCAAAATCGCCTCCCTCCAGGAAATGCTGGCCATCATGCCCAAACACAAGGGCACGGACCACCTGAAGGCGCAGCTCAGATCCAGGCTGTCGAAGTTGATGGCGGACCTGGAGCAGAGTTCGTCGAAGGGCAAGGGCGGCGGCAGGATAGAACCCTTTTCCATGCCCAAAGAGGGCGGCGGCCGGGCGACGCTGATCGGGCCGACAAACGTCGGAAAGTCCCTGATGCTGAACAACTCAACGGGAGCGAGGAGCAGGGTGGGCGCGTATGAACTCAGCACGATGGAGCCGGTCCCCGGGATGCTGGTATATGAGGACGTGCCGATTCAGCTTGTGGACACTCCCCCGATATCGAACCCTTCTACACAGGGACGTCTGTACGGCCTTCTGAGGAATACGGACGTGTTCATAATCGTTCTCGACCTGTCCATGGACGCGGAGGGGCAGGCCCGGGAAGTTTTCTCGGCGCTGGAAGAGTGGGGATTCAGGCTGCTGATCAAAGGAGAGGCTCCTCCCGAAGACAATCACTGGCTGAACAAGCCGACTATCATCGTCGGAAATAAGGCGGACATACCGGGCGCCCTCGATCAGTACATGGTTCTGGAAGAGACTCTGGGCGACAAGTATCCGGTGATCATGGCAAGCGCGGAGGAGAATGTCGGATTCGATGAGATCGCGTCCGAAGTCTTCGAGGCGCTGAAGGTAATCCGCGTATATACCAAGTCGCCGCGGGTCAAGGTAGAGGATTATGTGCCTACGGAGCCGCTGGTTCTGCCGATAGGCGCGACCGTCATGGAGGCGGCGCGGGGCGTCCACAAAGACATCAGCCAAGGACTGAAGTATGCCGTGCTCTGGGGGGAGTCCGGCAAGTTCGACGGCCAGCACGTAGGTCGGACGCACCAGCTAAGCGACAGGGACATCATAGAGCTGCACACCTGAGCCTTGGAACGCAAGAGGGACGCGCAGAATGGGGCGCGTCCCTATGTCCTGATTTACTGTTCTTTCTCTGACGGGCTCAGCAGAGTTGGTACTCCCGGCTGGACACAATCAGCTTGAACATGGACAGGATGAGATCCTGCGAGGCACGACCCGTCGGCTCGGCTTCGATTCCACGCGAGGCCACCTCGACCAGCAGCAACCTGGTGTCGTCCGAGACATCCATCGGTCCGAGCACGTCCAGGCAGGCCTCCACTAGTTCAGCGGGGTTCGATGAGTCGCTTGTGCCGGTCACGCGGTTGACCAGTCTCTTTACGCCTGGCTTGGAGGTGTCGCCGAGACGCTGGGCGGCGAAATTAACCCTGTCAACAAGCGAACCGCTGGTAATCCACTCTTCGCCGGTGTGCCATCCCTCCACAGACGGGGGGTCGAGAAGTTTCTGGCCCATGAAGCCAGCTTCCTCCATGACCATGAAAATGCCGTTGTCGCCGCCGTTGGGCACGGCGTACTCGCCGGTCTTTCTGAGGGTCCCAACAATGACCTCCGTAGGGCTCTTGACCCTTCGGAAGCGCGCCTCCTTGAAGAAGTCGGAGTTAAAGAGGACTCTGAGAACCGAGCGGATGTCGTGGTCATGCTCCTCGTAGGCGGCTGCGAGAGTGTCTATCGCGTCCGGGTCCAGCGGAGGAGTGTCCAACCACTGAGGGACGGGCACCTCATCCGCGACAAAGAAGTTGTAAAGGTGCCTTGACACGAATCGCCCCGTGGCCGGCTGTTCGCAAATTATTCTGACGACGTCTTCACCATTGAAGTCGCCCTCTTCGCCCAGGAAAGCCTTCGGGCCGTCATCGTGGTCGTGGTCGCGGTATTCGTGGTGCCATAGAATTCTGCCGTAGGGCCATATTGAGTCTTTCTGCGCCATCATCGCCATGTATTCGCCGTTCTTGACGGTCCAGCCGGTGAAGGCCCTGGAGCACTCTTTGATGTCGTCCTCGGTGTAGTTGCCCACTCCCATGGAGAAGAGCTCGAGTATCTCTCGGCCATAATTTTCGTTGATCGAGTCTTTGTGGTTGGTGTGGTTGTCCAGCCAGATGATCATGGCGGGGTCTTTGGACAGCTCGATCAGCAGGTCGTCGAATCGGCCCAGACCGCATCTTCTGAACGTCCCGATCTGGTTGGTGAGTGAGCCGAGATTGTTGAGCTTGCCCTCGCCCGTGGCGAACACGCCGTGCCAGAAGAGCGCCATCTTCTCCTCGAGCGGGCATTGCGTGGATATGAGCCTGTAAGCCCAGTAGGCGGCATTGTGCCCCTGCATCGTATGGAGATCAACGTGCCGCCTGAATATCAGGTCGTCCGAGATGTGCTGCGGGTTTTGGGGATTCAGAAATTCTTCGACCAGCGCCTGGTAGCCGATTTCCTCATAGCGGTCAAGCTCTTCGGGCGTCGCTCCGAAACCGGCGCGTCTAGCCAGGTGCGCTATCAGATGCCTTTCCTCAGAACTCATGTTTTAATTTCCTCCGAAAACAGACTTATCTGATTCTGGAGTATATAGGGTTTAGGACTGGGATGCATCCTCTTGCGCCATCTGGCGCGACTTTTCTACCCTGTACCCTCCGTAAGAGTCAAAAGTGCGTGAGTCGTCTTCGACAGGCACTCGGGCGAGTGCGAAGTTCTCTGGCAGAGATATTCCGCCGGAGAACACGAGCTTCATGGCGTCCTCCACCGACATATCGGTCTCTATGATATTGTCTTCCACCACCAGCGCCATGTTTCCGCTCGTAGGATTTGGGACGGTGGGAACGTACACCACCGCGAGAGATTTTCCGGTTCTCTCCGAGTACGCGCGCCCGGTCACGAATCCCATAGCTATCATGTTCTCCCTGGGCCACTCGATGAACACCACGCGGGAGAAGTTGTACTGAGAGGTCAGGGAGGTCATTATCTGGCGCGAAACGCCGAATACCGATTTCACGAAAGGTACGCGGAGCATAATTCCGTCCGCTGCTCTCATGCAGTTCATGCCAATTCGGGAAGAAATAAACAGACCAATGATGTAGGAGACGATAATCCCTATGACTATTCCAACGCCCGGAAAGTCCAGGCTCAGTTTCATATCCAATACGTTGACAGGGGGAATTTTCGCAAGGTGCGGCCTAATAAAAGTGTCGGCGTAGCCGATCAGCGCCACCACCACGATCATCGTGATTAGAGTCGGCGCAATCTCGATCAGTCCGTCCATCGTCTTGGACTGAAAGTGGTCTTTCGCTCTTTTGATGAATCCCCGGTTCCGTGCTCTCATTTCAAAACACCCAGCCTCGGGAGTGATATGTTTCTACCCTACTCCTAACACAGGCAGACTAACAATTCGCTTTGCTGGCTATGTTTTTCCTGTTCTCGGAACTTCGACCCCGACACATATATGAAACATGAGCATTTCGCACAAAGTCATTGCTCGTATATTTGTATTCTGTGTCTGCTGTGTTCGGTCACGTACAGGCGATCCTGGGAGTCCAGCTTCACTGATACAGGCCCCCAGAACAGAGGCTCGGTCTGCGACGCGACATGATAGGGTGTCTGAAGGTGGTCCGGCAGTTCCTCCACCAGAAGTTCGGATTCTTTCCTCACGTCGTACTCGTCGGGGTTTACCTCCAGCCACTCTTCCGCCCACTTGGACAGGGTAGCCTCTCCGCGCAGAAGCTGGTGAAAGGAGCCGTCCGGGTTGAGTACCTGCACACGCTCGTTGCCCCAGTCGGCGACGTGTATCTTGCCTTCGCCGTCAACCGCCACTGAACTCGGACGGTGGAACTGGCCCTCGCCATTGCCGGACTGGCCATAGGCCGCGATGAACTCTCCTTCAGGAGTGAACTTCTGGATGCGATCATTGCGCCAGTCGGCTACGTAAACATTGCCTTCCGTGTCCACGGTGGCGCCCCAGGGCAGATCGAATTGACCGGGGCCGTTGCCCTCTTCGCCCCAGGACAGAACGGACTCGCCATCGGCTGTCAACTTGTGAACCCTGGCGGCATACTGCTCAACGACGTACACGGAACCGTCCGCGTCGTGAGCTATTCCCGCGGGACCGACGAGAGTCCCGACACCCGTCACGTCTTTGCCCCACTTGTTGACGAAGTTGCCCTGGTTGTCGAACACTTTCACTTCATTCAGCGATTCGTCCGTAACGAACAGGTTGTCCTGGGCATCGAAATTCATGCAGACCGGCACGCGGAACTGGTCGTGGCCGTCGCCCGGACCGGTGCTGAATTCACCGAGCCAGTCCTCGTCAAAAGTGCATATCTGGATGCGGATGCCACGTGGATTCAGGCCGCCCATCCTGTTCAGCACGAATATCCGCCCGTCGCCACTGAAGGCGACGTCGTAGGGGTAGTTGAACCCGCGTCCTATGGGCTGGTTGGAGTTGAATCCGATGGTCTTTAGATACTTCATATGGGTTAACCCTTATATGTTGAACTGCGGATCGCTGTAATCGAGTAGCTTGTTGTAAATCTGGATACGCCACCTTTGGGTGTCGGCGACCATGATCCTTGAGTTCAGCGCGTCGAACGCTACCGCGGTGGGCAGCGCGAATCGCCACTCCGGTTCGAGCGAATAGACTCGACGACGGGCCTTGTAAACGTCCGGGTTGCTGCGGACGTACTCTACTTGCCACTTGGAAAGCTCTTGGGCGTCTCCGATGAAGGTGGTCAGGTAATTGCAGTCGGAGTCGTAGGCCTGGACGCGGTGGTTGGCCCAGTCGCACACGTAGATGTCCCCGTCAGGATCAACGGCGACGTCCGACGGGTGGTCGAATTCGTTGTTGCCACTGCCTTGGCTTCCGAATGCGAAAACGAACTCCCCCCTGGCGTCGAACTTCTGTATGCGGTGGTTCTTGTGGTCCGCTATGTAGATGAACCCGTCCGCGTCGGTTGTAATGCCCCAGGGGGAGTCGAACTCTCCTTCGCCGGACCCGCGGACACCCCACTCCGAGATGTACCGCCCGTCGGTGCTGAGCTTCTGCACCCTATGGTTGTGGGTGTCCACGACCAGCAGGTTGCCATCGGCGTCCATGGCTATGCCGGACGGCCTTCGGAATTGGCCCTCGCCGTTACCGGACTCGCCGAACGACCTCAGCAACTCTCCGTCCTTGCTGAAGACCGTCACCCTGTCCGTCCATGCGTCTGTCACATAGACGTTCGACTCGCCGTCCAGCGTTATCCCGGAAGGCCACATGAACTGCCCCGGAGACTCGCCCCGCTCACCCATGCGGCTGATGACATCTTCTTCGCCCGCCATGTTTCCGACCTTGAAGCGCGCCACGTCGCACGTGCGATCTATCCGTGTAATCACCGCAAACATATCTCCGTCGAAGCCGGGCGCCAGCGACACCGGCCCCATGACCTCGTTTCGCCCTCCGACCACATGGCTGAAGTCGTAAACCCTGTCACCTACTATTCTAGTCAGCATTTTATCTGATCCCCGTCCCGTGCATGATTCTTAATCGCCAATAACCAATTGACCTACGCGAACTGGTACTCCCGCGTGGCCACGATTAGCTGCAACATCTCCGACACGCGCCTCGCGGAATCGGCTTCGTTGGCTTCATCCCATGCCAGGTCACCCTCGATCTCTGCGTGGCTCACTAGTTCAGACATGGTTTCGTCTTTGACCTCGACCTCTCCCAGCAGTTCCAGGCAGGCCCTCACGACCGATTCGGGCGAGGCGCCCACGTCCTTCACTCGTTCTACTATATTCCTCACTCCAGGACGCTCGAGGTCTCCCATCATGTCTGAGACGAAGTTAGCCCTCTTCATCAGGGTTCCGCTGTTTACCCACTCGACGCCCGAATGCCAGCCTTCCACGCTCGGAGGGTTCAGAAGTTCCTGCCCCATGTAGGTTATGTGGCTAGCCCAGTCGAATATCTCAGGTCCCGGAAGTTCCACGCCCCCTGCCATCCTGACTGTTCCGACGACGACCTCGGTGGGGTTCTTAACCTTGGCGAAACGAGCCTCTTTGAAGAAGTCGGAGTTGAACATGACTCGGAGCGCATAGGTCATGTCGAAGTCCGACTCCGTAAGCGCGCTCGCTATGGCCTCGACCGCTTCCGGGTCTCTGGGAGGGGAGACTTGCCACGCAGGTACCTGAACCTCGTCTGCGACGAAGAAACTGTACAGGTGGCGCGCTATGAACCGCGCCGTGGCGGGATGAGCGAGAACTATGTCAATGATGTCCTCGCCGTCGAAGTCCCCCTTGTGTCCCAGGAAGTCTTTCTCTCCGTAGTCGTGGTCGTCTTCTTTGAACTCGAAGTACCAGTCCCAGCGCCCCATGTGGAAGCGCGGCAGCTTGGGCGTCATCGTCCACCCCGTGAACGCTCGCGAGCACTCGTAAACGTCCTCCTCGGTATAGTTGCCCACGCCCATGGTGAACAGTTCGAGCAGTTCGCGGCCCCAGTTCTCATTGATAGCCGTCGCGTGGTTTTCATGGTTGTCCAGCCAGAACAGCATGGCGGGATTTCTGGCGACTTCCACCAGCAGGTCGCGGTACTTCCCCATTCCCTTCTCGCGGAACAGGTCAATCATGTCCGTTATCTCGTCGTAGTGGTCAACCTTCGACACGCCCGTGGCGAATATCTGGTGCCAGAACAGGCACATCTTTTCCTGGAGGGGCGCTTCCGTGTTCACCATTCTCCACACCCAGCCCGTCTGCCCCTGGCCGCCCGCAGTTCCGGGCTTCCACTGGAATTGGTAGTAGCGCAGGAATTCATATATGTCCACAGGCTCATGGTCCTCGGGACGCAGGAGTCCCTCGACCGTCGCCTCGTAGCCCTTCGCCAGTCGCTCTTCCAGTTCCTCGCGTGTCGCCCCAAATCCTGCCCGTCTCATCAGGTGTGCCATTAGAGCGAGGTCGTCTTTCGCCATTGTTCGTATCTCCTGGTTCAGCCGTATCACCGAGCATATTCGACTTGATTTACAACGGTCTGTTGCTCGGCGCCATTTCTTCTAGTCCAGTCAGGATTATATTATTGACCGATGCGCTAGGCAAACCTTGTTCTAACTCAAATTCAAAATCGAATTCGGTACATCCCCATATCCTGCATATCCTGATTCAGATAGACGACCCGGATAAGGGTGAGGGCTCAGCCTTCCTTGACCCGCCGAAAGCCCCTTCGCTATACTTGAATTCGGTATTCTTGACCTTACAGATCAACAAATGTCAGGAGCGGTGATTCGCATGACCACAGCGAACGTCATTTCCAGGGAAACGAGACTTGATGACTCCCAGTACAAGTGGGGCTTTGACTTCGACTACGAATCGGAAACGGCCCCAAAGGGCCTTTCGGAAGACACTGTCCGGTTCATATCCCACAAGAAGAATGAACCCGAATGGATGCTCGAATGGCGCCTGAAGGCTTTTAGGCACTGGGAGCGGCTGGGGCTGGAAGAGCCGACCTGGGCGAATGTGAGCTATCCCCAGATTGATTTCCAGGACATCGTTTACTACGCAGCGCCTAAGTCCCAGGACGACGGCCCCAAGAGCCTGGACGACGTGGACCCCGAGATTCTGGAGGCGTTCGACAAACTCGGCATCCCGTTGGAGGAACAGAAGAAGCTGAGCGGCGTCGCGGTTGACGCGGTGCTGGACAGCGTTTCGGTAGCCACGACCTACCAGAAGATGCTCGAGGATGCGGGCGTCATCTTCTGCCCCATCTCCGAGGCCGTTCAGAAGTACCCCGAACTCGTGCAGAAGTATCTGGGCTCGGTGGTGCCATACACTGACAACTTCTACGCCACGCTCAACTCCGCTGTCTTCAGTGACGGCTCCTTCTGCTACGTCCCGCCCGGAGTCAGATGCCCAATCGAGCTAATGACTTACTTCCGAATCAACGAGCTCGATTCCGGCCAGTTCGAACGGACTCTGATCATCGCCGACAAGGGCAGCTATGTCAGCTACCTGGAGGGATGCACCGCCCCCATCCGCAAGACGAACCAGCTTCACGCGGCGGTTGTCGAACTGGTGACCCTGGACGACGCCGAGATCAAGTATTCGACGCTCCAGAATTGGTATCCGGGTGACAAGGAAGGCAACGGTGGGGTCTATAACTTCGTGACCAAGCGCGGGGCGTGCCGCGGAAAGAATTCCAAGATAAGCTGGACCCAGGTGGAGACCGGATCGGCCATCACCTGGAAGTACCCTAGCGTGATACTTCAGGGCGACGATTCGGTCGGCGAGTTCTACTCGGTCGCGCTGGTGAATAACTACCAGCAGGCCGACACCGGAACCAAGATGATCCATATGGGCAAGAACACCAAGAGCACCATAGTGGCCAAGGGAATCAGCGCGGGACACGCCCAGAACACCTATCGCGGAATGGTCAGGATAATGCCGTCCGCGTCCGGCGCGCGCAACTTCACACAGTGCGACAGCCTGCTCATCGGAAGCGAGTGCGGTGCGCACACGGTCCCCTACATCGAGGTCAGAAACCCGACGGCCCAGATGGGACACGAGGCGACGACATCCAAGGTCAACGACGACCAACTCTTCTACCTCCAGCAGCGGGGCATAGACCAGGAAGAGGCCAACTACATGATAATCAACGGCTTCTGCCGCGGGATATTCAAGGAACTACCCTTTGAGTTCGCGGCTGAGGCCAGCCAATTGCTTCGAGTCAGCCTTGAGGGCACTGTCGGGTAAATTCAGCACTAAGTAAAAATAGGGATTAGCACACCAAAAATGCTTGAAGTACGCGATCTGCACGTTTCGATAGAAGACACCGAAATCCTGAAGGGCGTCAGCCTGACGGTAAACGAGGGGGAGGTTCATGCGATAATGGGGCCCAACGGCTCCGGCAAAAGCACGCTCGCCAACGTCGTCGCTGGAAGGCCCGAGTACGCCGTAACCTCCGGCGAGATACTCTATGACGGCGAGGAAATCTCCGAATGGTTCCCCGAATACCGCGCCCGCGAAGGCATCTTCCTCGCCATGCAGTACCCCGTGGAACTTCCCGGTGTCCGCACATGGCAGTTCCTCAAGGCCGCCGTGGATGCTATACGAGAACACAAGGGCGAGTCCGAACTCTCGATTCGCCAGTTCGACCGCCTTCTCGACTCTAAACGGGAGATGGTCAACATTCACGACGACCTCGTGCGACGCTCCGTAAACGAGGGCTACTCCGGCGGCGAGAAGAAGCGCAACGAGATTCTTCAGCTCGCGCTCCTTGACCCGCGACTAGCCCTGCTGGATGAAACCGACTCCGGGCTGGACATTGACGCGCTGAGAATCGTTGCCGAGGGCGTCAACGGCTTCAGGAGCGAGGACAAGGCCATAGTGCTGGTGACACACTACCAGCGCATCCTGAATTACATCACTCCCGACTTCGTACACGTCCTGGTGGACGGGCGCATAGTCCGCTCCGGAGGCAAGGAACTTGCCCTCGAACTTGAGGAGAAGGGCTACGACTGGATAATTAAGGAAGCGGCGGCCGTAGCTGTCTAACGATTTCCGATCACTGAGAACTGAAAACTAACGACTTGGGAAGAAATGACACAAGCATTGACAGAATACGACCGCTATGCCGACCAGTACGCCAACGTCGCGGGTTCCGGCCCGACTTGGCTGCACAACTTGAGACAGAAAGGCTTCGACAATTTCTCGCGGCTTGGATTTCCGACTGCGCGTAGAGGAAACGAGGCATGGAAGTACACGAATGTAGCGCCGGTAGCGCGCGCGGAATTTTCCGTATCTACATCGGATGAATCGCCCTCGGTCGAGGCGCTGCGTGACTCTCTGCCCTGGGTAGATGACTGGAATACACTGGTCTTCGTAAACGGACGGTTCTCACCTGAACTGTCTATTGTCCATGATACCGGGAGTGTCACCGTCTCCGGTCTGTCGGCCTTGGTGGAGTCGGACGGCACCGTGGCGCGACAGCATCTCGGCTCCCTGGCCTCGGTTGAGGACGACGGATTCGCCGCGCTCAACACCGCCTTCATTGGCGACGGCGCGGTCGTTCATGTTCCCGACAACGTGAGAGTAGAACGGCCCGTTCACCTGGCGTTCGTGTCAACCGAGGAAGTCAGTTTCGTCGCACATCCTCGCGTGCTGGTGGTTGCCGGTTCCGAGTCTGAAGCGACGGTAGTCGAGAGCTACATGAGCCTCGGTGAGAATCCATACTTCACCAACGCGGTCACTGAGGTAGTGGTCGAAGAGGGTGCGCGAGTAGAGCATTATCGCCTGATGGATGAGAGCGACGAGTCATACCATGTCGGAGTAGCGCGCGTTCGCCAGAAGGATGGCAGTTCATTTTCTTCACGCGCCTTCTACAAGGGTGTCGGACTCGGCAGGCACGACCTCTACGCGCTTATAGGCGATGGATGTGAGACCGACCTCAGCGGTCTTTACATCACCTCAGGCTCCCAGCACATGGACAACTTCATCAACCTGGACCACGCACAGCCAAACTCCACGAGCAGGCTCTACTACAAGGGTATCCTGTCCGGCAGGTCGAGGGCGGTGTTCGGCGGCACGGTTTTCGTGCGCGAGGGCGCCGACAAGACGGACTCGCTCCAGTCCGACAAGAACCTTCTGCTTTCGCCGGACGCGGAGGTGGACTCCAAGCCCGCGCTGTTCATCTGGGCTGATGACGTGAAGTGCGGCCATGGCGCTACAGCAGGCAACGTGGACGAGGACACCGTCTTCTATATGAGAAGCCGCGGCGTGGACCTGGAGACCGCGAGCCGGCTGCTCATATTCGGTTTCGCCTCTGAGATAATAGATACAGTCGCTCTGTCGGAACTGCGCGAGTATCTCGAACGCTCCTTTCTGGAGGCGATACCAAAGTATGAATTCAACTTCTGAGGAATCAAATCTATGAATGATCTACAGGACCTGTATGCCGAGGTGGTTATGGACCACAATCGCAGGCCGCGCAACTTCAAGAAGATAGAAGGGGCGGACCGCACTGCGGATGGATTCAATCCGCTGTGCGGCGACCAGATTTCGCTTTACCTCAATCTTGATGGGGATGATTCCATACAGGACATCGGATACGTCGCAGTGGGATGTGCCATATCCAAGGCGGCAGCGTCCATGATGAGCGAGGCGGTCAAAGGGCGTAGCCTGGAGAACGCGCAGCGCGTAGTCTCAGAGTTCCGGCAGATGATTACGGATCGAGACGGTCATGAGCCGGACTACGAGATAATGGGCGATCTGGAGATACTGGAGGGCGTAGCCAACTATCCCACGCGAATAAAGTGCGCCACCCTGCCGCTGCATACCCTGGCGTCGGCGATAGACAGCGAAAATAAGAAAATAGTTTCCACAGAATAGAGCCAACCCTGCGGCTTTGGGAGGAGTGGAGACCATGCAGATACCATTGAAAGTGGACTACGGAGTAAGAGCGCTGGTTGATCTGGCGATTCACCGGCAGAACGCGCCCGTGCGCGCGAGCGAAATAGCGGGCAGGACGATGATCCCCGAAGCCTACCTTGCCCAGGTGCTCCACGCGCTGGGGAAGGCTGGCATGGTCAAGGCGCAGCGCGGGCCACATGGAGGGCATATGCTGGCCCTGGATCCCGAGGACATAAGACTGAGTGAGGTCATGGAGTGCTTGGGGGTATCCGAAAATCTGGTGTTCTGCCTGGACGACAGCGCAGTATGCATCCATGCGCCATCCTGCGCTCAGAGAGAGGTCTGGCAGGAAGTCGAACTTGCGGTGTACCGGATCCTTGATTCCAGGACCATCGGACATCTGGTTGACAGAAGCAACGAGATACTTAGAAGCAGGGCGTCGGGGACACAGACAGTCTTGTTGCAGAACAGACGCAACTAGAAAACCAACTTATGGGAGAGAGTAAATGGCATTCGTCAAGGTAGGAAAAGCTGCGGAAGTTCCGGACGGAACGTCGAAAGTTTACGAGGTCGGCGACAGGTACATAGCAGTGTGTAACGTGGAAGGCGAATTCTACGCCATAGATGACCTGTGCACGCACGACGAGGCCCCGCTGAATCAGGGGTATCTCGAGGGTTGCGAAATAGAGTGCCCGAGGCACGGCGCGCGCTTCGACGTGACGACAGGACGAGCGACTGCGCTGCCTGCCGTTGTTCCGGTTGACACCTTCCCTGTTCGCGTGGAAGGCGACGACATCGAGTTGGATGTCTAGCCTCTGCTTCACCTGCATTCTCAAGGATACTCAAAATGCTCGACGCGCGGAAAATCAGGGAAGATTTCCCAATCTTGTCCCGGAAGGTCTATGGCAAGCCGCTGGTCTATCTGGACAACGCCGCCACTACCCAAAAGCCGCGCCAGGTCATACAGGCGTTGGTGGACTACTACGAATCTTCTAACGCCAATGTACATCGCGGAGTCCATACACTCAGCCAGGAAGCTACCGAGCTCTATGAAGGCGCGCGCGCCAAGATAGCGCGCTTCATAGGCGCGGAACACCCGGAGGAGATAATCTGGACGCGCAACGCCTCCGAGTCGCTGAACCTAGTGGCGCATACGTGGGCGCAGGAGAACATCCGCGAGGGCGACGAGATAGTCGTGACGCCATACGAGCATCACTCCAACCTGGTGCCGTGGCAGAAGGTCGCGGCGGACAAAGGCGCGAAGCTCCGCATAATGCCGATGTGCGAACACGACCAGAGCCTTGATATGTCGCGCGTTGACGAGTTCATCACTCCCCGCACGAAGCTTCTGGCCGTCGTGCACATGTCCAACGGGATCGGGATACTGAATCCGGTGAAGGAACTGGCGGCCAAGGCTCGCGCGGTTGGCGCGACCGTCCTGATTGACGCCACGCAGAGCGCGCCGCATATGCAGGTGGATGTCATGGACTTGGACTGCGACTTCCTGACCCTGAGCGGACACAAGATGCTGGGTCCCACCGGCATCGGTGTTCTGTACGGCAGGCGGGAGATACTTGAGAACATGGAGCCTTTCCTGCGCGGCGGCGAGATGGTACTGGAGGTGTGGTACGACAGGGCAACGTGGAACGATCTTCCGATGAAGTTTGAGGCGGGCACCCCCAACATTGCGGACGCGATAGGCTTCGGCGCGGCGGTGGACTACCTCAACGAGATAGGAATGGACAACGTTCGGGACCACGAGGTCAAGCTGAATGCCCACGCGCTGAATGCCTTCAAGGAGCTTGAAGAGGACATTGATATATTCGGGCCACGGGATCCGGAAAGACGAGGCGGAATCTTCTCATTCCACTCTGAGATCGTTCATCCTCACGACCTGGGCACGTTCCTGGACATGGACGGCATAGCCGTTCGCACCGGTCACCATTGCACCATGCCGCTGATGCGTGAACTGGGAGTCGTCGCGACGGCGCGCTCGAGCCACTACTTGTACAACACGGAAGACGAGATAGACGCCCTGGTGGATTCGGTTAAGAGGGCGCTCAGGTACTTCTCCGATGGCGCTGGGTAACCTGGACGAGATATACCGCGACGACGTGATTCTGGATCACCGTCGCAACCCAAGAAATCCCGTCCGCCTGAACGACCCCGATATAGTCGCGGATGGCGTCAATCCTTTCTGCGGGGATGAGATTCATCTTCAAATCCGGCTCGACTATGAAGGCCGGGTCTCCGAGGTCGGGTTTCAGGGAGAGGGCTGCTCCATCAACCAGGCTACCGGCTCTATGCTGTCGGAAGCCATCAAGGGGCTGACGCCCAACGAGGCCGCCGGACTATCCGACCGTTTCCATACGATGATGCAGGGTTCGGAGCCTACACCTGAACAATTAGCCGGTCTTGGCGATTTGGGATCCCTGGCAAAGGTCCGCGACTTTCCGGTGCGAATCAAGTGTGCGCTGCTGGCCTGGTCAACACTTGAAGACGGGCTGGAGTCGGCCTAGTCCTGAACGAGCGCAATGATGCGGTCCAGGGTCTCTTCTCTGAAGCGGTCGAGGTCGTCGGCGTCCTTCACCAGCGTGCCGAGGGTCTGTTCGACTGACTGTCTGTCGAGATGGTCGTAGTGAAGTATGACCATTGCCTTGGCCCAGTCGAGGGTCTCAGATATGCCCGGCACTTTCTCGAGGCCGGACTCGCGCGCTTCCTCCACGAATCGGCAGATTTGCCTGGCAAGCCTGACGTCAATGCCCTCGACTTTGCGGCGGACGATGCGTAGCTCTTTTTCCAAGTCGGGGTAGTCTATCCACAGGTACAGGCAGCGGCGTCGGAGGGCGTCGGAGAGGTCGCGGGTCCGGTTGGAGGTGAGGATAACCAGGGGCTTGTGCTCGGCGCGTATCGTGCCTATTTCGGGGATGGTCACCTGGAACTCGGATAGGACTTCGAGCAGGAATGCCTCGAATTCTTCGTCGGCGCGGTCTATCTCGTCAATGAGCAGGACGGGCGGCTTGTCGGGCTGGGTGAGGGCGGCGAGCAGGGGTCGTTCCAGTAGGAAGTCGCGGCTGAAGATCTGCTGTTCACGCTGTTCGGTGGAGAGTCCACTGCCCTCATCGAGCCTTATCCAGAGCAGTTGCTTGGCGTAGTTCCACTCGTAGAGGGCGGTCGTTACGTCAAGGCCCTCGTAGCACTGGAGGCGAATGAGCGACGTGTCGAGCAGCTGCGCCATGACGTTGGCTATCTCGGTCTTGCCGACACCGGCGCGGCCTTCAATCAGCAGCGGGCGCTCAAGCGCCTGAGCCATGAAGATGGACGTAGCAATAGCAGGGTCGGCTATGTAGTCTCGGGACTCGAGTTGGCGGACTATGTCACGGATGGGGTCTGGCTCGGTTGTGGTTGGCAATGCTTACTACTCTTTCAATTTTTCAAAGTAGGACTCAATATAATTGGGAGTCGCTCCGGCTTCATCTAGATGTTCAAGTGCTTTCTCCACATCCGACGATGACATTTGGTCAAATACATCGGGGCATGGGACCAATGCGGAGTTCAGGTCGTTTGGCTCGAATTTGTTCAGGCCATCACCGTATCTTCTCATAGACAGCGATATGATTTCTTGTCCAACGGCAGACGACAGGTATAGAAAGATGTGATCTATGTAATTTATTCCTGAAAGGTTCGGTTGAAATCCGTGAAAGCATGTCAAGTTGAGAGCCGACGACTCGTTTCGCACTACCTTAAATTTGCCCCTCGAAAAGACTCCGAGAAGCAGAGGGGACGGAACGCGATGCTCCGTTTTGTACCAGGGAGTTCTACTATTGGTTAGAAACCTCCGATGAAATCCCTGTTGCTCTCCGAATTCTATGTAGTCTGTGCCTTTGTCGGAAGGCCGACCGTTGGGGCTGAAGAGTAAGGAAGGTTCGTCAGAGTACATTAGGACTGAGTGATCATTGTCGGTAAAGAAGGCTTTCTGGATCTGAGAACTTTTTGTGATGATTCGAGTCAGTTCCGAGTCTTCCAATTCCAACTTCTCCGCATCTGATGGTCTCAGGACGAAGAATTCGTTGGCTCCGGTGGCGATTCCTCTGGTGAATCGTCCGTAATAGTCCAAAGTGGTTGACTTTTGGCTGGAAACCGATATTGAGTCGTCTTCAAAGTATGTCAGCCATTTGGCTTCTGGGGCGAGTCGGCTGTAGGGAACCTCGGATACCGGGTCTTTTTCCAGAATGGAATCGAGCGATTCGATGGAATTGACGGTAAAGAACCTCACGTTCGAGAATCTTGAAGACGAGTCGTAGAGTATGATTCCGACTGATGTTATGGAGTCGGGGAAGACATCCTTTTCGCAATCGAGACTTATGATTGCGGACAGATGCGCTTCGTCAATGAGACGCTCTTTGATGAGAGTTCCGTAGCCGGTGTTGAGGAACTCAAGCGGCATTATGTATGCCAGTCTTCCGGGAGGTTCCAGTTCGGACAGAGACTTGACGAGGAACGCCGAGGCTGAATTCGTGTAGCCGGACAGTTTGATTCCGAGTTCCTCTTCGAACCTGTGGAACACTAAATCCCTATTCTTGAATTTCTGAAATCTCATGTATGGCGGATTGCATACGACATTTCCGAAAGCCTTGCCCCACGATAGAAGATAGTCTTCTCTGGATATATCAATGTCGCTATTTGGGTTGGCGTTTCGCCAGTAGTTCAGGACTCTGGGATCAATCTCGCTGGCGGTGAGTCTGACGTCATGTTTGGACGCGGCTTTATAGAACGCGCCGAGTCCAAAGCCGGGGTCATGCACGTGTCGGTTTTTCGAACCTGCGACCCAGCGAACCATAAAGTCGGCCACCTTGGGATGCGTAAAGAACTGACCGAAGGCCTTTCGGTGGTTCTCTTCGACCGAATCGAGGTAGTCTCTCTCAACTCTATCCATTGGCGACCTCCTGGGAGAACACCTCTGGGTCCAGATAGCCTTTACCACCCTGAAAAGTCACATAGAACAAAAGCCTGCCTCGCTGCTGTTCTTTGACGGCTGACTGGTGTTCGGGCATATCAATTCGCCTGATAACTTCCCTGCCCACTTGAATGTTCATGTTGATGGTAGTCTTGCCCTGATTCTTGACGTTGCGTTCCACTGAGAATATAACGTCTTCGTTCCTGGAGTCAGCCGTCAACTCAAGAATATCCTTGAGTGGAATGATATAACCCTTATCGAAGAAGACTTGCAAGTAGTAGTGGGGAACACCGAAGTTCTGAATCCAGCGATTGACGACAGAAATGTCTTCGAGTTTGGGCGTGATGCTGAGATAGTCGCGCCTCTGCAAAATTTTTGTCTGTTCTTTCAGGTCTTTGAGATATTGGCTGAGTTCCCTGAGCGTTTGGGATGAGTACCAGCCCCTAGCTACGAAGTCGAACTCTCTAAAAGTATCTATAGATGCCTCGGATATGATCTTGTAGAGATGAGGTCTCTTTTCTCGAAGCAAGTCGGCGTAAGGCTCCTGCAGAATGGCTCTCTGAATATGGGCGCACTCGGCTTCGGCGCGATGTGTTCTTTCACTCATGAAGTCAGAGTACCTAGTGGCAAGGAAGCTACTGGATCGGACTTCTATCGCGGCAATTGCCGATTGTACGAATTCCGTATCTTCAAGGTCATGGATGGATTCACTAGCGACATCGGATCTGTGGAATATCAAGATGTCCGGTTTCTTCCCGACTGAGTTGAGTTCGTCTTGATAGGCGGCATAGAATTCTCGGAATCCGGGATCGCCTGCGTCCAGGGAATCGTCGCGACCATATTTCAGCGCGCGGTACTCTTGTGAATACTCGTTTATGGCATTGCAGACTATTTCTTCGGCCCAGTCACCCTGTTGCTTGTTTGTCAGAAATGCCGAGGTAGCTAAAGTCGGAATACGTCCTGTGATTTGCAGTTCTGTGTCTATTTCAAACGGCGATTCTGAAATCAGCCGTTGGATTGTTTCTGTGTAAGTGTCGTTCATGATAATGATGTAGCGTCCCCTCGGTTGAGTTCTAGCATCTCGGCGAGGGTGATTCTCAGGGTTTGGAGTAGTTCTACGCGGGTGGGTTCTTGGCAGTTTACGCCTGGGACTTCCTGTATCCAGCCGATCCACCAGTCGCCGTCCTGTTTGATGATGGCTGTGTAGTTGTTCATTGTGTTCTCCTGACATGGTGGATGCTGAGGATTCACCCCCATCCTAGCCTTCCCCCGTCAAGGGGGAAGAGACTTTTGCCGGAGTGTTAAGGTTTCACCCTCACCCTAGCCCTCTCCCAAGGGGAGAGGGGATTCTGGCCTCCGACTGGTTCGTTTACTATATCAGCCCTCTCCGGTGGGGGAGAGGGCTGATTGGTGGGTTGCTATTCGGTTTTGGTTATTCTAGCAGGTGTAGAGGGTTTGTTCTAGTGGTTCAACATTTCGTAATGATGGTCTTTCTACCCTCACCCTAACCCTCTCCCAGCTGATAGGGGTAGGCATTGAACTTGGATTAGCGGAGTCACCCCCATCCTAACCTTCCCCCGTCAAGGGGGAAGGGACTTTTGCCTACCCTTGTGAGCCCTCTCCCAGAGGGAGAGGGCATCGTTGGGAATCCAAACTGAGTTGCCGTACTACTAGCCGTTCATGGCGCGCCAGACTTTTTCGGGCTTGGCGGGCATATTCATGTGCTTGACGCCGAAGGGGGAGAGCGCGTCTATGACTGCGTTCATCACGGCCGGGGAGGCGGCTATGGTGCCGGTCTCGCCCGCGCCCTTGACTCCGAGCGGGTTGGTCGGGGAAGGGGTGACGGTGCGGTCGGTGATGATGGACGGGATATCCTCCGCCGTCGGGAGGGCGTAGTCCATCATGCTGCCGGTGAGCAGCTGGCCGGAGTCGTCGTAGATTGCCTCTTCCTGGAGGGCCTGTCCGACGCCCTGCGCCACTCCGCCGTGCACCATGCCTTCGACTATCATCGGGTTGATGACGTTGCCAACGTCGTCGAGCGCGACGTACTTCTGCAACTCGACCTCGCCAGTGTCGCCGTCCACTTCGACGACCGCGATGTGGGTGCCGAAGGGCCAGGTGAAGTTCTGCGGGTCGAAGATGCTGACGGCCTCGAGGCCGGGCTCGGTTCCCTCGGGGAGGCTCTCGTACCAGTAGGCGGCGAGTGCGACTTCCTGGAAGGTCTTGGCGTTGGCGGGCGCGCCCTGCACGAAATACTGGCCGTCCTCGTTGACTATGTCTTCGGGAGCGGCTTCGAGCAGGTTGGCGGCGATTCGCTTTGCCTTGTCCTGGATCTTCTCGATGCTCATGTGTATGGCGTTTCCGCCGCAGACGGCGCTTCGGGAGCCGAATGTGCCGGTCCCCATCTGGACCTTGTCGGTGTCGCCCTGAACGACTTCGACGTCCTCGACGGCGACGCCGAGTTCGGAGGCGGCAAGCTGGGCGAAGGTGGTGTGGTGTCCCTGCCCGTGACCTGAAGAGCCGGAGAATACGGTGACCTTGCCCGTGGGATGGACGCGAACGAGCGCGCTTTCCCAGACGCCGGCGCGGGCGCCGAGTGTGTAGGCGACGGCAGAGGGGGCCATGCCGCATATTTCCACATAGGTGGAGAGTCCGATGCCGAGGTATCGTCCCTGCTCGCGGGCTGCGGCCTGCTCCTTGCGGAAGTCGTCGTATCCGACGAGTTCGAGCGCACGGTCTAGGCCGGCTTCGTAGTTGCCGCTGTCGTAGATGACGGTTGTGGCGACCTCGTGGCCGTCTTCGAACGGGGGTATGAGGTTCTTGCGGCGGACCTCTGCGGGGTCCATGCCGATTTCGGCGGCGTAGCGGTCCATCATGCGCTCGACGAGGTAGGTCGCTTCGGGGCGGCCCGCGCCTCGGTAGGCGTCAACGGGCGTCGTGTTGGTGAAGACGCCGGTTACCTTGCACTGGATGTTGTCTATGGTGTACGGGCCGACGAGCATGAGACCGAACAGGTATGTGGGAATCGCGGGGGCGAAGGTGGAGAGATATGCGCCCATGTTGGCGTATAGGTCGGTGCTGAGACCTGTCACATTGCCCTCAGAGTCGCCGACTATCTCCATCTGGCCGACGTGATCGCGTCCGTGGGTGGTGGCCAGGAAGTTCTCCTGCCTGCCCTCGATCCACTTGACGGAGCGGCCAAGGTTCTTGGCTATCATCCCGGCAATGACCTCTTCGGCGTAGAGGTAGAGCTTGCAGCCGAAGCCGCCGCCGACGTCGGGGGCTATGACTCTTATCTGGTGTTCGGGGTGCCCGGTGACCAGGGCGAGAAGCAGCCTGACGAGGTGGGGAATCTGGGTGGATGTATATACGGTTAGCTGGTTGGTGCCGGCGTTGAAGTCGGCGACCACTCCGCGCGGCTCCATGGGATTGGGGATGAGACGCTGGTTTACTATGCGCTCGGAGACGCGAACCTGCGCGCCTGCGGCGGCGGCGTCGTAGTCGCCGCCACCCACTTCCCACTCGAATGCTATGTTGTTGGGGGCGTCATCGTGAATCTGGGGAGCGCCGTCCTGTACGCCTGTTTCCATGTCCACGACGGCGTCGAGTACGTCGTAGTCCACGACTACGAGTTCTGCGGCGTCAGCGGCGGTGCGGGGGTCGTCGGCTACTACGGCGGCAACGACATCGCCAACGGTGTTGACCTTATCAACGGCTATGGGGGGATGGGGGACTTCCTTGGTGTCGGGGACTACCCATCCGCAGATTAGGGAGCCGAGCTGTTCCTGAAGGTCGGCGCCGGTGTAAACGCCCGCCACGCCGTCAATATCCAGTGCGGCAGAGGCGTCCACGTTGGTGATCCTGGCGTGGGCGTGAGGGCTGCGAACCAGGGAGAGGTGCAACATTCCCACCATGCGCACGTCGTCAACGTAGGTTCCTTTGCCCGTAATCAGCCTTTCATCTTCGCGGCGTTTTATGCTCTCACCGATCAGAGTCATGTTATTCCTCCTGTTGGATGCTTGGCATATCAGTTTTGGTGTAACTGGTCTTCTTCGCGTTTTGCGCAAGCTGACCCGCAGGGCGAGCCAACTCTCTCCATTCTAGCGGTACTCTATCTTATTAGTTATGAATTATCAATTGGCAATTGTGAGTAGTCAGGTTTTGATCTTCAGTTGTTCACCCTCACCCTCAGGGAGAGGGGATATGTTGATTGACATCCGTAGCTGGTCGCCCCAACCCCCAACCCCTGGGTTCCCGTCCCCGTTTTCACGAGGACAAGCTTTCACGGGAACGACGGTGGCTGTGCAAAGGTCTCTTCGCGGGAATGACGGGAAATGTCAACACGGCCTAGCGACCGTAGAAGCGAAACAATAATCCCTGTCAACCCTCTGTCAAGCGTGATAAACTGACTTCCCAACGTGAGTTGCCAGTCGTGAAGGAGAGTCTGTCATGGTCGCGCAACGCTCTGAAACAAACCAGCGAGAGACGCAACAGATCTTTCTAACAGAGGAAGAAGAGCAAGCAGTGATGGAAAACCTGGCTCAGGCCAAATTCAACATGAGCCTGGAGGAATTCATCGCCGCATGGCGCGCCGGGAAATTCGACGATGATTACGAGAGGCACAGCGACGTGGTTGGCCTTGCGATGAAGCTCCCTGAGTACTGGAACGAGTGATAGCCGAGAAGACGCCTTATGCGGCGGCCACGGAGTACCAGCGCCGCATTCAACGTCTTCTGTCCTGCATATCCCGTTCAGTCGTCAAGGTCGCGGGCGGTCATAACTACAGTGCTCCCCGCTCCTCTCACCACTTGGAACTACCGGATGGACAGCCCGTCGCGCTCGCCGGCGCTCATAAGTTGATGTTCAACATGGAGCCCCACTTTCGCGTCCGTAGGACCGAATCTCAAGCGGGCCTGCATTACGTTGAAATCGTGGGCTATCGCTACATAGTCTATGACAGTGGGCAAAGAGAAGTCCTCGCATATCACTGGCATCCCGGCCCGCGAGAATTCGTTCAGACGCCCCACTTCCACTTGGGCAGCGGCGCGAGAGTTGGATTCGATCCTCTGGTGTCGAAAACCCATCTGCCGACGGGATACGTTACCTTCGGCGAGATCATCAGGGTCCTTATCCGAGACCTATCGGTTCAACCTAGCCGCAGTGACTGGGAGGACGTGCTCCGAAGGAACGTTGAGCCCGTCCCCGCCCAGTGACCGTCAATATCCCAAGTTGATGCAGCATCGAGAGACTCGAGTCGTTCTTTTTCGGGGTGTGGGCGTTGTGCTATACTGCGATAGTTTTGTGAGCGTGCCTGTAACTCCTGTCGGGGACGCTTGCGCAGGAAACAATACAGATCGCGGTCGGATGGCGGCGATTCGACTTTGAGGGCCGAAAATGGCAGACGGAATTGAAATTATCGAAGGTGGATCTGTTACTTCCCCACAGGGATATAAGGCAGGTGGGGTCTATGCGGGGCTGAAGAGCGCCGGGGAAGGCGTTCTGGACCTGGGGATACTGGTTTCGGAGCGACCGGCTGCAGTCGCGGGGACTTTCAGCACGAACAAGATACTTTCGCCGTCGGTAACGGTCAGCAAGCGCCGGATTGAGAGCGGAGTTTCGAGAGGCGTGGTGGCGAACAGCGGGTGCGCCAACTGTTCGGTCGGGGAGCAGGGGATACTGGACGCGGAAGAGATGACGCGGCTGGCGGCGGCGCACGTAGGCGTGAGCGCGGATGAGTTGTGCGTTGCTTCGACTGGGATGATCGGGGTGGAACTGCCCATGGGCATTATCCGCGACGCCATGGAAAAGGTTGAGTTGACCGAGGACGGCGGAGAGGCGTTCGCGCGCTCGATAATGACGACGGACTCGCGGCCCAAGCACATCGCGGCGAGGTTCAGCGCGAGCGGACAGACCTATACTATCGGCGGAGTGGCCAAGGGTGTGGGCATGATTCACCCGGATATGGCTACGATGCTGTCGTTCATTACTTGCGACGCTAACGTGGATCAAGACTTTCTGACAGACTCTCTGAGATGGGCGGTCAACGAGAGTTTCAATATGATTGACATTGATGGAGACCAGTCCACGAATGACACGGTTCTCCTGTACGCCAATGGCAGTTCAGACGAGCCGCAAATAGACTCTGGAGAGGCTGCTCTGGGGATGGAATTTCAGAAGGCTCTCAAGGCCGTTTGTGTGTATCTGGCCAAAGAACTTGTGCGCGACGGAGAGGGCGCCGGGCACGTGATGGAAGTAACGGTGGACGGCGCGGTGAGCATGGCGGACGCAGTCTGCGCGGCGCGGGAGATCTCGTCATCGAACCTGGTGAAGGCGATGGTCCACGGTCGCGACCCGAATTGGGGCCGCATAATGATGGCGCTTGGCAAGAGCGGCGTGGAGTTGGAAGAGTCGAAGATAGATATTTTCATCAACGGAATCCACATCGTTCACGAGGGCAAGGCGATTTCGTATCACGCGGACTCGGTAATCAGCGGGATGGCGGCGGAAGAGGTGAGTTTCAGGGTGAGTCTGAATATCGGGGAGGAGTCGGCGACGGCATGGGGTTCTGACCTTACTGAAGAGTATGTTACGTTCAATTCGGCATACTCGACGTAGGACTTGATCGGGATTCACCCTCACCCTAGCCCTCTCCCTCAAGGGAGAGGGGATTTTTGTAACATACGAATCAGGGCTTGGTTGGGGTTCACCCCCATCCTAACCTTCCCCCGTCAAGGGGGAAGGGACTTTTGTAATCTACGAATGACGACGCAAGCAGGTGATCAAACGGATATTGTCTAAGGAGCCTTTCTCTAATGGGACGATTGTAGTCAAGATCGGCGGCAGCACTCTCGGTGAGCATGACACGACTTTGAAAGACGTGGTGTCGCTCAGGGAGGAAGGCTATAACCCTGTTGTGGTACACGGGGGCGGCAAGACGATTAGCGACTGGATGGCGGCGCAGAATATCCGTCCTGTGTTCAGGAACGGTCTCAGAGTCACAGATGGCGACAGCCTTCAGATTGTCGTGGCGGTGCTTGGCGGTCTCATCAACAAGCAACTGGTGGCGGAGATGCGCGCTATTGGCGCGAACGCGCTGGGGATGAGCGGCGCGGACGGGGGGATGCTCGCTTCCCGTGTGAAGGATCCGGGTCTTGGGTTCGTCGGCGAGGTCGTGTCGGTAAACACTCTTCCGATAGAGTCTGCGCTGTGTGCGGGTTTCATTCCCGTGATCGCGCCTGTCGGGATATGCTCGTCGGACGACCCGGAGTACCACAACTCTCTTCTGAATATCAACGCGGACACCGCCGCGGGCGAGATAGCCAGGGCGCTGGGCGCGGAGAAGATGGTGTTCATGACTGACGTGGAGGGCGTTCTGGACCGCAATCGCAGGCTGATTCCCCGCCTTACCGTTCAGCAGGCGACACGACTCAGCAACTCAGGTACTATTTCAGGTGGTATGATTCCCAAGATCGAGGCGTGTATCAACGCTCTCGTCAACAACAGTACATCTCATATAATAGACGGAAGAAGTCCCGGCGCGCTGCGCCGCTCGCTGTCTGGTGAAAGCCTGGGCACGCGAGTAGGTTAGGAGAAACGATGGCTGAAGAATTCTCGCGCAACGGTGGCGATAACGATAGCCTGACGACAGAAGCAATGCCGAGGCCCTCCGGCTCCTCATTCAGGTGGGGCGCCGTGATAATCGGCCTGATCGTTCTGTTCGGCATCTTTTCGTTCACGCGGGGCATATATACGGACCTTCTATGGTATGAAGCTCTGGATCTGCGGAGCATCTTCATAAAGGTGGCAGTTACGCGGATCGCGCTGTTCGGAATTGGCGCGGTCATAGCGGCTATTGTGCTGTCGGTGAGTTTCAGGTTTGCCTACGTCCATACCAGAGGGTCTGTAACGCTGCCCTTGCCCGAGGACGTCACAGGTTTTCTGTCGCGGATAGTCGTGTGGGGCTCGATAATCGCGGTCCTGCTGTTGAGCCTGATATTTGGGTCGGTGCTGTCGTCGCAGTGGGAGCTGTTTCTCAGATTCCAGAATGCCGCGTCGTTCGGGCAGGCGGACCCCGTTTACGGCCAGGACCTGAGTTTCTACATATTCAATCTGCCGATCTACTCGTTCCTCCAGGGCTGGATACTCGGACTGGGCATCGTGACGCTAATCGGAACGGTTGCCATCCACTTCATCAACTATACGCTTCGGGGGGCGAGCTATGAGTTCACGGGGCGAGTGATCGTCCACCTGTCCGTCATCGGCGCACTGATGATGCTTACGATAGCCGCCGGACACTGGTTCGACAGATGGGCGCTGGTGCTGTCGGAGGACGGCGCCGTCTTTGGCGCGGCGTATGCGGACTTGAACGCTCGCAATCCGGCTCTGCTGATAATGACCATTGTGGCCGTGGCCGTCGCGATTCTGATTCTGGCCAACGTCTATTTCAGACAACTCCGCATCGTCATCGGGTCCGTGGTGCTGTGGATCGTTCTGGGGCTTGTGCTGACTACGGCGTGGCCCGCGCTGATACAGCAGTTCTCGGTAACTCCCAATGAGTTCGTCAGGGAAGCGCCCTACATCGAGAGAAACATCGAATTCACGCGGCAGGCGTTCGCCCTTAATCGGATCGAGGAGGACTTCTATCCGGCCGAGACCCAAGTGGGCGCGGACCTTATCCAGGACAACATTAAGACGGTGAATAACATAAGGCTGTGGGACTATCGTCCGCTGTCTGCGGTGTACCGGCAGATTCAGCTAATCAGGCTTTACTATGACTTCAAGGACGCAGACGTTGACAGATACAACATCGCGGGAGAGTACAGACAGGTGCTTCTTTCGGCGCGCGAGGTCGCTCCTGAGAACCTCGATCCCGATTCTCAGAACTGGGTGAACAACACGCTGGTCTATACGCACGGCATCGGCATAGCCATGAGCCCGGCGACGGAGTTCACCGCCGAGGGCCGGCCCGAGTTCTTCGCGAAAGACATTCCCGCGGACGGCGCAATTCCGATTGGCTTGCAGGACGGCACTACGCCGCCGGAACTGGTGGTGGACAATCCGCGCATATACTACGGCGAGAATACGCTGAACTACGTGATAGTGAATTCCAACACGGAGGAATTGGACTACCAGACAGAAGAAGGGGAGCTCTTCAGGAATCGGTACAGCGGCAAGGGGGGCGTGCAGATGTCCTCTATCTTCAGGCGGCTGGCGTACGCATGGCAGTTCGGGGACTTCAACATCCTGATAAGCGGTGAGATAACTCCACAAAGCCGCCTTCAGTACCATCGCACCATACAGGAGCGGGTGGCGAAGGTAAGTCCGTTCCTGATGATGGACAGAGACCCGTATATCGTGGCGGCTGACGGCCAGCTGTTCTGGGTGCAGGACGCATACACGACGTCCGACCACTATCCATATTCAGATCCAATCGGCGATCCGGCTACCGGGCAGATAAACTATATGCGCAACAGCGTCAAGGTGGTTGTGGACGCCTATAACGGCACGCTCAACTACTACATCTGGGACGATGCCGACCCGATAGTCCGCACCTACGCGCGCATATTCCCGGACCTGTTCAAGAGCGCGGCCGAGATGCCGGAGGGTCTGAAGTCGCACGTGAGGTACCCACAGGACTTCTTCTCCGTACAGGCGGAGAGGTATCTCAAATATCACATGCAGGATCCCCAGAACTTCTATAACAACGAAGACCTGTGGGCGATACCGAACGAGAAGTTCGGGCAGGAGGATACCCTCCAGGAGGTGGAGCCGTACTACGTGATCATGCGGCTGCCCGGCCAGGAGGAAGAAGAATTCGTTCTGCTGATGCCTTACACTCCGAGCCAGCGTCAGAATCTCATCGGCTGGCTGGCTGCGCGCAGTGACGGCGAGAACTATGGAAAGCTGGTCGCTTTCAATTTCCCGAAGGACAGGCAAATTGACGGGCCGGAGCAGGTGGAAGCCAGAATAGACAACGACCCGGACATATCGGCGTGGTTCACACTCCGGTGTACCGAGGGCTCGACCTGTACCCGAGGCAATCTGCTGGTGATACCGCTGGGCGAGAGTCTGTTGTACGCCGAACCCGTCTATATACGGGCGGAAGGGGTGAACTTCCCAGAGCTGAAGCGTGTGATCCTGGCGACCGGAGACAAGGTGGTAATGGAGGACTCTTTGGGCGCAGCGTTGGCGTCTCTGACCGGCGAAGGCTCGCTGGTCAACGTGGGCGCGCCCGAACCCACTCGAACGGAGGAAACGACGCCGGGCATCGTGATCGAGCCAGGGAACGAACTGGAACAGCAGATACAGGTCCTTGTGGACACCATTGAGAAAATGAAGCTCGATCTGGACTCGCTGGATGCGGCAATCGAGCGTTTGAAGGAAATTACCGGAGGAGAATAGGATGACCACCGATTGGAAAGACGTAGAGAGCAAATACTATATGTTCGTGGTTCGTCGCCAGCCCGTAGTGATAGTGAAGGGCGACGGGACGAAGGTGTGGGACGTTGACGGTAAAGAGTACCTGGACTTCACTTCCGGCTGGGCTGTGAACAACGCCGGACACGCGAACAAAGCGATAGCGGACGCTATCTCTGAGCAGGCGCGTACGCTTCTGCAGACATCGAACCAGTTCTATTCGGTCCCGCAGCTCCAGCTTGCGGAGATACTGGTGGAGAACTCGGCGCTGGACAAGGTCTTCTTCTGCAACAGCGGCGCGGAGGCCAACGAGGGCGCGATGAAACTCGCGCGTCGTTATGGCGCGAAGAACAAGAGCGGCGCGTTCGAGATTGTGACCGCGCTGAACTCGTTCCACGGGCGCACGATGGCGAACGTGTCGGCGACCGGACAGCCGCATTACCAAGAACTCTTCCAGCCGATACCGCCCGGGTACAAGCACGTGGAGTTCGGCGACCTCGAAGAATTGAAGGGCGCAGTCTCCGACAACACGGTCGCCGTAATGCTGGAGCCTGTGCAGGCGGAGGGCGGCGTGAACGTCCCGCCGGAAGGCTATTTGGAGAATGTGCGCGAGTTCTGCGACCAGGAAGGGCTGCTGCTGATATTCGACGAGGTTCAGACCGGAATGGGTCGTCTCGGCACGCTGTTCGGGTATGAGTCGTTCGGAGTGGAGCCGGACATAATGTCGCTGGCGAAGGGTCTGGGCGGCGGCGTTCCCATTGGGGCGTTCATGGCGAAGGACGAGGCGTGCGCATTCGAGCCGGGAGACCATGGTTCGACGTTCGGCGGAAACGCGCTGACGTGCGCGGCCGCATACGCTTCCACCAAGTACATCATTGACAATGACCTGTCCCAGAACTCGGCCGAGATGGGCGATCGCATGGGCGAGGCGCTGAACACGATCAAGGCGAACAATAGCAGCGTGTCGGAAGTGCGCGGAATGGGCTTGCTGTGGGCGGTGCTGTTCAATTCAGACATAGGCCCCGACGTGGTAGCGAACTGCAACAACGAGGGTCTGTTGACGAATCCTCTGCGGCCCAACGCGGTAAGGCTGATGCCGCCGCTGACGGTGTCGGCGGAGGAGATTGACCAGGCGATGGAGCGTCTGGAAACGGCAATCAAGGCGGTTGGGGCTTAGGTCAGTTACCATAAGTCGATAGGAATTCAAATAAGACATCATCGCTTGGCTACTTGCAGCTCTGAGCGATGATGTCTTATTCCATTAGCAACTCACATGGAAACCACCAACTACTACGAACAAAGGGTCAGGCAAAAACATCCAGAAATTAGGGATGAATGGGTAGAGCGAGTATTAGCCAACCCGTATCATACAGAAACTCAGCCGGACGGCAGGATCAGATACTACGGATTTATCGAAGAAGCGGGCAAATGGCTCCGATTGGTAATCGAGGATGGCAGACTGCATAACAGATTCTTTGATCGTGATAAATTGAGGAGGTGGGGAAGGCCATGAAACTGGACATCTACTACGACAGCACAACTGACACACTTTCCCTGTGGAATGGGCGACCAGCGAATGAGGGAGCCGATGTAGCGGAGAATCTGATAGTTGACTTCGGAAGGGATGGAGAGGTGGTCGGATTCACTTTGGACCACGCGGCTGAATCTCTAGGACCGTTCCTTTCACAGTCCGAGATAATTCATGGTTTCTATGTACGCACTGAAACGAAGGCATCTTCGGCGCGGGCGCAGAGTGTGTTGGTTACGGAAGATACGCTGTCTGTTGACTTAAGCGACGGACGCTCTGTATCCGTACCGCTCTCGTGGTATCCCCGGCTTGCACACGGTACGCCGAAGGAACGCGATAACTGGCGTATCGAAGGCGCGGGATGGGGAGTACACTGGCCGGATCTGGATGAAGACATCAGTGTGAAAGGCTTGTTGATGGGCAACTCGTCCAAGGAGAGCGGAAAATCGTTTAAGCGATGGCTGGAGAACCGCGTGGCACAGGACAAGGGCACTGGTTCATGCAACTTATAGTAGATGGGGAAATAGTCTCAGAGGATCCCAATGCACAGCTGGTAACTCAAGAAGTCATTGAGAATTTAACAAACGGAGTCGAGATTCCTGTGATACTCGTTGATACTGATGTACTAGATAACGGCCTGACGTATGTGCAAGCTGTCATTGATGAAGATGATGTATATATCTTGGAATATCAAGATGGTTCATTAGATAGGCATTATTTCTGTACTAGTGAAATAAGCGTTGATGATATTGTACATACCTTCGTATTATACCTAGATGCTAATCCAGAATGGAAAACAGGTCTATGTTGGGAAAAATTAGATCCTGATGAAATGATTATCCAAAGTAGCTATTGAGAGTTTTCTGGCCGGACTCAGTTGTTGTATGGGTATTAGTATTATATAAACGTTCGTTAGTCTTCATTGGAGCCATAAAAGTGAACGAAAAATTCCATCAGGCGATGCCGAAAACTGGAAGATTAGCTAAAAATCTTAATATAAAACTCGAATCATTGACCAAGAGACTTGTTACATTCAACAAGAACACGGTCTATTCCTACGTAGTTGATACGGTGGAATACCATGGGGGTCGCCTGTACCAAACTGGCAGTGGCCCTAATTTCCAGGGAGACTTGATAACACTGTGTTCCTGCAAACACTTGATGCGGACATATCTCGAACCAGAGGCTTGGGATGGAGTATGGGTCGCAGGGTACACGAGTTCCACAGAGCTGGGGAGCAACAGGCTCTTCTACCTGATGAGAGTCTCACAAGCGTTTGAGTCTCACCGTGAATTCTGGCTTTCCGATTGTATTCCTGATGAAGCAAAGAGTGCGAAGGCGGCACACTTGGACAAGTTTGGAGATATCTATCAGCCAAAACGTACATCGGGGCGTCCCTATTATTACTGGCACTACTATGATCCCTGTAAAAACCATGTGCATTGTGAACTTGGAGACTGGCGAAAAGACATAGACTATAAGGACCGGTACGGCCGTAGATCTGCGTTGCTTGTAGGAGATGTAGAATATAGCTTCCTGTGGGATAGGCCGGGGACAGAATCTACTTCCAAGATTGGGCGGGGGCAAAAGAAATCTACCATAGGGGATCTGTTTCATATATGAGATAGTTTCTAGTACCTATACCAATCCATCCAACTTGCCTATTAGAAACATAAAGTCGTTGGAATAGTAGTTATGATTCCGCGCATAGCTGAAATGAAGCATACATCGGGCTACACGATGTGGCTCAGGTTTGAAGATGGGAAAGAGGGAGAGATTGACCTGAAGGGCGAGTTGTGGGGAGAAGTATTCGAACCGCTCAAGGAGCGGGACTACTTCAAAACCGCTCGACTTGATAGGGAACTGAACGCTATATGCTGGCCGAATGGGGCTGATTTCGCCCCCGAGTTTTTGTACGACAATATCACAGTAAGAGGCCGCAGAAATAATGAACTGGCGCGAACTTAGGGAGAAGAATGTGAGCGTGGTCGGCGGCGCGGTGTCCGGGGGACTGGATAGCTGCACGGTGACACACTGGCTGCGAGAGAACGGGTTCGAGGTACAGGGGTTCACGGTGGACCTGGGTCAGCCGGACGAGGAAAACCTGGACGCCATCACGGACAGGATGGTCGGGTGCGGCGCTTCGGAAGCGGTGATCGTGCCCGGGCGGGCTGCGCTGGCCGAGGCGGGGCTGAAGGTGATCCAGGCGCAGGCTCGATATGAGGGCGGGTACTGGAACACGACAGGCATCGCACGGCCTATTACGGTTGCGGCCATACTGGAATATATGCAGGATCGCGGCATCGAAGTAATGTTTCACGGCGCGACGGGCAGGGGCAATGACCAGGTGCGAATGCAGCTCGCCGCCAACATGATTGACCCTAACATCGAGGTTTACGCTCCCTGGCGGGACCCTGAGTTCGTGGAGAGATTCCCGGGACGCCTTGAGATGATCGAGTATTGCGAGTCGAACGGTCTGCCTATCCGTCCGGCGCGTGAGGCACGGTATTCGACGGATGCCAACTTTCTGGGGCTGACGCACGAGGCCGGCGACCTGGAGGACGTTACCATCTCGCCAACCTTTGTGGAGCCGGGCATGGGAGTGTGGCCCTGGGATGCTCCGGACCAGTCTCAGGTTGTTACGATTCGGTGGGAGCACGGCGTTCCCACTGCGATTGACGGGGAAGTCCTGGACATCGAGCGAGTATTCGAGACCGCGAATAGCATAGCGGGACGGCACGGTGTCGGTATCGGCACGCATGTCGTGGAGAATCGGTTCGTGGGAGTTAAGTCGCGGGGCATATACGAGTCGCCCGCGATGGAGTTGCTGGGACAGAGCTACGAATACCTGCTCCAGTTCGTCCTCGACCGACGCGCCAGGGAGTTCTTCAATCATGTTTCGCAGGTAATCAGCGTCCAGATATACCAGGGATACTGGCTGGACCTTGCGACCAGGGCGGCGCTGGCAGCGTTGGAACCGATGACCGAGCTTGCGACGGGCACAATATCGGTGCGGCTGCACAAGGGACAGATATATTTCGATACGGCGGAGGACACGCCAGACGCCATGCCTCACTCTCTTTATACGGACGACAGTTCGATGGAGGCGATGGGGACATATGACCACTCCGATGCCGAAGGATTCCTGCGCGTACTGGGCATATCCGCGAAGAACCTGGGACGGAAGCAGGGGATAGACCTGTAAACTGAGCTGAAGGGACATTCACTTTGACTGCCAGTTCGTTTCCACTGAAACCGGAGCAGGTGACTGCGGCGTGGCTTGAGTCGGTTTTGGACGTTGCGATTGACAGTGCAGGGGTGAAGTCCATAAGTGAAGGCACGGGATTCGCAGGTTCGGTTTACCGAGTTCACCTGAGTCATGGGGGATCTGGTGCAGAACTCCCAGATACATTGATCTGGAAAACGATTTCAGGAGATGAAAGGACTCGCAGGTTTCTGACAACACTGAACGCCTATGAGAAGGAATCAAGATTTTACGGACAGTTGGCTTCTGACATCGACATGGCGCCCCGTCCATATTTCTCCGATTTCGATTCAGAAAGCGGCGCATTCTGCCTCATAATCGAAGATGTCTCCTACATGAGATCTGGTGACCAAATTGAGGGATGCACTTTCGAAGAGGCCCTGTCGGTGGTTTGTGAGGTGGCTCGCCTGCACTCGGCGTTCTGGTCCGAGCGAGTTGACGAGCGACCGGAATGGATACCGACGTTCGACGAGGGCTCTGGATACTTCAGACGGATGCATTCTGTCGCTTGGAGACGATTGGAGCGTTCTTTCGATCACGTACCCGGTGGACTGATTGAGGCCGCGCGTAGGATCGCTCCGTGCGTGCCCGAAATCAAGACGCGACTTTCTCTATCACCGATAACGCTGGTCCATGGAGACCTGCGCCTGGATAATGTGTTCCTTGGTGATTCTTCCCATAGGGAAGGCATAAAGCTGATTGACTGGCAAGCGATCCGCCTTGGCAGAGGGATGTATGATCTCGCTTATTTCCTGTCGACTTCGATTCCGGTGGATCTAAGGAGACAACGGCAGGATGAGTTGATAGCGACTTACTCGGAATCGCTTTCGTTGAACGGTGTAACGGGGTACACTTTGGAGGATTGCAACGAAGATTTCAGGTGGGCTTTGTTGGATATCGTTATTTTCGTTGGAGTAATCGGATCAACCTTGGATTTCCAGTCTGACCGCGGCCTGGAGTTAGCTAATACGATTATGTCCCGGCTTTTTCATGCTCTCGAGGACAACTCGGCGCTGGACTTGCTTGATTAGCACAGTTCATTCTGAACGGAAACTAAAGTACGGAGCGCAAAATGACGACCACAGTGGACTCTACCGAAGTCAGAAACCAGATCATCGCTCTTGTCAGAGATTTCGTGAGGCGCGAGGTGGAACCAATCGCCCAGGAATATGACAACGAGGACATCTACCCGCAGCAACTCATAGAGCCGATGCGCGAAATGGGCCTGTTCGGGATCACTATCCCCGAAGAATACGGCGGGCTGGGTCTGGACCATACGACTTTCGCCACTATCTTCGAAGAACTGAGCAGGGGCTGGATGAGCGTCAGTGGAATAATCGGGACGCACCACGTTCTCGCTCACATAGTCGCGAATTTCGGAACTGATTACCAGAAAGAGGAATTTCTGCCCAGACTGGCGAGTGGTGCGCTAAGGGGTGGACTGGCTCTTACTGAACCGGATGCGGGAAGCGACGTCCAGAGCGGGAAGACCACCGCCAGGAAAGACGGTGAAGAGTATGTCATCAACGGCACTAAGATGTTCATAACGAACGCGGAGTACGGCAACGTATTCGCCGTTATGACCAAGACGGACCCCAATGCCCAGCCGCGCCATCGAGGGATGAGTTGCTTCATCGTTGAGAAGCCGAACCCGGGAATCCGCGTCGGACAGCACTTGGACAAGCTGGGCTATCGTGGCCTCGACTCGTCCGAGCTTATCTTCGACAACTGCCGCGTTGGGTCGGAGACGCTGGTGGGTGGAGTCGAGGGACAGGGTTTCAAGCAGGTAATGGCTGGTCTTGAGACTGGACGCATCAATGTTGCGGCGCGGGCCGTGGGCGTGGCCACAGCCGCGTTCGACGCCGCCATCAAGTACGCGCAGCAGCGCGAGGCATTCGGGAAGCCGATATCCCAGCACCAGGCGATTCAGATTAAGCTGGCGGAGATGGCGACCAAGATACAGGCCGCGCGTCTTCTGACATACGATGCGGCAGCCAAGAAGGACGCCGGACAGGAGCGGGTTGACTTGGAAGTCGGGATGGCGAAGCTATTCGCGTCCGAGGTGTGTGGCGAGGTGGCGATGGAAGCGATGCGGATCCATGGCGGCTACGGTTACATCAAGGATTTCAATGTCGAAAGGTACTACCGCGACGCTCCCCTGATGATAATCGGCGAAGGGACGAATGAGATTCAGCAATTGCTGATAGCGCGGCGGCTGTTAGAGAGGCACGCGGTATAGTTGCCCAACATGATAAATTTCTCTCCTCACGCTCTTCTCTCAATGCGTAAGCGCGGCGCCCTTAGGTACGAAGTTATTGATACAATTCGTACAGGAACAGAAATTCCGGCGCATCTGAGCAGGTTGGGCAGAGAGAAGGTGTTCAGAGACGGTTACGAATGGGAAGGCAGAAGTTACCTGCATAAACAAATCAGAGTGATATATGTTGAGGAAGGTCCTGCAACAGAGGTAGTAACTGTAATAGCCAGATACGGGGAGTGGGAAGAATGAGAGTTACATACGATCCATACGCTGATGCGGTCTATATAGACATCGCCCGTGGCAAAGGTACTCTCGAAACTAAGATGCTTGACGACTGGGTCGCAGTGGATATAGGCACGGATCGCTCGGTGATCGGATTTGAAATTCTTGACGCCTCGTCGCGGCTGGATGTGGAAAAACTAAAGACACTGGAATTTGAGTTGCTTGGGCCGCCTATCTCCTCGGAGGAGTTGCGAGCGGAAGAGCTCGCCGCCATCCGCGAGAATGAAGCTGAATACGAACACGCGCAGAGCGAGTAAGGACATTTCTGCATGATTCACGACAGAAGAGACACTTTCGGCGGGTACCTCGAGGACTTTGTGCCGGGCGACATCTTCAAGCACTGGCCGGGCAAGACCGTTACGGAGATGGACAACCATCTCTTCTCGCTGCTCACGATGAACCACAACCCGCTGCACATTGACGAACGCTATATGTCCGAGCATCAGCACGGCAAGATATTGGTCAACGGGGCGCTTGTATTGAGCCTGGTGGTGGGTATGAGCGTGCCTGAAATGTCGGGCAAGGCTATCGCCAATCTGGAGTATGAGAAGATAGTTCACACGGGCCCAACCTTTCACGGCGACACCATCTACGCCGAGAGCGAGATACTGGAGGTGACCGAATCGCGCTCCAGACCCGACCGCGGAATTGTCTATATCGAGACAAGGGCGAACAACAACCGCGAGGAACAGATTCTCACTATGCGCCGCCGTTTCCTGGTTCCCAAGCGCCCGGACTAGTCGCTCATGGGACTCAAGGAAGTATTCTCGGACTATACCGTCTCGATCCACTATGACAGGCGTCTGTACAGGCAGGACATAGCCGGCTCCATAGCACACGCTCGGATGCTATCGAAACAAGGCATCATATCCCAGTCGGACGCGGACGCCATCATCGCTGGACTTGGTGATGTCCAAGAAGAGATAAGCTCCGGCGAGTTCGCCTGGAAACCCGAACTTGAAGACATCCACATGAACATCGAGCGTCGGCTGTTCGAGCTTATAGGAGAGCCCGCGCTGCGGCTGCATACCGCCCGATCAAGGAATGATCAGGTGGCGCTGGACGTGAGGATGTACGCCAAGGAAGCGATAGAAGACATTCTCGCGGCGTTGTACGACCTGCGATGGAACCTGGTGTCCCTGGCAGAACGCCATCCCGACGCTCCCATGCCCGGCTATACGCATGTCCAGCGAGCCCAGCCCGTCCTGGCCGCTCACCATCTGCTCGCCTACTACGAGATGTTTTCACGGGACTCTGAGAGGTTCAGACAGGCTTATGAGCGCACGGACGTAATGCCGCTTGGAAGCGGCGCGCTGGCGGGGCTTCCGTATCGGATAGACCGCCAATTCGTGGCTGACGAACTCGGATTCTCCCGCATTTCCGTTAACAGCATGGACGCCGTTTCCGACCGCGACTTCCTGCTCGATTTCCTGTCGGCGTCCTCGATATGCGTGATGCACCTGTCGCGCATGGCAGAGGAGCTGGTACTCTGGTCGTCGGACGAGTTCGGTTTTGTCCGTATGCCGGACGAGTACACGACCGGCAGCAGCATCATGCCGCAGAAGCGCAACCCGGACTTCGCGGAGATAGCGCGCGGCAAGACAGGGCGCGTCTATGGCAGCCTGATAGGACTTCTGACCGTACTGAAAGGTTTGCCCCTCACGTACAACCGCGATATGCAGGAAGATAAGGAAGGATTCTTCGACACATCCGACACAATATTGTCCACTCTGAGGATATTCGCCGATCTCATTTCGGGCCTGGAATTAAACGTCGGCAGGATGCGCCGAACAGCAGGGGAGAGCTATGTGCTGGCGACGGACATCGCAGACTACCTGGTGGAACGCGGCGCCCCTTTCAGAGAGGCGTACAGAATTGTCTCGCGCTTGTCCGAGTATGCGCTGGAGAAAGGACTCGGCTTCGAAGAGCTTTCACTCGAAGAATACAGGTCGCACTCGCCTCTGTTCGACAAGGACGTGTACGCTGTTACAGTAGAGTCCTCGATCGCGGCGCGGGACGTACCGGGAGGGACCTCGCAGTCCAGAGTCGCTAAAGCCATTGCCGCGGCTACGTCGGAGTTGGAGGAGCAGCGTGGAATCCGATAGAAGAGTGAAGATTGCCCCGTCCATTCTGTCGGCAGATTTTGCCAGGCTCGGAGAGCAGGTCGCAGAAGCGGAGCAGGCCGGAGCGGACTGCCTTCACATTGACGTGATGGATGGGCAGTTCGTTCCGCCGATCACCTTCGGGCCGGTCATCGTAGAAGCCATACGACCGAAGACCAGCTTGCCTCTCGAAATACATATGATGGTGATAAGCCCTGAGAATCACTTCCGGCAACTCAAGGACGCTGGCGCGGACAGGCTGATCATCCACGAGGAGGCGACAGCACACTTGCATCTATCGGTAGGGCAGATACGCGAACTTGGCATGGAGCCTGGGGTGGCAGTCAATCCGGGAACGAGCCTTTCCTTAGTCGAGGAAGTAGTGTCAGAGATTGACTTGCTGCTCATTATGACCGTGAACCCTGGCTGGGGAGGTCAGCCGTTCATTCCATCTATGCTTGACAAAGTGTCCCGTGCCAGGGCGTGTCTCGATAGGGCAGAGTCCAGCGCAACGCTTGAAGTTGATGGTGGGATCAAGTCCGACAATGCGGCGTCGGTTGTAAGAGCTGGCGCGGACCAGCTTGTGGCGGGGTCGGCAGTGTATAACGATAGCGTATCTGTCGCCGAGGCGATGGGGCAACTGCGATCAGCGGTCTCCTGCGGATACGACCCTAAGTAGCGCGGCCTTACTTGGATTCGTGGGACGTAAAGGGCGCTATCAGGGCGGGTTGGGATGCGATGTCTCCGTCCTACCAGGCTGACAGCCACATCGCGCTTGATGATGTTCACTATGCTCCGTTCGCTCCAGGCGAGCGTTTCTATCGGCTAATGGGCGACGTATCGGGCAAGCGCATTCTTGAACTCGCGTGTGGCGGTGCACAGAACTCAGTCGCGCTGGCTAGGTGGGGGGCAGAGGTTGTCGCGCTGGACTTTTCTCCGAAGCAGCTAGGATACGCTATGTCTCTTAGGCGTCGTGCAGGCGCGGACTTCGAGCTGGTGACGGGGGACATGGAATCTCCGACGATGTTCAGGCCCGCTTCGTTCGACGTTGTGATGTCGTCCTTCGGATGGGAGTTCATTCCTGATCTTAAAGGCTGCTTGGAGCGCTGCACGGAGATTCTGCGTCCGGATGGGCAACTTGTGATGTCAACCGTACATCCGCTCAGCGCGTTCGATTGGAACGTCTCCGCCCGCTCGCTGAATGTGACCGATTACTTCAATCTGCCCGTCGAAGTGTGGGAAGATCCTGTACCGGAAGGACACTCACCCGGGCTCACATTTTTCCGCACGATAGAGGAATTGGTGTCGTCGGTGATTGACGCCGGTCTTACGATAGAGGGACTGATTGAGCCTTATCCGATCGGAATGCCGGATGACCCGCGTTCTCCATACGCGGGCCGGTATTGGGCTGACCACTGGGAACGGCTGACACGGGTTCCGTTCGCGGTGGTTATCTCGGCGCGGAAGGTAGTCTAACAACTGACCTTCAATATCTGTATCATACACACCACCCATCCCCACTGGAGTCCCTCCAATAGTTCGACGAGTATCCCTGCCCAGGCTTCAGACTTTCGACGCGTGGGTCGTGTCGAGAGACTATCGTCTTCTATGGGTCGGCAACTTCTTCGCCAATACGGCGAACTGGCTCCAATTGCTCACGCTGGGCTGGCTGGTGCAGCATCTAACGCGGGATACCGAGGCGTCCGCGCTGCTGGTGATTGGAGTCGGGGGGATCAATACCCTTCCCGGACTCATCGTTGGTCCCCTGGGAGGCGTGCTTGGGGACAGGGTTGACCGTCGCAGGCTGATAATCTCTTTGCAGGCGTTCATGGCGGCGTTTTCTTTTGGGTTCGCCTGGATGATTCACCTGCAAGTCGTAGAGGTCTGGCATGTTTTCGCCTACGCGATTGTGAGCGGGGTGTGCCTGTCCATCACGCAGCCGATGCGCCAGGCGCTCATAGCGAACACGGTGCCCAGGCACATGCTGGGGAATGCCTACGCCACCAATGTTCTTACCATTCCAGGCACAAGGGCGATTGGGCCGTTCATAGGCGGGATTCTGGTCGCCACACTGGGATTCTTCTGGAACTTCACTATTGAGTCGCTGCTGTACGTAGGCATGATCCTGGCATTCCTGCCGATGCGCACGCCTTACGCGAGCGTTTCACGCAGGCGACCGGCTGCGGGAACTGGAGGATTCTTCACGGACCTGATGGAGGGGTTCAGGTATATCTGGTCCGGGAATCGAGTCCTATTCTTCCTGATAACTCTGACCATCGTTCCCAACGTCATCTTGCAGCCAGTCATATTCGCGTTGCCCCTCTTTACGGACGAGATACTAAAGCGCGGAGCTGATGTGGGTGGTTACATGCTCGCCATAAACGGCTTCGGCGGCTTCCTGATGGCGCTCACCATCGCCTCGTTCGGCTTCTTCTTCAAGCGCGGAATGGTGTGTCTTGCGACCGCGATTGCTAGCTCCATTCTCGCTCTTGTCCTGACCCAGGCTGTCTGGCTTCCGTTAGCGCTGGTAGTGATTGCCCTATTCGCCTCGACCCAGACCGCGTTCAGGACGACGAGTGGCACTCTCACTCAAACACTCGTGCCCGACGAACTGCGGGGAAGAATCACGAGCCTTCAGAGGATAGGGCAGGGTTTTGTTGTTGGATCCAGCCTGCTCGTAGGGTGGTTTGCCGGTGTCACCTCAGTGACATGGGCCCTGACTGCCATGGGACTGATCGGACTGGTGGTTTCTATACCCTATCTACTTTTTGCCACACGCCTGAAGGCACAGGATTAGCTGCCATTTGGAGTTGAGTCGGAGGAGTCCGGAACTCCCAACGTCGCAGCCAGATTTGGAAAATGAGAAGGGGCCGGATTCAATCCCGGCCCCGATTCTGTTCAATCAAGCTGCGTGTGAAAATCAGGCGCGCGTCAATGACGACTTCGCTTGGAGGGTCATTTCGTATTGACGCGGACTCTGGCCCGGAAGGTCCTTTACGCCGCGTTTTTCCATGAAGGGCAACACTTCCCTCCTGAAGATGGTGCCGAAGACGGCGCCGCCTGCGTTAGCCAGGTGGTGGTTGGGGAAGTTGGTGCGAATTATGTCCTGGCAGTCCATACTCTTGAACTTGCCCACAGGCATCTCACGGATTAGCTGGATGGCGATTCGCTCGGTCTCGGAAGCCTCGCGCTGCGCCTCAGAGATCAGTGGACGATCTTCGACGACCTCGGGTTCAGGTTCCGGGGCACGCCTGGAATCGTCAGGTTCGGGTTCGAGCGGAGGCGATTCCGCCTGTACCTGCGCAGGCGCGGGCGGTTCGACACTCACTTCCGCAACGGCTATGGTATCCTCCGCTTCCGCTGTCCCTTTTTCCACCCTGTCCTGTGCGTATCGAGAGCGCGCCACTAAGCGAGCCTCCGCTTCTGCTTCCGCTCTCCTTCTATCTCGCTCGACTTGGTGGAAAAGCCGGTGATCCACAACGTGGATGTATTCGCCGGGGAAGAATTCCTGGAGCAGCGCCGAACGAGTTCCCATTCGGTCCGTAAATACCCATAGGAATGGAATGTTGCCGTTGCTGTACGTGAGGTCAAGCCCGTTGACCTCTTCGGCCAGCTTGGCGTAGAGCGATATGAAGTCGCTGTCGTCGCTGACGACCGCGACGTGATTTACGCGGTCATGATTGAAGTCGCTGATTGCGTCAACCGCAATTGCCATATCGGCTGCGTTCTTGGTCGCCGATAGAGTGTAATGCTGAACGCCCTTGACCACGACTTCTATGTCGGAAAATTCGTGACTTGCCCAGACTCGCCATAGGTCAGCATGGTCGGCTCTTACATAGAGATTCAGCTTACCGGGCGGTGGAACATTATCCGGCCATCGGCGGATAAGTACGACGAGGACTTCTCTCGAAATGTCCTGAAGGTTCTGGATGTCGGCGTATATGCCAGTTCTATTTTCGGAAGTTTCGGTTGAATTTGAGTTAACCATATCGCCTCAATTCTATCAGTTTGAGAATTGCTTTCACAAGTTGCCGACCGGCACCGGTGCGGCATCCTGGAACATTTCCCCCACCGAAAGCCCACTGTGGATCCGCCAAATCGCCTCTCCCAGCATGGAGGCTACCGAAATGACTCGTGTTTTCGATCCCAGTTTTTCGTCGCTAATCGGCAGTGAATCGGTGACCGCCATCTCTATAATGGGGCTCTGTTCCATCAGCAGCGGGGCATGGCCGCACAGAACGCCGTGGGTAGCGGCGCAGTACACCTCTCTCGCGCCGTGAGCGACCAGGGAGGAGGCTGCGGCGACCACAGTTCCGCCGGTGCTAATCTCCTCATCCACTATGATCACTTTTCTGTCGTCCACGTCGCCGATCACCTCGTCAACCACGACCGTGTCCGAGTTTCCGAGACGCCTCTTTTCCGCTATGGCTATATCAGCGCCTATCAAGTCCGCCGTGTCTCTGGCCCGCTTGGCTCCGCCGGCGTCGGTTGCGGCCACAACCAGGTCCTCCCCGTTGGCGAAGTGGTGTGCGAGCATGGGAATCGCGGTCAACTCGTCAACCGGGATGTTGAAGAAACCCTGTATCTGTCCGGCGTGCAGGTCGAGCGTCAGCACCCTGTCTGCTCCTGCTGCCTCTATCATTGTGGCAACGAGCCGGGCAGTAATCGGCACGCGCGGCTGGTCCTTCTTGTCGCTGCGTCCATAGGCGTAGTACGGCAAGACCGCCGTAATCCGCCTGGCGGACGCGCGCTTGGCCGCGTCCAGCATGATCAGCAGTTCCATTATGCTGTCGTTCACCGGCACACTGAATGGCTGGACTATGAACACATCCCGCTCACGCACATTTTCGAGTATCTTGACAAAGGTATTGTCGTTAGTGAACTTGAAAACGTCTATCTTTCCCGGCTGTATGCCCAGGTACGAGCAAATGTCGTACGACAACTGCGGGTGAGCGTTGCCGGTGAATACCTTCAGGTCCTCTGCAATTGGCATCGTGTGGTCTCCATCCACTCGGAAAGTAGGCGAGGCGATGGAATTGTAGCACAGCGTAATTCCAGACCGCATATACTCACAGGTCGCTGTTCTGGTCATATTTGGCGTCTGTGTGTGATAACATTTCACTGGCGCGAACCGACCCTGAAATTGAATGGAGTTGAAGATTCCTACCCGATGACTGGCGCATCCATACCTCTTAAGCCGAAAGTCCGGCAGGTCGAACCGATGTGGGTTGAGCACATGGGACAGCGATTCTTATATCTGCGTGATCCTATCGCGATGTCCGAATCCACGATCATGCTGCCTTCATACCTGGCGCCGATTGTGGTGTTTCTGGACGGTACGAGAGACATCGCTGAGATTCGGGCGGCCATGGCCCTCAGGGCGGGACTAGACCTCTCTGAGGACGACCTGCGCTCCGTCATAAGACAGCTTGACCAGGCGCTGATGATAGAGAACGGGGAATTTAGGAGAGCGCACAGACGCGCGGTCGAAAGTTTCAGAAGAGAAGATTTCAGACCCCCGTCTCATGCGGGGGCGGTCTATCCCGAATCTGCCGACCAACTCCACGAAGCAATAGGCGACTGGTGCGACCGCTTTCAGCCGGACACGCCCCTATCCCGGCCCGAGGGCAACCTCGTTGGAATGCTTTCCCCCCACATAGACTACAACCGGGGACACGCGACATACGCCAGGCTTTGGCAACAGGCGCAAGACGACCTGGACTCTATCGAGCTGGTTATCGTCTTGGGCACGGACCACCAGGGAGGACTGGGCAGAGTTACGCCGACTTTCCAGAGTTATCACACACCTTACGGCACACTTCCAACCGATAGCGCGATGGTTGAGGAGTTGGCACAGGTAATAGGCAAGTCCGCTTTCGATGAGGAGCTGCACCACAAGTCGGAACACTCGATTGAATTGGCGCTCGTGTGGATGCACCATTTCATGCGGGGGCGGGAAGTTGCGACGCTGCCAATCCTCTGCGGGTCGTTCCATCACTTCGTTGGCGGCGATACTTCTCCCTCGGACGACGGCAGTTTAACCGGCGTTCTGGATGTTCTGAGGCGAGCCATGGAGCGACGAAATACACTTGTCATCGCCGCGGGCGACCTCGCTCATGTAGGCCCCGCGTTTGGGGACGCCATGCCGTTGGATGATTTGGCCAAGACAAAGCTGAAGACCGAAGACGACGTATCCATAGCCGCTATCCGCTCCGGCAATCCGCAAGACTTTCTGGACATATCCGTCGCCGAATCGGATGCCAGGAAGATATGCGGCCTCTCTCCGATATACCTTATGCTCAGCCTGCTCGAAGGCGCTACCGGCGTCCACATGGGATACGATCAGTGTCCAGCGGATCACAATGGCGGCTCGGTCGTATCCATAGCGGGCGCGTTGCTTTATGCCTGACTATCTGGAGTTTTCCGCCCATGTCTCTTAGTGAAGGTGAACTATACTCGGTCACAATCTTTGGCGTGACCGGCATTCCAGAAGTGCGGCCCGGAGACCGTCTTGGCTCTCTTATAGCTCATGCGGCAAACGAACAGGGAAGCCCCTTGGAAGAAGGGGATATCCTGGTCGTGACCCAGAAGATAGTATCCAAGGCTGAGGGGAGACTGGTCAGTTTGTCCACGATCACCGCGTCCGAATTTGCCATCCGGTTCGCCCAACACACCGGACGAGACCCCAGGCTGGTCGAACTTGTCTTGCGAGAGAGCAAGGGCATCGTAAGGATGGATCCCGACCGTGGGGTGATAATCTCCGAGACCCATCACGGCTTCGTGTGCGCCAACGCGGGCATAGACCAGTCGAATGTGCCCGGCGACGATGTGGTATGCCTGCTGCCTGAAGATTCGGACGCCTCGGCGAGGAGAATCAGCAGCGAGATACGGCAGGACACCGGCCTGTCTATCCCGGTTATCATATCGGACACGTTTGGGCGCGCCTGGCGGGAAGGTCACGTCAACTTCGCAATCGGCGTCGCCGGAATGGACCCCATGACGGACTATCGCGGCGAGTTGGACGCTCAGGGCAGGGAGATGCACGTTACCACCATAGCGGTCGCCGACGAGTTGGCCGCGGCCGCGGAGCTGGTACAGTTCAAGGCGATTGGAGTGCCGGTGTCGGTCGCGCGCGGATATCCATACGTCCCGGCCGATACGGGCTATGCGTCGCTAATGCGAGACCGGGACCGTGATATGTTCAGATAGGGTATGGAGACGGCTAAAAGCTGGGAGCGCCCGGGATACGCATTTCAGGATCCAGAGCCGCCATCCCCTTCTTGGTGTCAGACGCGATCTTCGCCTTGTCGGAGACATTCAGCCTGCGTTTGAACAGCCAGTACGTGAACTCTTTCTGTTCCGTCAGAGTGGTCACGGTACGGTATGGGCGTTTCAGACGCTCCCAGTACGCGACTAAGAGATCGTCTCGCGTCGCATTGTAGATTCGCATGAATGCCTCATTCGTGTGATCTGTCGCATATTGCCTGCCGCTGGCGTAGAATCGCTTTTCGATCTCAGATTCCACTACCTGCTGCAAAGCCGTTTCCACCTCCACGCCGTAGAAGTAGTTCAGGTATGCGCTGTTCTTGTCAACTCCCCAAATATCCCTGAAGTCATTCTCTTCCACGCGCGACGGGAAGCGGCCTGTAAAGAGAAAGTCCTCCAGTTCACCCTCGGGAATGAGATCCCGGGCCTCCGAACTGAGCCGGTGGGCCAGGGTGAGCCAGTCGAACGCCTCCGACCCGATCAGATACACGAGCCTCGTTCCCTCGAATTTCTCCTCGGGTGTAGTCCAGAGAGCCATTGCTCCCATGAGCGCGTCAGGCCAATCCGCGCCGTTCAAGAGCTCGCGCCTCAGATGCGCGACGGCCTGAGCGTCGGTTGTTTCACGAATGGATTTACAGTCATCCATGCACAAATAATGCCTTAATCCATGCACATTTGTCCAGTTAATCGCATGTATGACCAAAATACTGACTTGACACGGCCAAAGACTGTAAACTAACCGCTGGAAACTAGATATGAGGAGTCGAATCAATGTCATCTGAGACATCACCTCAGTCTGAATACACTATGGGTTACAGTGATGATTTCCTCCAACTTCTGAAACGCCGCAGTGTCGAGAGGGACTGTTCATACCTCCTTTCGTACCTGAAGCCGGGTCTGAACGTACTGGACTTTGGCTGCGGCCCCGGTACCTTATCGGTGGGATTGGCTCGCCTGGTCGAACCCGGTGAACTGCACGGCGTTGACATCGAAGACTCCCAGATAGCCATAGCCCAATCTGCCGCCCGGTCGGGCGGACACGACAATGCCGCCTTCCGGGTGGCCGACGCTACCGACCTTCCCTTTGAAGACGATTCATTCGATGTTGCCCATTGCCATACGGTTCTGACACACGTCCCGGACACTCAGGCGGCTCTGTCCGAGATAAAGCGGGTTCTGAAACCAGGGGGCATTGTCGCCAGCCGTGAATTGATTACCGCATCCTGCTTTGCGGAACCCGATCTGGGGGATTTTGAGGAAGCGTGGAATGTGTTCGCCAGCCTCCTCTCAGGCAATGGTGGCCATCCCAATATGGGGAGAGAACTCAAGAACGCTTTCATGGAGGCCGGATTCACTGACCCCCAGGTGTCTGCCTCATTCGAGACATACTCCGAACCCGAAGACATCGTTTTCCTTCACGGCTTCATCACCGGGTGGTTCTTCACGCCCGAGATCATGCAGGCTGCGACAATATACGGGCTGGCTTCTAGCGAACAGTTCGAGGGTTGGAAGACTGGGCTTGACAGTATCGTAGAACATCCAGGGGCAATGGGCTGCCTGGCCTTCGGCGAGTGCATCGCCAGCAACCCCTGATGACCTATGACCTATGACCGGCAGCAAAATTGAAAACAGGGAGACGAAAATGCCCGATCCGAAACTATTCGCGCCCGGTGCCATAGACGCCGAGACCGCCGCATTCAACGCGCAGCTCGAAGCGCTCCTCGCCAGCGCCCCCGCAACCAACACCGTGCCAGTGGAGCAGACCCGAAGGGCCAGGGAAGAGGGGACTGGCATGTCTGGACCTCCGGTATTCTCGGACATGGCTAAGGAGCGCGAAATCCCAGGCCCGGATGGACCGCTCACCCTGCGAGTGTTCGTTCCCGACGACCCGAAGGGGATATATCTCCACATTCACGGGGGCGGCTGGGTTCTTGGTCGTGCGCACCTTCAGGACCCGCGCAACGAGGAGATTGCCAATACGTGCTCCGCGGTCGTCATCAGTGTTGACTACCGGCTTGCGCCTGAGCACCCGTATCCCGCCGCCCTGGACGACTGCGAGGTCGCCGCGCTCTGGGTCGCTAAGAATGCCATGTCCGAGTATGGAGTGGATAAACTAGTCATCGGGGGCGAGTCCGCGGGCGGACATCTTGCCGCCACTACTCTGATCAGGATGCGGGACAAGCACGACTTCACCGGGTTCTCCGGCGCGAACCTCGTGTACGGCGTTTACGACCTGAGCATGACGCCGTCGCAGCGAAACTGGGGAGACCGGCTCCTCGTGCTCAATACGCCGATCATGGACTGGTTCTACGACCACTTCGTGCCCGCCGAACTCAGGCGCGACCCGGACGTATCGCCGCTATACGCCGACCTTTCCAACCTTCCGCCCGCGCTCTTCACCATAGGCACTCTCGATCCGCTTCTCGACGACACCCTGTTCATGCACACGCGATGGGCGGCTGCCGGAAACCAAGCCGAACTCGCAGTCTATCCAGGAGGCCCACACGGGTTCGACGGACATACGACGCAAATGGCGGAGCGCGCCCGACAGAAGATGAACGAGGCTATTTCAGCCTACATCGACTCTGGCAGCTAAAGTTCGAAATCGGAGACTCCAATGACTTCCACACAACCGAATTCCAAATATATAACGATCAACGACGTCCGTATCCGCTACCTGGATTGGGGGACTGAAGGCTTGCCTCCCCTGGTGTGCCTTCATGGACACACCGGCCAGGCCCACATCTGGGACGAGTTCGCTGAGGCTATGCGCGATTCCTACCATGTTTACGCGCTTGACCAGCGAGGACACGGCGAGTCGGGCTATGCAAGTGATGGCTATGCCCGCGACCGCTTCGTCGAAGACCTGGCCGCATTCGTTGACGCGATTGGACTCGACAGATTCACCCTCGCCGGCCTTTCTATGGGCGGCTGGCACTCGATGCTGTACACCGCCGACCACCCCGACCGGGTGGAGCGAATCGTCATGGTGGACATCGGCCCGGAGCCTTCAGAGACCGCCAAGGCGGGGGCGTCCGGTCGTCCAGCGACTCCCATGGAGTTCCCGAGCCTCGACAGCGCTTTCGACTGGATGCGTTCATCCAATCCCTGGGCTTCCGACAAACGCCTTATGCAGGACGCCCGCGACAAGATGAAGCAGACTTCGGACGGCAACTGGACCTGGAAGGCTGACCCTCGCCTCTTCAATACCCCGCTGCCCGACATGAGCGACTCCTCACTCATCTCTCGATACTGGAGCGCGCTTGAGACGATCCCGTGTCCGATACTGGAGGTTCGCGGCGCCGACAGCCCACTGGTTTCGGATGAGATACTTGACCGAATGAAAGCGGCGGCCGGAGACTTGACTGCAATAGACATACCGGACGCAGGACACGTGGTGACCGTGGACAAGCCCGCCGAGTTCGTCGAAGCTACCCGCTCTTTCCTCAAGGTAAAAGGCTAACTTCCCCAACGACTGAGAATGAAGGATCAAAAGATGCCGCCAACACTGCGAAGCCTGCTCTTTGTACCCGGAAACACTCCCCGAATGCTGGACAGAGCGTTGAACCTCAGACCCGATGCCTTCGTCCCAGATATGGAGGATTCCGTACCCTGGGACGAGAAGGCCAATGCCCGCGAGGTGACTGCCGCGTATGTGCCGCAGTTGGCGCGGACCGGAGCGCCCGTCATCCCCAGGGTCAACTCGCTTGACACCGGGCTACTCGAAGACGATCTCAATGCAGTCATCGGGCCGCACATCTACGGAGTGTCCGTCGGCAAGATGGACAACCCCGACATACTCGGTGAGGTTGTCGGACTTATTCAGAAGATAGAGGTCAGGGCGGGCCTGCCTATCGGGACAACAAAGCTCGTTCCATGGATAGAGTCCGCCGAATCCATTTTAAAGCTCGATGAAATATGCCGCTCGTCGCCTCGCATAGTCGCCATAGCCCTGGGGGCCGAGGACTTCACTAACGACATGGAAATCGAGCGCACCGACAGCGACGCCGAGATCGCCTATGCCCGTTCCGCCATAGCGATAGCGGCGCGCGCCACAGGCATCCTCGCGCTGGACACCCCATTTTTCGCCTTCAGGGAACCGGACGCTCTCAGGGAGAACTCGCTGGCTTCCAGGGGCATCGGGTTCAGGGGGCGGTTCGCCATTCACCCGGCGCAGGTCGAGATTCTCAACGAGGTCTTCTCGCCGTCGGAGGAAGAGGTCAATCACGCGCGCAGGGTTATAGAGGCATTCGAGGAAGCCGCGGCCATGGGACGCGGGTCCACGTCGCTCGATGGCAAGGTGGTGGATGTGCCTGTGGTCAAGCGCGCCCAGGGTCTGCTGGAACAGGCGGCACAGATGGGCCTGCTTGAGGAAGAACCATTCTCACTCTAAACCTGCTCCCGTCAAGGGTTCACGAGGGTAGCCAAGAATCCCTTCCCCGTCGAGGGCTTACAAGGATAGGTAAATGTGTGAAGCGGCTACGAGTGTCAGTAGGAAGGTCCCCTCTCCCTCTGGGAGAGGGTTAGCGTGAGGGCAAATACCTACCCCTCTCAACCCGTCGAGGGGGAGGGCTAGGATGGTGGTGAATCCCCAAGCGTGTTCACTGATAGGATCACAGTCCCCTGTCTGCGCTATCGAGCATGATGGTCACCGGGCCGTCGTTGTGAATCTCGACGTGCATGTGCGTCTGGAAGCGGCCCGTTTCCACCCGCAGGCCGCTTTCCCTGAACCGCGCTAGCGTCTTCTCGAATAGCGCGGACGCGGCGTCCGGCGGGGCGGCCTCCGTGAATCCGGGCCTGCGGCCTCGTCGCGTGTCGGCGTAGAGCGTAAATTGGCTGATCACGAGAAGGTCGGCCCCGACGTCCAGGGCGGATAAATTGAATCGTCCCTCGTCGTCTTCGAATATCCGCAGGTTGACCGTCTTGGACACTATATACTCGATATGCGCGTCGCCGTCTGAGCGCGCGATTCCCACAAGAACAACAAGTCCCGGGCCTATCTGACCCAGGACCTCACCATCTACGGAGACATACGCCTCCGTCACTCTCTGAACAAGGGCGCGCAATCTCTAGTCGTTCGCTCCCGACTTGGCCGCTGAAGCTGTTTCCGACTTGCTGCCATCGGCAGAGGAGGACTTCTTCGCCGAGGTTTCTTTCTTTTCTCGCCGTTCCTCGGATTTTTCGGAGGATACGCCGTTGTTGCCGCGACCCTTGCCGTAGTCATTCACATACCAGCCTGACCCCTTGAAGATGACGGGAGGGGCATAGATCTTTCTGTTGGAGTCCGCTCCGCATTCGGGACATTCCTGGACAGTGGCCGCGCTGAAACTCTGCCGCAGCTCGAACTGGTAGTCGCAGGTTGCGCAATAATAGTCATACCTCGGCAAATTGAAATCTCCCAGTTCACTCCGCTCTTAGCAGTCCTATCCAGCGTCTGCCAACCACCTCTCAAATCTAGCATTGGCCTTAGATATGTGTCAAATGCGGGCATAGCTATCGCCGATGATGCTCATGTACAATCTTCTGTTGGGAACCGATTCGCTTCTCTCGGGAGACTTCAGATGGCCAGATTCCAACACCTCACCCAGACGACTGAGATGGACCGCGCATGGATCGAAGAGACCCTGTTCCCTCTGTGTGATTCCCTGAGGAACGGCGATAACTCCCGCTCCCCGATGACGGGCAAGGCATTGTACTGCCTGTTCTATGAACCCAGCTTCCTCACCCGGACGTCCTTCGAGCGGGCCAGCGAACTGCTGGGAGGCAAGGCGTACCATACCGAGGACGCATCGCAGTTCTTCCCGGTGCATAACACCCAGTTCGTTGACGACATCATAAACATACTGGCTAGTCTGAAGATGGACGTCGTGGTCGTGCGCACAGGAGACCCTCACGTCGCCGAGCTCGCGGCAGCCACGGACGTGATGCACGTCATCAACGGCGGCAGTTCGGACGACCACCCAACTCAGGCTCTTGCCGACCTGTACACCATTCGGCGCGAAAGAGGGGAGATTGACGGTGTGAATGTCGCCATCGTCGGACGCCTGGAGCATCGAAACGTGAGCGCGCTCTTGCAGGGTCTAGCCATGTTCGACGATGTCAACGTCATCCCCGTGCCGTTCAGCGGACAGATGCCTGAGAAGGTGGTGCAGCACTGCGCCGAGCATGGAGTCTCCTTTCACCCAGACTCCGACCTGCACGCCGTCTCCGAAGCGGACGTTATCTATCTGAACGGCCCCCGAACCCTCGCCCACATGCAACTGCTCGCATCCAGGGGACAGGGGAGGCTGGTCATAGACAGGGAGTTCATGGACTCGCTGAAGCCGGACTGCATCGTGATGGACCCGATGCAGAGAAGCGGCGACTTCATCGTCGAAGCGCGGGACGACAGGCTCGCCTTCTACCGGCAGGCCGAAAACGCGCTATACGCCAGGATGGCCGTCCTGGACAGCCTGTTTTCATAGCGGATGTCGAAATTCCCTCTCCCATAATAGGTTCACAGGGGTAGGTAAACTCTCAGTCACCTACGAAATCCGATTAACAGATCCAATCTGCCTCAGGGAGAGGGTTAGAGCCTGCCCCGTACAGCCCTCCATGGGTGAGGGTGAATTGCTTACCCGTCTCAGCCCTCCATGGGTGAGGATGAAAGCGCCTCAGGCGGAAACCGACGACCTGGCCAGTCTCGCCAGAAGCGGCAAGACCGATGGCCCCGCGCTCCTTATCAGCCCGATCATCTGGCGATGCCCAATTGTCCTCAGAATTATCCCGCTGTGTCTGTCGAATGAGAAAACCGGAGATCTTATCAACTCCCGCTGCATATCCTCTGAAAGAAATACCTCCATCAGTCTTTCCAGGCGGGCGTCAGTCATGGACTCGAACAGCATCCGGGCATAGTAGCCAACTCTGAGTTCACCGCCGAATTCGTCTTTCCACCTGTCTTCATAAGGTCGCAGCGCGTCTGCGGTAAAGTTATCGGATTCCAGGGTATCCGCTGCCGTTTCAGCGCCAATCGCGCCGGACAGCATAGCGTAGTATATTCCGCCTCCGGTCGTAGGCTTAGCGAATCCCGCGGCATCGCCCAGAACGAGTACGCGTTCGGCATAAGTCCTGGTCAACGGCCTGATAGGTATTCCCCATCGTCTTGGCGGAGACAGCGCCCTCTTAACCTGGCCCTCGCGGGCCAGCCTGTCACACAATCGCTCAAAATGGCCGGACGAACTCTGGCGCGACATGAGGCCCAGGAGTCCGCGAGATTCTCTCGTCGGCACAAGCCACCCAAATGAACCGGGGGCCACCCTGTCCCCAACATATACCTGGGTCTCGGTTACGTTGCCGATCTCGACCTCCGACTGAACCCCGACGAGACGCTCACGTCCCGCGCCGTTCGTCAGACACACGGACTCAGTCAGCGGGGAGCCGAAACCGGAGGCAACCAACAGCATACGTCCCCGGAGCGTATCGGTAGCGTCCCCTCGATGCGCCGTTATGGATACATCGCTCGACGAGCGCGTCACGTCTGAGACCCGCCAGCCAAGCCAATACTCCGCGCCACTGTGGGACGCGGCGGTCGCGATTGAACTGACGTAGGAGACCCGGTCCACGATAAGAGCCTGGGTTTCGGGTCGCTCGACCCTGAACATACGACCTTCAGGTGAGTAGATGGCTGCCGTACTCGCCCGGCGATAAATCAGTTCAGGCTTTATGGGAAAGCGATCAGCGCATTCCATCCCCAAGACACCTGTGCAGAGCTTGTCGCCGATGCGTTCACGATAGTCGAGGACTGCCACGCTGAAGCCTCGCTTCGAAAGTTCGAGCGCGGCGATGTTTCCGGCTGGCCCGGCGCCTACTATCAGAGCGTCATACACTCGCTTCACCTGTATCAGTGGTTCTGGGAGACGATTGCAAGAGCTTCCTGTCCCTCTATGCGCTCACAGGGGTAGGTAAACACCCAGGCACCTACGAAATCCGATTAACAGATCCCCTCTCCCTCTGGGAGAGGGTTAGGGTGAGGGCCAAATACCTACCCCTCTCAGCCCTCTTCCATAGAGGGCTGAGAGGGTGTTTAGCTTCAATACCCTCCGCTCTCTTAGTTTATAGTTTCAGGTTGTGTGTTGTCAGCGGCTGGTTTCACCAGAACATAATGAGAATATATTTGGTATGCTGGAATGGGAAAATGATTTGGATGCGGGAAGGCCCGGCTGGGATAGTTACGAAAGGAGCTGGTTGAGATGTTCAAGTCTATCGCGAAGCTCTTCGGCGGCTCGGATGAGAAGGTAATTTCAAAGATGCAGCCGTTGGTGGATGAGATAAACGGCCTGGAGATAGAGTACGAGCGGCTGTCTGATTCTCAACTCATGGGCAAGACGCATGAGCTCAGCCGCGCTCTCGCCCAGGGGGACACCCTGGACGACATTCTCCCTGAGGCGTTCGCCGCGGTGCGGGAGGCGGCGAAGCGAACTCTCGGTCAGCGGCACTACGACGTTCAGCTTATTGGCGGCATTGTTCTTCACCAGGGAAAGATCGCCGAGATGCGGACGGGCGAGGGCAAGACGCTCGTAGCTACTCTTCCCGCCTATCTGAACTCGCTCACAGGGATGGGCGTCCACGTCGTTACCGTGAACGACTATCTGGCTCGACGGGATGCGCACTGGATGGGCGCTGTGTACGCCAAGCTGGGAGTTACAGTGGGTGCGCTCCAGAATCAGAAGGCTCTAGTCTATGATCCCGACTTCGAGGACGGCGAGCGCGGCTTCGAGCACATGAAGCCCGCGAACCGCAAAGAGGCGTATGAGGCGGACATCACTTACGGCACAAATAACGAGTTCGGCTTCGACTACCTGCGGGACAACATGGTTACGGAACTCTCGTCCCGGGCGCAGCGTGATCGTTCTTTCGCAATCGTTGACGAGGTTGACAACATACTCATTGACGAGGCGCGGACGCCGCTGATAATAAGCGGCCCCGCGGAGATGTCGGCGCGGGACTACGTGAGATACGCCAGGGTTGCGCCCTCGCTCCAAATGGAGCGGGACTACACGATAGACGAGAAGCACAGGACTGTCGCGCTCACACAGGACGGCATATCCAGGCTCGAACGCACTCTGAACGTGAACAACCTGTATGCGCCCGAGAACTTCGGCGTGGTGCATCACGTCGAGAACGCGCTGAAATCGCACGTGATCTACCAGCGCGACCGCGAGTACGTCGTGCAGGACGGCGAGGTGATAATCGTTGACGAGTTCACAGGCCGGCTCATGGAGGGCAGACGCTACTCCGACGGACTTCACCAGGCGATAGAAGCCAAAGAGGGTGTGCGGGTAAGGGCAGAGTCCATCACTTACGCCACTATCACCCTCCAGAACTACTTCAGGCTTTACGACAAGCTGTCTGGCATGACCGGCACAGCCGCGACTGAGGCCGAGGAGTTCGACAAGATATACAAGTTGGAAGTTGTGGCTATACCCACGAACAAGCCGATGGTGCGCGAGGACACCTCCGACTTGATATACAGGGACCAGGGAGCGAAATACCGCGCCGTGGTACGCGAAATAGAGAAGCGGAGCAATGCCGGACAGCCTGTTCTGGTAGGGACGACCGACATAGACAAGTCCGAGATTCTGAGCGGCTTGCTGAGAAAGAACGGTATTTCGCACGAGGTCCTGAATGCCAAGCAGCACGAGCGCGAGGCGCTCATAGTCGCGCAGGCGGGCAAGCCCGGCTCTGTTACTGTCGCCACGAACATGGCGGGACGCGGCACCGACATAGTTCTGGGCGGAAATGCGGAAATGGAGGGGATGTCCGAGTTGGAGTGGGATGAGAACCACCGTAAGGTGCTGGACATGGGCGGCCTGCACATTATCGGTACGGAGCGGCACGAGGCGCGTCGGATAGACAACCAGTTGCGGGGGCGCTCCGGTCGCCAGGGGGATCCGGGCAAGACCCAGTTCTTCGTCGCGCTCGACGATGACCTGATTCGCAGGTTCGGTGGAGACAGGATCAAGTCGGTCATGGACTGGGCAGGCATAGAGGACGACGTTCCAATCGAGAACAACATGGTCAGTAAGTCCATAGAGAACGCCCAGACCAAGGTGGAGGCCCACCACTTCGATCTGAGGAAGCACCTGGTGGAGTATGACGACGTGGTGAATACTCACCGCGACGTCATATATGGAGAGCGGAACAAGATACTGTCCGGCGCCGACCTGAAGGCTAACATCCAGGAGATGGTGGGTGCGCAGCTCAGCGAGATAGTTCAGGCGTCGCTGGGAGACGGACGTCCAGCGGACTGGGATGTTGACGCCTTCCTCGCCGAGGTGGGAACGGTCCTGCCGCCGCCCGACGATATGTACGATCATGAGCAGCTAATGAACCTCGGCATAGACGGCATCGAGGACAGGTTGCTGGCGCACGCCGAGCAGGCATACGACGGGATGGAGGCATCGGTCGGCGAAGAGACGATGCGCGACATCGAACGCTGGCTTATGCTGCGCTCCGTGGACTCCAACTGGGTCCATCACCTCACCTCCATGGAGAATCTGCGTCAGGGGATCGGCCTGTACGCCTACGGCCAGCGCGACCCGCTCGTAATGTACAAGAAAGAGGGCATGGATCAGTTCCAGAACCTTCAGTACAAGATACAGAGCGACATAGCTCACTCAGTTTACAGGCTTCAGGATGCTCTGGATGGGAGTCCGTCGAACGGGCAGCAGAGGAACGGAACGGCGAGTCGTGGAAGGGGTCGGTCTGCGGCCAAGCGGCCTCCCCGGAACACGATTATGGGGAGGGCGGGGGGCGGAAAACGCCAGGATCAGGCAGTTGGCTCTGGCAAGGTAGGCCGAAACCAGCCCTGCCCCTGCGGCAGCGGTAAGAAGTACAAGCGCTGCCACGGCGGGTAATGGTATGACCAACAGCGAAATCGCCGAACGCTTCGGAACCATAGTCAGCCTGCTCCAGATGAAGGGCGAAAAGTCCTTCACCGTTCGAGCCTATCAGCGCGCCGGACGGACCATCGAACGCTTCCCCCGCGATATGGACGCCATGGTCGCGGAAGGCGAAGACCTCACCGAGATCCCAGGCGTCGGTAAGGCCATCTCCGACAAGATTGCCGAGCTTGTCACCACCGGGAAGATGTCGTACCTGGAGCGTCTGGAGAGTGAATTTCCCGATGGCGTGCTGGACCTGGTAGATATACCCGGCCTCGGCCCCAAGACTATCGTCCGACTGTGGAAGGAACTGGATGTAACCTCGGTTGACGCGCTGGAAGCGGCGGTCGAGGACGGTAGGGTGGCCTCGCTGCCCCGGATGGGTAAGAAGAGCGCTGAGAACATCGGTCGGGCCATCCAGTTCGCCAAGTCCAAGAGCGACAGGTTCCCTATGGCGCGCGCCATGGACATATCCCGCCGCCTGACCGCCTATCTGCGTGACAACTGCTCGGGAATATCCGATTTGGTGGTGTGCGGCAGCATGAGGCGGTTCGAGGAGACGGTCGGAGACCTCGACCTGGTGTGCGTAACGTCGGATCCGGCAGGCGCAATGGACGCTATGGCCGGTATGGACGGCGTGGCCGAGGTCCTGGGGCATGGTGAGAAGAAGACCTCGGTAGTCCTCGACTCCGGGATTCAGATTGACCTGCGCGTGTGCGAGCCTCAACATCTGGGAGCGATGCTCCAATACTTCACCGGAAATCTGCATCACAATGTGCGCCTGCGGGAGATAGCGGCCGGGTTGGGGCTGTCCCTGAACGAATACGGCCTGAAAGATGTCGAAACCGGGACGCTCGAAACCTACGCCACCGAAGAAGCGCTCTACCGGAGGCTCGGCCTTCAGTATGTACCGCCGGAGTTGAGGCAGGGCGCTGGAGAGGTCGAGTTCGCCCGGAATAACGACATTCCACGCCTGGTGGAGTTGTCCGACATCAAAGGGGATCTTCATACCCACACCGACTGGAGCGATGGACGCGACACGATGGAGGAGATGATCTTGGAGGCGAGGGCCCGTGGACTGGAGTACATCGCGGTGACCGACCACTCCGTCGGTCGGGGCATAGCCAACGGCCTGAGCGTGGAACGCCTCGAGAGCCACGGCAAACGCCTGAAGGAACTCGAATCCGACATCGGCGGCATACGCATTCTGCGCGGCACGGAGATGGATATCCGCGCCGACGGCAGCCTGGACTATTCCGACGAGGTCCTGGACGAGCTGGACTGGGTTGTGGCCTCTGTTCACAGCGCGATGGGCCAGGACTCCGCAACCATGACCGAGCGGATTATCAAAGCGATGCGAAACCCGCGCGTGTTCGCCATCGGGCACCTCTCCACCCGGCTGATTGGCGAACGCCCCCCGGTGGACGCCGACTACGACGCCATCTTCAGGGCCGCAGCGGACACCGGCACTGCCTTGGAGATAAACGGCTCTCTTGGGCGGCTCGACCTCAAGGACACGCACATCAGCCGGGCGCGCGAACTGGGAGCCGCCCTGGTCATCAACACCGACGCCCACACCACCGAGGGGCTGGGCAACATGGAGTATGGCGTGTCGCTCGCTCGCCGAGGCTGGTGCGAGCCGTCCGACATCCTCAACTGCATGGGTGCGGATGAGTTCATCTCTTGGCTGGGGAAGAAGCGAAACTAGGCTCGCACTGTTTCGCCTGCCACTACACAGATACTTCTTTCCATGCTACAATTATGGCATGAATTCAGAACACATATATAAATCACTATTTATAGTATAGTCTCACAGACGGCATGAGAATCTTTTCGTAGCTTCAACGCTGGGAAAACTCTGGACAACGCTGGACGAAAACCATCCCAGCCCGACCCTGTGACCCTTCCAGTTAACGCCCAGCACTTTCCAGTGCATGTATAAACTGACATATATGGCACACCGTTGCCATCCTACTCGTCTGTTCATATCGAAACCATCCCGCCCCGGCGCGTCTTCCGCAAATAGGTCAAAGATTGTCCGAAAACGTCTTGACTACGTAAGAAAGTTTGTTCTATCCTTCCTTGCGCTGTTTCGGCTCACTGGAGCCGGGCAAACAATACGATGCGCAAGGAGAAGCATTTTGCCGAAGATTGAAAGCTACAAGCAGGGAACGCCTTCATGGACTGACCTCGCTACAACTGACCAGGACGCCGCCAAGTCCTTCTACTCCGACCTGTTCGGCTGGACCTACGAAGACAACGCGATGGACGACATGGGAGGGATGGTCTATTCCATGGCCGTCTCAGACGGCTCCTACGCCGCGGCCATGTTCACCCAGATGGATGACGAGAGGCAGATGGGCATTCCCCCACATTGGAACGTCTATATGACCGTCGAGGAAGTGGACGCGATAGCCACGCGAGTCTCGGAGAATGGCGGAATGCTGATCACGCCTGAGCCCTTCGACGTTTACGACGCCGGGCGTATGATAGTCGCGCAGGACCCGACTGGCGCGATCATAGCCCTGTGGCAGAAGAAGAACCACATTGGGGCCGGCGTGCAGAGCGAACATGGCTCAATCGCCTGGTGCGAATTGCTCACTGGCGACCCTGAGAAGGCGATCAAGTTCTACGAGGGCCTGCTCGGAGTCGGATCGGAGACCTACCCCATGGCCGATGGCGGCGAGTACCATGTACTCACCGTGGACGGAGTGGCCGTTGCGGGCGTAATGCAGATGCCGGAACACCTGAGTGCAATGAACGTGCCTCCGCATTGGAGCACCTACTTCCAGGTGGACGACGTTGATGTAGCGCTGGAGAAGGCCAAGGCATGCGGCAGCCAGGTTGCTATGGAGCCTATGGACATTCCCGAAGCTGGTCGGCGGATAGCGTTCTTCATGGACGCGCAGGGAGCGGGCGTCGGCCTGATGTCTCCCGCAGCGTAACGGGTCGGTTCAGGTCTTTATCCTGAGAGCGTCATATTGAGAGGCGCGCGGAGTAACGACGCCGCGCGCCTTCTATTTTAGGCAGTCACTCTTGGCGGGTAGTTTATGACGAGAGCCCCATCGCTCCATAGACAGCCTTCATGTCAAGATGCTTTCTGAGGTAGGCCGCGAGTTTGTCGAACTCCGCCTCTTGGGAGAAGGGTTCAGATTCGTCGGGCTGTTTCAACCCCTTCATTCGCGCGACGTTTCCGACAATGCTGTCTGCGAATGCCTTGTTCTTGAACAAGTCATGCACATAGGTGCCAAATACGCGCCCGGTCCTGTCCGCGTACCCTAAAGCGGCGCTTCCGTCCGCCGTCTCCATCGCCCTCGACGCGCCATCGTCCGATTCGGTGACGCCAACGTGAATCTCGTACCCGGACACGCTCATTCCCACGGCGCCTGAGAGCAAGCCCCGTTCTCCAACTATCCTGCCTTCAGTCCGCGTCGTGAGCTTCTCGCCGATAAACCGGGTATCCAGATCCAGAACTCCAAGACCCTCCACCATCGCCTTGTCGGACTCGATTCCGTCAGGATCGTGGATGGTATTCCCAAGCATCTGCATCCCGCCACATACCCCGATGAGAGCCCTTCCGTTCCACAAGTGTCCTCTAATCCTGTCCTCGATGCCGGAGTCTCTCACGAAGTCCATATCCGCAATGGTTACTTTAGACCCCGGCAGGACTACAAGGTCCGGGTCTCCGAACTCCTCCGCCTCTCGGACGTACCTCAGACGAACGCCATCGTGCATTGCTAAAGGGTCGAATTCGTCGAAGTTGGCTATGTGAGGGAGAGCAACAACCGCCACTTCCACATGGCCGTCTTGACCCGCGAAGCCGGACCTTCGCGCCTCCCTAGGAGAGTCCTCTTCAGGAACATACACATCCGTGAAATAGGGAACTACCCCGGTTACGCCCACACCGGTCAGTCCCTCTATCTGGCCCAGGCCCGGTTCCAGGAGCCGGACATCTCCCCGGAACTTGTTGATGATGAAACCCTTGACCAGGTTGCGTTCCTCATCGCTGATAAGCGCGTGCGTGCCGTAGAGAGAGGCGAACACACCACCCTTGTCAATGTCGCCGATGAGGAACACCGGCGCGTCCGCGTACAGCGCGACCGCCATGTTCACGATGTCCCCGGCACGCAGGTTTATCTCGGCTGGACTCCCCGCTCCCTCGATGACGACGATGTCATACTGTCGGCGCAGCGTGTCCAGCGAGTTTGTCACGTAGGGCCACAGGACCTTGCGACGGTGGTGGCGGTCGGCGAATTGCATGGAGTGGATTGTGCCGCGCATCTTTCCCATCGCCACAAGCTGGGATCTGGAATCCGCTTCCGGCTTCAGCAGAATCGGATTCATCTCCACGCTCGGCTCGATTCCTGCGGCCTCAGCCTGAGCGACCTGGGCGCGTCCTATCTCCAGACCGTCGGGCGTAACCCCGGAGTTTCGGGACATATTCTGCGCCTTGAATGGAGCGACCATATACCCGTCCTGCGCGAATACACGGCAGAACCCGGTTACGAGGAGACTTTTTCCAACTGAAGACCCGGTGCCTTGCAGCATCACGACCTTACCCAGAGGTTTTCTATCCATCTCTCTCCTCACCGCCACGAGTTCACAATCACGGGCTTGCCGGTCTCCGGATGTTTCATTATCCTGACTTCTGCTCCATACACGGTTCTGATGTTCTCCTCGGTGAGCGCCACTTCCGGCGGGCCGATGGTTAGACTCTCTCCGCCACACATAAGGGCTACTTCGTCGCAGAATTGCGACGCCAGCGTGAGATCGTGTACTGCGGCGAGTATCGTCTTGCCTGAAGAAACCAGGTCTCGCATCAACTCCATGATCGCGGGTTGATAGGCCAGGTCAAGATTGGCCGTGGGTTCATCCAACAGTATAACCGGCGTCTGTTGCGCAAGAGCTATGGCGATTGCCACTCGTTGACGCTCTCCCCCAGAGAGTTCGTCAACAGGCCTCTCGATCAGGTCCTCTGTGTATGTGAGCCGCATCGCCTCGACCGCTATTTGGACATCGGTATGGCCCTCCCAGGACAGCAGACCCAGATGCGGATTTCGACCGGTCAACACGACGTCGATTGCTGGCGCTCCCTGGGGCAACTCCGGGTCTTGAGGAACAACCGATACAAGCTGTGCCCTCTCCCTCGGTGAAAGGTTCGAAATGTCGAGTCCCGACACAGTTATGCTGCCCCGGGTGGGCTTGATAACCCCGGACACCAGGCGGAGAAGAGTGGACTTTCCGACGCCATTCGGTCCGGCGAGCGCGACTAAACTCCCTCGCTTGACATTCAGGTGAATCCCGCTGAGCACGTTACGCTCCCCGTAGGATGCCCAGACATCCCTCACCGAGATTCCCGACTCTTCCGTCGGCAGACTGTCTATTTGCCCGTTTGTCATAGCTCGACCAAGTCAGATTCCTCGCACGCGCCTTCGCCTGAGTATGTACAGGAAGAATGGCGCTCCGCAGAAGGCCGTAACGATTCCTACCGGAAGCTCCGCAGGACTGACCGCTGTTCTGGCGATGAGGTCCGCGAGCACCAGGAAAGTCGCTCCCACAAGGCCGGACATTGGCAGTATGAAGCGATAATCAACCCCCCATACCAGACGCACTACATGAGGCGCCACCAGTCCGACAAAACCTATGAGACCGCTGAATGATACCGCCGTGGCTGTGGCCAGCGTAGCCATGCCGATGAGGATCAGCTTCACCTTCTCCACGCTGACCCCGAGCGCGACGGCGTGTTCTTCGCCGAATTGAAGCACGTTCAGTATCCGTGCGAACCCCAGGATAATTCCCAGGCTGGGAATCAAATACAGCAGGGCTATCCCGCTCTCGTTCCACTCCGCCGATATAAAACTGCCGAGCAGCCAGCTCAGAACCGGTCTGAGATCGGGATCGCTCCTTATCATCAGCAGGCTGCTCACAGCTCCCGCCAGCGACGATATCGCTACACCTGCCAGGATAAGTGTCGTCAACGGCGTCCCTTGCGAACTCCTCGCGATAGAGTACGCTGCGGCCACGGCGCCGATTCCACCCGCAAAAGCGGCAATTGGCAGTACGCTGATTCCAAACACTACTAGCGGAACGCCTGTAAGCAGCACAATCGTGGCCGCTAGGCCGGCCCCGGACGCTACGCCGATCAGATATGGGTCCGCCAGAGGATTCTTGAACAGCCCCTGGTAGGCGGCTCCCGACATTGCCAGCGCTCCACCGACTATCGCGGCCAGGACGACTCGGGGAATGCGAAGCTGCCAGAGTATCGTGTCCCATGTAGAAGGAAGTTCGGACGCTGGGGCGATGCCTGGAAGGCGCGAGATGAGTATCTTCACTACGGCCATGAACGGTATGTCAACCGTACCTTGGGTAGAGGCGAAGATTGCCGCCAGGACTACCACGCAGGCGCCTGCGATCAGCCTCCACCACGGGTATTTGATCCCGATCAGCCGAACGGCTATCTTGTCCAGGCTGATCGTCTCGACGCCGCGCGCTCGTGTCCGTTCGCTGCTCCGCTCCATTATGCCGGGCTACCTGAATAGACCCGGATACACCCATTGGGCAAGTTCATCCACACCGTCAATGAATCGCGGGCCGGGAATGCTCAGAGCGTCGCTGCCGGGCGTATAGAACGCCTGGTTTCTCACAGCCCACACGTCCGCGAGCGCGGGCTCCGCAAGAAGCGTGTCAGGGTCCGAGGTTATGATGATGTGCGGGTCCTTTTCCACTATCACTTCCGGGCTTATCTGCGCATACCCTTCAATGTCGGCGGCGATATTCTCCAGCCTGAGCAAGTCGAACACCTCCTGTATCAAGGTTCCGCTTCCCGGCGTCCAGTAAGAGCCCACATCCTGGAACACTGTCGGGCCTGCCCCGATAGGTTCCATCACTTCCCTGATATGGTCGAGCTTAGCCTCGAACTCCAGCGCAACCATCTCCGCGTCGTTCGGGTTGCCCACGATTCGGCCCCAGAGTCGGATATTGTCCGCTACTTTGGCGAAGTCGTCGGAAAGAGTAGGGATGTACAAGACCTTCAGGCCCGCGCGCTCCAGGTCCTCGTTGAACCGGTCGAAGAACATATAGACCAGGTCAGGTTCGAGTTCCACGGTGGCCTCGATGTTCATGTCGAATGCGTTACCAACCCGGGCGATGTCCGCCGCCTCGGGCGGATACGAAACGAAATCATGTGTGGCGATTACGCGGTGTCCCTCGCCCATAGCGAACAGCATTTCCACGACAGCCGAGTCGAAGGCCACTATCCTCTCAGGCGGCTCTTCGAACACGATCCCACGCCCATCCTCTGACTGTACGGTTACAGGAAACACCGCCGGTATGGGCGTCGGTTCCATGGGCAGTGGACGCGCGGCAGGCATAGCCGGAGCGGGTGGCGGTGGCGCGGATGGCTGAATTGGTTGGGCAGGAGCCTGCGCAGGGGCCGCTGGAACTGGCTGCTGTGGCGCGGATGGCTGAACAGGTTGGTGGGCAGGAGCCTGCGCTGGGGCCGCCGGCGCGGGCTCCTGTGGAGGCTGAGGTGCCTCCGGCGCTTCACTGGAACAACCTGTCGCCAGAACCGTCAGCGCGACGGACATCAGAGCGATGAGTAGAATGAACTTGGAACTGGTCAATCGAATCTCCCCGACCTTCGGGCGGCGGTCAATCTGTGTGGACCGCGACTGGCAACCCGATACAAAATAAGAGGCCCCACCTCCGGGGGAAGTGGGGCTTGTCATGGCTTGCGCGCCATGCCTGTACCTTTCCTCGAAGGCCATGACATTGACGAGAGCAGTTGACCGGGCTCACTCCGCTATGAGCGGAGCCTACCGTTGCGGGACAGCGCTGGACTTCGACCAGCTTCCTCTTTAAGCCCTTTGACGGGCGCTCCCACCGTCATGTGTTCTGTTTTCAATTGTGCGCGATACACATAATAATGGACATGTGTATTGCTCCTGTCAAGTCTGACCAGAGTACCGGAAACTTCCATGTCATGTGTTCTAAATACCTGTTTATGCAGCCCTAAAATCATTGAGAAATCACCGTGAAAATGATAGAATTCTTATATGAAAATAGGAGTGGCGAATGGCATCGAAACCTGACTACATTGACGACCAGTACACCGCGACTGACATACAGGTACTCGAAGGGATGGAGGCCGTCCGGCGTCGTCCCGGTATGTACATCGGCAGCACGGACCAGCGAGGCTTGCACCACCTCATCTTCGAGATAGTTGACAACTCGGTGGACGAGTTCATGGCGGGATTCTGTTCCAGTGTCGAGATTACGCTGAATGAAGACGGGTCAGTCAGAGTCCAGGACGATGGCCGGGGTATCCCGGTTGATAAGCATCCTACGACAGGAGTCTCAGGCGTAGAGACCGTGATGACCACGTTGCACGCCGGCGGCAAGTTCGGCGGCAAAGCCTATACCGTATCGGGGGGACTGCACGGAGTAGGAGCGTCTGTCGTCAACGCACTGTCCGAACATACCATGGTCGAGGTTCGCAGAGGCAGCAGGATATACTACCAGGACTTTTCCAGGGGAAAGCGCCAGACAGACCTGAAGTTCAGGCGCGTCCGCAAGGACGAGCTTGACGAATCTGAGACCGGAACCACGATTACATTCCTCCCCGACAAGGAGATATTCTACGAGTACGAGTACGACTTCAACACCCTTATCCAGAGATTCAAGGAGATGGCGTATCTCAACAAAGGACTCCAGATAAAGTTCACCAGCCGATACCATGCCAGCCGCTGGCCAAACAACCAGCAGACCTTCTACTTTGACGGCGGCATCGCCAGTTTCGTCACCAACCTGAATCAGAATCGCGACGTTATTCACTCAGCCCCGATATACGTGGAGAGACATCTGGACGGCGGTACGATTGTGGAAGCCGCCCTCCAATATAACGATAGCTTCAACGAGTTCGTCCACTCATTCGCCAACTGCATCAATACGATTGATGGCGGCACTCACATCACGGGATTCCGGTCTGCGCTCACCAGGGTGCTCAACGATTACGGACGAAAGCAGAACCTCATCAAGGAAAATGAGCCGAACCTCGCCGGTGAGGAGACCAGGGAGGGGCTGACCGCCGTAATCAGCGTAAAGTTGACCGACCCCCAATTCGAAGGCCAGACCAAGAACAAGCTGGGCAATCCCGAAGTTTCTAATCAGGTTCAAAGCGTGGTCGCCGAAGCGCTTCAATACTACCTTGAGGATAACCCCGCCGATTCTAAGAGAATCGTCGAGAAGTGCCTGACCGCCCAGCGCGCCAGAGAAGCAGCCCGAAAGGCCCGCGACCTCATCATCCGCAAGAATGCGATGGATGGCGGCGGTCTGCCGGGCAAACTGGCCGACTGCTCCGAGAAGAACCCCGCTCTGTGTGAACTGTATCTCGTCGAGGGAGATTCGGCGGGCGGAACCGCCAAGTCGGGCAGGGACCGCAGAACCCAGGCCATCCTACCGCTGTGGGGCAAGATACTGAACGTGGAGAAGGCCCGCGCCGACAAGATGCTGAGCCACGACGGGATTCGCTCGATGATCACCGCCATCGGCGCTGGCCTGGACGACGACCTTGACGTCGCCAGGGCGCGCTACCACCGGATCATCATCATGACCGACGCCGACGTGGACGGCTCGCACATCAGAACGCTCATACTCACATTCTTCTTCCGACATATGCGGGAATTGATAGAGCATGGCTACGTTTACATCGCGCAGCCCCCGCTCTACAAGACCACCGCCGGCCGCGATACCTTCTATACTTACAGTGAAGGCGAGCAGGAAGGAATGATGGTGCAGCTAAAGAGTCGCCGGACCGTCAACATCCAGCGATACAAGGGTCTTGGTGAGATGAACGCCGAGCAACTCTGGGAGACCACCATGGATCCCGAGCAACGCACCCTGCTACAGGTGACCATTGAAGACGCCGCCAACGCCGATGAAGTGTTCTCGACGCTCATGGGAGACATCGTAGCCCCGCGCCGAAACTTCATCCAGACCCACGCCCTCGAGGTGAAGAACCTCGACATCTAAAACGACTGCGAAAATCCCCTCTCCCTTGATGGGCTCACAAGGGTAGGCAAATGTGCAGTCAGATACGAATATCAGCCGACAGATCCCCTCTCCCTCTGGGAGAGGGCTAGGGTGAGGGTGAAATACCTACCCCTCTCAGCCCTTGATGGGTGAGGGTGACCTCAGCCCCACATTCCGGTGCTGAAGTACCGCTCTCCTATGTCATTGAATATGGTAACGACCTTCCCTGCTCCCGCGCTCTCGGCGACTTTGAGCGCTCCCAGCATATACGCGCCTGAACTCTGGCCGGCGAAGAGACCCTTCGACGATAGCGCCACGGAAACGCTTTTTGCCTCGTCAACGTCTATGGGAAGCATTTCATCCACTACGCTCTGGTCCAGTGTATCGGGAATGATATGACCCTCGCCTAGTGGCTTTAGCCCTTCCACGCCGGGCCACTCAGGTGGATTGATGCCGATGACTTGTATGTCCTCGTCGTGTTCCTTGAGACGGCGACCCACCCCGCTGATCGTTCCTCCGGTTCCGACCCCTGCCACAAAGTGAGTAATATCCGGGGCCTGTCTGAGGATTTCCTCGCCCGTAGTGTCGTAGTGCGCTTGGGGATTGTTCAAGTTGGAATACTGGTCGCACCAGAAGTATTTGTCCGGCTCAGACTCGAAACGACGCTTCACCTCATACAGGGTCTCGTCGTATCCCAGCATAGGGTCCGTGAAGATAATCTCTGCGCCGTGCGCTATCAATCGCTTCTTTCGCTCTTCACTCGCGTTCTCAGGCATTACGAGAGCGACCTTGTATCCCAGAACCGCCCCTATCATCGCGTATGCGATCCCCGCGTTCCCGGACGTGGCGTCGAGGATGGTCTTGTCGGGAGTCAATGCACCGGAGAGAATCGCCTCCACCAGCATCCTCAACACTGGCCGGTCCTTGATGGAGCCGCCTGGGTTCAGATGTTCGTACTTCGCCAAGACCTGTGCGTCGCCGGTCGGCCAGTCGAGATCAATCTCGACCATAGGGGTATTACCAATCGCCTTGAGAGGCGGATAGCCCTCTATGAATTCAAGAAACTCCTTAGAAGGAGCCAAGTCTGCACCCTTTACCCTTTCGCTTTTGGATTGTATCGGGTTTCTGCTTCCGGCATTGAGTATAGCCACTTTGGTCAAATCTAGTCTAGTGAACCCTAACTTGGGACTTTCACGGGGCCCCACGCTGTGCTACAATATCTCCATGTACGAACAAAAGTGCTTGCAGGTGGATCCTTCATCCGAAGGGTGACCAGATTTACCTAGAGGACGGTCGAACCGATAACTATACTCTGACCTTACTGCGCAGGTAGGACTATATGCCGCGCTAGAAATGACAGGGAGTTGCACATGACAACCGTCAGCCTCGACATCCGGGAAAGAGTCAGCGAACTCCGCGACCTGATAAGGGGGCACGACTACCTCTACTACATCAAGGAGCAACCCGAAGTTTCGGACGCGGAGTACGACGCCCTAATGCGCGAACTTCGGAAAATCGAGGAAGACCATCCCGATCTTATAACACCCGACTCCCCCACGCAGCGCGTTGCGGGTGCGCCATCGGAAGGATTCGATGAGGTCACTCATCACCGCACTATGTTGAGTCTGGCAAACGCCTTCGACGATGATGAATTCGTCGCGTGGCACGAGCGCGTCGCGGGCCTGCTCGAAAAGGACCGGTTCGACATGGTGTGCGAGTTGAAATTCGATGGTCTCGCGGTCGCGCTGACCTACGAAAATGGCCTGTTGGTTCGCGGCGCTACCAGGGGGAACGGTGTTGTCGGCGAGGACGTGACAGCTAATCTCAGGACCATCAACAGCATCCCGCTCCGCCTCACGGGTGACGATTATCCTGATCTGCTGGAAGTCAGGGGCGAGGTGTATTTCCCCAAGTCCAGGTTCGAAGAGTTCAATGCCGAGCGCGAGGCTCAAGGCCTCCCAACTTACGTCAACCCCAGGAACACAGCGTCCGGCTCCCTCCGACAGCTCGATCCACGAATGACAGCCGAGAGACCTCTGGATATATTCATGTACAGCGTCGGCTATTCCGAGGGCGGTCGTGCGCTAGACAACCAGTGGGAGACACTCGATTTTCTGAACGGACTCGGATTCAAGGTCAATATGCACAACAGGGTCTTTTCCAGCGTTGGGGATGTACTTGGCTGGTACAGGCATTGGCGTGAGGAGTTCGATGATCTTGACTACGGATGCGACGGGCTGGTGGTCAAGGTCAACCGCTTTGAATATCAGCGGCATCTGGGCGAAGTGGGAAGGGAACCGCGATGGGCGATAGCGTGCAAGTTCCCCGCCGAGCAGGCTACGACTACGCTCCTTAAGGTGAGATTCAACGTTGGGCGCACTGGGTCTCTCAATCCCTATGCCGTACTCAACCCCGTGTACGTGGGAGGCGTGACTGTCAAGCAGGCCACCCTACACAATGAGGACTACATCAAGTCCAAAGACCTGAGAGTCGGCGACCGGGTGATAATCGAGCGCGCGGGGGAGGTGATACCCCAGGTCGTAAGGTCGCTCGTCGAACAGCGCAGCGGCTCGGAGAAATCGGTCACAATCCCTACGATATGCCCCAGTTGCCAACAGCGCATAGTCCGTCGGGAAGGCGAGGCCATGTCCTACTGTGTCAACGCCTCGTGTCCCGAGAAGCTCGTCCGCCTCGTGGAGCACTTCGTAAGCAAAGGGGCGATGGACATCGAGGGACTGGGCGAAAAGTGGGGAGCTATCCTGATAGCCCAGGGACTGGTAGGTGATGTGGCCGATCTCTACTACCTGAAGCAACAAGACCTTGCGCAGATGAACCTGCTGGACGCAGTCGCCGCGGCCAAGTCGAGCGAATTCGCAAGCGCGCTGGACAAGATCGGGATACCCGGTGTAGGCAAGAAGACATCGGGAATTCTCGCCGACCGATACGACTCCATCCTGGAACTAATGGCGGCTCCCAAAGACGAGTTGGCCGCGATTGGAGGTGTAAACGAGCGAGCGTCGGACAGCATAATCGCCTACTTCCTGGACGATGACCTGCGAGCCGTTGTGGATGATAGGGGTGGTGCTTTCGCCGAACTAGGCCTTGTTGATGGTCCGACCGATCTGTATTACGTGAACAGAAAGTACCTGATGCGCCCTGAGACGTTGCGACAGAAGAGCGTGACCAATCTCCTGGGCGCTATCGAGAAGAGCAAGGGACAGCCGCTGACCAGGGTTCTGGTGGCATTGGGGATAGCCCATGTGGGCTCGGAGGTCGCGAATGTACTGGCGCGCCACTTCGGTTCTATGGACAAGATAAGGCAGGCAACACGGGAAGAGATCGAAGAGCTCAACACCATCGGCCCTAAGATAGCGGATGCGGTCCGTGAATACTTCGACAACCCTTCCAACATCCGGGTGGTGGAGAAACTTACCGGCGCCGGCGTGAATATGACCGAAGACACGGTTGCCGACAGCGGAAACGGAGTCGCTTCCCTCAAAGGATTGAGATTCGTGGTGACCGGAAGGCTGGCGAACTACAGTCGCTCGGCCATCCAGGACAGAATCAAGGAACTGGGCGGCTCCGTTTCGGGCTCGGTCAGCAAGCGCACGGATTACCTCGTGGCCGGTGAGGACGCCGGTTCCAAGATGACCGAAGCCGAAAAGCTGGAAATCATTATATTGACCGAAGACGATTTCGAGAGTCTTCTGTCCGAGAGGGCCGCATCTCACGCTCAGGAGCAAACGGAAATGAACATCCCGTCCGCGCAGACGTGAGGCCTCTAGGCGAAATTGGGGACGACATCTTCCAGTAACTGGTGAAGTTGTGTCTCCTGGTCGAAGGCCGCGAAGCGAACGATCATGGTTTCAGCACCGGCTTCCCTGTACCTGCTGATACGCTCGACGGTCAACTCCGATGGACCGTACGGCCCCCAGCGGTCGCCCCAGAAGTTCATTCCGTAGTAGAGCTTGAGAAACCTGTCCGCCTCAATCGCTGACTCCTTGGCATCGGGTCCGAGATTCACGGTCATATAGAATGTCTTCTCGATTTCCGCGGGGTCCCGGGACAGAAGCAGGGTGTAGTGTTCGACTCGATCCACGACTTTCGCGTACTCATCTGGATAGTCGGATATGGATATGATCCCACTTCCCAGGCGAGCGGCGCGGGCGAACTGTGCGTCTCGACCGGCCCGCCAATGCGAAGCTATCAGGAAGGGAACGCCGCCGTCCTGGGGGGACTTGGGGGCTATGCTCGCGCTTTCCAGCGAGAAGTGTTCGCCATCGAAGTCGAGAGTCTCACCTGAGGTCAGCCTCGTAACGATTTCCACGACTTCCTCGAACCTGGATGCGCGAGTGCGTAAATTAACGCCCGCGTGACTCCACTCTGTTCGTTGTGCTTCGTTGAACGCACCGCCGACACCGGCGCCCAGTATCAGCCTGCCGTCGGATATGAAGTCCACAGTGGCAGCCTGGTGTGCCAAATGAACCGGATATCGAAGCGCCGGAAGCAGCACGGCAGTCCCCAGTCGGACGCGCTCCGTCTCCATCGCGACTGCCGTCAGGGTCGAGAGCGGCTCAAGTCTTGGCTTGGCGGTGAGGCTGTCTCCAACCCAAACCGAGTCCAGGCCCGCCTGTTCAGCGGTCTGAGCAAGCGAGACTATCTCCTTGAACTGTCCCGGTCTGCCGCCTTCCATGACGAGACGTCTGGTAGGGAGTAGGATGCCGAATCTCACAGGTTCACGTTCTTGATCACGTCGGTAAAGTCCTTGAGGCATGGCGGTTGCTTCTCCATGCAATACCTTAGATCCGAAATTGTATCTACATCGTGTTGGAACCCTTCCGAGTGATGCCTGCGCCAGTCCAAATGCAGTTCATCGGCAAGTTCTATATGACGTCTGAAACTGTCCGGACCCAATCGGAGCCTGAAGCCCGTGTGAGGGGGCAATATCAGGCAGTTGGTTCCGCCGTCATGAGCGCGACATAGAGTAAGGAAGCGCCCGTCCGCCGAGGCTTCGATTGCACCGTTGACATCGGAACTTGCCAATAGCGGGAGATCGGCGGGCACATATGCAGCGCTCCGTCTCTCTCTCCACACGATGCCGAACACATACTCAATAGCCTTGTTCAGGTCCAGGAACTTGTCCTGAACCCACTCCGCGCCTTCTCGCAGCGTGGCCGATTTCACCACATCGTCCCCACCGACGACTACGATACGAGAAACCCTGGACTGTGCCAAAGTACCAAGTACCCAAGAAAACATACTTTGAGAGAGGCTAGCTCTTTGCGTCGGCGACAGGTAGCCAGTGAGGCGTGTCTTGGACTCGGCCAATGGTTTCATCGGCACCACGGCCACGATGCGGGACTTATCTGACATCAGCTTCTGTCACGGCTTGCAGCAAGTTACGGGCAAGCTCGACCTTGTCGCGGTTGTTGTTCATGATGGTATTCATAACGACAGCTTCCATGCCCAAGTTTCTAACGTCGTCCGCAAGGTCTCTATCCAGTTCATCAATCACGAATACGTCGCACAGTCCTACATACTGGCGCGCCACTCCTATGCAGGACACGTCTTCGCCGAGTTCCGCCAGGATTTTTCCCGCGGGCCCCTTTAGCGCCTGGCCGCCGACTATCGGACTCACCGCCAGCCGTGGGCCTTTGAAGTCTTCTATCCGCTTCCGAACGCTCGGAATGGATAGTATCGGAGCGACGCTGAGATATGGATTCGAGGGGCAGAAGATCAGCGCATCGCTCGATTCCAGACTCTCACTGAAGCCGGGTGACACTTCAGACGAATCAGAGCCATCGAATCTTAGTCCGGTGACAGTTGGCTCGCAGCGGTGCCTTACGAAATATGTCTGAAATGGCAAGGTCCCAATATCGGTTTCGACTGTGGTCCTGATTCGGTCGTCCGACATCGGTACTATCTGGTGCCCGAGACCCAAATGGCGGCAAAAATGCTCGGTAATCTCGGACAGTGAATTGCCCTGTCTGAGCATCTGAGTTCTCACGATGTGAGTAGCCAGGTCCTGGTCTCCCAGCCCGAACCATGTTTCCTGGCCCAGCCTGTCCAGAGCGGACAAGGTGGCGAAGGTCTCATTCTTGATTCCCCAACCCGTGTGTGGGTTCGAGAGTTCCGCCAAGGTGTACATCACCGTATCAAGGTCGGGGCACACATAAAGGCCATGAAACTCCTCGTCATCCCCGGTGTTGACGACGATTCGCAGTTCGTCCGGCTCCAGTATCTGTGCCAAGCCGAAGCATAGCTTGGCGCCGCCGACGCCACCGGTCAGGGCAAGCGCTCTCATCCAGGTTCCCTCCGCATATTCGTCTCAAATTACTGTAACACGTTGAAGCGTCGGCAACCAACAACGCTCCGGGGAAATGAATCAAAACGCAATGTCTATGTGCTAACATCACGTATAGTACATTGCGGGGGCGACCGATTCTCGTTCGCAGGCTCAAACTCTCCAACTTCCGAAATTACGCCGGTTTGGACCTATGTCTGGGCCGGGGCGTTACGGTAGTTGACGGGCGCAACGGACAGGGTAAGACCAACTTGCTGGAAGCTATTTACCTGATGGCGATCGGTCGTTCTTCGAGAGGGGCCGCGGATCGCCAGATGGTGAGATCCGGAGCGTTCGAGGACTTTCTGGCGCACGCTCAGGTAGTGGGGGAGGCGGTTACGTCGTCGGGCGGGCTGAGTCTGCAGGTTGACCTGTCGGCAGGTGAGCGCATTCCGGGTGCGTCCGGCGAAGCTTGGCACGAGGCGCAGAGAGTTCAGAAGACGTTCAGGGTAAACGGCGTTCCGAAGAGGTCGTCGGACTTCGTTGGGCTTCTGAAAGCCGTGATGTTCGCCGCGGAAGATGTGGACCTTCTGAGCGGTCCACCGACGCTGCGCCGGCGCTACCTGGACATATTGACCTCTCAGATCACACCGGGCTTCGCGCGCGAGGCGCAGGATTACCAGAGGGTTCTGACGCAGCGCAATCATCTTCTCAAGTCTATCAGGGAGCGTGCGGCAAAAGAGTCGGAGCTTGAGTTCTGGGATGTACAGTTGTCTATTCACGCGGCGCGTATCATTGACGCTCGCCTGCGTGTGATGAACGCCTTGGACGAGAATATGGATCCGATACATCGTGAACTGAGCGGTCTGAATCAGACGCTGTCGCTGAAGTATTCTCCGTCGTTCGAGACAGGGCATTATGAAGATGTCAGGGATCTGTCGAAGATGATGCTGGATGGGTTCCGGGAGATCCGACGCCGTGAAATCGGAGCGGGCTTCTGTCTGATCGGGCCGCATCGAGACGACTTCAGCGCGAAGCTGGATGGAATGGATGTGGGATCGTTCGCGTCCAGGGGGCAGGCCAGAACAGCGATACTGGCTATGAAGCTCGGGGAAGCGCAACTCATTGGGGAGAGAGTCAGGGATAAGCCGGTAATGTTGCTGGACGACGTGATGTCCGAACTAGACGAAGATCGAAGAAGGCATGTGTTCGACCGGATCAGGGACTACGAGCAGGTGATCATCACCACTGCTGAGACTGATCTCAGCGATGTGATGGGAGATCTGCCGGTTCGGCGGATATCCATTGACGCAGGACGGGTGGTCGCGTCCGGCTAGAGGGGGTTAACTTTGGGAGACGACGAGAGGGCGATAGAAAGGGCGGTGGACCTGATCGGTGCCTCCAATCATGCGGTCGTGCTCGTGGGGGCCGGACTCTCAGCTGAGAGCGGGATACCGACGTTCAGGGGCGCGGGTGGGTTATGGACCAAGGTAGGGGAACCCAGCATGAATGGGTATGAGCAGTTCTTGCGCGACCCCATCCGGTGGTGGGAACATCAACTTAGCCCCGAGGCCGACCCGGCCCGCACCGAGTTCAGGGAGGCGATAGACCGCGCCGAACCAAATGCCGGACACTACGCGCTCGTGAGTATGGAGAAACTGGGTGTCCTCAAGATGACCATTACGCAAAATGTGGATAACCTTCACGTTCGAGCGGGAGCGGTCAGGCTGGTCGAGATTCATGGCAACCGCACCAAAGTGCGATGTATCGGCTGTGAAGCTCGGTGGCCGCGCGAGGCGTTTGACTATGAAGAACTGCCTCCCCTGTGTCCGGAGTGCGGCAGCCTGGTCAAGGGGGATACCGTGATGTTTGGCGAGCCGATACCTCCGTCGGTCATTGACGCGTGCTTCCGGGAATCCGCCGCGTGCGACTGCATGATCGTTTGCGGCACCTCGGCAACGGTCTTTCCTGCCGCCAGTTTCCCGCGCATGGTAAAGGAGAACGGGGGAACTCTGATAGAGGTAAATCCTAACCCTACCCCCTTGTCTGATATGGCGGACGTGACCTTGCGTGGGCCTACCGGGGAGTTGCTTCCGGAGGTCGTGAAGAGGCTGTCCTACTGGACTATCTGACGACCTCCCAGGCGCGGCATCGGCCATCGGCGCTTACCGCCGCGACAATCGCGCCGTCGGAGGAGCAGGCTACGCCGTACATTCCCTTGATGCCGGTCTGGTAGCTGGCCAAAATCTCCATAGCATCGAGGTCGAGTACGACTACTCCGCCTTCGACCGAGCAGAAGAGGCTGTCGGAGTCGGGCAGGGGAGTCGCGGAGGACATCCTGCCGGCCTGCGGGAAACCTGACGCCATCGGCTCGTATGAATCGGCGGAGTATATGACTACTTCACCCTCGTAGGTTGTGCAGCAGAGTTTTCCGTTGGGTAGGAACAGGCAGCCTGTGGCCGCGTGTCCGGGGGCTTCTATCTCGGACACTAACTCACGGGCGCTAACGTCCCATATCTTCACAACGTTTCCGAGGCCGGCGGTTGCCAGCGAACTGCCGTCAGAGGAGAAGCTGAGCGAGGTGACGTGTCGGGGATGCGACCTGAATATGTCCAGCGTATCCGAACCGCCCTCCCACAGGCCGACCATGCCACCGTATGCGGAGGTGGCGGCGAGGTCTCCGTTGGGTGAAAACTCTACTGCTGCGACGGTGTTCCGGTGGCCGGTGAGTGTGTGGAGCGGTTCGCCGCTCTTCCAGTCCCAGACCATCACAGTGCGGTCCGTGGAGCCGGTTACGGCTGTAGCGCCGTCCGGGGATAGGGCGATGGCGTTGGCGCTCTTTTCGTGGCCCTGAAAGCTGCGGGCGTTGGCAAATTCGGGCAGCGACCATATCTGGACTAGTGCGTCCATGCCGGTGGTCGCCAACTCCCGGCCGTCATGCGTGAACAGGACAGCCTGGGCATGCCTGGGATGGGCCTTGAATTCGGAAATCAGTTCGAGTTTCATCTGAGCCTCCGGTGTGGCTTTGTCGCCTTGGGAATATATCCGACTTTATGAACCTGGCAATCGTGTTGGTGAGTGCGCAGGTTGTCTGCTGGCGGTATGCAGATGAGGTCCGGTACCTGCATATAACCTGCATACTCCTGTATTTACCTGTTCAGCGAGTTTTTTTGTTCCCGTGCCTTTCATTGATAAGTTCCGCTTTATGATATAGTACGTGCGTTCTGCATATCTTGAATTGTAGCATAGGGTGTAGTGAGAATGGAACGAAATCGATTAGAGACTTGCTTGGACCGTCGGGAGTTCAGAGCTTTGTGAAGATGGCAATGTTGGGGGCTGGAAACTGGACTTTCCAGTTCATGCGCTCGGCTATCCAGTCCATAGTCCGAGCTGTATAGAATGCTATGTGGGTGGGGTCGCGCTGGTAGTACCAGTCGGCGAAATCAGAGCGATCTTCCAGAATTCCTGTCATTACACCGAGCCTTCCCCGCGATCTAAGAAGGGAGTCGAACAGGATAAACACCTCCAGAGGATTTCTGAAGTGTTCGACAGTCTCTGTGCAGGTTATGAAGTCGTAAACCCTTGAAAGCGGTTCAGGGTCGGAGAAGAAGTAGAGGTCGTATATCTTCACGCTGAAGCCGTCCTCCCGCATCATCTGGGCGAGAGCCGGGCCCGGACCGCAGCCGTAATCCAGGCCGGATGCTCCCTCCGGGAGCATGGGTCTGAGGACGCCCCACAGCCTGGACAGGAAAGTCCTGTACCCCTGGTCGTTGGGATCATTGTCGTGCATCAGGTAGCGTTCCATCTCGGCGTCCGGCGGCAAGTGGAATCGGGGTGGTACGAACGCCAAGTCGCAGACGGGACATTCGTAGAATTCGCGCGGCCCGTGCCTGTCGTCGGACTTATAGAAGAAGCGGGCACGGGCGTTCAGGCAGAGGGGACACGGGGGAAGTTGCATGAGTTTCGCTACTTATTCGTACGTTCGTCAGCAACAGCAGAATTCAAGACTATCCACCCTCACCATAGCCCTCTCCCATCAAGGGCTGAGAGGAGTAGGCAGACCCGCCCTTCGACAAGCTCAGGACGAACGGTTCATTGATTTGCCGACCCTGTGAGTCCATTAAGAGGAAGGGGACTATGTGGCGTTCAGTACACGTCGAGGGTGAAACCCATTCCCTGTGGGGTATCCTTATAGTCTAGTACCGATGTGGACATCTGGGGTGCGAGCTGCTGGCTCAGCAGCAATATCTTGGTTCCGCGTAGGGTGACCGTGATGTCATCGCTCTTCTCGTCGTCAATGACGATGCCGAAGTCGCCCGGCCCTGTCCAGGCGGGCGGTATGGCGAGCCGGAGGCAGCGTCCGGCTCCCAGATTGCGCTGGTCCAGTAGGTTCTTGAGTTCTCGTTTGGCTTGCCCGGTGACTGTCAGCATTGTATCTAATCATCCGTCTGCGGACCAGAGAGTATGGTAGTTGTTGCCGGTGATGGCGGCGGTCAGTTCTGCGCTCTCCAGTTGACGAAGTTCTTCGAGTGCTTCGTTGCAAGCTATGAGAACGCGCTCGTCGCCAGACTCTTCTAGGCGAGCCATGATCTTATCCCAGACGCCGGAACTGATGAGGCTGGCGACGTATCTCTGCCAGGGAACGAGAGTGAGGTTCGTGGGCCTGGGGAATTCCGGCCTGATGCGTCGAATTGACCTCATGCGGTCCTGTGGAGACCTTGCCATAGGCATCAGCCTCACAAAAGGCCCAACGTCATCCTTGTAGCGCGTATCAACAATCAAAGCGCGTCGAAATGTCGGGAAGAAGACCGACATTACTTCGGCCCGCTCTATATTCTGAATAACGTCTCGGATGTCGAAGAGGAAATTACCTTCCATGACAACTCCGTTTCCGGCGCTAACTGTCCCTCAGTTCTCGGATCGTTTCTATGAATGAAGGAAGCACCTTGTTCCAGTCGCCCACGACGCCATAGGTGGCGGACTTGAATATGTTGGCGTCCTCGTCGCGGTTGATTGCGACTATGTTCTTGGAAGCCGAACAGCCTGCCATGTGCTGACTGGCGCCGGATATGCCGATGGTAATGTACAGGTCCGGGGTAATCGTCTTGCCGGTCAGGCCAACCTGGTGGCTGTGGTCAATCCATCCAGCGTCGCAGGCGGCGCGCGACGCTCCCAGCGCTCCGCCGAGGAGGTCGCTCAATGACTGAAGTTGGTCGAATGGCTCAGGTCCGCCGAGTCCCCGTCCGCCGCTGACCACTATGCCGGCGTCCTCCAGTCGGACGCCCTCGGATTCCTGTGAGACCGTCTCGACAAGACGCGCCTTGATGGTCGTGTCGTCAATGTCGGCTGAGAATTCCTCGATGCTTCCTGTACGTCCAGAGTCGGGTTCGTTGGCCTCGTAGGTCTTGGGTCTTACTATTACGACCTGCACGCCGTCCCCGGAGAACGAGATGTTTGCCAGCGCATTTCCACCGTACACGGGCCTGGTGGCACTCACTCGACCGGTATCTGCGTCCACCGACACTTCAACGCAGTCCTGCGCGACCGCGGCTCCGAGTCGGAAGGCGATCCTGGGGCCCACGTCTCTGCCGAGGGGAGTTCTGCCGATCAGTATAATCGAGGGGTCGGCCTCTTCAGCTACCTGCTCCAGGGCCGAGAGGTGGCCGTCAATCTGTGGTTCGCTCAGGAGCGGGCTTTCCACTTTGTAAACCTTGTCGGCTCCCAGGGCGATCGCGTCATCCTCTTCGCTTCCGATGGACGCGCCCTGCAACGAGACTGATACTTCATCGCCGGTTTCGCCCGCGAGCGAACGGGCCAGTGCAAGCAGTTCTCCCGTTACGCCGGCGAGACCGTTTTGATCCAATTCCCCTAAGACTAGAATGCCCTGCATCAGTTATCTCCGTTGTCAGTTTCTGCGTGTGGATTGCCGAGCGGCGAGCCCTTTCGGGGTTCCCGCTTTCTCGGGAATGACGGGGTTGATTTGGCGCTATGCCGGCTAGACGAGGTGAGCTTCGCGCAGTTTCAGAGCGAGCTGCCTTCCTGCATCAGCCTCGTCCTCGCCTTCTATGAACTCGCACTGCTTGTCGCTGACGGGTACATATAGGTCTTCCAACGTCAATCTGGGAGCGAGAGCGGACTCGTCGAGGCCGATGTCGGAAGCGGTCCAGACAGTCGGACGCTTTCTACCCGCCATCATAATGCCGCGCAGGGTAGGGTAGCGCGGCTCGCCGAGTTCGTTGCTGACAGTTACCAGCGCGGGCAGCGGAGCCTGTATGACTTCGTATCCGTCCGTTAACGCCCTCTGGACGACTATCCCGCCATCCTGAGTTTCTATCTTCTGTGCCATGGTCACGCACGGAAGGCCAAGCAGTTCGGCTACTCCCAGGGGAACCATAGAGTTGTCCCAGTCCGAAGCCTGCCGCCCACAGAGCACCAGGTCGAAGTCGCCGACCTTCTTGATGGCCTCAGCCAGGGCCTGCGCGGTGGCAAAGGCGTCGAGTTCGGCGGTAAGAGGGTCGTCAACCAGGATCAGCTCGTCTGCGCCCATTGAGAGCGGCTTCTTCATCACATCCATGACGAACCCGTTTCCGACAGACACGACCGTGATATTGGCTCCATCGGCTTCTTTGAGTTGAAGCGCGGCTTCGACGGCATTTTCGTCGAACCCGTTGACTACGGGCGGAATGCCTGCCGCAGGGACGACGCTTTTGGTCTCCGGGTCTATACGGAAAGCCGACGCGGGAGTCTCAGGATCCACAACTTGTTTTGCGCAGACAACTATGTTAATTGGCACGGAAGTACCTCACGAAAGTGAATGGGAGCTTAATCTGAACATCGCATTCGACTATAGCATCGCGTCTTGAACAGGGTCAAATTTATCGGGTGCGTCAGCGGGTTACGCCGCCGGATTTGAGAGCGACTATTTCGTCCTGGGAGTAGCCCATGGAGGCGAGAATTTCATCGGTGTGTTCTCCGAGCGCAGGAGAGGCGGACCTGGCTTCAAGCGGCGTTTCGCTCATGCTTATAATCGGGCCGACCATCTTTACCGGGCCCGCCAGCGTGTGTTCGAGTTTGACACTGAGGCCGTTGGCCTCTACCTGTTCATGGTCGAGCATTTCCTGCACGAATCGCACGGGGCCGGCGGGTACGCCAACACTGTCGAAAGTCTCCAGCCATTCGTCAACCGTTTTCTCCCTGAAGAGTTTCTCCGCCTGTTTGACGAGCTCCTCGGAATGAGCAATGGTCTCTTCGTCGAACGGATCGAATCCCGGGCTGAACCGCGGGTCATCTATTCCCAGAACATCGGCAACTCGCTTTCTGAGGCGGTCGCTCAGGCAGGCGACCGCCAAGGCGCCGTCCCTGGCCTGGTATGTGCGGTAGTAGATGTTGCCTCCGCGCCAGGGAGAGACTATCTGAACATACTGTTCGTGCATATCTTCGTAGGATGCTCCGGATTCGCGCATAGCGTTCAGCACCGCCAGGAATTCTGCCCTGCGTTCGGCGTCGAAGGCGTCTATCTCCATGAAGCTGCCCGTCTGAACGCCGAGGGCAGTTCCGAGAAGGGTGGTCTCGACTTTCTGGCCCTGTCCTGTGCGCTCCCTATGGAAGAGAGCAGCGCATACCCCCCATGCGACCGCGATTCCAGTGGCGAAGTCCGCCACCGCGGTCGAAGTGATTAGCTGGGGTACGCCGTCCCTAATCTTGCCCTCGGCGGCCATCAGCCCGCTCATGGCCTGGATGATCAAGTCGTAGCCGGGACGGTAGCTGTCTGGACCGTTGCGTCCGAAGGCCGTGTTGTCGCAGTATATGAGTCGCGGGTTGACGGCGGAAAGAGTTTCGTAATCTATGCCCAGCTTGTCCGGGACGTCGGGGCGGGCGTTGATGACCACAACGTCTATTTCACGAATCATATCGTGGACGATTTCAACCGCTTCCGGCTTCGTAAGGTCCAGCGGGAGGCTTCGCTTGCCCCTGTTGAGAGACATGTATGTCTTGGACTCGCCCGGTATGAATTCCAGCGCGACGCGCCAGGGTTCGCCTTCAACGGGTTCCACCTTGATTACGTCGGCGCCCATGTCGGCCAACATCATCCCGCCGAACGGACCGGCGATGATCTGAGTGAACTCCAGTACCTTTATTCCTTCCAGTGGACCGGCCATGTGGTTGCCTCTGCGAGTGTGAATTGTATGTTACCTATCCGTATGCGAAACGGTCAACGAGGTCGAATTCCGGGTGAAGCCACAAATTGAGGCGTTCGTTTTATGCATGGTTAGGCGCTTCAATCGTATTGTTGTCGTAACCAAAGTGGAAGCATCCAGGGTTAAATCTCGTTATGAAGGATATTACCGTCTCTCATACTTAGACAATATATTTCTTAGGAAAATTCTCTAATATTGCTCAAAATCGCTTGTTATCCACCTTGCGAATCATCATCATGGCGGAATTATAATTGATCTTGACTTGGCCGTCTCGCCTTTTGGAGTTCCGGTTCGAATGAGCGCTCTAATGATCATCTTCAGTCATGCGTGGGGCAAATCTCTCAACATGAGTGTTTAGGGTCCCAGCATCGGACCGGCGCCAATCGGAAATCAACAATGCAGTCAGACCTTAGTATAAGTGCGCCCACGGATGTCAGCTTCTCAAGAAAAGCTCGCATGGGTGGCCGGACAGAGAGGAGTTTTAGAAAGTGGTGACATCATCACCGGCACCAAGAACCGTTGTACGGACGCGCCCACACCAGGCTTGTCCTCGGTGTAATGCGAGTCTGATAATGACCTACAACGAGCCGGAGTGCATTCAGTGTGGATTCGTGGACTACAAGTATGTGTCCCCCACTCCTATCAGCGCGAAGAGTGTAATGAATTCCGCCAGGAGATACATCTTCAGGTACATAGGCGATTCCCCAACTCTCAAGGAGACGCTCGTTGACGCCCGCCTGCGCCGAATTCGGAACCGTGTCGTGTATGCGGTTACCTGCCCATTCTGCAAGTCGCAGATGGACCAGTCTTCACTGAGCGGCAAGCGCCGAGAGATTCGGGAGGAACGCTATAAATGCATTCAGGGACACAGGGTCTCGCTCATACCGCGCAAGGACGGGAACATGGGGTGGAAGTAAGCGCAACAAGAAATAATCAAGGTAATTCCAGGGGCCGAAGGGTAAACCATCCTTCGGCCCTTTTCGATTCTCATCGGGAATATCTGCATGGCTTTCTCCTATAAGTTCCGGGTTTATGAAACAGGGAAAGCCGCATAAGCCTCATTATCAGTCCTCTAATCCCTGGGAGTGGAGGGTAGCGAACCTGATCGCCCTCATCCATCGAGTGAGAGGGGACTCGCAATCGTCTTTGAGATAAGCCACATTTGACAACCCCAAATATATCGTCTTATAGTCTATTTTATGCTTAAATGATAACTTGTGCGGAGCCGTCTGGTTTACGTGGAACAGGGTTGCACAAGGACCGGAATCCACCGGATATAAGTCCAGGTTCGCGAGGTATGCAGGAATGATTAAGGCAGGCGCTAGGTACGTTACACCAGCCGGAGCTGAACTGATTGTCACCAAAGGGGGTGACGGTGTATTGTCGGATGGTGAGATTGGCTTGCAGGAAAAGGGAGCCGGGTCGGGTTTCGACGATGGGTACGATCCGGGCGACGATGTCCAGACGATCAACCTTGGGAGACGCTACCAATCTGAGGATGGCTCAGTGACAGTATTGGTAACCAAGGCGGGACAGTGCGACCTCCGTTACAACGGCGAGGCGATGGAAGTCCAGCAACCCAGGAAGCTGCCTTCCTCGGACTAAATCCAGGCCGCAAGTTTAGACAGGATTCAGCGTGAGTCCTCCGAGGGTCGCGGCCTCGTGCTGCTCGTCAGCGTGGTAGGAACTTCTAACAAGCGGGCCTGAAGCGACGTGATGGAAACCCAGCGCCTCACCTTCCTGTCGCAATTCGTCGAATTCCGCGGGCGTGTACCATTTGGCGATAGGGGCATGCTTCCGGGACGGTCTGAGATACTGGCCTATGGTCAACAGGTCGCAGTCCACCGACCGCAAGTCTTGCATGGTCTCGACAATCTCGTCCCAGGTTTCGCCGAGGCCGACCATCATTCCTGACTTGGTAACGGCGCCGGGAGACATCTCCTTCACGCGCCTCAGGAGTTCGAGCGACTGATCGTACTCCCCCTGTGGCCGGACCCGCTTGAATACCCTCCGCACGGTTTCTATGTTGTGATTCAGGGTGTCCGGTCCGGCGTCTATCGTTGCCGCGAGCGCGTCCCAGTTGCCCTGGTAGTCGGGAATCAGCAATTCCACTTTGCAGTCCGGCACTCTCCTGTGGATCTGCCTGACGCACTGGGCGAAGATGAATGCGCCGCCGTCCGGCAGGTCATCCCTGTTGACTGAGGTTATGACCACGTACCGCAGTCCCAGACGTTCGACTGTCTCGGCGAGCCGGATGGGTTCCTGGAGGTCGAGTCCCTGGGGTACGCCCGTGGTGACGGCGCAATACGCGCAGGCGCGTGTGCAGATGTCGCCTAGTATCATGAAGGTCGCGGTGCCGCGCTCCCAGCAGTCACCGATATTGGGGCATTGTGCTTCCTCACAAACCGTATGCAGCTCTTCGGACCTGAACTGCTCGCGAAGGCTCATATAGTTCGGCCCGCCGGGCATCGGCACTTTGAACCATTCAGGAAGACGGCGCGTTACTGTCATCTGTACCCCCTTGATCGCTGCCTAGATAATAGCAGATATGGAACGGCGTTTCTCACACGACACGAACGAGTACGCGTCGCTATGCTATATTTATCTGTCTGAAGACGGTTGCTGAGTTAGCAAATGCAGGATGGCGGTCAAGGTAGAGTTGGCGCGGAGAAGAAAGAAACGCACACGCTTTGAAGATATGCCCGCGGAGTTCGCCGAACTCGAACTCGGGAACCTGACGGAACTTGGGGATACTGCCGCAGTGTTCGAGGGCGGATCCATCAACGTGGCGGGGGGAATCCCAGGCGAACGGGCGCTGGTCAGGATTTATCGTTACCGACGGCGGCGTAAGGATGTCGTATCGGGAATCGTGTCCAGGGTTATCGAGCCGTCGCCTGACCGCGTAGCTCCGAAGTGCGGATACTGTGGCCCCTGTTCGGGCTGCCAGTGGCAGCACATAGCCTATCCGACCCAACTCGAATTCAAGCGCGAGACGGTCGAGGGATGTCTCAACCGTTACGACTCACTTTGCGACGCGAAGGTACTGCCGACGCTGCCTGCTCCCAGCGAATACTACTATCGCAACCATGCGAGATTCACAGTTCGCATGGGAGGCCAGCTAGGTTTCTCAAACCGGATAACGCGCAGATTCGTCAGGATCGAGCACTGTATGTTGATGGACTCCGTTATAAACGGCGCTCTAACGGAATTTCAGGACAAGTCGGGCGAGACGACTAATATGTCTCTACGTGTGGGGACGAACACGGGCGACCTCTTGGCGCAGCCTACTTTCCAGAATCCTGACATCTCCATTCCGTCCGGTCAGACTCACTACACCGAGAGGATGATGGGGCGCGATCTCAGGGTCGCCTCCCCTTCTTTCTTCCAGGTGAACACTGTACAGGCGGAGAATCTTGTTCGTCTGGTACGCGACGGACTAGAACTTGCTGAGAGCGATGTCCTCGTGGACGCATATGCCGGCGTCGGGGTTTTTGCGATCTTACTGTCGCCTTATGTGGCGCGGGCCATCGCCATAGAGGAATCGGCGTCGGCGGTCCAGGATGGCAAGCTGAATGCCGATGGACTGAACAGCGTGGAATTCGTTCAACTCAAGACCGAAGAGGCGTTGGCGGACCTGAGGGAGATTTGCGGCCTGGACGAGACGCCGGGCGCGGTTATCCTGGATCCCCCGAGAACCGGCTGTCATCCGCAGGCAATCGAGTCTCTGCTGAAGCTGAAGCCGGTTAAGGTCGCATATGTGTCCTGCGACCCGCCGTCGCTGGCGCGCGATCTCGATATGCTCGTAAGAGGCGGGTATGAGATTAACATTGTCCAGCCCGTTGATATGTTTCCCCAGACGTATCACGTGGAGTCGGTAACTATCCTGGAGTCGAATTCAAAGTAGAGGGTGGATCGTCATCCGTCTCTTGGAGCGAGCGAAACGTGTCGGAATCCAACGGAATTTCACTGCTGTCATCCTCACCCAGACGGAGGGAGCTTATCAAATCTCTGATGAACCCGGTGTCAATCTCAGGCTCGCGCGGGGAAGAGCCGAGGCCGGCGGCGGGCGAAATCGCCGAGAAGTACGTAATACGCTCGGCGATTGCCAAGCTCGGTGAAAGGAGCTGGAGCGGTGGTGATGGCTGGCTGGTGAGCGCGGACACTGTCGTCGTGCTGGATGGCGATATACTGGGCAAGCCGAACTCGGACGAAGAGGCGCGGGCTATGCTCACGCGACTAAGAGACCGTCGTCACCAGGTTGTCACAGGGATTGCGGTGGCGGACGCAGGTTCCTGGCAAATGCGGTGCGAAGTGGAAACCTCGGACATATACACCCGGAACTACTCCGACGAGGACATCGAAGCCTACATAGCGAGACGCGAGCCGTTCGACAAGGCGGGTGCGTACGCGGTGCAGGACGATGAGTTCGATCCGGTGATAAGGGTTGACGGGTGCTACCTGAATGTCGTCGGACTGCCGATGTGCCTGCTGGTGGCCGCTCTTGATACTTTGGGAGCTAGACCCAAATTGCGGCCTCTCGATCAAATCCCTTACTATGACAGGTGTAGCGACTGTCGTTTGCAAGCCGTGTCGGAGAGTGAACCATGAGCTTCCTGGGTATGGGACCTCTGGAAATCGTAATCATTCTGCTTATCGCATTTATCGTACTTGGTCCGGAACGCATGATGGAAGCGGCGCGATATCTGGGACGGCTGGTTGGAGAGGGGCGCAAACTAGCGTCGGAGATGCCGCGCGTGGTCGTGGAGGACGACGATATTAAGGTCGTCAATGCGGGCGAGACTATCAGCATGACTCGTGGCGTGGACAGGAAGCCCGCCGAGACTGTTAGCGATGGCTCTCGAACCGAGGACAAGGCGGAAGCGGACGGCCCCGTGGCGTTTACGCCAGCGTCCAGTGCAGCCTCGAGGGACTCCGATTCGGACCAAACACCGGAGCGCGGTCAGACTCCATGAATGACGAGCCGATTCCCCTCAAGTCCCATCTGCTCGAGCTTCGCCGTCGGCTGACCTACTCAGCGATTTCGGTGGCCTTGACCACTGGTGTGGCTTTCATCTTCCACAGGCAAATACTGAAGTTCCTGATGGAACCGGCGAAGCAGTTCGAGGAAATCCCAGTCGGCGGGCCGGTATATACTACGCTGACCGAGTTCATCAGCATCGCGTTTAAGACATCGCTGCTCGTGGGGTTGTTCGCCTCGCTTCCGTTCGTGCTGTACCAGGTGGTGAGGTTTGCCGCGCCGGGTCTTAACAAGACAGAACGCAGATACCTCTACATCCTGATGCCCGCTACGCTGCTGGCGTTTCTGGCAGGCGCTGCTTTCGGCTACTATGTAATGTTCCCCCCGATGATTGACTTCTTGCTGAACTTTGGGGAAGGCGTAGCCGTTCCCATGATTAGCATAGGCAACTACATCAACCTGATACTGACGCTGACGTTCTGGCTGGGCATAATATTCGAGATGCCGGTCATCATCTTCTTCCTGGCGAAGATAGGTCTGGTGTCTCCCGACTTTCTGGGAAGGCACCGCAGGTACGCCATCGTGGTCGCATTCATACTGGGCGCGATAATAACCCCGACCTTCGACCCCATCAACCAGAGCATGGTTGCAATCCCGATAATCGTACTGTACGAGTTGAGCATCTGGCTGTCTAAGTTGGCGGCGCGAGGCCGCAGAACGCGGGCAGTCGGCGCTGAACAGCCAAGCCAATAAAAAGGGCCGCCCGTGTGGAGGGCGGCCTTAATGTTTGCTGGAATCGCGGCTTGAGCTAGGTTGTGGTCTCCCGCTCCTTGTTATCCTTAGACGCAGAGGCCTTTTCTTGTGCGTCGTCCTCTATCGTGGACTTTCTGAATTCGCGGACGGACTTGCCCAAGGCTCCTCCTATGTCGCTCAGCTTGCCCACGCCGAAGATGAGCATGACTATGACCAAAATGATTATCAGTTCCATCGGTCCTAGGCTGGGCATCGTAAAACTCCTTGCGCTAATGCCTTGCGCTATATGATAGCTATGGTACACGGCGCGGTCAACGCTCGTTGGCTGTCGGTCTTCTACTGATTATTGGATGTAAGTCCGCTCACGTCGGATTCCGGAAATGAGGAGCTCAGGTCTTTAGTTGACAAACTCTCCCAGCCTCTTAACTGCCGTGTCAGGATAGAATACGCGCCATGCGAACCAGAAGTGGTTGGCGTGAATGAATGGCGATAGAACGCTGCCCTCCAGTGGCCCGCTGGTAGCTTTGCCGAAGATGTTCCATTCCGAGCCGGTCTGTTCGTCCACAATGGAGCCGCCCTTCGCTTCGAACGTCAGCCTGCGCCCATCCAGGTTGGGGTTATAGACGCCGGTTGAACCTACGGCCGGACTATCGGACGCGAACTCCCCAAGAAAAGCGGACAGCGTATCCGGCGCGTAGAAGATCACGATGTCCGTATCGGCGACGCTATCGTTGACTGCGGGCATAGACTCGAAGAGCGTGAACGGGTATGCCACTGCGGTATCGCCTATGTTCAAGCCAACCACCCTTTCCACTGGAGGCAGCCTGTCGTCCAGTTTCCCCCTGAACATGAACGGACGGCCCTCTTTCGAGTCGTAGCCGGCGTAGGGAGGGCGATTGTAGTCGCGCGGATATCCCGTGTCTCTGGATAGAACACTGCCATTAGGGAAAGAGTCTCGGAAATCTCGCCAGGATATGAGGGCTGCGGGTAGGAAATCCAGCCGTGTTCCGGTGTATTCTCCCACGATGCCTTCCCCCGTGATCTGCTGCCACCATGACTCGGTTTGTCTGTCCCACATGACCATGTCACTGTGGCGCAGATAGCCGGTTGTCCCGAAATCCAGTACTCGCTTGTCGTCACCCACACGGCGGTCGAACACTATCGCGCTGTTGCATAGTGGGCAGTATGTGACCGTTATGGGCGCGCCGCCCAACTCGTCATTCACTATCTCGTGCCAGATCAGCACTGCCAGAGGATAGGCGCGTGTTTCGCCGCCTAGTTCCACGCTCAGAACCGGTTCGTGATCGTTTATGTAGGACGATGCTTCAGATACCGACTCGAAGACGGGTTCGTCTATGGGTGGTATGCCATCTCTTGGTGGCCCGCCGCGCTTTATTTCCGAGTATGGAACGGCGTACCTTGTGATGTCCGTTTTCCATCCGACGTAGCGCAACTCCATTTCGGCGTCTTCCCACGTCACGCTCAGCTTCAACTGGGTTAGTGCGTCGGGTGTGGGAGTTGGACCGGGCCGAAACGGAGTCGGCGTGGCAGTTGGACTTGAGTCAACAGCCAACGCAGGAGTAGCGTTGACCTTGGGCGACGCATTGGCATCTGTCAGCTGGGGAATAAGTGTCTGGGATAGTTCGGGTTTCGGATGACCGGAGGCCGCCGTCACTTTCTCCGGCGATTGGACTTCCATCTCGCCGCATGCTGCTACAGCCAGCGCCATCATCAGTAAGGCAGCGAGCGGAGAAATGCGCGCCTGAAGCGTCTTCGACTTGAGACCATTCGAGGAAACCATATACTCCGACTTATGGTCCGATCAGGTGGACTCTGGTCCGGCATCAGTTGCCTGATCAGAGGTAATCCGCATAAATGGATAGCCAAACAGCCGCACGGTAAACAACACCGTGCGGCTGTTGCTCTCGGAAGCGGGTTAGCGGGCTAGACGCCGAGTTCAGATTCAGTTTTGCCTATGGCGTCGTCAAGGCGGGAGACTAAATCGTCAACCTCGTCGCGGGTGATGCAAAGAGGTGGCGATATGGGGATTACGTCCTGTCCGCGTCCCAATATGCGGTTCTGGTTGAAGTGGTGGGTGAGCTTGTCGCTCAGGCCGGCTTCCTTGGGGAACTTCTCCTTGGCGTCGCGGTCTTTGACTATCTCGACGGCCGCAAGCAGTCCCATGCCCCCGCGAACATGGCCCACAATGCTGTGTTCGTAGAGCGTCTGGAGGCGTTCGTAGAGGTAGTCTCCCATCTCGGCGGAGTTCTCGACCATTCCCTCGCCCTCCATTATGTCCAGGTTGGCGAGTCCGGCGGCACAGGAAGCGGGGTTTCCACCGAATGTTATCAGGTGGCGGAAGGTGGATTCTTCTTCGCCGATGAAGGCGTCGGCGATCTCCTTGCGTGCGATGGCGGCGCCAATGGGCAGGTAACCGCTGGTGAGAGCCTTGGCGACCGTGGTTATGTCAGGCTGGATTCCCCAGTGTTCGGTGGCGAACATCTTTCCGGTGCGTCCGAAGCCGGTGATTACCTCGTCGCAGATCAGTATGACGCCGTGTTTATCGCAGATCTCCCGGATGGCGGGCCAGTAGTCGGGGTGCGGCACATGGACGCCCGCCGCCACCGAGATGGGTTCGCCGATGAAGGCGGCGACTGTCTCGGGACCTTCGTGTTCGATCGCGCGCTCTATCTCCTTGGCGCTTTCGAGGGCGCAGTCTCCCCTGTAAGTGTCGCACTGGGGGACATGAATGTTGCCAGGCATAAGCGGGCCTATCTGGGCGACCGCTCCGCCTGACTGTCCGAGGGACATACAGGCGTGTGTCGCGCCGTGGTATGAGCCTTTTCTGCTGAGGACTTTCCACCTGCCGGCCTCTCCGTTGTTGTTGTGGTACTGCTTGGCCATCTTGAGCGCGGTCTCGACAGCTTCCGAGCCACCGCTGACGAAGTATATGCGGGAGTCCTTGTCGGGGGCGAGTCCGGCGATCCTGGCGGCGAGTTGGGCGGTGGCGGGGGTGACGGTGCCTCCGGGAGAGTAGCTGATGCCCTGCATCTGCTCATACACCGCGTCCGCGATCTCTTTTCTTCCGTGTCCGATGTTCTTGAGGAACATACCGGAAATGAGGTCGAACCAGGGTTCGCCCGCGGCGTCGTTGACCCAGACGCCTTGCGCGTCGGTCACGACCTTGAGGCCGGTGTCTTCGGAAACGTTGCCCGCCTGTCGGGCGTGGGGCCAGAAGTGTTCGGCGGCCTGCTGTTTTACTTCTTCAAGCTGTTCTCCGGTGAGTGTCGTAACCATCGCTTGCTTACCTCCGTCCACGGTTATTGAGCGGTCATTGGATATTCGGTGGTCAGTTTACAGTTATTCGGTGTGGATGTCATTTGATTAGCTAATAACGGTCGTCTCGCGGGAGGTCCGAGTAGTCCTGGTATATGGGCCAGGACCTTGCTCTCGCGGTTACCATGATGGCGCTCCTGTTTCGCTGGGGCTTGGGGAGAATTATCTCGGAAGCCGCTTTAGCTGGTCAACGATGTCCAGACCTACCCTTTCGCTCCAGGCTGCGAGCAACTGGTTGGTTATCGGGCCAGGGACATCGTCACCTATCTCTCTATTGTCGACACGACCTACGGGCAGTATGCAGTACGGAGTGCTGCAGAAGAAGGCCTCGTCGGCGTTGTAAACGTCGTAGGGCTGTATGTCGTCTTCGACGGCTGGGATGCCGAGCGTATCCGCAATCTCCATGACGGTCATTCTTGAGACGCCCTGAAGCACGCTGCTGTCCTTGGAGGTCCTGAGAGTCCCATCGGTTACGACGAAGAAGTTTGCTCCCGTTCCCTCGCTGAGATGGCCATCGCCATCGAGCAAGACTGGCATGGCGTCGGGGTCAATGTCGGCAGCCTCCAGCTCGGCAAGGACGAAGTTCAGGCGACTGTAATGCTTGACCTTTGGATCCAGGCTCTCTGACGAATAGCTTCGAGTTTTGGGTATGACGGCGTGCGCGCCGACATTGTATGCAGGCGCCCACCTGGGCGACCCAAGTGGGTCAATCCAGATGGAGACGTTGGGATCGCCGTCGCCGCGTCTGCCCACGCCGCCGGTCACTATCTGGGTGATCATGTAGTCGTCGTTGAGACTCCGTCGGAGGTCTTCATTATGCTCCACTACTTCCAGTGTCAGGCGTTCCATTTTGTCGAGGGACATTCCGGGATCAATGCGCACGTATTTGAGAGAGCGGTACAGTCGCAGGAGATGGTCCCTGAGCCTGAACACGTTGCCGTTGAACGTTCTAGATGTGTCGAACACCACGTCGCCAAGACGAAAGCCGCGGTCGGTCATGCCGATCTGGGCCTTGTCGCGGTCCACATACTCGCCGTTGAGCCAAATCTGATATTCCATAGTTCGCCTCCATTTGTAGCGACTGTGTACTGTTCTTTCGCCAACGGTTTACGGGCGCACGGCCCGCTTGGGTCTTTGGGCGAGCTTGTGAAGCATCGGCTGGGCGAGCTTGACGAAGCGGCACGCGAGCTGGCGAGTCTCGCGCGGGTCTATCAGATCCACGACGTCGCCCTTGTAAGCGGCTCTGAACGGTGAACGGAACTTGAGCAGCCGGTTCTCAATCATCTCGCGGTGGGCGTCGGGGTCCGGGGCGTTCTCGATTTCACGCCGGTAGGCCGCCGCGACGCCGCCCTCGATCGGGATGCCGCCCCACTCTCCGGCAGGCCAGCCGAAGCGTAGATTGAGACCATTGGGATGACCGAGGCTGTGAGGCGCGTCCGCCGCGACGCCGTATGCCTTGCGGACGTTGAACTCTATCTTGGGAACGTCCGCCTCCGCGCTGGCGATAAGGGCGCGGACTCCGCGGCGCATCGTTGCCTTGCGCTCCGCGTGGGAGCCGAGCATGAATCCCGGCATGTCCAGGAATATGACGACAGGCAGGTTGAAGGCGTCGCAGAGGTCAACAAAGTGGGCGTACTTCTCGGCGGCCCAGCCGTCCATTGCGCCTGCCAGTGATCGCGGGTCGCTGCCGATAACCCCCACGCTGTATCCGTCGAGGCGGGCGAAACCGGTTATGACCGCTCCGCCCCAGTGTCTCCGCATCTCGAAGAACTCCCCGTTGTCCACGACGAGCCGTATCAGCTTGCGCGGGTCGTAGGAACGCTTACGGTTGGCGGGGATGATGTTCAGCAACTCCTCCGGCCTGCGGTCGGGCGGGTCGCCCGTCTCGACGCGGGGAGCGACGTCGTTGGTAGTGTTCGGAAGGTAGGATATGAACGTCTTAATCTGCTCGAAGGCGTCTTCTTCCGACTCGGCCTCGTTGTCCACCTGTCCGCTGTCGTGGACGTGCATCTGGTAGCCGCCGAGTTCTTCCTTTTCCATCATTTCGCCTATCGCGCGACGCACGACGGGCGGGCCGGACGGGAATATCTGCGACTGTCCCTTGATCATCACGGTAAAATGGGACATAAGAGCGAATGCGGCCGGCGCGCCTGCGACCGATCCCATTATCCCGGCGGCGACCGGAACGCGGCGCAGAAGCTCGACGTTCCTCCACCATAGATCGCCACCTGGCAGGCCCATGTGTCCGGCGGCCTCGTCCGACTTGGAGCTGTGGCCGACGCCCTCCACAAGTTGGACGTAGGGTATGCCGTACTGGATGGCGAGGGGCTGTGTGAACTGTCGCGCGCCCTTGTGCACGTTGTGCGGACTACCGCCTGAGATTGTAAAGTCGTCGCCACCTATGGCGACCGGGCGACCGTCTATCTCGGCCAGTCCCATGACGTAGGCGCCTGGCGTAAATCCCCGGATATTGCCGTCGGCGTCGAATTCGGCCGCCCCTACCATTGGGCCCGCTTCCATGAAGCTGCCCGGGTCAACCATCTTGTCAATCCGCTCGCGGACCGTGTAGCGTCCGCCGTCATGCTGACGCTTGACACGCTCCGGGCCGCCAAGCTCTTTGGCCAGGCTTCGGGCATAGTGAATATCGTCTATCGCCTTCTCCCAGCTATCGCCGGGCTTCCAGTTCTCTCGGTTCATATCTACGGGCATTTCCGCCTCCGTCGGGTTGATTCGTCTGTGCAGCTTGAGTTTACAACGAATACGGCTGGATATGAACCCATAGACTCGAACAGGCTTCGTTGACACCACCTATCGCTGCTAATACACTCCGAATCAGCTTGGGCAGGAGCGAATCATGACGATTTCCACCGACACAATACTCTATGAAGCGCGCAACAACATAGCATATATCACGTTGAACAGGCCTGAGTCGCTGAACGCCATCAGCCGCGAACTTGGCAGAGGGCTGCGCGAGGCCCTGGATCTCTTCAAGGACGACCCTGATTTGTACGTGGCTATCCTGATAGGCAGCGGAGGGCGGGCATTTTCGGCGGGCATGGACCTGAAGGAGCGCGCCGCGCTGGACGCCACCGGGGACAGGCCCGAAAGTCCGATACGCAGGCCGCTTGTGAGTTCATACGCCGACAGGGGCGTCTTCAAGCCCGTGATCGCGGCGATAGACGGCTACTGCGTTGCGGGTGGACTCGAAATGTCGCTCTCATGCGACATTAGGGTGGCGACTCGCCAGTCCCAGTTCGGTCTGCCGGAAGCGCGTTGGAGCATCTTCCCCGGACACGCGGTACACAATCTTTCGCGCATGATACCGCTGGGTGAGGCGCTGAATATGATGCTCACCGGAACCCGTATAGATTCCCAGCGAGCCTATGACATAGGTCTGATCCAGCATCTCGTCGAGGACAGGGACGAGCTCCTCCAGAAGTGCGACGATATCGCAGAAGAGATCAAGCTGTGCGCCCCGCTCGCGGTGCAGGGAATCAAGCGGATCGTATATGGCGGCAAGGACGTGTCGGTGGAGCATTCTGTGCGCCTGGGCGCGCCGATCATGGAGCACGTTCAAAGCACCGAGGACGCCATCGAAGGGCCGAAAGCATTCTCGGAGAAGCGGCGGCCTGTGTGGAAGTCGGGGTAGTCGGAATTGTGATTGACAGGATCCTCAGGATACGGAGGTCTGAAAATGGCACTGATAGAGGGAAGCGCACTCGTAACTAAATCAATAGCGAATGAAGGGATAACGACGCTGTTCGGACTGGCGGGCGGCCCTATCGTCGAGGTGATGGGCTACGGACCTCAATACGGAGTGAGACCGATAGGAGTCAGGCACGAGCAGGCGGCCACGTTCGCGGCCACAGCATACGGATACGTCAGAAATGAGGTTGGAGTCGCGGTACTGGCGGCGGGGCCAGGCGTTACCAACGGCGTGACCGGCGCTCACGTGGCCTTCGACAATTGTATGCCGCTGGTAATAATCGGCGGCTCGGGTCCGCAGACGGGTCGCTACTCGGGCACGTTCCAGGAGACGGACAACGTACCTATGTTCCGGGAAATTACGAAGATGGCGGTACAGGTGGACAGCGCTTCACGCATCCCCGAGTACATGGCCATGGCTTTCAGAAAGGCGAAGACCGGACGACCCGGGCCGGCGTACCTAGACCTTCCGTCCGACGTGCTCCAGGAAATGGTCGAGGAGGACTCAGTCCACTGGCCGACGGACTACTATACAGACGCGCCGCCACAGGGAAATCCAGAGCAGGTAGCTCGCGCCGCCGACATGCTGCTGAATGCGGAGCGACCCGCGATGATAGTGGGCAAGGGTGTGCGCTGGTCGGAGCCGACACAGCAACTCACGGGACTGGTCGAGACACTGGGTATGCCTTATCTGCCCTCCCCCATGGGACGTGGGTTCATCCCGGACGACCATCCGATGAACTTCAATGCCGCCCGCAGTACGCTGATGCAGGGCGCGGACGTGATCCTGGTCGTCGGAGCGCGCCTGAACTGGATGTTCGACTTCGGACGCAGGTTCGCGCCTGACGCCAAGATCATTCACATCGACATCGAACCCGAGGAGATCGGTCTCAACCGCAAGGTTGACGTCGGCATCGTAGGAGACGCGGGACAGGCGCTCGGACAGATTCTAGCCGAAATGGAAGGCAAGACGGACGGCGTTAAGGACCGGGCCGAAGAAGGCCCCTGGCTGACCGCTCTGCGGGAGAAGGCTGCGTCCAATGCCGAGTCAATCCAGCCGTTCATGGAGGCTGACACCACTCCCATTAAGACTTATCGCCTGCTCACCGAGGTGAGGAACGTGTTCCCGCGAGACACGATCTACTCGGTTGACGGACAGATAACGCTGGCAACGGGCCGCCAGATCCTGCCGAGCAACACGCCGGCCAGCCGCCTGAACTCCGGCACGAACGGCTGCATGGGTGTCGGTGTTCCGTTCGCGATAGGCGCTAAGCTCGCGAGGCCGGATGCGCCGGTCGTCAGCGTAAACGGCGACTGCGCTTTCGGATTCAACTCGATGGAGATGGAGACCGCGGTACGCCACAGCCTGCCCGTCGTGTTCATAGTGAACAATAACTCCGGCATAGTGGGCGGGAACCTCGAGTCTATGATGGGACTGCCCGAAGACTACGGCGAAAGAGTCGCTCGTTACGTGCAGGACATTCGCTACGACAAGATGATGGAGGCTTTCGGTGGTCACACCGAGCATGTGACCGAACCTGAAGACATCAGGCCGGCGCTGGAGCGCGCATATGCGGCCAGCCAGGATGGTATTCCGTCGTGCGTCAATGTGATAACCGATCCGATGGAGCAGATGATTACGCGCTCCAACCGCGCAAGTGCTCTGATGGGGTACTGATGAAGGCGTTCAATCGGCTCGTGTATGTTTATGCGCGAGATAGCGATGCGGTAAAATGACGTGAAGACTGGTCCGCTCTAGTAAAGGAGATGTCAGATGCTCACGACGCTTGATCTTGACAGAAAGCTGCTCGATGCCGTGGTTGAGGCCACGGGCGAGGAAACGGAGAGCGAGGCGGTGAACGAAGTGCTGAGAGAGTATCTCTACTGGAAGAACGTTCAGGACATACGCTCCATGGCCGGCCACTCCAGGGTGGAAGATACAACCGCGCGTCAGGGAGAGCTTGATAGAAAGCGTCATAAATTCCTGGAGCGAATTCGACACGGCTAGCATGGCTATCGCGGATACATCAGTATGGCTGAACTACATCAACCGACCGGATTCTCCAAGCGGCAGGACATTGGATTCCTACCTAACGGACGGCGACGTACAGATGGTTGGGCCAGTTCTGACAGAGATACTGCAAGGGTGCGTATCTCAATCAGATTATGACTTCTGGGCAAGTCGTCTCGCTGAAATGTCGTTCATAGAAACTGACAAAGACACTTGGTTGATAGCTTCGGAAGTGAACTATGGACTGATGAGACGAGGCAGGATGCTCGGATTCGCTGATCTGATCATCGCATCGCTGGCGCTTCAACATTCGTTGCCGCTACTGACGCTGGACAACGATTTTGAGCGTGTGGACAATCTTGAAACTTACATACTGGAACAATAATAATTCGGCATGAGGAACCTCTCCCATCGCCAATACACCGACGAAAAGGAGTCGAGAATGATTTACGAGTTCAGGACTTATGACCTCAAGCCCCGGTCGGTGCCGGAGTTTGAGAAGCGGACCGCCGCGAAGTGGGAAGAAGGCCGGGGCAACTACTCCGACCTGTTCGGATTCTGGCAGACCGAGGCGGGCCCTTTGAACCAGGTGGTGCATGTCTGGCCATATGAAGACCTCAACCAGCGCAGCGAGGTTCGCTCGAAGGTTGTTGCGGAGGGCGTCTGGCCGCCTGACAACTCCGAGTTCATGCTGAACATGAATTCCGAGATATTCCTGCCCGCTCCGTTCATGGAATATCGTGGGGCGGCAAAACTCGGCCCAGTCTATGAAATGCGAATCTACACCTACCAGTCGGGCGACATTCCCAAGGTGATAGACAAGTGGAGCCAGCACATAGAGGAGAGACAGAAATACTCGCCGCTGGTGGGAGCCTGGTACTCAGAACTGGGAAACCTCAATACCTGGATTCATATGTGGGCCTACGAGAGCTACGACCAGCGCGCCGAGGTTCGCGCCGAGACCCGCGCGAAGGGCGTATGGCCGCCTCCGGGTGGAATAGCCCCACTGAAGCAGGAAAACAAGCTGCTTCTTCCTCTGAGCGTCTCGCCGCTTCAGTAATAAGTAGTCTGGAAACCGCCTGAAGAGATTGAGGCGCCCCCAAGCGGGGGCGTCTCAGCAACTGAAAACTCAGGACTCACGTCCCTCCAAGCCAGGGGTCAAGCGTTATCCTTACTTCGCGCTCCGCGCCCAGCTTGAACAGAGTTAGAGTAACCTCGTCTCCCGGAACCTTGGAATTGAGGTAGCTCACCATATCCTCCACCGACTGCACCGGAACGTCGTCAACCGCTGTGATGATGTCGCCCAGCGTCTCGTTGGTGAGGCCCCTGAATACCGTCAGCCCAGCTCTTCGCGCGGGGCTGTCCGCGAATACGCCCGTAATCACAATTCCACGAGGAAAGTCCAAACTTTCCGACAGTTCCCGTGTAACGGCCATCCCCTGAATTCCGATCCACGGTCTCTTCAGTTCCGCTGCGGTCTTGAGATTCGGTAGGATGCTGATGGCCGTATTACTTGGAACCGCAAAGCCTATCCTGAAGTCCTCGACCGGCGCATTGGGAGCGCTCACGCGAATCGAGGAATTGATCCCAATCACCTTACCTTCGGAATTGAGAAGAGGACCCCCTGAATTACCCGGATTCAGCGGCACGTCCGTCTGTATCATGTCTGGAATTGGCCGGTTCAGCACGCTTGTCTGTCCTCTGCCGATTCCGCTTACCACCCCGACGGCAACCGAATTGAATTCCCTGAATGGGCTACCGATGGCAATCGCCATCTGCCCGGGTCTGACAAGAGACGAATCCGCCAGTTCGAGAGGCGCGATACTGCTTACCTCTGACGGATCAACCTTCAGCACTGCCAGGTCGTCGGCCTCACTGACCCCAAGTTTTTCAGCCTCGACCTCCCTCCCATCTGACAGCCTCACCGCGAATTCGCTACCCTCCGATACTATGTGATTGTTCGTGAGAATGTGTCCCTGATCGTCAACCAGGAATCCCGAACCTGAGTACACGCCTGGAATTGCTCTGCCCCGGAATACGCGCGCCACGTCTATTTCGACCACCGCAGGGCCTGCCTCTTCGAAGATGCGTGAAACCTGACTCTCGTCGAAAAGTGAAGGTCCTCCGCCTTCCCGTGGGATTACGACGGACATGTACGCATATCCCAGCGCAAACCCCAGGACAATGCCAATAGCCAGAACCCCAATCACCAACCGGCGCTTGGAATATGACCTCTGGGGAGGCGCTCCTCGAGCGTCCTCACCATATCCTCTGTATTCGTCTGGAACCACTGTCCGGGCTGAAATCCTCTCCATTTTCCACTGATCGTCTGTGTAATTATAACGCAGGTGGGCTTAATGGGTTATATCGGAAAGGCGCATTCGACGTAAGCATCCGCAATTCGGGGCGTGATATCCACTCTTGACCACCGCAACTCAGACGACTTAGAATTGTTGCAGACTTACAGTTATCAGTGATGTAGGACTGAACGAATTGGGAACCGTGTAGTTCTCTTCAGACGAATAACATTCTCGACTATGTAGCCTCTCGCGGGTTGTATCCGAATTGCGCGAGGGGCTTTTGTGTGTTCCGGGATATTCCTTATCCTATCAGACTAAGACTTTCCCGGCCGGTACGCGCTGGAAGGCGTACTGGCTGAATAATGGGAGAATAACAAATGACGCTGCAAGTTGATTCCGAACTGATAGAGCTGCGGATGCGCATAAGGCACTCCGCGGCTCACGTGATGGCCGACGTGGTGAAGACGCTCTTTCCCGATGCCAAGATTGGCATCGGCCCACCCACAGACGACGGCTTCTACTACGACTTCATGGTTGAAAACCCGTTCACTCCGGAAGACATCCAGCGAATCGAGAACCGTATGCGCCGCGTGATCAAGCGCAACCACAAGTTCGAGTACAGAGAGTATTCGCGCGACGAGATAAACGAACTCAATTCCGACGAGCCGCTAAAGCTGGAAGTCATCTCCGAGATCCCCGAGGGCGAGGCTATCTCCACCTACACGCACGGAAAATTCGAAGACCTCTGCGCTGGGCCGCACGTCGAATCTACCGGCAGGATACCCGCGTTCAAGCTGCTCAACGTGGCCGGGGCCTACTGGCGCGGAGACGAGAACCGACCGATGCTCCAGCGCATCTATGGCACCGCCTTCGAGTCGCAGGAGGCGCTGGACGAACACCTCAAGAGGCTGGAGGAGGCGCGCAGGCGCGACCATCGCGTCGTCGGGCGGGACCTTGACCTGTTCTCCGTGCATGACGAGACCGGCCCGGGTCTTATCATCTGGCACCCGAAGGGTGCGCGAGTGCGCGGGCTGGTAGAAGATCTGTGGAAGCGCGAGCATTACAGGTGGGGCTACGATCTCGTTTATACGCCTCACATCGGTCGTTCCAACCTCTGGGAGACGAGCGGTCACCTGGAGAACTTCAAGGAGAATATGTTCGCCGCCATGGACATGGAGGGCCAGGACTACTACCTCAAGCCGATGAACTGCCCGTTCCACATCATGTACTACCGCAATGGCCTCAGGAGCTACCGCGACCTTCCCATGCGTATTGGCGAACTGGGTTCGGTGTATCGCTACGAGAGGGGAGGCACGCTCCACGGGATGCTCCGCGTCCGGGGAATGACGCAGGACGACGCGCACATATTCTGCCGTCCCGACCAGATAGAGGACGAGGTGAACGGAGTTCTCGACCTCACGTTCCACCTGCTCAACACTTTCGGATTCAAAGACTTCTCGGTGATGCTCTCCACGCGCCCCGACAAGGCTGTTGGCTCGGAGGAAGAGTGGGAAGTGGCGACGAACTCGCTGCGCTCCACGCTCGAAGCGCGGGGCATGAGCTACGAGGTGGAGGAGGGCGGAGGCGCGTTCTACGGCCCCAAGATAGACATTCACATTCAGGATGCCATCGGCAGGCTCTGGCAATGCACGACTGTTCAATTCGACTTCAACCTGCCTCGCAGGTTCGGACTGACCTACATCGGCGCGGATGGTGCAGAGCACCAACCCTATATGGTCCACCGTGCGCTGTTCGGCTCGATGGAGCGGTTCATGGGAGTGCTGATCGAGCACTACGGCGGAGCGTTCCCCACCTGGCTCGCGCCGGTTCAGGCCACGATCATCCCGATTGCCGACCGACACCATGAGTACGCCGAAGACGTTCGTGGAAGACTCCAGGACGCGGGGCTTCGGGCGGAAACCGACCTTCGCAACGAGCGCATGGGTTTCAAGATACGCGAAGCTCAGATGCAGAAGACACCGTACATGCTCATTGTCGGAGATCGCGAGATAGACGCTAACGCGGTCGGAGTTCGGTTGCGGTCGGGCGAGGACCTGGGCGCGGTAGAGGTCGCCGACCTGGTGGACCGCATAGCCATGGAGGTAACCCCGGATTGAAAGACGATTGCAAAGTCCCCTCGCAGGGTCATTCGATTATCAACCAGTTAAACAAGGTACGTTCGTGGTGAGCTTGTCGAACCATGAACGGGCCGCCCTTCGACAGGCTCAGGGCGAACGACAGAAGTGGTATCGGGAAATAACCGAAAGAAGCTGATTCCTCTCGGGGCGGTGTTGTAACCCAAACTCTTCTGTGCTATATTCATTGAGACCCAAGGGGAACTTGGGGAAGTTCGCTTTGGCGAAAGAAAGAGGTGCCAGGATACCACCAAGAGATTATCGCGCAAATGAGAGGATAAGGGTGCCGCAGGTCCGCGTGGTGGACGAAGAGGGCAAGCAATTAGGTGTACTTCCCACTAGGCAGGCCCTTGAGATCGCGGACGAAAGGGGCTATGACCTGGTTGAAGTGGCGCCGGGCGCCGAGCCCCCTGTGTGCCGCCTTATGGACTTTGGCAAGTTCAAGTACGAGGCGACCAGGAAAGAGCGAGAGGCGCGAAGAGCGCGACGATTGCGGCCTACCAACGAATTGCGCGAAGTCAGAATGAAGACCAGAATAGGGGAGCATGACAGACTCGCCAAGACCAGGCTCGCCAAGCGTCTGCTTGGACAGGGCGCAAAGGTCAAGGTGTCCGTCATGTTCAGGGGGCGTGAGAACGAACATCCCGAGATCGGCATGAATCTTCTCAGACTGGTAGCCGAAGCCTTGGTGGATGACGCCGCTCTGGAAAGCCCCCCTAACTTCGAGAGCCGGAGAATGCTTTCCATGATACTAGCGCCGATTGGCAACTCGAATGTAAGGGAACAGAAGACTAACCAGAAACGGGAGAGGGTACGTGCCTAAACTCAAGACGCACAAGGGAGCCAAGCGCCGCTTCCGCATTACGGGAACCGGCAAGTTGGTCCGCATGAAGGGGCATAGGTCCCACCTGCGCCGGAAGAAGTCCAACAAGGCCAAGCGCCTCTTCGCCAAGAAATTGGAGGTCAGCCCCTCCGACGTGAAGATGCTGAAGCGCGCGCTTCCATACGGCCTCGACTAACTGCTACAATTCCCAGAACACGAATACCCGAATCTGACTGCCCCTGCTCACTGTAAGGGGCGGTTGTATGTCTGATAGGCGAGGTAGCTCAATTGACACGGATCAGACGCGGCGTAACCAAGCGAAAACGCCACAAGAAGATACTGAAGATGACCAAGGGCCACCAGGGAGGCCGTCATAGGCTGTTCAGGCAGGCGAATGAGTCCATGCTTCACGCCTATTCCTATGCCTTCGCCCACCGGCGCGAGCGCAAGGGCGATATGCGCAAGCTATGGAACGTCAAGATAAACGCCGCCGCCCGTGCCAACGGCATCACATACAGCAAGCTGATACATGGACTCAAGCTCGCGGGCGTCGAGGTGAATCGCAAGATGCTCGCCGACATCGCCATGCGCGACCCTGACGCTTTCGCCCAGATCGCCGAAACCGCCAAGCGGGAACTCGAACCGGCAGCTTAGCCGGAATCAAGCAGCCGCCTAATATCCGCCGCCACCTCCTCCGGCTCCAGCGGGGGAGTGAACACCACACGGCGCCTTCCCTCCCGGTCAATCAGGAACACGGGCGTCGAATGGATCACCAAATAGTGTTTCGCTATCTCCGCGCTCAGCGCATCAATCGCGCCCCTCGGTTCGGGTGTAGGACTTGCTCGGCCTGATTCCAACGGGTCGTGGTCGCTGACCGCCGGATCCACATAGTAGGCTTTCCACACTTCCTCCAGCTCCAATCTATCACCCACCAGAAAGTGCCAATTCGTTGAAAGCCCCCACTTGTCCAGGTATTCCTGCGCCGATCCAACGGTGTCCCGGTCTGGATCAACGCTCACAGCCACGAACCGGGCGTCATCCGCGTCTGATTCGAGAAGCATCTGAACCTCGCGGAGACGGGAAGTCACGATTGGGCAGACGTCCGGGCAGTTGGTGTAGAGGAACGTCAGAACAACCACCTGGCCCTTGAGACTCTCCAGGCTTACCGACCGGTCTGCCTGATCCGAAAGCGCAAAGTTGGGAGCGATGTCTCCACTTTTCAGAGGCGTGCCGTTGAACTCCTGCTCAGATGTAGGGTTTGCGCAGGCCATCAGGCCAAGCGTGATGAACAGCGCCACCGGCCACACCATGGGAATGTCCATGCTCCTGGAATACGTTGACCGACTCCTGCCGGCTTTTCCGGCCCTGTCTCTAATGCTCCGTAGGTTCGTTGCGCGTGAGCAGGTACGCGACAATCGGAACACCGAATACCAGTCCGGATCCAAGGATTATGACGGCGATGGGAATTTTTTCGCCGAACGCTTCCAACTTTATGGTGTTCAACAGGATGAAGGTAACCCCAAGAGCTCCACCGTAGAGCGCGATCAGCAGGACTGCCAGAAACGGGAAGAGAATCGAGAATTTGAAATTGCTGCTCACGTTGGTGTGTCCTCCAGGCTTGTCGGATAGTTTCTTTGTCGTCTGTGTGCTTTGCGGGTGCGTTCTTCTTCTCCGTACCAGCGATAGAAGGTTACTATCAGCAGTCCGAGGAACAGGAGCCCTCCGCCGACTTTCATTATAACAGCCCCGATCTGCTGATCGGTAAGCGCCGTCATAAATGAGATTCGGGGAGCGTCCACGTAGAATCCGTATATCGGCTCACCCGCGAATGTCAGAGCGCCGAAGACGATTAGTTGCGCCACGGACAGGCCGAACAGGTACATGATCCGCATTGGATACGAGACCCTGGGCAGCTCCGGCATTGTGCTGGTCAGAGGCCACCACATGAGTATGGCTGTGCTTATCATCATTATGTGCTCGGCAATGTGTATGCCGTGATTGGTCAGAGAGGCGTTGTACAGGGCCGGTATGTGCCAGATCGAAAATACGATGTTGAACGCCAGGAACGCTCCAATTGGATGGGTCAGCGCCCGCGCGACTTTGAATGACCAGTTCGGCCTCAGCAACGGACGTATGAGCCAGTCCGGTATTCCGCGTACCATGAGTGGAGGCGCGACAAGAGTCAGGAGCACGTGCTGGAGCATATGCACGCTGAAAAGGTAGTTTTCGCTGACGACGTGTATAGGCGACGCGAGAGCGATGAAGATGACGAGTACGCCAAGCGTGAAAGTCGCAATCTGCCTCGGGTCAACGTCTTCGGCCCAATTGTTGCGCTGCCTGAGCGGACCAACGCCAAGAAGATAGACCGACTGTATTGCAATCAAGAGGATGACGGATTCGAGGTCGGCCTGCCACGCCATCCACAGCGACCCTGTTTCCAACTCCCGAATCCTCCTTCCAGCGTCAAGGCGCGCTGCTGGATTCGCGCCGCGACAACCATAGTCGCACGCGGCGGCATTTACTCCTTGCTAGAACAAGAACCAGCTAAACAGCGCCATCAGAGCGAATATCACGCCGGTGGCGACGAACATTCCGAAGAAGAACATACCCGAAAATATCTTCGAGTCGAACTTCAGGTGCATATAGTACATGACCACTAGCGCGAACTTGCCGACTGAAAGAATGGCCAGCACCGGGATGATCGCATAGCCGATCTGAGTCACATAAAAGATTCCGACCTCGATGGCCGTAAGGATGGACAGTGCCATAGCGACCTTGAAATACGTCGCCGGAGTAGGGTGTCCCGTATGCGCCGCCTCCGCGGAATGCTGGTCTGCAACCTGGCTCTCTTCCTGGCTCATTTGAACTCCCTGAGCGGTAACTCTTTCTCTTGGCTCGAATTAGTTCTATCAGTCAGTCTTGTCAGTGTACCGCGGCGGACGCCGCGGTACCCGGGAAGCCTTCGAACACGCCGAACAGGTACACGACGGTGAAGATCACGATCCACACGATGTCAACAAAGTGCCAGTACAGCGCCGCAAGGTCCACGTCCAGGTTCTTTTCGGGAGTGACTCCACCCTCCCTGAACGAATGGAAGAGTATGGACAGCAGCCATACCACGCCGAGCGTTACGTGCGCCCCATGGAATCCTGTGAGGGTGAAGAATGTGGACCCGAACAGGTTGGTGCGCGGAGTCAGGTGTCCGTGATTGGCGAATTCGTAGAACTCGTAAACCTGGAAAGCCAGGAACGTAGCCCCCATTATCGCCGTGGATGCGAGCCATATCCTGAACGCCTTCAGGTTGCCCCTGGTGAGCCATGCGTAGGCCATCACCATGCTCATCGAACTCATCAGCAGCACGAAGGTGCTTACCGACGTAACCGGAATGTCGAATACGTCTATTGGCAGCGGGCCTTCGAGGCTCTTGTTCTTGTACACGAGGTACGTAGCGATGAGCGTCCCGAAGAACATGCAGTCCGAGCCCAGGAAGGCCCACATCAGCAGTTTTCTGTGGTTCAGACCTGTTGTAGTTGGTTCGTGCTCGCCGTGTATGGCGGGGGCGTGTGCCACTTAATCAGCCTCCGTAGCGTTAATGTGCGGCGTGTTCGCCGTCCGGTTCGGGGTCATTGACCGGCTCGAACGACCATGCATATACCGATACCATGCCGATTATCACGCCGATAACCGTCGTTGTCAGTGCGACCCAGTTGAGCGTGCGTAGCCCGGCGTCGCTTACGTTTATCAAGTACACGAGGCCCATTCCGCCTATGAACAGGCCAAGCGAGACGAAGAACGGCCAGTATGACGGCTGCGGCAGGTGTATGTCGTGAGCGTCGTCGCTGTCGGAGCCGCCCGCCACCACGGGGACCGGCGCGCCGGGCGCGAGTTCGCGCCTGCGCTGCTTCTCTTCCCACCAGTCGTCGCGGTCCAGCACGTTCGGTATCTCGGCAAAGTTATACTCCGGCGGCGGCGAGGGGATTGACCACTCGAGCGTCCGTCCGTCCCATGGATCGGCGCCTGCCGTCTCGCCCTTCTTCCAGCTACGGGCCATGTTGTGGATGAAGATCAGGAACCCAACCAATAGGAAGAGAACGCCGATGGTCGAGACCATGTTCCAGAAGTCCCAGCCCATGCCTCCGTAGTAGGTGTATATGCGGCGCGGCATTCCGTTCATCCCGGTGAAGTGCATGGGGAAGAACGTTATATTCTGTCCTATGAACATTAGCCAGAAGTGCCACTGTCCCAGCTTCTCGTCGTACATTCTGCCGGTCAGCTTGGGGTACCAGTAGTATGTCCCCGCCAGTATGGCGAATATCGCCCCTCCGAACAGCACATAGTGAATATGTGCCACGATGAAGTACGTGTCCTGCTGCTGCGCGTCGGACGCGGCAACTGCGTGCATCACGCCGCTGATGCCCCCGATGACGAACATCGAGACGAATGCTATGGCGAACAGCATCGGCGTCTTGTAACTAATCGAGCCGCCCCACATCGTTCCCATCCAGTTGAACACCTTGATGCCTGTCGGCACCGCTATCAGCATGGTTGTAACAGTGAAAACCGAGTTGGCAACCGGCCCGAGTCCGACCGTGAACATATGGTGGCTCCAGACCATCCATCCCATGAAGGCGATGATCACGCCTGCAAGCACCACTGTCGCGTATCCGAACAGTGGCTTCTTCGAGAAGACGGGCAGTATCTCGGACACGATGCCCATAGCGGGAAGAATCAGAATGTACACCTCCGGGTGCCCGAACACCCAGAACAGGTGCTGCCACAGCACAGGGTTGGCCCCTGCCGCGACATTGAAGAAGTTCATGCCGAACGCGCGGTCGAAGTAGAGTTCTATCAGCGCGACGGTTATGACCGGGAAGGCCAGCACTAACAGGATAGCCGTCACCATGGTCATCCAGGTAAACAGCGGCAGTCGCATCAGGCTCATGCCAGGGGCGCGCATATTCAGTATGGTAACTATGAAGTTGAAGGACGCCGCCAGAGACGCGATGCCAAGCACCTGTAGAGAAATGATCCACACGTCAATGCCGTGTCCCAGGTTGTAGGTGATCCCCGTCAGTGGCGAATACCCGAACCAGCCTCCGTTGGGGGCTGAGTGCGTGAACCAGCTAATCTTTAGAAGCAGCGCCCCCCCCAGGAACGTCCAGTAACTGAATGCGTTGAGGCGGGGGAATGCCACGTCTCTTGCGCCAATCTGGAGTGGCACGACGAAATTGAAGAACGCAGCCGAAAGTGGCATGACGCCGAGGAATATCATCGTCGTCGCGTGCATCGTGAATAGCTGGTTGAAGATCTCCGGCGTAATCAGATTCTGTTCCGGTCTGGCAAGCTGGACCCTTATCAGGAACGCTTCGAGGCCACCTGAAAAGAACATCAGGAACGCGGTGACTCCGTAGAGCACGCCGATGCGCTTGTGGTCAATTGTGGTTATCCACGACCAGATGCCAGTCGGGTGTACAGGTCTCGGTATTGCCAGAGTAGTCATACCGTCTCTCCAAACATTTACATCAGCCGTCGCGCCGTTACTTCAGGCTCGAAAGGTAGGCTACTATTGCAGACAATTCTGCTTCCGTCAGAGCGTTTTCCGGGTCTATGTACGCCGCGCCCTCCGAGGCCATCGTGTTGCCCGGCTTCACACTCTCGGGATCGCTTATCCAGGTTCTCAGATTGTCCTGCAATATAGAGAGATTCACGTTGCCGCTCTCGTCGCGGTTGTCGAACATCCCCCCGGCCAGATTCGTTCTGCTCGCAACGTGAGCCAAATTCGGCCCCTCCCGTCCGGCAACGCCATCATTCGAGATCGGGTCTGTGGCATGGCAGCCGGAACACCCGGCGCTCGCGCTGCGGAAGACTTTCTTCCCCTCTGCCACAAGCGGGTCCTGCGACTCTTCCGGCGGGGTAGCCTCCGCTCTCAGCCAGGCGTCGAAGTCCTCGCGCGTATGGACTATCACCTTGAAGCGCATGTTGGCATGTTGCACGCCGCAGAACTCGGCGCACTGACCATAGTATGTCCCCGTCTGGTCGGACTGTATCCACATGGTGTTGTCGTTGTTTGGCACCATGTCCACTTTGCCCGCGATTTTCGGTATCCAGAAACTGTGGATTACGTCAACCGAGTCAAGATTCACATTTATCACTTCGTGTACGGGAATATGCAGATCGCCCGCGAAGACCACGTCCTTCGTCGGATCGTCGGGATGGTCGTATCTGAATTCGAACCACCATTGATGGCCGATCACGTCAACGGTAAGCGCCCCTGGTTCGGGCGATACCTGGTTGTCGAATATGGTGAATATTGTGGGTATCGCCACCAGGATCACGATGGCGGTCGGTCCGGCCGTCCATGCGAATTCCAAGGTGTGGTTGCCCTCGACCTGTTCGGGAATGTCGTCTTCTCTCTGCCTGCGGAACTTGATGAGCAGGTATATCAGAGCGCCTTGGACGGCTACGAAGACTACCGCGCCGGCTCCCAATATGATCCAAAAGAGGTTTAGCTGCGACTGAGCGACGGGGCCATCCGCGTCGAACGTGGACTGCGGGTCGCCGGGAGTGCATCCGAGCGTCAACGCCACAAGCGCCCCCAGCATTAGAAAGCCGAGAAACAGCTTGCGACGCCGGTGGAAATTGAGCATATTCTTAGGTTCCCTCTTGAAAGACATTATACCGCTTCTGAAACCGACAAAGAATCTATCAAAGCGCCCTGTCTCAGTCAAGACACAAGCGCCCGCCGCGACCCTGAACTTTTGCGTCGAAACCTGCTGCATCAGATGCGCGCCACGCTGTCCACCATGATGACCAGGAACAGCAAAGCAAGATAGGCGAGTGAGTAAAGATACGCGGCTTTCGCGCCTTCGATGCCGTCCCGCTTCATTAGACTGAGCGCATAATAGATGAAGCCTATCCCCAGTGCCAACGAGCCTCCAAAGTACACCCAGCCGACTGCTCTCGTCGTGAAGAACATCAGCGTCAATGCGAGCAGCAGAATTGTGTAGAGCAAAATGTAAAGCTTGGTGTTCTTGACACCGGCGACCACGGGCAGCATCGGAATTCCAGCTCTCCGGTAATCGTCCTTGATCATCAGAGACAACGCCCAGAAGTGCGGGGGAGTCCAGAAAAAGACGATAGCGAACATATACAGCGCGGGAAGTCCGAGCGCCCCGGTTACGGCCACCCAGCCCACCATTGGAGGTATGGCGCCGGCCGCTCCTCCAATGACGATGTTCTGGGGTGTGCTCCGCTTGAGCGCCTTCGTGTAAACGAAGACGTAGAAGAGGGTCGCGGACAGCGTGAGCAGGGCGCTGAGAATGTTCACGAACGCGCCCAGAATGATGAAAGCCACTACGTTCAACGCAATTCCGAACCACATGGCGTGCTGCGGAGGGATGCTGCCGTTGACTATCGGGCGTCCCGAGGTCCGTCCCATGAGTCCGTCTATATCGCGGTCAAGATAGTGGTTGAGGGCGTTCGCGCCCCCTGCGGCCAGTGCTCCACCGCCCAGTACCAGTATGACGAGAAGTGGATCGGGAACCCCCCGCGCTCCAAGGAACATACCACCGAGCGCTGTGAACACCAGCAGGGAGATTATCCGCGGCTTGGTGAGGGCTATATACCCCTTCAGCGTGGAATTTGAGCGGTCCTGTACCGCGGTAGAGGTAGCCATTCTACTCTCGTTAAGTCGCTTTCTGTCTAAAGACCGCTGTACCGAACTCAGAAGCGGGTCGGTATGAGTATATCAGAGCGGTGAGGCTTACAAGGCCAATCCAGACCAGCGTCGCGAGACTGAGATGGGTTGCCTTGAGATCGGCCGAGAATCCGTTCCATATCACGAACGCGCCTACCACGATCTGGACTGCGAAGGCAGTCCCAAGGGACGCCGCGGCCATCCTGACAGGACTATGTGGCGCCGCTGAAGCCCAGGCCTTCCAGGCCGTCCACAGGATCACGATTCCCACGACCGCGGCTATATACCTGTGTCCCATGTGTACGGTGTAGGCCCACCCGTCGGGGAGGAGGCTTCCACGGCACAGCGGCCAGGTGGCGCAGGATGTGCCATATCCCTCTCCGACCATGTAGGAGCCGGACAGTATGAGAACGAAGGCGCCGACCAGGGAGGCGATGATCAGCGGTTTGAGCGAATCGGCCTGCTCGGAATTGGCGTGAGGCTCGGGAGAGTATGGGTTCCAGCCCGCTATGGCCGCCACTATCAGGCAGGCAATGAGTATTTCAGCTATGGCGAGATGAAGCAGTCTGTACTGCCAGGCGAGTTCTGTCAGGACAGTTATCCCTCCAAGGATCCCGGCCACGATCACCAAAACGAGCGCGGCCACGCTCGTGTACCACACCAGCCGGTTAGTGCGGAGGCGCATCCATGCTAAGGCTGTGGTTGCTATGACTAGCAGTCCCAGCACGGAACCGGACAGCCGATGGCTGTATTCGATGAGTGTAGCGGTATCGAACGGGGGGATGATCTGACCGTGGCATAGGGGCCAATCCGGGCAACCGAGTCCCGAGTCCGTCACTCGCACTACTCCGCCGAGCGTTACCTGGAAGAATGCGGAAAGGATAGCGGCGACAACCACGACGCGGAATAGTGTTTGTACTCTTTCGCTCGGCAAATTGATGGCACCGCCCAGCAGTGTGTGATAGACCGTCCAGTAGGGAATATGTGCATTATTTCACGAACTCAGATTATCACAGATTCCGATAGCGCGTCAATCAATTCGTGATTGTAAGCAGTGTCTATTCATCTTCGCCTCGTCTTTGATCTCTCGTTCATTCTGAGCTTGTCGAAGGGCCGTTCATTCTTCGATAAGCTAACCACGAACGGACTACTCTAGTGACGCCTGATAACTAGAAGACCCTGTGATTGTAAGTAGGAGACCTTTGCACAACCACCTTCATGCTCGCGAGGGCGGGCATCCAGGGGTAGGGTGGGGTGTACGAGCAACTAGGGAACTTGCCATGCTCCACGCCTGTACAGACCTCCAAAATCCAAGATCACGCAAAGGTCTCGAGTCGGGTTAGGCTTGACTGGATTTGTTCCGGGCGACTAGAATTATCCCGCCTCGAAAAAGACCTGACAGGCAAGGCCCGCTAGCTCAATTTGGCAGAGCAACTGACTCTTAATCAGTAGGTTCTCGGTTCGAGTCCGAGGCGGGTCACTTCCCCAACTATCCACCCCGCGAAGGTCCCCTCTCCCCTTGGGAGAGGGCTAGGGTGAGGGTAATCCCATCTACTTAGCGCGGCCTTATTTCGCGCTCCTTATGAAGTCCGCGATTCGCTCCCCGATCATCATCGTGGTCACATTCGTGTTCGCCCGAACGCAGTCAGGCATGATTGAAGCGTCCGCGACTCTCAGCCCCTCGATACCATGAACCCTGCCGAACTGGTCCACTACGCTTGTCGGATCGGACGACGGTCCCATCCTGCACGTACTCGTCAGGTGGTTCCCGGTGACCACTTCCCGCCGTAGCCACTCGTCCAGCGAGTCCTCCGACTCCAGCGCGGAAGGCGGCGGCTCTGTTATCTCCTCGATTATGTCCTCGAAGTCCGGGTGCTTGGAGATCTCTATCGCCTTATGCACGCCCTCTCGCGCGCGTTCGCGGTCGAACGGGTCATCAAGCAGGTTCACATTGATGTCCGGTTCGTCGTGTGGGTCGGCAGACTTCAGCTTGATCTCCCCTTTGCTCATCGCGAGGTAGATCGCGGCCACGAACCTGATTCCAATAGGGTCCATCCGCTCGCCGCCCCGGTCCACCCGCGCGCTTGCGAAATTCATCGGCCAGAGCAGCATATCGTCTCGCAGGGTAGAGCCGGACGCCGTGTAACGCAGCCCTATCTGGAGTCTTGGGGCGAGTCCGTCGAGCGGGAAGCCCTCCTTCGTTCTGAACGTAATGAATATGAGGGGGTGGTCGCTGAGGTTCTGACCGACGCCCGGGAGGTCATGCACAACAGGGATTCCATGCTCCGACAGATGTTCCGCAGGACCAACCCCCGACAGCATGAGAATCTGCGGATTGGCGACTGTGCCGCAACTCATCACGATCTCTTCCGCTTCCACGACGAACGTCTCGCCGCCGCTCTCGACTTCCACGCCGGTTGCCCGCCTGCCGTCGAAGACCAGACGGCGGACGTGGCAATCGGCGCGGATTGTCAGATTCAGCCGGTGTCGGGCCGTAGGCAGGTATCCCAGGGCGGTGCTGATGCGAATCCCGTTCGGGTTGTTGAATGCCATCGGCACTACGCCGGAGGCGTCAGGGTTGTTGATGTCGTAGGTGGTGGGACTCCCGGAATCCACGCACGCGTTATAGAAGGCAGACTGCGGCGGCAGCCAGTCCTCGCGCTTGAATCTGTGAACTACAATCGGACCGTCCGTCCCGTGGAAGTCGTCGTGGACGTCCGTGTCCGTCTCGATAGCGCGATAGAACGGCATCACCTTGTCGAAGGTCCATTCTTCGTTCCCCCATGACGCCCATCGCTCGAAATCCTCGGGTAGTGCGCGCATGAAGACCTGACCGTTGATCGCGCTCGTGCCGCCGGTCACCTTCCCCCTGGCTACGAGCATTGGCCCCGATACGTCGTTCGCCCTGCCCGTGAACTGCCAGTTGTGTTCATCGCTCACGGTGACGTCCGTGGCGGTGGCATAGCCGTATTTCAGCTCGTCAGGAAGCGTCTCGAAGTCGGGATAGTCGGGTCCCGCCTCCAACAGCAGCACAGAACGGTTCGGGTCTTCGGACAGACGTGTAGCTGCCGCGCCTCCTCCCGAACCCGCTCCCAGAACGATAACGTCGTACTTCATCGCTATGCCTCCCGCAATACTGTGTGACTGGAGGGATGATACGTCAAAAGTACGACGTTGCCAATCGTTGACCGAAGCTAGTCTCGTTGCTACACTCGCGCCGACATTGGCCCCAGGAGGCGCTGACATGGAATACGGATTCTCTTTACCTAAATCAACCGACGGCGAAGCCCTGATAAAATTCGCCAGGGCCGTCGAAGATCTTGGCTTCGAGTCCGTCTGGATGGGCGACCACATAGTCCTGCCAACCGAGGAGACTGACCAGTATCCCTACACACCCGACGGGCGCTTCGTCTCACGCCCAGACGACCCCCAGATGGAGACCCTGATCACCCTCAGCTACATCGCCTCCTCCACAGAGCGCGTCGCGATAGGCAGCACTGTCGTCATAGTTCCCTATCGTAACCCAATACTCCAGGCCAAGATGTTCGCCACGCTCGACGTTCTCACCAAAGGCCGCGCTGTGTGCGGAGTCGGGGTAGGATGGCTTGAGAAGGAGTTCGACGTCCTCGGCGCATCTTACAAAGATCGCGGCCCCGTCACCGACGAATACCTTGAGATATTCAAGACCCTCTGGAAAGACGACGAGCCGGAGTATCACGGTCAGCATTACGACTTCGACGGCATATACTTCGCCCCCAAGCCCGTCCGCGACGGACACATCCCGATATGGGTCGGCGGACACACCAGGCGCGCAGTCCGCAGGACCGTCAAGTACGGCGACGCATGGCATCCAACCCGCCAGTCGCCGGAGTTCGTGGCCTCCCACCTGCCTTACCTGAAAGAGTTCAGCGCCGAGACCGGACGCGACCCCGACGAAATCACCATCTCCCTCAAGCGTACCCTCCACTTCACCGACATAGGACTGGATGAAGGCCCGTCCAACCCCTCAAACAGCGCGCTCATCGCCTCCACTGGCGAGGTAATCGAGGACGTCAAGGCCTGCGCCGAAATCGGCATTCAACAACTCACCTTCGACTTTCGCACCCCGGACATCGCTGACTGCATCCGCACTATGGAGCATTTCGCGGAAGCGGTGGCAGGAAGAGTGTAGGCAGTGTTGACATTTGTCGTCATTTGTATGTTGAAAATCCCCTCTCCCTCAGGGAGAGGGCTAGGGTGAGGGTGAACTTTCCTTCGGCCATTCCCTCGAAAGAGGGAACCCCAAAGGGCTCGCCGCTCGGAAATCCAGGGAGTGGGAGTGGATGGTGCGAGTAGCCATCAATTCACAAATTCGCACACCCATTCAGTCCTTCTGTACTCTGGCCGACCAATTGTGCTAAAATGTTCGCGTAGTAAACCCGTTGGGCGCATACGAGACATAAGGCAGGAGTTATCCATGAGCCTCACGGGTCGGAAGGAAAAATTTTTATGTAGCTAAACTCTGGTCAACGCAGGTGAAACTCTGGTGAAAAAGTTACCTGTTGTCCACCTGTTACCCCACCAGAAGCCACCTGCGTAAATATAAACTTAAATATATGAACCCACTAATCCGCGATCAGATCAGAACGGAGTTATTCAAGTGAAAATCACCGACATCAAGGCATACGTTACCAAGCCCCCCGGAGCCTTCTCAAACTACGTCTTCGTCAAAGTCTCCACCGACGAGGGGATCACCGGCTGGGGAGAGTCAAGCATCGGAGCCACCTCTGTCGCTGCCGTGATTGAAGAGTTCGGCGCCGCGATAATCGGCAAAGACCCGTTCCGCATCGAGGAACACTGGCAGGATATGTACCACCTCCACCACAACATCCGTGGCGGAGCCCTCCAGATGGCCGCCATTTCCGGCATTGAGATTGCCCTCTGGGACATCAAGGGCAAGGCGCTCAACGTCCCGGTCTATGAGCTCCTCGGTGGCGCGATGCGTGACAAGCTCTGGACTTATGGCCGCTTCGACGGCGTTGACCCCGCCGCCGCGGTGGACAACGCCATGTCCTTCGTCGAGGAAGGCTACACTGCTCTCAAGGGCGACCCTTTCGGACACCAGGGCATCTTCACCTCCCCCGAATCCGAGCGCGACGCCATAGCCAAGGTCGAGGCCGTGCGTGCCGCTGTCGGCGACGACGTCGAACTGCTCGTCGAGGTCCACGGACGACTCACCCCCGCTGAGGCCATCAGAATTGGCGAGCAGCTCGAACCGTACCGCCCCTTCTTCTACGAAGAACCCGTCCCTCCGCAGAACATTGACGCCATGGTTCGGGTAGCCCAGGCGATCAATATCCCAATTGCCACAGGCGAGCGCATCTACACCAAATGGGGATTCAAGGACCTTCTCGAAAAACAGGCAGTCGCCGTCGTCCAGCCCGACGTCTGTCACGCGGGCGGCATCAGCGAACTCAAGAAGATAGCCGCCATGGCCGAGACCTACTACGTCGGATTCGCGCCCCATAACCCCTACGGCCCGATAAACACGATGGCCGCCATTCATGTGGACGCCTGCACGCCCAACTTCCTCATACAGGAAGGCGGGCACGCCCCCTGGTTCGACTCTATATTGACTGCGCCCTTCCAGCGCCAGACCGACGGCTACTTCGACCTTCCCACCCAACCCGGGTTGGGCATTGTAATAGACGAAGACGCCCTCATCGCTAACCCACAGGGAACCCCCGAAACCGGAGGCGGATACAGAAGCCGCTTCACCATGCCATCGCGCCAGCAAAACCATTGGGTGTAAGCCGAGACGGCCGGTCAGCGAACACAGGTCGGAGTTCAGTGATTGAAGGTTCGGGACATAAAGAGGGTAGTGGAGCGGGATGGATGGTATCATGTGAGAACGCGAGGTAGTCACCGCCAATATAAGCATAGATTCAAACGAGGAACGGTTACGATTTCGGGTAGGGACAGTAAGGACCTGCCTCGTTGGCTGGAGATCAGCATTTTGAAGCAAGCGGGCTTGAGGTGAATGTCAATGGCTAAATATGCCGTCGTGATCGAAAAGACAGGCAACGGATACGCGGCCGGCCTCCCCTCTCTGCCAGGCTGCGTGGCAGCAGGGGATACACTCGAAGAGACCAAGGCATTGATAGTGGAGGCGGTCAGATTCCATATCGAATCCCTAACAGAGGATGGTTTGCCCATTCCCGAACCCCTCGCGCCCGAGATGTGGGAGGAAGAATACGGTATGCCAATTCCCGAGTCTGTCGTACCCGGGTTATTCATTGAGATTTCTGTCGCTCAGAACATCCCTGTCGCCATAGTTCGGGATGCTGAAGCGACCTACCAGATCCATGGGAGCCAAGTATGAAGATCGTCGGTTTCGAGGCCAATATCGTCGAACTACCCAGAGAATCGGGACCGCTCGGTGCGTCCGCCATGTTCGTCACGCTCAAACTGCGTACCGACGACGGCATAGAGGGCATAGGCTACGCCGGCTTTACCTCTGCCCTGGTGATGAAGGCTCTCAGAGAAACCCTCGATGCCCTGACTTCACAGGCCGTCGGCTCCGACCCGATGATGATAGAAGCCATTGGTGCGAGACTGCTCTCTCTGGGCGGTGGCGGCTCGCCCTCCGGACTCGTTACCAGGGCCGTATCCGCCATAGACGTCGCCCTCTGGGACATACGCGGCAAGGCGCTCGGCCAGCCCGTTTACAGGCTGCTCGGAGGCTTCGCCGACCGAGCCCCGGCCTACGCCAGCGGACACCTATGGCGCACTTACGACCTCGATATGCTTGCCAAGACCGGTCCCGAGATCGTCGAAAGCGGCTTCAGGGCTATGAAGTTCAGGATGGGCGGCGAGGACTCCGACGCCAAAGAGATAGAGCGTATGCGCGTAATGCGCGAGGCCATAGGCGACGACATTGACCTTATGGTGGACATCAACCAGGGCTGGGACATCAATACCACTCTCAGAATCGGACGCCTTATGGCCGACTACAACCTCTACTGGCTCGAAGACCCGACACACTACCAGGACTACGTCGGATACGCCCGCATCGCCGACGCCCTCGACACCCCCATCGCCACAGGCGAGTACCACTACGGCACCGTTCCGTTCCGACATATGCTCGAAAACCGCTCACTCGACATCGTGATGGTTGACCTGCTCCGCGTCGGCGGACTCACCGGGTTCATGAAAGTCGCGCACATGGCCGAGATATACAATCTGCCCGTCGTCAGCCACCTCGCCACCGAGGTCTTGGCACATGCCATAGCCGCCGCTCCCAACGGCATCTACGTCGAGCACATGCCCTGGACCTTCGACCTCTTCACCACCGAGCCGCTAATCGAGGACGGCATGATAGTCCTGCCCCAGTCCCCGGGCCTCGGCGTCCAGTTCGACGAAGAGAAACTGTCCAAGTATACTGTGAGCTAGGCGCTGCGAGTTGGACGGGCAGGGCGATGTCATAGGAGACGATGTGCCTGAACAGACCCCGAAAACCATCGAAAACGAGGTGGTGGACTACTATCAGGGCTATGATGAGCGGAGCCGCCTTATCAGCGGCGCCGGGCTGCTCGAATTTCTCCGTCTGAAGGAAATCATTCAGCGATTCGTAGAGCCGCCACCCGGAGTAGTCCTCGATGTCGGTGGTGGCCCCGGCAGATATTCTTGCTGGATGGCTCGTCTCGGCTATGAAGTGCATCACATCGATCCTGTCCCCAAACATGTCGAGCAGGCGCGGTTGGCATCCACTGTCCAGCCCGATCATCCGTTGGCGAGCGCTTCACTCGGAGACGCTCGCTCTCTGGACGTCACCGACGCCAGCGCCGATGTGGTATTGCTTATGGGCCCTCTCTATCACCTGCAATCCCATACGGACAGAATCCGGACGCTGCGCGAGGCCTACCGAGTCCTGAAGCCGGACGGCAAACTGATAGCCACGGCAATTAACCGCTTTGCCTCCCTGATTGACGGATTGGTTAGTGGCTACATTGACGATCCGGTCTTCATCCCGATACTGGACGGAGACCTGACCGACGGACGACATCTGCCTGAGACAAGCACGCCCGAAGGGTACTTCACGACTGCGTTTCTTCATCTTCCCGAGGAATTGGAGTCAGAGATAGACGAGGTCGGATTCCGCCAAGAGACCCTCATTTCAGTCCAGGGGCCCGGCGAGTACGCCACTGAACTCGACGAGCGTCTGTCGGATCCGGACAGGAGGGAGCAACTTCTGGGTCTGATTCGACGGGTCGAGACCGAAAGGACACTTCTGGGCATGGCAAGCCACTTTGTAGTGATTGCCGAAAAATGATTGTTAAGCGCACCCGACGCATCGCAACGTCACCGCGCGCTAGGGCTACGCTTCCCCTCGGAACGCGCTATCCATCCGCTCATAGTCCGAATACCGGATGAGTTCGTATAGCTCTGCCCGCGTCTGCATATCCGACAGCAGGCTGCGCTGTGTGCCAAGCGAAAGCGTCTCGGACAGCGCGCCTTCCATCGCTTTTGCTGATACCCTCAGCGCGGTCACCGGAAATATCACCAGCTTGTAGCCCAGTTCCCCGAACTGCTCGACCGTCAGATACGGCGTCCTGCCAAACTCAGTCATGTTCGCCAGCAGGGGAGCATCCACGAGCCTCGAGTATTCGGCGAACTCTTCTTGCGACTCCAGTGCCTCCGGAAAGATGATGTCAGCGCCCGCTTCCTGATAGAGCTTGCCACGCCTTACCGCCTCGCACATGCCATAAACGGCCTTCGAGTCCGTCCGCGCGATGATCAGAGATGATCGTCTCGCCTCCGATGCCGCCCTTACCTTAACGGCGAACTCTTCAGCCGAAACGATCTGCTTGCCGTCAAGATGTCCACACCTCTTGGGCATAACCTGGTCTTCTATCTGAATAGCTGCCGCTCCTGCCGCCTCCAGATCGTTCACGGTTCGGTGAACGTTGATCGCCTCCCCGAAGCCGGTGTCCGCGTCCACAATAAGCGGCAGGGTAGTGGCCTTCGTTACCCACCGTACAGCCGTAGCGAGTTCGTCCAGTGTGAATAGTCCGATGTCAGGTATTCCAAGACTCGCCGAGAATGCCGCGCCTGAGAAGTACAATGCCCGGAATCCAACCTGCTCGGCTATGAGCGCCGACAGCGGATTGAACACCCCCGCCACTGGAAGCGCGCCATCCTCTGACATCAGTCGGCGCAATTCGTCTCCTGGATTAGTCACCTCTCTCCACTCCACTCCGCCCCATGAAGTCCCTCTGACCTTCACGTGGCGTCCACTCTTCACCCGCGCCATCCTCTGGCTTGTATCCTATGAGTCGCTCGCCGTCGCTTATGTCCCAGATCTTCAGGTCGTTGTCGGACATCCCATGCACTATCGCGAATCCGACGGACGGGGGAGCCTCCACCGCCTTCTGAACAAGCTGTGCGGTGTCGCGGTGGCTCATCCACAATGAAAGTGCTGCTGGATGGAAAGTCGGGTCGTCCGGCGTCATAACCCAGCCTATTCTCAGGCAGATCACCGACAGCCCGTACTCATCGTGATAGAAACTGCCGAGTACTTCTCCGAACGCCTTGCTCACGCCGTAGAAACTATCCGGCCTCATATCCCTGTGATCCAGCAGTCTGAACGGACGCCGTACTTCCGACAGCCGCCCGTCGTATATCGCCTTGTAGGGGTCGTCCTTGAGAGGATAGTAGCCTATGACGTGATTGGTGCTCGCCAGGACCACACGCTTAGCGCCAGCCAGCCGGGCCGCCTCATAAACGTTGCGGGTCCCGATGATATTGTTGTCCAGAGTAGATTCCCACGATGCCAACGGACTGGGATCGGCTCCGAGATGGACAACCGTTTCCACGCCCTCGAACGCCGGCTTGATCGAGTCGAAATCGGCTATGTCCCCAACATGCGAATTGGCCCATCCGCAGTCCACCCTGTCCAGTCCAACCAATTCGTATCTATATCCGAGTTTGTCCCTTATGATTCCGCCTATCTGTCCGGCCGCGCCGGTCACAAGCACACGGGTATTGGTACTCAATTCTTATCTCTCGCTTTCATTCAATTTGGCTGCCGAACTGGTATAGAATGTGTCAGGAGCCTCCCCTGTATGCCAGAAACAGGGTTATGACAACAAGGGGGACGACTATCATCCAGAGTAGTCTTCTCGGGCTGAATTGGAACATGAGATCCTTCCTGCGATACTAATGTCTTTAGGCGCTTGAAATACTATCACAAACCCACCCAGGCGGAGCGGCGACACAATTGGCCTACAAACTCATAGCGCTGGACGTGGACGGCACGATACGCAGCCACGACCACCCGACCTCCGAACGCACCAGGCGTACTATACAGAGTGTCAAGGACGCGGGTGCAATTGTTACTATTGCCACGGGACGGTCTTACAAGAGTGGCGCGAGCGCGGCGTCCGACGTGAATCTGACCGCCCCTATTGTTACCTTCCAGGGGGCGCACGTCGCCGACCCACGAACCGGAGAAGTGCTCTGGCACGCGCCTCTCACCCGCGATATGACCGCCGCCGCCCTCGATGCCCTGACTGGGTGGAAGGACGTTCAGGCGGCGGGCTATTTAGGCGACGAGATTTTCGTCACTGAAATGACTGACTGGGCGAGAGCCTACGGTGAGAGAACCGGAGTTGCCGTGCGGGTCGTTGATTCTGAAGAGTTGGCAACCATCTCATTGTCCAGAATCGTGGTTCACGGTGAGGATGATGTTATCGAGCGACTGGAACGATCATTGAAAACCTACTTCGATGGCGATATGTACATCACAAGGTCCCTTCCATACTTCTGCGAGATTCTCCATCCTAATGGTGGGAAGGACAAAGCCCTGGAGTGGCTTTGCGGTCACCTCGGAGTCCGACCAGACCAGACCATCGCGTTCGGCAACGGATACAACGACGTTCATATGCTCGAATGGGCGCGGATGTCGGTCGCCGTGGGAGACGCCGTTGAAGAAGTCCTGAAGATAGCGGACGTTGTAGCTCCCCCGATGGAGGAGGACGGCGTAGCCCAGATCCTCGACGACCTAATGGGGAAGGGACTCATAGGATGAACGCTTCCCGAAAGCCGGTGATAGTGGTTCTAGGTGGGATCAACATGGACCTCGTGGGCACGACCGAGCGAATGCCCGCTCCGGGTGAGACTGTGTTCGGCCAGTCCTTTCACACCGCACCTGGCGGCAAGGGCGCTAACCAGGCGGTGGCCGCCGCCCGGCTCGGTGCGGAGGTGAGGATGGTGGGTCGCGTCGGTCAGGATGAGTTTGGCCCTGTTCTCCTGGACGGAATGCGCCGCGAGGGGATAGACATCTCCGGCGTGGCCTCAGATCCGAATAACTCATCCGGCATTGCCATGATTCTGCTGGACGGGCGGAAGGAGAACTATATCATCGCAATCTACGGCGCGAACCTGGCGAGCAACCATGAGCAGGTCAGCGCTGTCGAATCCGCGCTTGACGGCGCCGACGCCTTGCTGCTCCAACTTGAGACTCCGCTTGAAGTGGCCGTCGAGTCTGCGAGATTTGCTAAACGCCGGGGAGTCCATGTCGTCTGGGACCCCGCGCCGGCGCTGGATATGGGACATGACGCCTACACGCTCTGCGACGTACTCACTCCCAATCAGTCTGAGGCCGAGTATCTGACCGGCATACCCGTGACCGACCTGGACTCCGCGAAACGCGCCTCCCGCCAACTTGTATCCGATGGCGTCTCTGCCTGTGTACTGACTATGGCCGAGGCAGGTTCATACTACGCGACCCAGGACGGTGAGGGATTCATTCCGCCGTTTGATGTAGAAGTTTCTGATACCGTCGCCGCGGGAGACGCCTTCAGCGCTGGCCTCGGAGTCGCGCTGGCCGAAGGGCTGTCACTGCCCTGGGCCGTCCGATACGCTTCCGCGGCAGGCGCGCTTGCCGTAACCAAGAGGGGCGCTCAGGAGGCGATGCCCCATCGCCGCGAGGTTGACGCGCTGTTCGGCGAAGGCTGAGTGTGAACAGTTCGGTAAACGATACGGCGCGACCGGAAAATCGTCGGGACCTCAATAAGCGAACTGCGCTATGTGGACTTGCGGTAGTCCTTATCCTCGCGCTTGCTCTTCGCTTATATGGCTTGGACTGGGACGATGGCTTTGCCTGGACTCCCCACCCGGACGAACGGGCGATCATGTTCAAGGTCGCCGACCTGTCCTTCCCGAGTATTTCCAATCTGCCTCTGCTGCTGGACGCCGATTCAAGCCCTTTGAACCCCCGTTGGTTCCCTTACGGCAGTTTCCCCATTTACGTCCTTAAGGCCACCGGCGTTTTCAGCGGCTTCATTCCCGGACTTGACCCTGATGATCTGCGTGTTCCCGGACGAACTGTGTCCGCGCTGGCCGACGTCGCCACCGTCGCGCTCGTCTATGCGCTTGGCGCGATGATATGGTCGCGGAGAATCGGGCTGCTGGCCTCTGCGCTGGTGGCGGTAGCCGTCATCCACATACAGCTTAGCCACTTCTTTGCCGTGGATACGGTGATGGCGTTGCTCTGCTTCACCTCGGTCCTATTCCTGGTAAGAGTCGCGCGCTCCGGTAGGTTGAGCGATTCTCTTCTGGCCGGACTCTTTCTCGGCCTCGGCCTGGCGACCAAGATTAGCGTCGCCCCGATACTCGCCGCCTATGTCGTCGCTCACTTCATTCCCGCTTTCGGTCTGGTGGACTCGGACTATTCACAGAACCTACCGTTCGCCGACCGTACATCCAACGCGATTGGCAATGCTGTACTGGGCGGCCTTGTAATCATTGCGGCCTTCTTCGTTGCCCAGCCCTACGCCCTTCTGGACTGGGAACGATTCTCAGCCGACATCACTGAACAGTCCGAAATGGTACGCCGCATCAGGGACTATCCATACACACGGCAATACATTGACACCACTCCCTATCTCTACCACGTTCAGCAGTTGTCGGTCTGGGGCCTCGGTTTGCCACTCGGCATAGTCGCCTGGCTTGGTACTCTCTACGCCGCGCTGCGCGGTCTGAGGCTCTGGTGGGCGTTGGGCTACCTGCTGGTTGGCGTCTGTATGCCCGCCGCGATTCTAGTTGCATCCAACAGCTTCGCCGCAATCATCCTGTCTTCCGCGATCGCGGTTGGCGCTATCCTGGTCACGCTCCCAGTCCGCAGACCCGACACCAGAATCACCGCCCTGTTGCTGAGTTGGGTGGTACCATACTTCCTGATTACGGGCGCGTTCGATGTCAAGTTCATGCGCTACCTGATCCCCATTACACCTTTCCTGCTCTTATTCGGCGCAAAGATGCTGGCTGACATATGGTGCGCTGCTGGACGACTCGCCGGCGGTATTAGACTTTCAGCTCGTATCACGCTGGGATTGGTCGGAACGCTCACTTTCGCCACCACTCTCTTCTATGCTGTTTCTTACATCGGCATATACGCCGAAACCCACTCCGCCGTTCGCGCCGGGGAGTGGATCAGGTCCAACGTACCCTCCGACTCTCTTATACTCAGAGAACATTGGGACGAAGGTGTCCCAGACCTATACGGCTACGAGTTGGACGAACTGCCGATCTACAACCCGGATAACCATGAGAAATTTTCGGCCATGAGCGACCAACTCGCCTCCGCCGACTACGTACTCATTTACAGCAACCGCCTCTACGGAACCGTCGCGCGTCTGCCCGAACGCTATCCGGTGAGCCGCGAATACTACAAGCAACTCTTCTCCGGCGGACTCGGCTACTCGCTGGAAGCCCATTTCGATACCCACCCGAATCTCTTTGGAGTGGGCTTTCTGGACGACACCTTCGGACGTCCCGACCTGCCCGTGCCCGTCGGTGTGGAGAGATCGGATCCCTACGCCGTATCTCTGAATCTCGGATTCGCCGACGAGAGCTTCTCGGTTTACGATCATCCCAAGCTGCTCATCTTCCGAAATCAAGCTCGGCTGGACTCACAGACGATCTACGACCGCATCCTCGAATCATCCGGCGGATTCCCAACCCGGCAGTCTGGATTACGAGTCCCGCCGTCGGAATCCGGGAATTCGCGCCAACTCATGCTCTCGCCGGATCAATTAGAGGCACGGCAGATGGGTGGAACTTGGACCGACATCATCAATCCCAACCGTCGCGCGGACTGGATGTCGGTCGCTATATGGATTGTCGTCGCGGAAGTCATAGCCCTGATCGTCTTCCCTCTCGCCTTCGCAGTATTCCGGCCCCTCGCCGACAGGGGCTGGCTGTTCTCTAAGGGGTTGGGGCTTCTCCTGCTCGGCCTGGTCGTATGGTTGTTGTCCAGCCTGGAACTCATGGCCTTCACTCGCACAGCCGTCATCGCCGGAGCGGTAGCGCTGTCCCTCGTCAACCTCGCGCTCCTGGTTATGAAGTGGGAAGAAATCCGCACCTTCTTCAAGAGGCGCTGGAAGACAGTCCTTGTCGCCGAGCTTGTATTTCTTGCAGCGTTTGCAGCGTTCATCCTGGTCCGAATGGCCAACCCCGACCTCTGGCACCCGTACAGGGGCGGCGAGAAGCCGATGGACATGGCCTACCTGAACGCCGTTCTCAAATCGAGTTTTATGCCCCCTTACGACCCCTGGTTCGGGGGCGGCTATATCAACTACTACTACTGGGGACAGTTCCTGGTAGGGATGCTGATACACGCCACAGGAATCACGCCCGAGATAGCTCTGAACCTCGCCGTGCCGCTATTCTTCGCCATGACCGCCGCCTTCTCTTACTCGGTTGTTTACAACCTTGCGAGCGCCGCCGGGAGCAGGAGATTGGTCTCAGGTGGATTCTCCCCCACACTCGCGGGCGTTCTCGGAGCGCTGTTCGTTGTTCTCCTCGGCAACTTGGACGGCGCGATACAGCTTGGACAGGGAGCGTGGCGAGTCGCGGTGGAGGGCCTTCCGATGGGTGAGTTCGATTTCTGGCGTTCCAGCCGCATGATGCCCCCCGACCCACCAGGCCACGAGATCACCGAATTCCCATTCTTCACGTTCCTGTTCGCCGACCCGCACGCGCACCTCTGGGCGCTGCCGTTCACTGTTCTGTGCATAGGCATCTGCACCGCGGTAGTGCTGGGTATTAAGTCACGCGCCGGATGGGATTCCTTCTGGAACACTGAGCAGTTCTTGAGGATTGCTGTCTTGGGCATAGCGGTCGGCGCACTGAGGCTCCTGAACACCTGGGACTATCCGACCTACTTGCTGTTCGGCGCGGCGGCCATCACGATTGGTGAGTACCTTGCTCAGGGAGGTCTTTCGTCCTTGATGCTGCTGCGGTCGGGCGTAAAGAGCGCCCTGGTGTTCCTCATTGGCTATGTTGTCTTGCTGCCCTACCACCTGTACTACGAGACCTTCTTCAGCAGCGTCGAGAGGACGACCAATACCACGCCGTTGTGGCAATTCCTTGCAATCACCGGCCTGTTTGTGTTCGCCATAGGATCGTTCTATTTGTGGCAGTTACGCGGCGTCCTGGCCTCGACTCTTTCGGCAATACGACCCACCTATGACTCTCTGTTGGACACCCTCTCAGAGCGTCGGGGGAATCCTGCATTCCAGGTAGGGCCGTGGACCCTGCTCGCGCTGGTCGTGTCTGCACTCGCGGCGGGCTACGTCCTGACTGCTCTGGCATACGGCTACGGCGCGGGAGGCACGATAATCTTTGCAATCGCGCTTATCGCCCTGATTGTAGCCGTGGCCTGGCGCGCTCTGGCGAATCCCGGACGCGACACGCCGGTCACGCTGTTCGTATCTCTCATGTCTGGAACGGCCGTCGCACTGGTACTCGGACTCGACGTATTCAGGGTCGAAGGCGACATCGAGCGCATGAACAGCGTCTTCAAGTTCTATATGCAGGTCTGGGTCCTGCTCGCCCTCGCCGCCGCGTTCATGGTCTGGAGACTGTTCGGCTCAGAACTGTTCAACGGAGCGAGACCATGGGGATACCGATACGTCTGGGCTGGCGGACTGGCCGTCCTGATTATGAGCGCGGCTGTGTACCCCGTCCTCGGAACGCAGGACAGGTTGCGCGACCGCTTCAACGGCAATGTCACGCCTCTCACGCTGAACGGCCTCGCCTACGTCGAGGGAACTATCTACCACGAATCCGAAGGCCCAATTGACCTTGAAGCCGATTTCGAGGGCATCAGGTGGCTGCGGGAAAACGTTCGGGGTTCGCCAATCATCCTCGAGGCGAACACGCCCACATATCGCTGGGGAGGCCGCGTCTCGATATACACCGGCCTGCCCAGCGTCGTTGGCTGGCAGTGGCACCAGGAGCAGCAGCGCTGGGACTATCGCCAGATGGTCGCGCCCCGCATACGCGATGTCGAGCGCATCTACTCCACCCAGGACGTCTCGGTTGCCAGGGACTTACTGGCTCAATATGGCGTTAAGTATATCTATGTAGGTCAGCTTGAGAGGTCATACTATTCTCCGGAGGGGATCGCCAAGTTCGATTCGAGCCTCTCCTCCTACGTGAGCAAGGTGTTCCATTCCGATGAAGTCACCATTTACGAAGTCCTGAACTAACGCCCGGACTGCCAATGTTGCAACTGCTATTGATGCTATGGAGTAGTAGGAGCCTCTGATGCTGATCCTTGATCATCTCATCCCGCGCCGAAATGAAATTCGCCCTGACCACCAGTTCGACAGCATAGCCGACATAGACGCTCGCGCTCTGTACGACTTGGGTGTCCGCGCTGTCGGTTTCGACGCTGATCAAACGCTGTGCGCCTTTCACGGTACAGATATACATGAACGACTACTGGCGAACATTGAGTCAATGTGTGATCTGTTCTCCGGTCAAATGTGCATCATCTCGAATTGCACAGACAAGCGACGCGCCGAGCTAAAGGAGCATTTCCCCCTATACGTTATACCGATGGAGGATAAGAAGCCGTCCATTGAGCCTTATCGTGAAGCCGAGCGGCACTTTGGCGTACCGGCGGAGCAGTGGGCATTCGTGGGTGATAGACTTGCCACTGACATTGTCGGCGCTAATCGCGCGGGATGGCGCTCGATACTGGTGTCCCCGCTCGCGCCGGAGACCGACCCCTTGTACATTGCCCTCGCTCGTTCATATGAACGTCTGCTTTGGCGTGTATATCGTGTGTGACAGAGATACTCGCTTCCCATGGCAAGAGAGTCAGTGGGATTTAGTCATATACGTGGAGTAACCCCATGTGCAGAAGCATTAAGAAACTCAGGAGCGCCGACCGTCCGGCGTCTGACGAGGAGATACGCGAAGCGGCGCTTCAGTTCGTCCGCAAGATAAGTGGGTATAGAAAACCCTCAAAGGCCAACGAAGCGGTGTTCGATCATGCGGTTGAAGACATAGCCGCCGTATCCCGAAGGATGCTCGACTCGCTCCGTGTAGGGGCGCGTGCCTGAGGCCAACTACTGCGCCGTCGCGCCGCCGTCGATTATCAGCGGCTGCCCGGTCATGAACGAAGACTCGTCCGAGGCCAGGAACAGCGCGCCGTAGGCGATCTCTTTCGGCTGCCCGAACCGTTTCAAGAAGTTCGAGTTCGCCGCTTCCGACAGGAACTTCTCGCGATCTTCGCCCGTGAATTGGCGGTGCTGCTCAGTCGCCTGCGTAAGTATCGCGCCCGGGCAAACGCAGTTGACCCGGATGTTGTGCGGCGCGAGGTCCATAGCCAGGCAACGAGTGAGTTGAAGCAGTGCGCCCTTCGACGTGTTATACGGTACGAACGCGGGCTGCGCAACGAAACTCGACACTGATGCGATGTTGACGATTGAACCGCCGCCCGCCGCCCTCATCGGCTCCAGCGCGTGCTTCACCATGTACGAAGGCCCCAGCACGTTCACTCCTAGGACTCTCTGCCAATCCGAGTCCGTAACGTCTTGTATCTTACCGAACACGAACGCCGCCGCGTCGTTCACCAGAACATTGACCGCCCCGTACTCCGACACCGCCTTCTCCACGAGAGCTTTAGCCTTAGACTCTTGCGACACGTTGGTCGGAACGAACACCGCGCTCCCGCCCTCCCCCTCGATCAGCCTCACCGTCTCACGTCCGCCATCTGCGTCAATGTCACCGATGACAACCTTCGCGCCCTCTTTAGCGAACACTTCGCATATCGCGCGCCCAATGCCCGCCGCGCCTCCCGTAACGATAGCGACCTTATTTTCGAGTCTCATATCAAAACCCTGCCTATCTAGTAGTGCGACAACTTAGCTGTGATGGATATGCAGATTCCCATTTATCCCCTCTCCTTCGGGAAGAGGGCTAGGGTGAGAGTAGATAAACCGTCAATCCAAAGGTGTTGAAACACTAGGTCACTCCGTGTGAAACACCTCTTCCAACTCCACCATCATCTCATCCGGCCTCGCTCCGGGCGGAATTTCGAAGTACGGAGCCATGAACTCCTGCCAGCGAGCGTTCGCGTCCTCGCCCGACATACCATCCAGCGCCGCCTCGAAGTCCTCCTCCGCCTCGAAATACCCGAATAGCAGCCCATCCTCACGCGCGAACAGCGAGTAGTTTCGCCACCCGTTACGCCGCAGAGCATCCAGCATCTCCGGCCACACGTTCCGGTGATGCTCCTTGTACTCGGCAAGCATGTCCTGCCTGACTTTAAGCAGAAAGCCCACTCTTTTCATGGCGTCGCTCCATGTGAATGGTGTGGTGGGGAGGGAAGTCCGAAGGGATTGGAGCGGGAGACGGGATTCGAACCCGCGACAGCCTGCTTGGAAGGCAGGGACTCTACCACTGAGCTACTCCCGCTCGACACCAGAATCATACCACAAATCGCGAGCCGAATTGTAGCCGTGTGATACAATGCGCTCGCTCAGACTCAATCTTCTCAAATCTCGCAAAGGGTATAGAAATGACCTACGAATTCATCGAATATGACGCATCCGACGGCATCGGGCGGGTTTACCTTGCCCGACCCGAGAAACTCAACGCCCTCAGCCGCGAACTCCAGGCCGAGCTCGTGGACTGTATGCAAATGTTGGACGACGATCCCGATATCCGCGTTATGACACTCATGGGTAGAGGACGTGCCTTCTGCGCCGGGTACGACATCACGCCTCCCGCTACCCCCGAAGCCGAAGTCTCCGCTCAGGCGGCGCGGGACAACATCCGCGTGGACATCCACCGCATGAAGCAAACCCCCAATACCATGTCCCAGATACTCAACCTCTCCAAGCCCGTCATCGTCGGCATTCACGGATACTGCATCGCCGGAGGCACAGACCTCGCCATGCACTGTGATATATCCATCGCGGCTGACGACGCCCAGATAGGCTTCCCGCCAGTGCGCTCGATGGGCGCGCCGCCCACCCACATGTGGACATACATGGTCGGCCCGCAGTGGGCCAAGTGGTTCCTTCTCACCGGCGAATCCGTATCCGGCAGGCGCGCAGAGGAGATCGGATTTGTATGGAAGTCCGTCCCGCGCGACGAGCTTGAGGACACCGTTGAGGACCTCGCCCGAACCATGGCCAGGATCCCCTGGGAACTGCTTGCCGCCAACAAGAGCATCGTCAACAAGGCTATGGAACTTATGGGACGTGATACCCTCCAGCGCCTCGCCGCCGAAACCGACGCAATCGCTCACCAGGCTCCGATAGTCAAGGAATTCTCCCGCCGCTCCAGAGCCGAGGGCCTCAAGGCCGCCCTGGAATGGCGAGACGGCCCCTTCCGAGACTACCGCGGCAGCCGCAGCTAAAATCCTCCCTTGACTTTCGATTAGACTAATCGCTAGCATCAATCTATCAGGAGTTGATGGTCGAAATGCTGAACATATCCCCAATCGCCACGATGATCGTGAGAACCCGCGGGCTGCGGGTTGGCCGCGTTCGTGGGGGAAGTGCGCATTCGACTTGAGCTAAACTCTTTAAGGTCGTTCCTTCGCCCACTATCGCGGTAATCGAGATAGTGGGCTTTTTCTATTTGTCTGAAAATCCGCCGTTAGAGCGGAAACCAGGAGAAAGATTATGAACAGCGCAATGCCGCTCAGAGTCGAATCCCTTGCGAAGAACTTTCCCAGCGGCCCCGACTGGCGTCAAGTCGTTCCGGTACTCAGAAACCGGCCTCGAAAGATAAAAGTCAGGCCCATTGACGACGTTTCCTTCGAGATTCAGCGCGGAGAGATATACGGAATCATCGGCGCCAACGGCTCCGGCAAGTCAACGCTCGTCCGCGTACTGAGCACCTTGCTGCTGCCCGATTCGGGCCTCGCAGAGGTATTCGGATACGATGTCGTCAGAGAACCCGCGAAGGTCAGGCCCGCGATAAACCGCGTCTCCGCCGACCCTTCCTTCTTCAGAAGCATGAGCGCGATTGAAAACCTGATGTTCTTTGGTCGCGTCTATGGCCTGAAGACATCGGGCATAAAGTCACGCGCCTACGACATTCTCGACCGCCTCATGCTCACCGAGCAACAGGCCCGCGAGCCTATGCAGAACCTGTCTCGCGGCCAGCAGCAGAAGGTAGCCGTCGCCCGAGCGTTTCTGACTTCGCCCGTCCTGATGCTTCTCGACGAACCGACCACCGGCCTCGATCCACGCAGCCGCCGCGAAGTCCAGGCATTCATTCAGACCGTGCGCCGTGACCACGACGCCACGATTCTGCTGACTACACACGATATGCAGGAGGCCGACCTGCTCTGCGACCGCATAGCAGTCTTCTCCGCAGGCCGCATCATAGCAGAGGGTACGCCCAACCAGCTGCGCGCCATGGTCGCGGGTGACAGGCCCTTGGAGGAAGTTGACATGGAAGAAGTCTATCTCGAACTGACCGGCAGAAGTATAGAGGAGGACGAGGAGACAGATGATTAGCGCAGACTTTCATACCGCGCTCGGAAGGCCCCGGCCAATCGGACTCGCCTGGGCGTTCTTCGAGCGCCAGATAAATCTCTGGAAGCGATACTGGTGCTGGGAACTCGTCTGGCTCGTCTATGGAGTCGTGAACACCCTCGCCATCACCTTCATTGCCGAACAGGTCGGCCAGGACAGCATCGTCGGCAGGAATGAGATCAACAGGCTCGTTATGTTCCTGCTGATTGGGACACTGGTCTGGGCCTACCTATCCGCCGTCCTCGACGATGTCAGCCTGGTCGTCGGATGGGAACGCTGGGAGGGGACCATAGAACATACCCTCATGGCCCCTGTGCCGCGCGTCATACACCTGCTCGGAATGTCCGTGTTCGGAGTCGCCCACGCCGTACTCAGAACTGTTCTCATTTTCGCCCTGGCCGCGCCCTTCTTCGACATAAACGTCGCGAACGCCGACTGGCTCGCCGCGTTCGCGGTCATAGCCGTCGGAAGCGTCAGCGTAATCGGACTCGCGATACTCGCGGGAATACTGCCGCTGCTATACCCAGAGCGCGGCCCACAGATGTCCTTCATGGTGCAGGCCGTCGTTCTGCTCGTGTCCGGCGTCTATTACAGCGTGGACGTGCTGCCTGGCTGGTTGCAGGCCGTTTCCTACCTGTCTCCGGCGACTTATATGCTCGACGGCATACGCGGCGCGATGCTGGACGGGCAAGGCATTGGAGAGATGACAAGAATCCTGGTAATGCTGCTCGTCTTCGGCGTGCTCCTGGTGCCTCTCAGCGTAGCCGCCTTCGCTCTCGCCGAGAAGTGGGCCAAGATTACAGGGCGCCTCAAGAGACACGGCTGACCATAGTTCAGGTACTACTATAAGAGTCCCTTCCTCCATGGGTGAAACATCGGCATCTACAGAGCGGCCTTGACGTTCTCCAGGAAGTCTTCAGCTCCGATGCGGAGTAGTCCCCAGGCGGAAACTGTCACGAAGTTGGCGCCCTGGTTGATGAATTCGGCGACTCCCTCGGTGTCGGCGGGATTGTTGCCGCCGACACCGGCGAACTTCCCGCCGGCCCGAATCCGTGGGATGACCTCGCTCATCACTCTGCGGACTTCTGTCACCTCAGGATTTCCCAGGCTCTGGCCCAGATCGGAGGCCGCTACGTGGAGAACGTCAGCGCCGGACACCTGGAGAATGTCGTCAAGGTTACGGACCGCTTCTACGTCTTCGACCATGGGGATAACCAGCACTTGGGAGTTGACCCAGGCCGTCGCCTCGTCCCTGGATACGCCGATGCCGTAGTCCTGGGCCCGTCCGCCGCCCATGCCACGGTAGCCCTCGGGATAATAACGAGCTGCCCGGGCTATGGCCGCGGCCTGCTCCCCTGTATTGACGTGTGGCACGATTATCCCCTGGAGGCCGCGGTCGAGGAACCGGAGTACGGTGTGCTCGGAATGGTCGGGAATGCGTGCGATAGGAGTGATATCGAAGGACTCTGCGGCGCGTACCATGTGTTCGACCTGGTCCAGGCTGGCTGGTCCGTGTTCGCAATCTATCATCACGAAGTCGTAACCCAGAGCACCGAAGATTTCCACCATGTCGGGAGCGTAGCGGGTGATGATGGCTCCGAAGACGACTCTGCCTTCGTTGAGTTTAGCCTTGGTCGTGTTAGTGCGCATGAAAAGTCCCCCTTGATGTGTGTTACCTACTCTACGCCGACAGTCTGCCTATTTGTGCGCTAGTGTAGTATCCCCTTCTGGCCGAATTGTCCCACTCTGCAAAGTACACGAATCCAAATAGCTATTCACTAAGTTACAAGGGTTTCTTGGTCTTTTTCTTAGACGATAAATAGGCGTTCGGACAACCTGTACTTGACACGTTAGCTTTGGCGTTTGATACAATAAGAGTAGCCCTCCAATGATGGCTGCTCTGTCCCACAACTGAGCTACTCTTTATATCCATTGGAGGGCTATATTTAATTGTATAATATGATAGTATCATAAAACAAGGCTAGGCAAATCAGAGGCAAGGCTAGGAATTTGGTTGGTGTCCGATAGGGTGTAACCCTAGTGAAGGGCGGCTACGGGCTACGACTCACCGCCCCGTTTCACTCCTTTTAATGGATCAAGGTTTTGGCTCTTGTCGAGTGCCTCTCTCACGAGCGTACCTCCTTTCTGCCTTGCCTTTATGTATTTTATTACATCCTTCTGTATTGTTCGCAAGGGGCTATTTGTAATTCTCTGTTAGTTCCTCGTAGCTGATGTAGTTGCCATCCCTAAGCAGTTCCCGTAGAGCGAGTAGGAATTTGTCCCTGTGTCGGTTGTTGTACTTCCAAGCTAGTTCCTCAATGTACAGGTCAAGGTACTTGGGGCTAACATGGTGGTATGCTCCCATAATGGAGCGTTTCAATAAAGCCCATACGCCTTCAATAGTGTTGGTATGCACTTCCCCTCGCGCCCATTCGTATTGACTATGGTTAACAGCCTCATGCCTGGGCAGTCCACGATAGCCGTGATGCTGGTCGGTAAAGATAGCCTTAACATTAGGGTCAATATGCGATAGCACGAACCTATGGAGTGTTCGCCTGTCCCTCTTACGAACTACCTGTACTATCACATCGCCGCGTCGCTCCACTATACCCACTACTAGGGTCTTGTTCTCGAAGGGGTTTTCGTAGCGTCCTCTGTTTCTCCCACCTACCCATGTTTCATCAACCTCGACGATCCCATTCAACTTAGGTGGTGGGAGTTGGGACATGGCAAAGCGTATGCGATGGTTCAAGTACCAAGCAGTCTTCGGGGCGACATCAAGCATACGCTGTACCTGTAATGCTGACATACCCTTCTTACTTTCGCACATCAGGTAGGTAGCCAGTACCCACTTCCTCAAAGGTAAGTTGCTCCTATGTAGGGCTGTTCCCGCAGTAACTGAGAAGTAGTACCAACAGTCCATACACTCGTAAATCTTGCGTACAGTATGGCGGGACAGGTTAAGGCTACCGCATCTGGTACAGGCTATCCCGTTATACCACTTAATCCGCTCGAACAGTCTCCGGCATTTCTTTTCGGTGTTGTAGTTGTCCAATATGTCCATTAGTGTTGTCGCCATAAGCATATCTCCATGCTTATATTATAGCAACAAACTGTCTGCCTCAGCTGCGAATAGTGCATATGTTTTCATGTAATGGCACGCATGAAAACTTTGTGGTAGGGTAAAAGTGCCACAACAGCCATAGCGAGGCGTGTGTCTCGATTGGAACCAAAGGCTTGTGGGGCATCATGCCCCCTTGAGGTTCCAATATGGCTGTTGTGGCAAACACCCGTATCAAGCTGAGAGGGGGCAACCATGAGACGGATGACTTGGGTACTTACAATATGGACAGGCTTATTGGGAGCATTTATTCTATTCGGCTGGTGTGTTACAACTATACCTAGTCCATATCCGCCTGACTATGATCCAATTATTGTGGCTGCGATTATATGGTTCTTGGGCTTTATCATGCTATCCCTAATATGGATAATGAACAGACTAAACGACATATACAAAGAAATACAGGGCAACAAGGAAGATTAGGGGTGATTGCAAAACGATAGTTCTAATGCTATAATGTAACCAGGACGGTGGAGATGCCGAGAAGCTAACTCGGACGGACAAGGGTCAAAAGCCAGCCGTGCTCCTGCCGTCCCCATAAGGGCAGTAGCGGAGTCGAACCGCATCTCTCGTCTTGCTAGGCCGAGCGGCTTCCATCGCCCATACTGCCCAAACACAAAGACCCCGTCGAACCAACTATCACTCGGTCGAACGGGGTCTTTAATATAAACAGCCTAGCAATATGGAGACACTCCGTCAAGTTGTTAAGTGGAATTTTGGTAGGGTACGATATAGGGGTGGTAGGGGCGACAAGGCGGACGAGGCTAACGCAAGAAATGTTACTAAACTAAGTGACATCGGGATACATACGCTGTAGAGATAGTGCCAAATTTAGTGATTTTGGATACAAGCGGACATTACCCCAGAGTGTCGGGGTTCGCGCACAAATAGGCCCCTTGATTGCATGCATATGGGACTGAGCCGGGCGTCCAGCTATGGTCGGCGAAGACGAGTTTCCGTCACGAGCCATCTAAAAAAGTATTCTGGATGGTCAGCTTGCCGGAGTCAACAGCATGTTCGGCGTCAGCCCGGTTGATTGCGTGGGTGAATTGTGTGCCCGCAGTCGCGTCAGAGCCGCTCACTTGTGAACGATACTTTCAGATCGGGGACTGCTGACAGCTACCACATGAAAAGGAAGCGCTGCCGTGGGGAACCACGTATCTTGCCCCGCTCGCCCGTCCTATATATGATGTCTCCGAAGCCAGCCATTGACCCGCATTGTCTTACTATCGGACACGTTTGAGGAAAATCCATGAATTTTCCGGGAAGCCATTTCCAGCGGCAGACAGGCTTGGAGGTAGTGGAATGAGCAGCGAAGACGTACACCTGATGGCACACCTGATGCGCCGTGCTGGCTTCGGCGCGACCCGCGACGAGCTTGAGTCGGCGATTGCCGACGGCTACGAGAAGACCGTGGATGCCCTGCTGGACACATCCACCGTTTCGTACATGCCCGACGACATCATCAGGCGGTACCACGTAGATCAGTCAGAGCTGCGTGTTGTGGAAGTCGCGGTCGCCAACTGGCTCTACCGCATGATGACCACGACCAGCCCGCTCCAGGAGAAGATTGCGCTCTTCTGGCACAGCCTGTTCGCCACGGGGGAGCGCAAGGTCAACAACGTACAAACTATGGTGAACCAGATCGAGACCTTTCGTAAGTACGGTCTCGGTAGCTTCCGCGCACTCCTGGTCCAGGTCTCCAGGGACCCCGCGATGCTCCACTGGCTCGACAACCAGGACAACCACAGGGACGCCGTAAACGAGAACTACGGCCGTGAGTTGTTGGAGCTCTTTTCGATGGGAATCGGCAACTACACCGAGCAGGACGTGAAGGAGGCTGCGCGCGCATTCACCGGCTGGACCTTCGAGAATGCCGAATACATGGCGCTGCGAGCCATGAAGGCCTCGATCTGGCCTTACAGCCGCGTTGCCTGCCAGTTCGAGTTCAGGTCGGACGACCACGACTACTCGGAGAAGATATTCCTCGGCGAGAGCGGTCCGTTCGACGGCGAGGACGTCATTGAGGTGATAGTCCGGCAGCCTGCCACAGCTCGTTTCGTGTGCACTCGTCTGTACCAGTTTTTCGTCGCTGACGACGTTGATGAGGAAGGTGAGGAGCTGATCGAGAGACTCTGCCAGACCTACTTCGACTCCGGCTATGTCATCGAAGCTGTCTTGAGGCACATGTTCAATTCAGACCACTTCAAGTCAACCGCTGTCCGATTCCGCAGAGTCAAGAGTCCGGCGGAACTGGTGGCGGGGACGCTGAGGACTGCCCGGCCTTTCCCGCGACCGACTGTCGAGATGTTCCAGGTTGGTCTCGCCACCAACTACATGGGACAGGAGCTCATGAACCCTCCAAACGTAGAGGGGTGGCACGAGGGAGCCGAGTGGATTGACAGCGGGTCTCTCGTCGAGAGGGTCAACTTCGCCTCGCAGTACCTTGGCAATCCAGGCTCGCCAGGCGTCCGAGACATCGCGGACAGGCTCGCCTCCGAACAGCGGGCGCAGTTCGACTCGGCGACGCTGGTTGACTCCTGCCTGGACCTTCTCGGGCCGATCACGGTTTCGGATGAGACACGTGCGACTCTTGTGGCGTCCTCAGAGGCTTACGAGCAAGACGACCTCACCACCCGCGTCGCGGAGACCCTGCGTCTGATCGGTTCGACGCGGGAGTACCAACTGGCCTGACTCGCTCACACCAGTCGCAGCTGCACTCCCGACCTTTCCTCCTGGAGTCGGAGGAACGCAGAGCTGTCAAGGTCGGCCCATCCCCGGGTCATGGCCTCCTCCATTTCTGCCTGGCAGACGTTAGTCAGGTTCATAGGGACGCCGTAGCGCTCGGCCAGCTCAGTGGCAAGCCGCATGTCCTTTAAAGCGGTTTTCAGCGCGAAACGGGGTTCGAAGTCGCCGCTGAACAGCGTGTCGGGCAGACGAGTGTGCAGGTTGAAGTTCCTGCCGATTGCGCACTTCTGGAACACATCCACCAGCACCGACGGCTCCACCCCTGCGCGCACTCCCATCGTGAGGCACTCGACCGTCGCCATGTCCAGCGAGAACCCTGCGCAGTTGTGCGCGATCTTGCACACGCAGCCCGCACCGATGTCACCGACGTACATGACCGTCCTGGCAATCGCGTCCAGGACCGGCTTGCAGCGATCGATTATGTCGCTGTCTCCCCCGACCAGCATGGTCAGGTCGCGTGTTCTCGCGCCTTCCGCGCCGCCACTGACCGGGGCGTCGAGCATAGCAACTCCTGCACTCTCCAGCGTACGGTGAGTGTCTCTTACAAGTTCGGGAGAGTTGGTCGTGTGGTCCACCAGCACTGAGCCGGCAGCTATTCCTTCCAGGATGCCATCGGTGCCGTAAACCACTTGCTGGAATTCAGGCGGACCCGGAAGACAGGTGCATACTATGTCGCACTGCTGGGCGAGTGCCTTTGGGGAGTCGCCCCACTCGGCCCCAGCTTCGAGTAGGGGAGTCGTCGAGCTTCGGTCTATGTCGTGGACTACTAGGGAGAAACCCGCGGCGAGGACCTGGCCCGCCATGGGTTGGCCTATGCTCCCGGTCCCAATGAATCCAACGCGCATCGGTTCACTCCTCATCAACAGGGTCTTTCGATTATCAACCAATTAGACCAAGTACGTTCGTGGTGAGCTTGTCGAACCATGAACGGGCGGCCCTTCGACAGGCTCAGGACGAACGACAGAAGTTGCATCGGGAAATAACCGAAAGACCCTGTCCTCATCAGTCATCGTCATGGACTCCTATTTGGTGATTGCGATACTATCACAACGATATGGATCGAAAGACGAAATTCGACGCAGAGCGGAACAGTACCATCGGCGTAGCTCAGGCTTGTATGCGCATCAGCGACGCGGAGTCTGAGTCGTTCGATACTTTGAGGTCCAGGAGGTCGGATGGGAGATGGCAGCAAGACGGACGCTGAAATACGACCGTACGATTGGAATCGTTGCGATGGAGGGACGCGGGTTCAGCAATCCGGTGGATATTGCATTCTCCAGCGACGACCGCATCTACGTAGTCAGCCGCACAAACTCCCTCCAGCCATACGGAATACGAATCGGAATCTGCGATCTGGAGAGCAACTACTACGGACACTTTGGATCTTACGGCTCGGAGCCCGGGCAGTTCGTGTGGCCGACGTCCGTGGTGTTTGACTCGGAAGACAACCTGTATCTCGCCGATGAGCACAATGACCGCGTCACCGTGTTCGACACGTCCGGCCAGTACATCCGGCACTGGGGCGAGCACGGTTCGGGCGACGGACAGTTCGATGGCCCGTCCGGAATTGCGGTTGACCACGCTGGCGCTGTACTGGTCGCGGACGCCTATAACGGGCGCGTCCAGAGGTTCACAGGAGATGGCGAGTTCATGTCGAGCTTCGGTCGTCCGGGGAACGGTCCCGCCGAGTTCAATATGCCCTGGGGCGTCACGCTCGACAGAATCGGCAACGTGTACGTGGCCGACTGGCGAAACGACCGCATCCAGAAGTTCTCTCCGAACGGCGAGTTTATGGCGGAGTTCGGAGAGTCGGGCGGCGGCGACGGTCAGTTCAGGCGACCGTCCAGCGTCGCGGTTGATGACGAAGGGCTTATCTACGTGGCCGACTGGGGCAACGAGCGTGTTCAGGTGTTGTGGCCTGACGGAGAGTTCCTGGAGAAACTAAGGGGACAGGCGATGCTGTCCAAGTGGGCTGAAGAGTTCTACGCGGCCAACCCGGACGAGTGGCAGGCGCGCCAGAAGGCCAACATCATGGTGACTCCGGGCCCGGATGTGGAGACTCCCTACCAGGAGTCCGCGCGAGTCGAGCCGTACTTCTGGGGGCCGATATCCGTCAAGCTGGATCGGCAGGGACGGCTGTACGTGACCGAATCCAACAGACACCGCATCCAGGTTTACGAGAAGATATGAGGCAGCGTTGTTTTTCTCCGCCCCGGTGGTTCAATGCCTGCCCGACCTTGACGTGTCGCTCCGTCCAAATGGAACACTTTTGCTGGGCCGTTCACATGTGAGCCGATCAAGGTTGACACAATGCAAATCGGAGAATATATTTCGTGAAATAGCGTTCGTAACTGTATCCGATTTTGGGCTGCTGGAACCAACCTAAGCCCATTATCGGAGGCAGTATCGAGATTACCAGATGAGTCGTTGTATCCCGACGTTACTGAGAGCGAGGCTTCAAGGTGCGTTTTTTCGCAGCCTGTTAAAGCCCCGTAGCTTTAGTCCCACCACAACGCGCAGTGTATAGCTAGGAAAGGATGGGGTACCGAGATTGAAGAAAGTGCAGTTATTGACAGCGATAGCGACTCTCGCATTAGTGTTAGTGGTGCTGATGGCGTGTGCAAGTGATACGCCGGCGGCTCCTGCCGCGCCTACGCCGGACGTCGCCGCGATTGCGGCGCAGGCGGCTCAGCAAGCGGTGCAGCAGGCGCAGGCTGCCCAGCCTGCTCCCGCGGCGCAGCCGGCGGGTGCGACCTCTGAAGATGTCGCCAAGGCCGTTCAGGAAGCCCTGAAGGCGCAGGAGGCGCAGATAGCGAAGTCGGTTGAAGAGGCCGCTAAGAGGGCTGCCGAGGCTGCGGTGGAGGCTGCTCCACTCGCCATTGCGCAGTTGAGGCCCGAGGACGTCAAGGCCGTCGAGATAAGAACAGGCCCGTCCTATGGCGGACAGCTGAGAATCTCGACGCCCAGCGATCCCGGCTCCAAGTGGGACATGTGCGAATTCAAGAATCAGGAAAGGCTCTCCTATTCGGTCGAGAATTTCCTGATGGGCGACTACAACAAGGGTCCGTCTGGAACTAACGAGACAACGTATCTGCCCACACTGGGATTCGGGACGGACAAGCTCGCCACCGGGGCCCTGGCCGATAGCTGGTCAGTGCCAGACCCTCTGACTTACAGCTTCCACGTCAGGCCGGGCGTCAGATGGCAGGACAAGCATCCCACATTCGGCAGGCTGGTCGAAGTTGACGAACTGGTTGCCGAGATGAACCGCATCAAGGACTGCCGCTGGCCCAGGCACGACTTCTTGGACGAGGTCACCGGTGACGACACCGATGGCGACGGCGTCAACGACACGGTTACCTACCACACGAACAAGCCGGTCTCTTTCTGGGGTTACGAGTTCGCCTGGGGTCCTTACCTCATAGCCGCTCCCCCTGAGACCATCGAGCTTGGCACGGACGTTCCCTGGAACCAGTCCGGCACTGGGCCGTGGATGACGGTCGAGGATGGATATGTAGCCGGCAGCAAGCTCGAATTCGAGAAGAACCCGGACTGGTGGGCCACGTACACCGTAGAGGGCACGGAATACGCAATGCCCTTCATGGATGGGATAGTCGAGATCATCATACCTCAGGAAGCCGCCAGACTGGCCGCCCTGAGGACGGGCAAGATTGACAAGCTGCGCTCAGTGCGCGCGTCCGACTGGGCCAGCATCGAAGAGTCGAACCCTGACCTCGGCAAAGTCAAGCCTCTTGAGAGAGCGCACGTGTTCTGGATGCCGATGAACAAGCCTCCATTCGACGATCTCAAGGTGCGTCTTGCGATGAACTACGCCATAGATAGGCAGGTCTTCTCGGACAACCTGTTCGAGGGCGACACTGTGCTGTTCGCATTTCCATCGTCTCCTGAGTGGCCGCTGCACTACGTGCCTCTGGACCAGCAGCCGGAAATGGTCCAGGATTACTTCAATTACGACCCTGCGAAGGCGGAAGAGCTTCTGGACGAGGCCGGATATCCGTTGGATGCTGACGGCACGCGCTTCGAGATAGACATAGTGATCAGGAACTCCATCGAGCTCGAGCTTGAGTCTGCCCAGATAGCGGTGGACTTCTGGGACGACATTGGCGTGAAGGTCACTCTGGACCTGGTGGACACTCCTGTCCTACAGAGCCGCCTGTTCGAAAAGCAGTACGACTTCTTGTTCTGGCACGAGCCGGCGAGGCCGAACGCGCTGAACAACTTCAGGGCGGGACACCAGTGGAATTTCTCCAACCTGAATGACCCCGCATGGCATGCGATGTGGGAGGACGTACTGGCCGCGACCGAGTCTGACGAGCAGATAGCTCTGATCAAGGAGGCGAACACCAGCTTCCTCGAGCTGGCGCCGGCTGTACAGATTCCGGCCGGGTTCAGCGGCGACTACTGGCAGCCATGGGTGCAGAACCACAATGGCGAGAGAATTCTGGCGTTCGTGGACTACTCCACGAAGTGGGCCTACGTCTGGCTAGACCGCGACATGAGGGAGGGCAGGACCGGTTTCCGGTAGACTTCAACTTCAGCATCCAGCAAATAGGACGATAAGTGAAACGGGGTGTGGCGATTATGTCTCCACACCCCGTTTGTAATTCACGTCCGAAGTAAACTGTGCATACCTCATGTTTGTGCAGGACATATCGTGCGGGGGGATTGAACGACGGGATGGTGGAGATAGGGGGGCTCGAACCCCCAACCTCGGCATTGCGAACGCCGCGCTCTCCCAATTGAGCTATATCCCCACTCTGTCGGATGCGCCCATTGTACCACGCTCGCGGAAGTTCCCGCCAACCCCTTGTACATCTGTGCTGAATTCACTACAATATCCCATGTCTTACCACCATTGAACTACCATCTGGACATCCAGAACTGCCAATTGGGAATTATAAATTGAAATATATGGTATGGTCGGCGGAAGAAAAATTTTAGGCCATTTAGCTACAAATGCAGGTGAATACAGGTCAGATGCAGGTACCAGACCCCACCAGCACACTGCAGTTGGGTCACCAGCAGCCCACCTGTAGTATGACTGATAACATAAACGAAGATATATGAAATTGATGGGACTTAGATGGAGATCTCGATGGCTGAATTCGACGACAAGGTAGTAATCGTTACCGGCGGCGCGCTTGGAATGGGCGGCGACACCGCCTCCGAATTCGCTCGCCATGGAGCCAGCGTCGTAATCGCTGACCTCGACTCTGAGGCCGGCCGACGGCGCCAGTCTGATATTCGCGGCGGCGGCGGATCTGCCCTGTTCGTAGAATCGGACGTGGCTCTCTCTGGCGACGCCCGCAACGTCGTCCAGAGCGCAGTCGCCGAGTTCGGCGGCGTGGACATCCTCTTCAACAACGTCGGGATCCAGCCAATTGACTCTTATAGAAACGTCGAGGACACCCCTGAAGAAATGTGGGACAGGATCCTCGACGTCAACCTCAAGAGCTACTTCCTCATGGCCAAGTACGCCATCCCCGAACTCCGGGCGCGCGGCGGTGGAGTCATCATCAACAACGCCAGCGTACAGGGACTCCAGTCCCAGTACCTAGTTCCCGCTTATGCCGCCAGCAAGGGCGGCGTCCTCTCTTTCACCCGGCAGATGGCGCTCGACTACGCCCCCGAAAACATCCGCGTCCTCGCCATCTGTCCTGGTACCATTGACACCAGCATGGTCAGGACCGTCGCCGCCTCCGAAGGCGGAGACATCGAGGAGACGCTTGACAGGTATGGCGCGGGACACCCCATAGGCAGAATCGGGACCGGCCAGGACATAGCAAACCTCGTTATGTTCCTAGCTGGTGAAAAGTCGTCCTTCATGACTGGAGCCCACGTTGTGATAGACGGCGGCTACATGGCCCTCGGCGCATGGGCGGGCGGAGCCGGGGCCGACACGGGACAATAGGTCTTTCGCTTGCCACCATCTGCCGTCGCGGGGTTGCATTTTGCCTTCACTTTGTCTATATTGGGCAAACTTGCCCCCTATCAAATTGGTAGGCAAATTCAGGTGCGGAAACTTGGCCTGTGTGAGATTGCAGCATATGTTTGACTTAGAGATGAAACTCGTTTCAAGGAGTAGGACAGGATGACCACCTCCAATGGCAGCAATAGTGATGTTGTACTAGACGTTCGAGACCTGCGTACATATTTCGTTACTCGCTGGGGAGTGGTGAAGGCGGTTGACGGCGTTAGCTTCCAGCTCAAGCGTGGCGAGACACTCGGAATCGTTGGTGAATCGGGTTCCGGAAAGTCGGTCACCTCTCTTTCCATCATGCGTCTGATTCCTTCCCCTCCTGGTCACATTGTTGGCGGCCAGGTTCTCCTCGAAGGAGAGGACATTCTCCAGCTCAGCGAAGGAGATATGGAAAAAGTCCGGGGCAGCCGCATCGGCATGGTGTTGCAGGATCCCATGACGGCCCTCAACCCCGTCTTCGATATCGAAGACCAGGTGGGCGAGGCCCTCAAGATTCACAAGGGCTTCGGTGGCGAGGTCCTCAAGGACACCATAGTTGATATGCTTCGAAAAGTGCGCATCCCGGCCCCCGAAGTGCGAATGAGAGACTATCCCCACCAGCTATCCGGTGGTATGCGCCAGCGCGTCGTCGGAGCAATAGGTATCTCCTGCGACCCCGCCGTACTGATCGCCGACGAGCCCACCACTTCTCTTGACGTCACGATTCAGGCGCAATATCTCAGGCTGCTGAACGACCTTCAGCAGGAGACCGGCGTCGCCATCATGTTCATCACCCACGACTTCGGCATCGTAGCCAAGATGTGCGACAGGGTTGCCGTCATGTACGCGGGCCGAATAGTCGAATTGGCCGACGTCCGCACCATCTTCAACGACCCCAAACACGAATACACCAAGGCGCTTATCAACTCGGTCCCCAAGCTGGAAGAGAAGACCGGACGCCTCGCGCAGATTGATGGGCAGCCGCCCCAGCTATATAACCTCCCGCCCGGAGACGCCTTCGCCGAAAGGTCTCCCCTTCCGACGGAAGACAAGGATTTCCAGATAAGGCCCGAGCTCGTGGAAGTAGAACCCGAACACTGGGTACAGCTTTCACACAGTTCGGTTGCCGAATTCGACAAGTACGCCCACCTCGTCCCTTACGGTGCGGAGTACAAGTAGCTTAAGGACAAAATAAAGTAAGGAATGGTGATGCCAAAATGGTAGCAGATGCTTCGACTAATGGCTCCAATGGAACTTCGAACAGGTACGGCGTCGAGTCTGCCCCGGGCGTTGACTCTAGCTCCGACGCCATTATCTCGGTTCGCCACCTTCGCAAGTGGTACGATGTCGGTGGAGGCTCGTTGTTCAGCCGCAAGAAGAGCATCCTGAAAGCCGTGGACGACGTTAGCTTTGACATAGACCGCGGCAAGACAATGGGACTGGTCGGAGAATCCGGATGCGGCAAGACCACCACCCTCAAAGTCATTCTTGGCCTCGAAGAGCCGACGGAAGGACAAGTATATTTCGAAGGCGAGGATGTCTCAGAACTAAGCCGCGCCGGCCAGAGAGAGTTGAAGAGATCGGTTCAGGCCGTTTTCCAGGACCCATGGGCATCCCTTAATCCCAGGATGCGCGTCGGCAGCATCATTGGCGAGCCTCTCGAGGTAAATACCAATATGACTAGGCAGCAGATCAGAGAAAGGGTTGGCGACCTCCTCGTCGAAGTCGGACTCCGCCCTGACCAGGCCTCGCTCTTCCCACACGAGTTCAGTGGCGGCCAGCGTCAGAGAATCGGCGTTGCCAGGGCCCTCGCCCTCAACCCCCAGGTAATCGTCCTCGATGAGCCTGTCTCGGCCTTGGACGTGTCCATTCGCGCTCAGATTATGAACTTGCTTGTTGATCTCCAGCAGGAACACGGTCTGGCCTACCTGATGGTAGCGCACAACCTCGCCACGGTTCGGTACATGTGCGACCGAATGGGGGTCATGTACCTTGGCGTCTTCCAGGAGATGGGCGATACGGAAAGCATCTTCAATAATCCGGTTCACCTCTACACCAACGCCCTTCTCTCGGCTGCGCTGTCGTCCCATCCCGACATCCAAAGGGAGGAGATCATATTGCCAGGTGAGGTCGTCTCGCCGGTGGACCCACCTCCAGGAGACGTTTTCCAGACCAGGACGCCATTGGAGGTTGATCCAAATCACGAATACGCCACCTCACGCCCACCGCTGGTAGAGATTGAGCCTGACCACTGGGTGACTATTACCCCATGGAGCACGATCAGTGGAGCCGCTGAGCAGGGAGTAAACCTCGCCGCCACTACCTGGTAAGGACTCCGGTCATCCGTCAATCGAGCGCAAACATAAGGCGCGCCATGTAAGCGGCGCGCCTTTTCATTGACTGCCGAATTTGCCATACTGTCAAAAGACTCCTCGGAGCGATATATGCCGAACAACCCCATCGAATCCGTAACGACGCTCACGTTCGACATCTTTGGCACCGTCCTGGACCTGACGGGGAGCCTGGAAGGGCCGACCGGAGAACTGTTGAGGGAACTCGGCTCCGACCTGACAGGCGCCGAGTTCTATCCCCAATGGCGAGCTAGGCAACGCATCGAGCAGTTCCAGGACTCCCTGATAATGCTGGGACACAGCGGCTACCTTGAGACCTGCCGCCGCGCGCTTGTTTACTCCTTGCGAGCCAACGACATTGAATTCGACCCAAAGCGCATACATAGATTCATGGATGTATGGCAGGACCTCGATCCATACCCGGACTCTGTTCTAGGCTTGCAGAGACTCGAGAGAAACTATCGCCTCGTGGCTCTGTCGAATGGAGAACCCGATTACCTTCGGCACCTCGCCTCCAACCAGATCAAGTTCGACTTCGACGCCGTAATCTCGGTCGAAGAAGGAGGCGCGTTCAAGCCGCACCCCGCTGTCTATCGTTCCGCCGCCCGAATCCTGAACGCATCGCCACCGGAGATAATGATGGTCGCGGCACACTCATTCGACATCATGGGAGCGCGTGCCTGTGGATTCCGTGGAGCCTATGTCAACAGATACTCTCTTCCTTACGAAGACACCACTCAGTACACTCCCGACATCGTTGTTTCTGACTTCAACCAACTGGCCGATGTACTGTTGACGGAGAATCAGCCATGACAGACAGTCCTGAGGTTGTGATCGTGGGAGGTGGCGTCATCGGCGCCGCGGTCGCCTATTTCCTCGCCAAACGTGGGATTCCCTGCTCGCTTCTCGACAAGGGACGAATAGGCGGCGAGTCGTCCAATGCTGCCTCCGGCATACTGAGTTCTTCTCCCGGTGAATCGCAATACTCTCGCTTAGCGCAGCGCAGCCTCAGTCTCTTCCACGAATTGACGCCCGTCATTCGCGAAGAGTCCGGTATAGACATCGAGTTTGTCGAGTGCGGAGACCTCACTCTGGCGATGAACGAAAACGATGCAATCGCGCTGCGCGGCCTGGCGGGCCAGCTTTCCGCTATGGGGGACGACGTGAGATGGGTCGGCAGCGACGATCTCCGCGAAATGGAACCCCTTCTGAACCCTGCCATTCCGGGAGGAATGTTTGCCTCCGCGTCCTGCCGTGTCAACAACCAGCGACTCGCTAGCGCGCTCGTGTTGGCGGCTCAGCGCTATGGCGCCGAAGTAAGACAGGGAGTAGAGGTAACCGGTATTGCGGTTGAGAACGGGCGCGTCTCCGGTGTTATGCAGAGGCAGGGATTCACAGGGGCGAATATCGTAGTCCTTGCCGCCGGCGCTTGGACTGGCGCAATGGACAGGTGGCTGTACGACGACCAAGCACCAAGCGATACCCGTGTCCCAATGGTCAAGCCTGTTAAGGGTGTCAATCTCAACGTGCAGCCGGCGCAAGGTAGTGTGGGCCGGATGATTCACGGCTCCTGGGGCATACTGGTCCCACGCAACGACGGCTCGATGATAGTGGGCGCTACGGTCGAAGAGGCTGGTTTCGACACCAGGGTGACCGCCGGAGACGTACATTCCATACTCGGCGTCGGGAACGCCCTGATGCCGTCTCTCAGAGATGCTGAAATCAATTGGAGCATAGCCGGACTCAGGCCCGGCTCCGGCGACGACCTGCCCGTGATCGGGCGAATGCCGGGCTATGATAACGTTCTGGTCGCTTCCGGCCATTACAGGAATGGTATCCTGCTTAGCCTGGCGACAGGAGAAGTAGTCGCGGACCTTGTGGAAGGGTCGAATGGACAACTTCTCTCCGACTTCGATCCGGAGCGGTTCTTCTGATGTAAAGAGCGCCTAGAAACTCAGTGAATAACAGATAGGAGGGGCGAATGTCGGTCAAGATAGGAATAGGATTTGGTGGATGGCCCTTTCCGTCCGCCGACCCTGAACACCTTTGGGAGTACACCGACCTGTGCGAGGAATACGGCGTTGACTCTCTGTGGCTCAGCGACAGGATAGTCTCCGAAGCCCTGAATATGGAGCCGATGATAGCTCTCTCATTCATCGCTGCCCGCACCACTAACCTCAAGTTCGGCACCAACGTCCTGGCTTTGCCACTACGAAATCCGACGGTCTTAGCCAAAGAAGTCGCAACGCTGGACTTCCTCTCAGGCGGACGCTCACTACCCGCCGTCGGACTCGGCACGGGCGAGGCGAGCGAATACGAGGCCTGCGGGACTCTGAAGCGCCAGCGCGGTGGCAGGACTGACGAGGCCATTGAAGTTATGAAGCTCCTCTGGTCCCGGGACAACGTTACCTACCATGGGCGTTACTTCACTCTGAACGATGTCACCATCCAGCCCAAGCCCGTCCAGAAGGAACTCCCCCCGGTCTGGATAGGTGGACGAAGCGAATTCGCAATAAGGCGCACCGCCAGGTTAGGCGACGGATGGCTGGTGTCCCAGGCCACCCCCGAAGAGGTTGCCGATGGCGTCTCGCAGATTAAGACCCTCGCCGCCGAATTCGAGAATGAAATCGAGGACGACCACTACGGCGCGCTTTTCAGCTATTGCATCGCCGATAGCTACGAAGAAGCTAGGAAAATTGCCGAGCCTTACATGCTCCGACGTAGGACCGACATTGACTACGATGGCTTCTCAGCCTTCGGAACCGCCGACAGGATGCGCGACCTCATAGACTCGTACATAGACGCTGGCGCTACGAAGTTCGTCGCCAGACCCGCCTGTCCGCCGGAAATGATGGGTCAGCAACTCGACGCGCTCTCCGCTGAAGTCCTTCCCATCTACCACAACTGAACCACCAAAGGGACAGCAGACCATGCCCGACCATTCGTTTAGATTCGGAGACGCCGAGATAATCTCAGTATCCGACGGCCACATACATTTCGCCCCCTCCGACTTCTTTCCCTCGGTTGAGTCGTCTGAGTGGGAAGCCTACGCCGACCAGCTTACATCGGATGGCCAAATCCGAATGAACGTAGGCTCTTTCGTCATAAGGGTGGGAGATGATGTCGCCCTGGTGGATACCGGCCTCGGAGAAGGCGACCATCCCTTCGACAATTCCGAATGGGGCTTGCTCGCCGCCGACATGGGGAGCAAAGGTATCGCTCCTGACGAGATAACCGCGGTCGTCATAACCCACCTCCACCGCGACCACGTTGGCTGGAACATGGTCGAAGAGAACGGTGTGCGTACTCCCTTCTTCCCGAACGCCAGGTATCACGTTCCCAAAGCCGACTGGGACGTTTTCACCCGTCGCGCCGGAATGAGTATGTTCGCCTACATCGCCGAGCAGGTTACTCCTCTCATGGAACTCGGTGCGCTTGAGTTCATAGAAGGTGAGCAGCCCATAGGAGACCATCTCACCGCTCTACCGACGCCAGGGCACACACCCGGCCACACCAGCGTCCTAGTATCCTCCGCAGCAGAGAGCGCTGTCATACTCGGCGACGCCGCACACGTGCCGGTACAGGCACACCACACCGACTGGAGTCCCAGGGCCGATACCAATCCTGAACTGTCCCGTCAGAACCGCGCGGAACTCTTCGACCGCATGGAGAAAGAACGCTCCCTCGTCGTCTCAGGCCACTTTCCCGTCCCTGGATTCGGCAGACTCGTCCGTGTCCAAGGGCGTCGCTACTGGCGCGCTCTCTGACGAAGAGCTTGCCCATGTCGGTCGCGCTCAGCCATGTTAGAATTAGAGTGCGGCTTCTGGACGTGGTAACAGGACAGGAGGACTGACATGGCCTACACGCGAAGACTTTACAAAAGCTCCGGCGACAAGATGATGTCCGGCGTCTCCGGCGGCATGGCCGAATACTTCGGAATTGATCCTGTGTTCGTCCGACTTGGCTGGATTGTCTCGGTGTTCCTGACCGGCGGCATCTCGATTCTGATTTACGTCGCCATGATCTTCGTCGTGCCGAAGAGGGCCTATAATCCTACGGCAACCTCCGACGCGGGTGAGGAAGGCGGGCAAGTCTTCACCGAGTCCGATGGAACGGAGAGCCAGCGCAGAGAGCGCAATCGGTACTTTCTGGGTATAGGACTGGTTCTGGCCGGAGTCGCTCTGCTGGTCTATAACATGAACTTCTACTTTCTGAGGACTTTTGATTGGGGCATCTTGGGAGCCGTGGCTGTAATCGGGGTTGGGGTCGCCCTCCTCATTGCTGCTATGAGGAAGAGTTAGCGAATTATGGACAACCGGCGTGAGACCGGAGGCGTTGGAAGGCGGACGCTCCTCCCCGCAGTCCTTCTGGTGATCCTCGGAATCGTTCTTCTCCTCAATACCACCGGCGTGGTCGGGTGGGGGATTTGGTTATCGCTCTTCCGGTTCTGGCCGCTGATACTCATAGCCGTCGGCCTCAATATCATACTTGGACGGCGTTTCCCTGTCGTTTCGACACTTCTCGTGACTCTCATCCTGTCCGGTGGTATTGGCGTGGCCTATGTATTCGACCGGGACACTGAGCCCGGCTACTTTTTTAGAACGTCCAACCATTCCTGGGCCTTGGGCGACGCCGAGACACTGGACATGGAGATTGACTTCGGAGCCGGGTCGCTCGCTATTGACTCCGGCGTTTCCCCAGACGCGGACGAACTGCTTGTCGTGCGCGCCTCCGGAATAGACGCCGCCGTGACACCGGCGCATAACAGCGCAAGAGCTCAGGAGGGAGGAGGTTATTATGGTTATAGCCCAATCGGAACGGATGGGAAAGTAGCTGTAACCCTCTCTCCGAAAGGACCCCGTGACCTTCGGGTCGCCCACGGTGGCGGATGGGACATAGATATAGACCTGTGGGGCCTGTTCCAAAGGCTGGGCGACGTAAACTGGGAGGTCGGAATATCGCCTGATGTCGTTGTCGGACTGGACATCGAAGCTGGAGCAGCGGATATAAAATTGGACCTGAGCGAACTCACTCTGGAGACCCTCGACATGGACATCGGGGTTGCTGACGTGAATGTGGTCCTGCCTGCCCACGCCGGACACACCGACGTTTCCATAGATGCCGGCGCGGCCGACATTGACATCTCCGTCCCCGATGGCGTCGCCGCTATGATAACCACCGACACAGCCGTTACTTCGATAGACGTTGATACCGCTAGATTTCCGATGAACGACGGCGTGTACCGTTCCTCGGACTATGAGACGGCGCTGAACAGAGTTGAAATAAACATAGACGCTGGAGTTTCCAGCGTCTCCATCCACTAGAGACAAGAACTAACGACTAACACCCGGAGGAACAGCTTGTACAACATAGACCTCAGCGGCAAGAACGCGCTCGTCTTCGGAGTCGCCAACCAGCGCAGCATCGCCTGGCACATCGCAAGGACGCTAGACCAGGCAGGCGCGCGAATCGTCCTCTCTTACGTGAACGACAGGGTCGGGCGGAGTGTTGAGAGGCTCGGCTCTCAACTGTCTTCGCCCCCCGTTCTCGTCGAGTGCGACGTAAGCGACGATGCGAACGTAGAGAGCGCGTTCGATGCCCTCGCCTCAGAAATAGATGGTATAGACGTCATCGTCCACTCCATAGCCTTCGCCAACCGCGAAGACCTGGGAGGCCCATTCATAGATACCCCCAGGGAGGGCTTCCGTCTCGCGCTCGATATAAGCGCCTACTCGCTCGTGTCCGTCGCCAGGTACGCCGCGCCCATGATGAAGGGCAGGGGAGGCAGCATCATCACCATGACCTTCCAAGCCTCCGACCGCGTATTCCCGGGGTACAACGTCATGGGCACCGCCAAGGCCGCGCTGGAAAACGAAGTCCGACAACTCGCCTGGGACCTCGGGCGCGATGACATTCGAATCAACGCCATTAGCGCAGGCCCTGTTGACACCCTTTCGTCCCGTGTCATCAGCGGCTACCGAGACATGAAGCGCGCTCATGCCGACAGGTCTCCGATGGGACGCAACATAACCCACGAAGAAGTCGCCAACACCGCACTCTTCCTGTGCAGCCCCATGTCCTCAGGTATCACCGGCGAGGTCATCCACGTAGATACCGGCTACCACGTAATGGGTATATGACATTCCGTATCCCAAATTCGGACAATCTTGTATGTGCTGGTACAGAAATCGTAGAGAGTGAGCAACAATGAATTGGGCTGAAACCATCGTCAAGTCACTCAAAGACTCCCAAGTGTCGCTGATTGCCTATGTCCCGGATGTCAGTATTCACCAGGTCACCAGGCTCATGGAGGAAGACGATTATTTTCATGTCGTCTCCGCCACACGGGAGGAGGAGGCCATCGGCATAGCAACCGGGGCATACGCCAGGGGGAAGAACGCCGCCGTCTTCATGCAGTCCAGCGGATTCGGCAACTGCGTCAACGCCCTGGCCAGCCTGTGCCTGCCCGCGCGTGTGCCTCTGCCCATGTTCATCAATCTGCGCGGTGAAGTAGGGGAGTTCAACATAGCGCAGGTCGCTATGGGGCGCGCCACCCGACCGATCCTGGACGTTCTCGGCATTCAGCATTACACCCTGGACACCGATGACAGGCTTGAAATGCGAGTGTCGGGGGCGCTCAAGCTCTGCTACGCCTCGCGCCAGCCACTCGCGCTCTGCCTGACACCACTTTTACACGGAGGCAAACTTGCATAGATTCTCCGCCACCAAAAGACTGCTCACCCTGATTGGCGACCTCCCTGTTGTGGCTAATCTCGGACCCACTACCGACGAGCTGTGGCATGCCGGTCACCGAGACAGAAATTTCTACACCTACGGCTCGATGGGACTGTGCTCCTCCATCGCACTGGGCATGGCGCTCTCCTCCAATGAGAAGGTCATCTCTCTGGATGGCGACGGCTCCCTGCTGATGAATATGGGGACAATAGCGACAATTGGGCGCGAGAGTCCTGAGAATCTCATAGTCATAGTTTGGGACAACGAGCAGTGGGCGCAGACCGGATACCAGGCAAGTCACACCGCATTCGGCACGGATCTGGCACAGGTTGCTCAGGGTTGCGGAATCGAGAAAACGGCCACGGCGCTGGACGAGGAGGAGCTAGAGTCCGCGCTGCTTCAGGCCTTGGAAGAGAACGGCCCCTGGTTGATAGTCGCCAAGGTAGAGGAAGAGGAGTATCTTCCGGTCGCCCCCATAGAACCCGAACTGACTCTCCACAGGTTCAGGGCTTCCTATGGCGTGTAGCGTCGGAGCCGTCAAACAGAGCCAGACCTCGCGATGATCAGTAGTGTTCTGACCATGAAGCGCTATTCATTTCGTAGCCTAGGTGCGCTGGACCGCGGGACGCGCGGCGTCCGACTGAGTACCGTCAGCGTCCTGTACTATCGGAGCCCGAATCTCCGGCATCAGTATGCCGACCGCGCCTACCGTAATCAGCCCGAGTATCGCAAACATTGCGATTGCCATCGGTGGTGAAGTGGTCTCTGCGACCGCGCCAATGAGCAGAGCTCCTATGGGCCCGGCGCCTATCGCAAGAGAAATGACGCCCAGAGCCCTGCCGCGCATATCCTCGCTCGCCGCAATCACGACTATCGTTGATTGCATAGTCCCAAACCCGGCTGTGCCCAATCCGAGCAGAAAGAGAATCAGCATAGACAGAGCAAAGACATTGGAGCCCGCGAACATCAGGACCATGACGAGCCCCACAAGCGACCCGCCCAGATACACTCTCCCGTGGTGCCTGAGCCGTCCTGCCGATGCGATGGATACAGATCCTATTATGGCCCCCAGTCCGTCCGCTCCCATCATTATACCCATCAGCCCCGGTCCAACCTGAAGGATCTCAACGGCGATGACCGGCACCATCTGCATGTATGGGAACAGCAGGAGGTTCATCAACACTGTAATTACCACGGTGGCAAGAATGATGCGATTGCCGCGCACGTAGCTAAAGCCTTCCGCCAGGTTCCTCACTATGCTGCGCGACGCCACTGAACTACTGCGCGGGGGCAGCCTGAGGAAAACCATGAACGCAATGGCAATCAGGTAGAAGGCGATAATGACGAAAAACCCGCCCTTTACCCCGATCAGGGCTATGAGCCCGCCGGCGAGCGCCGGGCCCGCCATTCTGCTCGCGTGCATCCCTACGGAATCGAGAGCCATCCCATTGGTGACGCCAGCCCTACCTATCAGGTCGTGGACCGCCGCCCGCCTCGACGGCATATCGAACGCCCAGCCGAGCCCGCTGGCGGACACGACGACGTATGAGTGCCAGAAGACGAACATGTCGGTCACCAGGAGCACCGTCATGAACACTGCAGCTACCAAGTTGAGAATCTGGGTGCTGAGCAACAGTGTGTGGCGATTCATTCTGTCCGCCAGCACTCCTCCGAACACGCCAAAGGCCAGAAGCGGGAACATCCCGAAGAAACCGACCAGCGCCACCAGGAAGGGGGAGCCTGTCTTCTCCAAGATGACCCACGCCAGGAAGGTCATCTGCATCCATCGCGAGATGTAGGAGAAGAAATTGGCAGGCCACAGCAGCCGGAACCCCGGATTCCTGAATGCGTCAAGCGTCGAGGGAACTCGATTTAGTCTGGGTCTTGGAAGCCTAGTAGCCATCGTTCTGCGCGCCGATTGTACATCGTGGAACGTGGAATGAAAAAGGCCGGGCTGGGCTAGAGTTGGAGTAAATTCGCAGCCAACCAGGGATTCAAGAGGTCATCCTCTGTTGGAAAGTACCGTTTCCGCGTCCGCCGCGGCTATCCAGCCTTCGACCCCTGTGTCAAAAATGCCTACCTTCCACCACGCGCCCCTGGCTTCAATCAACCTGATCTCACTACCGGCGTCCAAACTGAATCTAGGATCGTCGCTTTCCCTCGGACCGTGGAATACTCCGGTCGCCTCGGTGGTTACGACCGCGACTTGCTGCCAGTGAAGCCTTTCCATGTGTTTTCCGATAGAGATTGATCCGAAGATGAAAATGCAAAGGACGGCGACCGCCGCGACTCGGCCCAAGACCACGGACTTTCTAAATCTCCTAACCCAGATAAACATTACACATAACAGACCGAAGACCAGCCACGAAGAGAGCGTGGCCATAGCCGCTTGATTGAAGGTAATCCACGGTACGAACTCTGATATCTGGACGAAGGCTGGGATTGTAGCTTCCCGTGAGTTGGGACTTTCAAGCTGCTCACGCACGAAATAGAGGTTTGCCTCGATGTCCTCGTCGAAAGGAGCAAGCCTGCTGGCCCTGAGGTAATTGAGGATGGCGTGACCCGCGTCCTCAGATTTGTAGTAGGCGTTCGCCAGATTGTAATAGAGCGTCGCATCCCGGTAGCCCAGCCCCACCAGATGTTCGTATGTTCGCGCCGCCTCTTCATAGTTGCCTTCTTCGTAGAAGAGACCAGCCGCGACGAAGGTGTCCATGTCGGACGACTCTTCGGCAGACGCCACGCTTGCCAGGAGGAGTGCGGCTGCGGAGGCAGCGATAGTCGCAAGCAAGACTCTCATGTCCGGACCTCTCGCTCAATTCTGTGGACTACATCGGCCACGGCCTTGCTGCTGTTGCTAACATCAGCCATATCCGGCGGCGCGAAACGCATTTGATCGAGACCATGAATCAGCGCGTCGAGACGTTGGAGTGTTTCAGCGCTCGCCCCGCGTTCTTGCAATTGAAGTTTGAGCTCCGGCAACTGCATCGCGGAGGAGGATTGCGTCAGGACTACGCTCAGATATCCATGGAGGGCCGCCGTGGCTGCGTCTGCGCCGGATGCCGAAGGGTCCAACTTCGTCAATCTACTGAGCGCCTCGCGACGGGCTCGAATCGGCGCGTTTGCGATTAGTAAAGCCTGTCGTCTGGCCGAGGCCCAGCGCCACACTATCAGAACGGCAAGCGCAACGACCGGCAGCATTCCCAGACCCCAAACCAGTGGTTCGAGGTGTGTTGGGTTCGATGGGGAACCTATACCGCCCGGAGCGGGCTTAATGTGCCGTATGTCCGCAACTTCCACTGATCCGTCAACTGCCCCAGACAGGTCCGGCGCCGCTACTGCGTTCGGGTCTGGTGCAACTTTGATCGAAAAGGCGTTGGATGAAATTGTGACATACTCTTCTTGTTCGGGGTCGAAGTAAGAGTATTCGATTGGAGGCAAGTCGAAATCGCCGGGGGAATCGGGGATCAGAACACGCTCGAATGTCTTAGAACCGCTTATCGTTCCGTCCTGAACAGAGGTGCGGTGGAAGGAGTCGTTTTCGAATGCGCGCCATCCAGGCACGTCCTGCCAGACAGGGTCGGGGAGTGTGTCGAAATTCCCCTGACCGCTGATTTCAACGGTCAGTGTCAAAGAGTCGCCGAATGCCAGATCGTTGGAGTCCAGACTGGCTTCTATTTCATATTGACCGACTGCTCCAGTGAAAGATGGAGGTTCATTCGAGGGCAGGGGCCTTACTTGAAGTTCAATCGGAGGAGACGCGTACTCCGTGAATGAAGACGACAGCATTCCCCCTGGAACGCCTACCGTGCTGGGCTCGATATTTATGTTACCGGCGATGGTCGGAAAGAGTATCTCGCTGGATTCGACCACGCGGTACCCGTTCCCCTCGATAGTCTCAGGGTATTCGCGCCGGTCCGGGCGGTCTGGGTTCCAGAATCCGACGAAGTCAGGGGCGCTGTGAATGGGCCTGATGAAGTAAGGATCGGCGGAGTAGAATTTCGACGTGTATGTAATCTGCTCGCCCAGGTAAGGGCTGTAGTTATCTACTTCGGATTCGATGAAATAGGCGCCGTCCTCCACGTCGGCCTGGAACGAAGGATCACCCTGATTTGTCTGTCCCTGCGGTCTGAGGAATGAATTAGCGGGTCGAAACGGCTGCGTGGGCAAAGGGGACGTCTGAGCCGGAGGAACGCCCTGGGTGACGTTCAGGGTAATAGGGTCTGTCTCGTAAGTGTCTCCCCCAATGGGGACACTTACCGGACCTATTTCGATTGTGCCGGTGTGCCTGGGCTGCATCTCTACGATGAACTTGAATTCGGCAGCGACCCTTCCATTGCGGAAGGTCTGTTGAGAGGTTATCTTCCGGCCCGTTATCTGGAGACCGCTGAGGGTCGGGAAGTCGGGCGCTCCAATGTTGTTCTCTCCGGTCACGGTGACGGTCAGTGTGACCGTGTCGTAGAGTGTCGGGGCAGTCCGGTCCACCTCAGCGGTTACCTGGGGAGACTGGGCATGTACCGGCGACGACACGGCAAACAGCGCTACCGACACGACCAGTGCCAGCAGTATTCCTGTTCTCGCTATGTTCTTCAATGCCATGCTGCACGACTTCCAGATTGACCGCTTAGAGACTCCGACCAAATATTGAGTGAGATACGAATTTTAACATATATTCTGCTATATACTTGTCCAGGTGCGCGTCTAGGCGAGTTCAGGTGGAGTTCAGGTGACCACCTCCGACCGATTTAGCTATGAATTCGACCTAATTTACCTAGATTTAGCTATGGAAGAAAATTTTCTCCGAGCTCTGTGCCTTTATCTATAAATTCCACTATATAGACTAGTACGGTTGTTCTCTGCCGGTCACATTGTAACACAGTTTGAAGTAACCGGGCGGCGGCTACTGAGACACTGGGACGATTTCAGGAGTGTTGTCATTTGCCCGTCCGCTCCCTGGCAATGGGATTTATCGAAACTTATCACCCTCACCCTAGCCCTCTCCCTGGGGGAGCTGAGAGGGGTAGGTATTGAACTTGGATTGGCGGAGTCACCCCCATCCTAACCTTCCCCCGTCAAGGGGGAAGGGGCTTTTACCTACCCCTGTGAGCCCTCGGGGAGAGCGGACCATATGAAGAACATTGTCTGATTCTGGCAAAGATTCCTCTACCATTCTCTCTCGGCAGGTATATCTATAATTCTTTCCGACATGATTCGCCCTCTCAGGGTCTCGGTGTTATCGGCGATGGATTCGAGGAGCTGTTCGGCCTGTTCTTCGGTCATTCCGGTTGGGGGCACTTCTCCAGGATCCGAAGGCGATTGCGTAGAACTTGACTCGCCCTCTTCCGGTTGGGTTTCTTCAGAAGAGTCGTTCTGGTTGGAGTCCTGCTCCTGCTGATCCTGGGGCTGCTGCTGATCCTGAGGGCCGGGCTGCTGTTGCTGATCTTGTTCGCCCGGTCCTGTTTGTTCCTGGTCCTCTTGCTGCCCCTCTTCTTGTCCTTCCTCTTGTTCCTGTTCTTGCTGTTCCTGCTGCTCGGGATCCTCTGTGTTGCGCTCGGATTCTTCGATGGCGCGTTCGAGGTAATACTTGGCCTGACGGTCATCGGGGCGCAGTCTCAGGGCTTGCTTGTAAGCATCCTTGGCGCTTTCGTACGCTTGTGATGACTCGAAAGCATCTCCATCTTCCTGTGCGGACCTTGCAAACTCATGCAGGGATCGCGCGTAGTTGAAGGTAGCGTCCTGGGACAGGTCGGGCTGCGCCGCATTTTCCAAGACTTGCTCGTATCCCGATTGCGCCGCTTCATAAGCCTCCTGCTTGTAGAAGGCGTTGGCACTGTTGTAGGTTGCTTCAGGGTTTGCGGGCATGGCCTCCAGCGCACGTTCATAGGCTTCCTGCGCCTGTTGGTAATCCTCGGACTCGAAAGACTCGTTGCCTTCACGTACAGAGGCCGGCCCCTCGGTAGCGCAGGCCGTGAGGAAGATTACGCAGAGTACGAAAGTAAGCAATAGGGGAGTTGGCATTCTCATAGCCTTGCGCCTCTACCTGCGCGTTCGAGATTTCGCCGCCTGTCCGGAATCACCTCTCCCGCTATCAGCAGAAGAATCGAGGCAAACGCAAAAATCTGGAATCGCTCTATCTTCGTAGCCTCAATCTCACTGCCGACCGACGCTTTCTCAAGAGCCGCAAGCTCTTCGGTGAACTGGCTCGTGGCATTCGCCGAGCCTTCCAGTCTTATGAATTTCCCTCCCCCGGCCTCGGCGACCGATCTGAGCACATTTTCGTCCAGGCGTGAGAAGACCATGTTTCCCTGCCTATCCTGCACATACTCGATCAGGCGGCCCCGGGGACTGCGGAGCGGTATTGGCTCGCCGTCGGCTGTTCCCACGCCGATAGTATAAATCAGAGTTCCATCGTCGTGCGCTTCACGGGCCGCCTCTACCGCATTCCCGTCCTGGTTTTCACCATCGGTGATGATCAGTATGACTTTCTGGCTTATCAACTCTTCACTGAAACTTCGACTAGCTACTTCAATAGCCTGCTCTATATTAGTCCCTTGTCTTGTGATCATCTCGGTGTTCGCGTTCTCAATGAAGTTCCTTGCGCTCAAGTAGTCGAAAGTCAGGGGGAACTGTAGGAAGGCAGCCCCCGAAAAGAGTACAAGTCCAACCTCGTCGCCCTGGAGCCTTTGCATCAGGTCAGCGATTTCCAGTTTTGCCCGAACAAGGCGGCTTGGCCTGACGTCTTCGGCCAGCATGGACTTGGAGACGTCGAGCGCGATGATTATCTGGACTCCTTCGCGCTCGACAGCCTGGAGGCTTTCGCCCCACTGCGGTCTTGCGAGAGCTACAATAGCCAATGCGAGCGCAGCAATGGTGAATACCCTGCCAATCAATCTTCCCCTTGTGTTGACGTTAGCGGTCAGCCTCCTCACGAGCGCAGGACTTCCGATGCGTTCGAGCATTCGGCTGCGGTTCTGAACCGCCCAGTAAACGACTCCGACTGCAATGGGCAGAACGGCAAGCAGCAGCAAGTATTGCGGGTTCGCGAATGTTATCATTTTGGGATACTACGGCATCGGCCTGAATATAGTTCCACGCGCGAGTATCTCCAGAATCAGGAGAAGGGCGGCAGGAATCAACAGCCAGTGCGCGAGCTCTTCATGCTTGGTGTAAACGGATACTTCGTATTCGGACTTCTCCAGGCTGTTTATTTCCTCGTATATCTGCCGCAGGCCCTCGGTGTCGGTGGCAAGGTAGTACTTTCCTCCGGTCATGGCTGCGATGTCCCTGAGCATGTCTTCGTCGAGGTCGACCCTCTGAAGCCCTCTTTGGGATCTCGGCTGTACCCAGGGTGCGACAGACGAGATTTCAGGGGAACCCATGCCCACCGTATAGACCTTGATACCGAGTGTCTCCGCGGCGACGGCGGCGGTCATAGGGTCTATCTCGCCCGAATTGTTCACTCCGTCTGTCAGCAGGACTACCACTTTGCTTGCGGATTCGGAGTCCTTCAGGATACTGGCGGCGGTAGCCAATCCCATCCCGATGGCGGTCCCATCCACGATCCCAAGCTCGGAGGCGAGGCTGACGTCCTTCATGAGCAGGTCCAGAGTGTCGTGATCTACGGTCGGCGGACTGTGAACGAAGGCGTCACTGGCAAATACGACGACCCCTATTCGGTCATACTCTCGTTGCTCGATGAAATCCGAAATGACACCCTTAGCGGCGTCGAGGCGATTACTGGGGTCGAAGTCCAGGGCTGCCATGGAACCCGAAATATCTACCGCCAGAGAGATGTCAACGCCTTCGCCTTTGACAATCTCACTTGCCTCGCTGGACTGTGGCCTCGCCGCGGCGATGATGAGAAGCGCAAGGGCGAGCCAGCGCAACAGGGGCAGCAGGGGTCTAACACGTAATTTCCAACTACTCGCTTGAGACCGGGCGGCGTCGGCGCTGGTAAATCGAAGTGAGGCGGGTCGCGTCACTTGCCTCGCATACCAGGGCATCAGCGCCAATGCGAGGACGATCGGCAGGAGGAAGAGCAGGTATGGGGAGGCGAAGTCGTAGTTCATGCTGTCCCGGCTCCCGTTGCGACAACGGATGACTCATTGGCGGGAACGACGCCCGTGGTCCGAACGAAATCTCTGGACCGCTCGATGATCCTGATTGCATCGTCCCTGTTGGGAATGAAGCGCGCGAACTTCACCAAGTCGCTCTCTTCAAGGATTCCTTCCAGTGAGGAGATAGCCGAGTCCAGCCTGCCGGACAGTTCGAGTTCTTCAAGTGTCTGGCGCGTAGTAAGTTCTGGCGCGGGGACGTAGTATCGGCTCAACAGGTAATTCCGAAGACAATCCGATACCAGCGTGTAGCGTTCCTTGAAGTCTGGTTCGGACTCCAACGGCATTGACGCGATTCTATCCAACTCGCGCAGCGCGACTTCAGCGGGGAGGCTGGGATCGGGCCGGTCTGAGGAAAGCCTTCTCTGCCATAAATACAAAGCAAGCATTGCCAAACCAAGTGCCCCCAAACCCGCAAAGATGATGAGTCTGCTCCGTTGCTGAACGAACGAAATGGGATCCGGTGGAACGGGCAGAACGGCCTGGGGTTCTATGTCCTTGAGTTCTTCATCTTCTCCCAATTCTAAGGGCGTAATGCTGACCTCTATGGGTCGCACGGGCCTGTTTATGATATCCCCATCTGGGTTTCGAATTGCTACGCTCAGTTCCGGTGTAGGTATATCCCCGGTCGTGAAGAGTACGGCTTCAATTTGAATAGAGGATGTGAGCGTTCCGTCGCTGTTTTCAATTGTGGGTAAGGAAGTCTGATTCCTCACCTCGAAAACCGGGGAGTTCTCGTCGTTCGGACTACGCCACTCCGGGTCAACTCTGGGGAAGACGACAAAGTAGTCTTGAGGATATGTCGCAGTTAGCGTGATGGTGAACGGGTCGCCAATGTATATAGTGTCCGGTTCCACAGTCATGCGGAGTCCGACTGGAGTGCTCTGTGCCGAGACGGGCAGAATTCCAAGCATCGAGAATATCAGCCATGCGGCCACGATTGAAGAGACAGCCGCTATGCGTATCAGGGATAGGGGGACTCTTGTACAGTTGAATCGCTTCATCGGTAGAGCCTGACCGCCCGCCTGCGAAAGAATTCGTTCAGGCCGGCCACATACGGCTGGCCTGTGGTGAGGTCTATCCTGTCCACTCCGAGTGAATTCATCGTCTGTATCTTTTCTAGCTGCCTCTCGGCGACGCCGACACCGTATGACCAGCGCCAGTCTTCGCTATCCGTGTCAACCCAGACCATTTCTCCTGTCTCATTATCCTCGAGCGAAATCACTCCGACTCGCGGAATCTCATACTCGACCGGGTCGTGAAGATCGAGCGCGATCAGGTCGTGGCGGCGCGCTGTAGAGGACAGGGCGAGCCGATAAGAATCGGGTTCGGCAATGAAGTCGGAGATCAAGAAAATGATGCTGCGCTGTTTCAGCAGTAAATTGGCGGTGTTCAAAGCTAAACCTATGTCTGTACCAGCGTTCTCAGGTTGGAATACAAGCAGGTCGCGCACCATTCTAAGAATATGTCTTCTGCCCTTCTTGGGAGGAACCATGAGTTCTACTTTGTCGGTGAAAATGGTAAGGCCGACACGGTCGCTGTTGGCGGTGGCGGCGAAGGAGAGAACAGCGGCAAGCTCGGCGGCAAGCTCTCTCTTGAACTGGCCTGCCGTTCCAAAGTCGGAGGAGCCGCTCGCGTCAACGAGAAGCATGACGGTTAGCTCCCGCTCTTCCTGGTATCTTCGTACATACGGGGCCGCCATTCGAGCGGTGACGTTCCAATCTATGCGCCTTACGTCGTCTCCCGGAAAATAAGGACGTACCTCATCGAACTCCATCCCGCGACCCTTGAAGACAGACTGATATTCACCGGCAAAGACGTCGGTCACGAGGTGCTTGGCGGTAATTTCGATCCTGTTGATCTGTTGTATGAGTTCCTGATCCAGCATGGAGTGTAACCCGGGTCATGGAACTTCGACGTGTTCGAGGATGGTAGAAACGATCTGCGAGGACGATACTGCTTCTGCCTCCGCCTCATACGTAGGAATCACGCGGTGTCGCAGCACATCCTGGGCTATGGCCTTCACGTCCTCGGGGGATACGTACCCGCGGCCCTGGATGAATGCGTTGGCACGGGCGGCGGTTACCATGTAGATGCTTGCGCGGGGGGACGCGCCGTATGAGATCAGGGAACGCAGGCTGGCGAGGCCGTTGTCCTGTGGGTATCGCGTAGCCATCACAAGATCGAGAATGTAATCTTTCACCTGGTCGTCAACGTAGATTTCCCGAACCGTCTTCCTGGCCTGGAGGATGTCGGCTGGCGATACGACAGGGTTTACTTCGGGTAGATCATCGCCGGTCATCCTGTCTATGATGGCCTTTTCCTCATTCCTGTGCGGGTATTCAACGATGACCTTGAGCATGAACCTGTCAACCTGGGCCTCGGGCAATGGATAGGTCCCCTCCTGCTCGATTGGGTTCTGAGTGGCGAGGACGAGGAACAACTCTTCCATCGAATAGGTCGTATCGCCTATCGTCACCTGTCGCTCCTGCATTGCCTCCAGCAGCGCACTCTGAACCTTGGCAGGCGCACGATTGACCTCATCGGCCAGTACGAGATTGGCGAATATAGGGCCCTGGTGAACGCTGAACTCGGAAGTTCGCGGGTTGTATATCTGCGTGCCGATCAGGTCGGCGGGCAACAGGTCGGGTGTGAATTGCAGACGTGAGAACTCGGAGTCTATGGCACGGGAAACAGTGTTTATCAGAAGGGTTTTCGCAAGTCCGGGCACTCCTTCCAGGAGGATGTGACCGTCTGCCAGAAGGCCGATAAGCACCTTCTCTACCAGGGCGTCCTGGCCGACGATGACCTTGCGAATTTCTTCAAGCAGACGATTCAGAAACTCGGACTCCTTCTGTATGTGTTCGTTCAGTTCCTGAATGCTATCAAGATTCATTCAAGCCTCCGTTTGCTAAATGCCCGACAATCGAGAGCGATAAATGCGTCCAATATGACGCAAGCGACCTACATATGCTTACGAACTGCGGCTTGACAGCGGTTTTGAGAGAGCCGTCAGACGCCTTCGTACAACTCCTCTGTAAGGCGCGAATTCTGGAACGACAGATACTGCGATTTCGTCATCGTAGGACGGGTGGAATCCAGGATGCGCTTAGCGGCTTGGGCGTCGTCGTGGAGCAGATCAATGACAGTCATGGCCATTGAGATAGCGGGATTAACTACGGCTTGCTCATAATCAGTGACAACGTAATCGGTGCTGTGCCCGGAACCGACTGCCGCCGTAGTGTAAGGGTGTATGACCGGCATGATCTGGCTCAGGTCGCCCATGTCGGTGGAACCGCCGCGATTGAGGTCGCGTGGATGCTCTACAACTTCATCCTCACCCACCAGATCGGCTGCGTTGCGCTTGAACAATTCCATCATATCCGCATCGTTCTTCATAGGCAGGTAGCCGGGCAACGTTACGATTTCGACGCTTCCGCCCATGGTAAGCGCTCCGGCGCGCAGACATCTGTCCATCTTTTCATTGGCATCCGCTATCGCCTCGGCGGTGCGTCCTCTGACGCGCCCTTCGTACCTGACGTCTGCCGGTATAGAATTGACCGCCGCTCCGCCCCTGGTGATTATGCCGTGTAACCGGACGTTGTGCTCGTTTCTCAGCGTCTCGCGCTGGGTGTTGAGGGCGTTCAGCGCGACCATGGCTGCCTGCAAGGCGTTGACGCCCAGGTGCGGCGACCCTCCGGCGTGAGATGCCTTTCCTATAAACTTCACGTACTTAACGACGTGACCGTTGGAGGTGCCACCAACGGCGAACTTAGCGGTCTCCTGAGAAGTGGATGCGGTGTGGACCATCATCGCCATGTCAACGTCATCGAACGCGCCGAGACGGATGAACTCCTGCTTGCCCGCCATCAGACCGAGTGTGCCCTCTCGGTGTAGGCCCCAGCGGTATTCGACGTCTATGAACTCTTCGGCGGGAACGGCTATGAAAGCGATGTTTCCAGCCAGGGATTCCAGTACCTCAGGCACGAGCAGCCCAACGGCGGCACCCAGCATCATCGGGGTCTGGCAGTGGTGTCCGCAGGCGTGCGCCGCGCCGGTCTCGGGATCGGCGTGCGGGTGTTCGAGCACTCGGAGGGAGTCCAATTCTCCAATAACCGCGACCGTCGGCCCCGGCTTTCCTCCCTGGACGACACCCTTGAGTCCCGTAAGCGCTATACCGGACTGGTGGGCAATGCGCAACTCGCTCATCTTCTCGCTTACGAACCGGGATGTCTTTACCTCGGTGAAGCCTGGTTCGGGATTGTCCAGGATGGTCTTGGCGGCGTCAATCAGCCATTCGGCCCGGTCTTCAATCGCCGCGCGCGCGATGGATTTGAGTTCCTGGATTGTAGGCATGTCCGGTCTCCGATCCAGGCTACTTGGTGTGAGTGGTCTCTTTCAGCATGGAACGCATGAGGCTCAGGTAGGATTCCTTAGTGAGCGGCGGATCGTACTCACCCACGATGCGGCGGGCATGTTTGGCGCCGTCATACAGCAGATCTATAACGGTCATGGCCATAGCCTTGGCTCCGACCAGGACGCCCAGGTCGTAATTCTGGACAACGTAGTCAATGCCATGTCCATTGCCTGTGGCCGCGACGACATACGGGTGAATCACCGGAATTAGCTGAGACACGTCTCCCATGTCGGTTGAGCCTGTACGGTGTCCGAGCCTGTGTACGTTGGTCTTTCCCAGCAGGCTGGCGGCGTTCTGTCCGTAGAGTTGCAGCATACCTTCGTCGGAGCTGATTGGAAGGTAGCCGGGCAGGGTGGTGATTTCGACCGATCCGCCGACAGCCATAGCTCCGGCACGCAGGGCGCGGTCAACTTTATTCGAGGCGTCCATGAACGCTTCGATTCTCGATCCGCGCACGTAGGTCTCCATGCGGACGTCGGCGGGCACCGAACTAACGGCGACTCCGCCCTGTGTGATTATGGGGTGGACTCGGACGGTATCGGGGTCCTGGTAGGTCTCACGCTGAGCGTGAATGGCGCTCATGGCTATCATGGCGGCGTTCAGGGCGTTGACGCCCATGTGAGGAGCGCCGCCAGCGTGGGACGCTCTTCCGAGAAATCTTATGCTCTTGGCGACCATGCCGTTGTTGGTTCCGCCAAAGGCGATGCTGCCTGCGTCCGCGTCGCCGCTGGAAGTGTGCGTCATCATGGCCATGTCAACGTCGTCGAGAGCCCCAAGACGGATGAACTCCGGCTTGCCGCCGATGAATTCCAGCTTGCCCTCACGTCGCAGGCCATCGCGGTATTCTACCTCTATGTATTCCTCGGCAGGCACGGCCATCAACGCAACGCGGCCTGAAAGATGGTCGAGCACGTCCCCGGCCTGGAGCGCGGCGGCGACACCGAGCATCATGCCAATCTGGCAGTGGTGTCCGCAGGCGTGAGCGGCGGTAGTTTCGGGGTCGGCATGAGGGTGTCCGAGAACTTTGAGCGAGTCGAGCTCCCCCATCACGGCAATCGTCGGACCCGCTGTACCGCCTTGCAGGTCTCCCCTGAGTCCGGTGATGCCAATGCCGTCTTTGTAAGGAATGCCGAACCGTTGAAATGCTTCCGCGACGGTTCGTGCTGTCTTGAACTCCCTGAAGCCGGGTTCGGGATTGTCGAGAATAGTCTTGGCTATGCCGATTAACTCGTTCCCAAGCCGGTCAATTTCGGCGCACGCTTTGGACTTCAGATGTTCAACGGTCGCCACATTCAATCTCCGAACACTATCTGCCAAACGATTGTAACAGAGGCGGCAAGGCTGCAAAAACCGAATCAGACTCCTATTCCTGTGAGCAACCATTGCCGGACATTGCGAGTAACTATCAATCTCAGCCCTATCCAGAGTATGACGATCAGACCCAGGATCTCTGCACTGAAATAGATCACGTCCGGGTGCGGGCCCCACTCGTGTATGTTTCTTGGGCTGAAGTCGGAGGTGGTGAAGGGCCAAAACAGTATCCGGTGGCTGAACCACATCAGGTCCAGAACGAGATGCCCGGCGGAAGCCAAGGCGAGCGTGAGCGGCCACTGACGCTTCATCAACGCTGCAAGCGCCAACGCGACTGCCAGTACCAGCGCGGCGAAGACCAGTGTGTGTCCGTAGTTTCTCAGGCTGTGCCCGACGAGCGTAGGGGCAAGGAACAGGGCGAGGGGCTTGTCCACGATGTCAGGCAGCATAGAGCCAACGATCAGCGCGCGGTCGTCTAGGCGCTCCGTCCAGGGCTCCCTGAACGTATGAATGCCGCGAGGGAGAAACAGATACAACCTGTATCGGATGTCCCTGAGAGCTCGAGGGGCATACTTGGCCGCGGCCAACGTCATTCCTATGTGTCCGGCGAGCAGCATGGTGGTATCCCGTGGAACTCTTGGCAGGGTTGCCCGCTCATATTCGCTGTGCTACATTCGCATTGCTCTGCGGACAATACACGAGAACATTTTTGGAGTGAAAAGATGCCAGGATCATATTCCGTTACCTTCGATTATAACGTACCCATTCTCATGAGGGACGGAATTACCACCTACGCCGACATCTTCAGGCCGCAGGTGGAGGGGGCGGTTCCCGCGCTATTGCAGAGGACACCGTATGATAAGTCCGCGCCTGCCAGCCGCACCGGGACGCTCGACGCGGTCCGGGCGGCGAGCCACGGGTATGCGGTCGTCATTCAGGACGTGAGAGGCCGGTACTTGTCGGAGGGCGAGTTCTACACCTTCTTCAACGAGATAAACGACGGTCACGACACGGTGGAATGGATTGCGTCGCAGCCTTGGTGCAGCGGGAAGGTGGGGATGTTCGGCGTGTCGTATGTCGGCGCGACTCAGTGGCTCGCGGCAAAGTCGGGCGCGCCGTCGCTGGCAGGTATAGCTCCAGGCGTGACTGCCTCCAACTACCAGGAAGGCTGGGCATGGCAAGGGGGAGCGTTCGAGCTTGGGTTCAACCTGTCCTGGGGGATAGGCTCGTTGGGGGCGGCCAACTGGGGGAATTTGTCGCGCAAGCTTAACCTGGATGAAGACGACTTTGAATCGCTACTGGCCGCGAAGGACGGCCTGACCGAATGGTTCCAGTATCTGCCGATGAAGGATATGCCTCAATTGAAGGATGTCGCGCCATACTACTACGACTGGCTGGACCATCCCGAATATGACGACTACTGGAAGCAGGTGTCCATCGAGGAATCTCACGCGGATATAACGGTGCCGGCGTACAACTTCGGCGGCTGGTACGACATATTCCTCGGTGGCACGATCAGGAACTATGAGCGAATGAGCGTGATGGGCGCGACGGACATCGCGCGCAGTGGGCAGCGGCTGACGCTTGGCCCCTGGATTCACGGTGGATCGCCGCCATCGGTCTCAGGGGAGTACAATTTCGGGACACGAGCGGCGGGCGCGGCTATTGACCTGATGGGGGAGATACTCCGCTTCTACGACCATGTGATCCTGGGTGAGGATAATGGCTTTACGGACAACCGACCCGTTCGCGTATTCGTGATGGGCGAGAACGTCTGGCGATACGAGGACGACTGGCCGCTGTCACGCGCGGTGGATACCGATTACTACCTGCACAGCGGTGGCAAGGCCAACTCGCTCAACGGCGACGGCGCTCTGAGTCCTGAGCAGCCGGGCGACGAACCGCCGGATGCCTACGTTTACAACCCGATCAATCCCGTGCCGACCGTGGGCGGCGGCCTCTGCTGCGATCCTGCGTTCATGGCGAACGGGGCGTTTGACCAGCGCTGGGTCGAGGGTAGGGACGACGTGCTTGTCTATTCGACGCCGCCTTTGTCCGAGGATACGGAGGTGACCGGTTGGGTGAAGGTCACGCTGTTCGCGTCCAGCAACGCAGTTGACACGGACTTCACGGCCAAACTGGTTGATGTGGAGCCGTCCGGTTACGCGAGGAACCTGACCGATGGCATCGTTAGAGCGCGCTACAAGAATCCGCGCCAGCCCGCGTCTCTGATTCGACCGGGGGCGATCAACGAGTACGAGATAGACCTGTGGGCGACCTCGAATCTCTTCAAGAAGGGCCATCGAATCCGCGTGGAAATCTCAAGCTCGAACTTCCCCAGGTTCGACAGGAATATGAACACCGGCGAACAGATCGGCTCAGACTTGGCTTTCGTCCCGGCGTTGCAGACGGTGTATCACACGTCCGAATATCCTTCCCGAATTACGCTGCCTTTGGTTCCAAGATAGGGAGTTTCCCCTAAGCGAGGAAGTCGGCCACCGTCTTTGCGAACTCGGCGGGGTGTTCATGCGGGAACATGTGGCCGGAGTCCGGCATGGTCACTGACTTGGAGCCGGTGATGCGCGAGGTGAGCATTTCGGCGTAGGCCGGAGGCACAATCTGGTCGCCGTCGCCGACTATGACGAGCGTCGGGTTCTTGATGCGTCGGACGCGTCGGATGAGGCCCTTGTCTGGTATGGGCCACAGGAATTTGCCGACCGCGTTGAGAGACTGGACGCGGTGGATTATCTGCCAGCCGAGCTCCTCGTCGTCCTTTGGCTTAGGATAGAGGCTGAGCGCGACGTCTGAGTCGGGGTCGGCGAAGAGGGCCTGGCGTATCTCGGTTATGGGAGTGGTGTTATAGTCGCGTCCGGGGTTGTCGTCCTGCCAGAGGCCAGCGGGGGCGGCGAGGACTATCATTCCGACGTTACATGAGCAGATCGCGGCCATTTCCGCCGCGACCATCGCGCCCGAATAGTGTCCGACTACGTGGGGCCTTTCAAGTTCTAATGCCTCGATGAGTTCGTCGTGGTAGAGGGTGAGGTCGAGCAGGTCTTCGATGTGGTCAATACCGCTGTCGCCCTCGAATCCCGGGTGAAGCGGGGCATAGACGGTGAAGTTCTCTGAGAGAGTGTACAGAAATTCGGGCCAGCCGTCGTATCCGAAAGCGCCGTGAAGGTACAGAAGGGGATGTCCTTCGCCTCTTTTCCGGTACTTCGTGGTAATCGGCCCGACCTGGACCGTCAATTGTTCGGGAGTTTTGCTCATTTCGCTTTCCTGTTTCAATATCAAGAGTTTAGTTCTGTACGCGCGATGAGGGGAATCACCCCCATCCTAACCTTCCCCCATCGAGGGGGAAGGGACTTTAGCTACCTTTATCGGCCCGCCAAGGGAGAGGGGGTTTTCGGTCTGGGATGGTTTGCGCTGATGATGGCCGCAGGTTTCAGCATACGGGTGCGGGTTCGGCGCGCTCGGAATCGGTCACCGGCTTTGTCCACCAGTGGTCTTCGTACTCATCCCACATATCTTCGAGGTAAGGCTTGACGTGTGTGGCGAACAGCTCGGTGTTCTTCATGGTCAGGTCTTTGGGCATGGAGCCAATCTGGAGTAGTGTCATGAGGTGGCCGACCCGGAGGCCCTCGACGGCGTTGCGGAGCTGCTCGATGACAGTCTTGGGGCTGCCGGCTATGACGTAGCCCTGCTCGACGTAGTCCTCCCAGGTGAGATGCTGCCTGAAGCGGCTCGCCGCCGCTCCGACCTGCTGAACCGCGCCGGACTTTATGGTGCGGATTGTGCGGTAGCCGGGGGCCTCGGCGAATCCCTCGTACACGTGCAGGCACTTCTTGTAGAAGTAGTCAACGTGCTCGGCGTAGAGCTCCTTGGCCTTCTCGTCCGTCTCGGCGACACACACAAGCTGAAGGAAGCCGGCACGGTAGGGATTGTCGTCAATGCCGAGCCGCTCCATCTCCTTCCAGAAGCCATCCATGATCTGTATGCCGCGCTTATAGCCGAAGTAGCTGAGGTAGCAGTACACGTAGTCCATGCGCGCGGTCCACTCCCAGGTTTCGACACTGCCGCCGCCCGGTATCCAGACGGGAGGGTGTGGGTCCTGGAGCGGTCGTGGCCAGATGTTGACGTAGCGCACCTGGTTGTGCTTGCCGTTGAACGCGAATGGTTCTGGTTCTGTCCATGCCTTCATCACGAGGTCATGTGCCTCGTAATACTTCTCTCTCAGACTGGCGGGGGTCGCGCCGTAGGCGTAGTTGGTGTCCATCGAAGTGCCTACTGGGAATCCGGCGACCAGTCTGCCGCCGCTGATGCAGTCGAGCATAGCGAATTCTTCGGCGACGCGGAGGGGAGGATTGTACAGGGCTAGGCTGTTACCAAGGACGACTATCGCGGCGTCCTTGGTGCGGCGGGTCAGTGTGGCCGCCGTGATGTTTGGCGACGGCATGATGCCGTATGCGTTGTTGTGGTGTTCGTTGATGCAGATGCCGTCGAAGCCAACCTGGTCGGCGAATTCCAACTCGTCCAGGTACTCATTGTAGAGCTGGTTGGCCTTTACGGGATCGAACAGGTGGCTAGGCACATCCACCCAGACGCTTCGGTACTTCTCCTCGAAGTCCTCTGGCAGATAGCGATATGGCATAAGGTGGAACCAGCAGAGTTTCATTTTGGACGCTCCAGTCTTAGTTTTCAGTCGGGCGTGTGTCTTCGTTCGTCGGAGACCTTCGTCGGACTATTTCAACAAATCCATAAATTTAGATTTATAATTGCACAGGTGGGCAGACAGGTGACGACAGGTGAAAAAGTCACCTGAGTTTCACCTGAGAACGCCTGAGTTTAGCTATGGGAAAACTTTTCCTCTGTCGAATTAACCACTATGTATAATCTTTGCTTTATGTATTCAGTAGTAAATGCAGCCTTCTTTGCGCCTATATTGTAGCATGGAACGGAGATGACTGTATAGCGTTATGGGAAACTGGACGCTTGTGGACGGAGGGTTGTTCGGGGTAGGTCGGCTCGAATGTTGTGAAGGCTTCCTCAGCTCCTAGAGTGAGGCCGAGATCCTTCATCCGTTCCCGAATGATGCGGTGTGATTCCGGGGAGTCGTCCATGCCGATGAAGCGTCGTCCGAGACGGGCGGCCTCTACCAGCGTACTTCCACTGCCCGCGTAGCAGTCCATGACGGTGTCGCCCGGGTTGGACGATGTCAGGATGATGCGCTCCAGCATGGCGGCGTTCTTCTGGGTGGGGTAGAGGGGGCGCTGTGGGTCTTTGTATTCCCAGATGTCCTGCGGCATCTTGCCCTCGGACTGGTCGGCGTAGTTGATCTTGCGCGGGTTGCCGGTGGCGCTCCAGTGGATGAGGCCGGCGTTGTGAAGTTCTGATAATTTTTCAGGTGCGTATCGCCAGTGACGACCGCGCGGCGGCCTGATGCCGCGCCAGCATCGTCCGGTCGGACCGTCGCGGGTTACGCCGGGCGCGTGCAGGGGGGTAGTGGTGTAGCGACGTCCATCGGCGTCAACGCGGGGGTAGAGTCTCTTGAGGTCGTCCTCACTAAGCGGCGTTCTCTGCGGATTCCAGGTTATCGTACTCGGAGAGATGGAGTAGAAGAGGATCGTGTCCTTGATGTTGCCGTAGGAATTCCGATCAAAGTTCTTGGGATTGCTCTTTATCCTCGTTATGCTGTTGCGGAAGTTGCGAGGGCCGAATACTTCGTCCATGAGAAAGCGGACGTGATGCTCCATGTTGAGGTCTATGTGGACGTAAATAGAGGCGGTCGAGGACATTACGTCCCTGATGGCGAGCAGCCGCAGTTTCAGAGCGTTCAGATAGTCGGAGCCGCGAGTCGTGTCGGCGTAGGCGAGTCTGCCGGATGCGCTGATCGTGTTGGCGCGGTCGGCATCAAGTAGGAAACGGTTGTTGGTAGCGAAGGGTGGATCAATGTAAACGAGGTCGGCGTTTGTGCCACGCTGGGAGAGTAGGCGGAGGCCGACGAGGTTGTCGCCTGGGTAGAAGAGGTGTTGCATTGTGCTATGTCACTTCGTCCAGGGTTTCTAGGAGTCTTTCCACGCGATCCAAGCTCATAGCAACGTATTCGTCGTCGAGCCAGCCTTCATGGAAGTTCTGATGCAGTGCATTCGCTGCACCGAATAACTCGATGACTTCAGGCCGACCTGACGTATCGGCGATGCTGCGAACTGCTACGAACAGGTCGCTGTGAGAACGGTGTCTCCAACCACGCCTTTCCGCTACGGCCTTGACTGCGTGGGCCGCCGCGCCCCATCCCTTTTCCGTCGCTTGGAGATTGTCGCCAGGCTCCAGTTGCTCTCTAGCGTGGATGAGGAATTCCCGGCTTACTTCCAGGTGGGATTCGGCGAGCAATGTACTGTTTTCTCCGCTTACGAGTAATCAAGTACGAATCCGTTCCGGGGACGATTCTTGAACCGCCCCCGGATTTCAGAACGCTCTAGTCGTCTTCCAGGGTGCTGGTGTCGCCTTCGGGGAGGCCGAGTTCGCGGGCCTTGAGCAGGCGGCGCATTATCTTGCCGGAGCGAGTCTTGGGCAGGCCCGGGATGAAATCAATCTCGCGGGGGGCTACGGCGGGGGAGAGCTTGGTTCGGGCGAACTGCATTATCTCGCGGCGTAGCTGGGGGCTTTCCTCGTAGCCGTCCTTCAGCGATACGAACGCCTTGACCACTTCCATCGCTATAGGATCGGGCTTGCCGATGACGCCGGCCTCGGCGACCGCTTCGTGCTCGATGAGCGCGCTCTCGACCTCGAACGGGCCTACAAGGTGTCCGGCTGTGTTGATTACGTCGTCCGCTCGTCCTACGAACCAGAAGTAGCCGTCCTCGTCCATCCTTGCGGTATCGCCGGTTATATACCAGCCCTTCTTGAAGCGTGAGTTGTACATCTCGGTGTTTTGCCAGTAGGTGTGGAACATGGAGGGCCAGCCCGGTCGGGCGACGAGATTGCCGTCCTCGCCCACTGGAACGGGGTCGAAGTTTTCGTCAACGACGCCGAGCTGGATGCCGGGTATCGGCCTGCCCATGGAGCCGGGCTTTATGTCTGTAGAGGCGTAGTTGGCGCACATTATCGCGCCGGTCTCGGTCTGCCACCAGTTATCGTGGAAGGCGTGTCCGATGGCCTCCTTGCCCCAGACGACGGCCTCGGGGTTCAGCGGCTCCCCCACGCTGGCGGTGAACCTGAGCGAGGAGAGATCATACCGCTTCGGGACCTGGTCGCCCGCCTTCATCAGCATACGGATGGCGGTCGGAGCTGTGTACCAGACAGTCACTTTGTGCTTCTGAATCTGCTCGTACCACCAACTGGCGCGGAATCCGCCTTCGAAGATGAGTTGGGTAACGCCGTTCGTCCATGGGGCGAGCATCCCGTATGAGGTACCGGTCACCCAGCCGGGGTCGGCGGTACACCAGTAGATGTCGTCATCATGCAGGTCTAGCGCCCACTTTCCGGTAGCGTACTGTTGCACGACTGCCTGGTGCCTGTGGACTGCGCCCTTGGGCTTGCCCGTGGTGCCGGAGGTGTAGTGCATTATGGAGTAGTCGTACTGGGAGGTAGCGACTGTGGTGAAGTCGGCGGGCGCCTTGCCCATCTCCTCGTAGTAGTCGAGGTCCTGGGAGTCAATCGGGAAAGGGTCGCGCCCATCCTTGTTGACGATGATGATGTGCTGGAGATCGAACAGTTCGGGGATGATGTGGGCAATCTTGCGGCGGAGGTCGGGCTGGGTGACCAGCACCTTGGCGCCGGAGTCTGCCATGCGGTCCTTTACGGGATCGGGGCCAAAGGCCGAGAAGAGGGGACCCGCGATAGCGCCGGCTTTGAGAATGCCAAACACCGCGATGTACTGTTCGGGCAGGCGATCCATGAATGTGAACACGCGGTCGCCGGTCTCGATGCCGAGGCTCTTGAGGACATTGGCGAACTTGTCCGTCTCGCGCTTCATGTCACCGAAGGTGTAGTCCTCGCGCTCGCCGTTCTTGCCCTCCCAGATCATGGCTATCTTGTCGCGCTTGGGGCCGTTGGCGTGCCTGTCTATGGCCTCGTGGGCCTTGTTCAGGCCGCCGCCCGGCAGCCAGTCGAGTTCGTCGAACATCTGCTGCCAGTCGAATTCAGTGACGTTGTCCCTGTCCATGTTGGGAGCGACATCGAAATCGCTCACCGGCTGCTTGTGAATCGTTTCGAACGAAGTTCCTGTGGTCATGTCTCTCTCTCCGGCGTCAAGATATGTTTATGGGCGCGAGTTGCACGTATGGGTTTTCGTTCGCATTATACACCAGAGGAATTTGGAATTGTGAATCAAGGATTTGGAATAATCCGACGGCAGTCGAACCCTTATCAATCCGGTGGGATCTGCCCGCGAGTCGTCGTTTCAGTTCCAAATCCGCCGCGCATCTTTGTCTGAGTCAACCGGACTCGGTATAATCTGATTTAGAGGACGGACATGACTATCAACACGGACGCTGACGTAATCAGGGTTATTCAAGAGAATCCCCGGCTTCTGATAGAGGCGATTACCGCTCATCCCGAGCTCAGGGCTGAGGTGCGCCGCGCCGTTCTGACCGACGAGCTTTTGGCCATGCCCGAGCAACTCGCCGAAGTCATTAAGACCCAGAACGAGATGCTCAAGGCTCAAGATGAGATGCTCACGAGCCTGGCGGAGACGCGCGAGAGCCTAGCGGAGACGCGCGCGACCCAGAACGAGATGCTTAAGACTCAGGCAGAAATACTCACGAGCCTGGCGGAGACGCG
>VXRN01000023.1:344228-354906 GCA_009838465.1 Dehalococcoidia bacterium
CAGGCAGAAATACTCACGAGCCTGGCGGAGACGCGTGAGACCCAGAACGAGATGCTCAAGGCTCAGAGAGAGATGCTCGAAGAGCAGGCCAATGTCCGCCAAGACATTGGTGCGCTGCACGGGATGTACAGGCGACAACATGAAGACTTCGGAAGATTTCGGGGCAACTATGCGATTGACGCCACAAGGCGCAACGAAGGGGATATCGCGCTGCTCTTTTCCAAGTCAAGCGCGCACGGCTTTAATCGAATATCAATGAGAGATTTCAGCCAGGCTGATATCAACGACTTCCTCTCTGAGAACTATGACGCGATAGACGCGCTGGGCCTTAGAGAAAGAGCGTGGAACACGTTCTTAAAGGGAGACATCATTGCCAGGGTCACCGAGGTCATGGGCAATACTCCGGGCTTCTACCTGGCGGTGGAAGCGTCATACACCGCAGATATCGAAGACCTCCGGCGCGCGGTGGACCACGCCAAGATGCTGAGGTGCGCGGGCGATCTAGCCGCATACGCGGTTGTAGCCGGAGTCCGGAAGAACAGTTCCGTCGAGGGCCCCTTGTACGACGACGTCGAAGAGTTCATCGGCGCGCAGGACGAAGACTCGGCTCTATGGTTTCCGCTCGATCTGAAAGATGTTCAGCCCGACGATCCATTTTAAGGGCAGTTGACCGCCACCCGACTCCTTCAGTCCCAGCGTCCGTCTTCGATTCGACGCTTCTTGACCCATGTTCTAGGCGTTCATATAATGGCGCCAACTAAACGTACATGGAGAGGCGATTGAGTTACGAACACCTTCTTCTTGAGATACAGGACCACGTTGGCGTGATAACGCTGAATCGGCCAGAGGTCCTCAACGCAATGAACCGCAAGCTATTCAGCGAGATTGACGCCGCAGTAACCCAGCTAGAGGACGATGACGACGTTCACGCGATCATCTTTACCGGCTCGGGAGAAAGGGCCTTCTCGGCGGGCGCGGACATCCACGAGATGGCCGAACAGGCCAATATGGACAACCCTCCGCCGCCGGACCCCAGAAGACCGGAGTATTCCTGGCACATCGCGGCAGCGACCAAGCCGACGATCGGTGCGCTGAACGGGCTGGCCTACGGCGGCGGCGCGGTGCTGGCTTCCAGCTTCGACATGAGGGTCGGCTGCGAGAGGACGCGCTTCAGGTTCCTCGCGGTACAGTACGGTCGGGTGAATTCGACGTGGAGCCTGCCGCAGCAGGTCGGCTGGCCGATGGCTAAGGAACTGCTGTTCACCGCGCGGGTGGTGCAGGCGGAGGAAGCTCTGCAAAGGGGGCTTCTGAATCACCTGGTGCCATCCGATCAGCTAATGGATAAGGCGATGGAGTTGGCTGGACTCATAGCAGCCAATGATCCTCGCATGGTGCAGGGAGTGAAGAGGCTGCTGATTCGGGACATCGGTGAGGACTGGCGCTCTCACTATCAGAACGAACTGAATGCCCAGGCGGACGAACTCGCTCCGACTCCGGTGCTGGAGGGTTTCAAGCCGTTCCTGGACAGAAAGGGAAGAATTTAGATATGACAGAATTGAATACACCTCTCGAAGGTCTAAGGCTTCTCGACCTGGGACGATACCAGGCAGGGCCGCGCTGTGCGCTCATGTTCGCGCGAATGGGGGCCGAGGTCATAAAGATAGAGTCGCTGGGCGGCGACGAGAGCCGTCGTAACGGGCCTAGAGTCAGAGGCCAGAGCGCCTACTGGGTGCAGTACAACTCCGGCAAGAAGAGCCTCGCCATCAACCTGAGAACGGATGAGGGCAAAGAGGTCCTGCGCGACCTGGTCAAAGAGTCAGACTTCTTCCTCCAGAACTTCAGGCCCGGTACCATAGACATAATGGGCTTCGGTTACGAGGAACTGAAGAAACTGAACCCGCGGATCATTATGATAAACGTCTCCGCCTACGGACAGTATGGACCGTACAAGGAGCGCGTGGGTTTCGACCCGATAGGGCAGGCGATGGGCGGACTGATGTCGCTTACCGGGTCCGATGGCGATCCGCCTATCCGAACTTTCTTCCCACTGATAGACAGGATCACCTCGCTGCACGCCACCATAGGCGCGCTCGCCGCTCTCAGGGAGCGGGAGTTCTCTGGCATGGGCCAGGAACTAGAGGTCTGCCTCGCAGACACCGGATACACGACGAACGAGATACCAATTTCGGCTTACCTGGGCGACGGCTACGAACAGCCGCGCGAGGGCAACGGACGCGGAACCGGCGGCACCTACAAGACTGCCGACGGCTGGATGATCATTGCCGCGACCAACGAGAACATGTGGGGCCGACTGTGCGAGGCGGTAGAGCGGCCCGAATGGCTGGAGGACGAGCGTTTCGCCACCCGCGAGTTGCGCTCCCAGAACGCGGACGCCTTGGAAGAGGGTCTGTCGGAATGGTTCGCTGACAAGGAGATGCAGCCCGCCGCCGACCACCTGGCCTCTCTAGGGGTGCCATGCTCGCCGGTCAACACCACCGCGCAGGCTGCGAAGGACCCCCACCTGACCGAGCGCGAGATAATGATGGAGATTCCCGACCCGGTAGCTGGCACGATGTGGGTCACCGGAAAGTCAATCAAGTTCGGCAGGACGCCGATGGTCGTGGGATCAACGCCGCTCGTAGGCGAGCATACGACCGAGATTCTGCGTGACATCCTCGGCTATGGCGACGACAGGATACAGTCGCTGCAAGACGCCCAGGTTGTACGGTCGGCGGAGATGGCGGCAGCCGCGGCGGACTAGGGAATGCTAGTAGTTCAGATCGAATTGAGCGAGGGCGGTGTTACATTACCCGCCCTTGTTGGTTAAAGCCCATATTGAGGACAGACCAGAAATGCCTTCAGACAATAGCCCACTCGAAAACAGAGTCGCGCTCGTGACCGGCTCGGGACGGAACATTGGCCGCTCCACGATTCTCGAATTGGCGCACCTGGGCGCTGACGTGGTGGTCAACTCGAGGTCGAACCGTGAGGAAGCGGAGGCTGTCGCTGCGGAGGCGCGTCAGCTGGGTGCCAACGCCATCGTCGCCATCGCAGACGTAGCAGACCAGAGACAGGTTTACGACATGATTAGGGCAGCGATAGCGAAGTTCGGGCGCGTTGACATCTTGGTAAACAATGCCGGCATGAGGCAGTCCAAGCCTTTCACTGAGATGACGGTTGAGGACTGGCGAACTGTGAACGGCGTTAACATGGACGGGCCATTTTACGCCTGCCAGGCGGCTGTTCCGGGCATGATCGAACGCGGTTGGGGACGGATAATCAACGTATCCGGCCTCAACGCCTTCACCGGAAGGGCGGAGTGGGCTCACGTCTGCGCGGGCAAGATGGGTGCTCTCGGTATGACCCGCGCGCTGGCGGTGGAACTGGCCCCGCACGGCATTCTTGTCAATCACATAGTCCCCGGCGCGTTCGACACGAGCCGGGTCGAAGGGCAGAGCGCGCCCGCCGGACAGCCTGCCGGCGTACCGGTAGGCCGACTCGGAATGCCTGAGGAGATTGCCAAGACAGTTGCCTTCCTTGTTTCTGAAGGAGCGAATTACGTCACCGGACAGACGATACACGTGAATGGCGGGGCGCTAAGGGAGTAGGGGTTTCGTGAAAGTACAAGTCTTGCTGTTCGCCAGCTATCGGGAGAAGGCTGGCGTGGGGCGTCTCAGACTAGATCTGGACGACGGCGCTACGGTCGGGGACTTGGCTTGTACTATGCGCGCGAAGTTTCCTGGACTGCCGGAGCCGGAGCGGATCGTCGTTGCGGTGAACAATGAGTACCAGGAGCATGATTTCGTACTGAGTGACGGGGATGAGGTCGCGCTGATTCCCCCGGTCAGCGGCGGTTAGTCGGAGGGTCGTCTTTTCATGATAGTTATAACGCATGACGAACTGGATACCGGGCAGGTCGTTTCGGAAGTGGGACATCCCGGAGCCGGGGCGACAGTTACATTCGTCGGTACGACCAGGGACAATACCGCCGGGCGCCGGGTGCTGTTCTTGGAGTACGAGGCATATCGCCCGATGGCGGATGAGCAGTTGGCGCGTGTAGCGGACGAAATGCGCGACCGATGGGACTTGACCGGCGTGTCTATACATCACAGGCTGGGCAAACTGAAGATAGGCGAGGCGAGCCTGGTGGTAGCGGTCTCCTCCGCGCATCGGAAGGAGGCGTTCGAGGCGTGCCATTACAGCATCGATCGCATCAAGCAGGTTGTTCCGATCTGGAAGAAGGAGTTCTTCGAGGGCGGCGAGGTCTGGGTTGGAAGCCAGTCGGACTTCGATCCGATCCGATCCGGTCACGTGGTCGTTTGAAGGGTACGAAAACGGTTTCTGCAGGGCACAACTGAAATTCCTGTCGAATCGGCAAAATACGTGAATTTTTGGAGCTATTGGAACTATAGGACAGTTCTATATCAACATTAAATGATAAAATGTGTACAAAGCTCACTTATGTGTCCTATATGCACGAATAACGACATTGTTTTTTCAGATAGTGCAGAATTTCACAATCAGAATCCTTGATGATTGGTATGTTCTCTGTTATAGTCGTAGCTTAACGCGGAAGGTTCGTAGGTTGTAGCTGGGAGCGGAAAGATAGCTGTCCGGCACAGGTAAGACATCAGACTTCTGGGTGTGTTCTCCACCGTGAGACAAGTCGCGATAACGGAGAAGACGCAGATCTCGGTATTCGGGCCCAATCCGCGTTGTCTGCTATCTTGAGATAACGAGAGTAAGGAATGCAAAGCTACTACGTCTGGACGATTGGCTGCCAGATGAACAAGGCAGACTCCGAGCGGCTTGAGAGCGCGCTCGGGCAGATGGGACTGTCGCCGGGCGAATCGGCCCGGGACTCGGATGTGATCGTGCTGAATAGCTGTGTGGTTCGTGAGAGCGCGGAAGACCGCGTTGTCAGAATGCTGACTCACCTCAAGCCGGTCAAGCAGCGAGACCCCGACAAGGTACTTGCCCTGATGGGCTGTATGGTCGGCCCCCGCAAAGACTCCCTCAGCGAGCGATTTCCTTACGTTGACGTTTTCATGCAGCCGCAGCAGTACGCTCCGCTTATCGAGGTTCTCGGTGACAGGCTTGGCATCGACCCCGACGGATGCGTCGGTCCGCTGTCCGCGGTTCCCAGTGTCTCGACCTACATACCCATCATCCATGGCTGCGACAAGTTCTGCTCGTTCTGCATAATCCCATACCGGCGGGGTAGGGAGATCAGTCGCGCTGTCGAGGATGTTGTGAACGAGGCGACTCTCCTGGCGCGGCGCGGCGTGAAGGAAATTACGCTTCTGGGCCAGAACGTTGACTCATACGGGCATGATTTGCCGGGCAGCGTTGATCTCGGCGACCTTCTCGCCGCCGTCAATGAAGTAGAGGAGCTGGAAAGAGTCCGATTCCTCACTTCCCATCCCAATGACATGAGCGATCACATAATCGGCGCGATAGCGGACCTGGACAAGGTTTGTGAGCACGTCAACTTGCCCTTCCAGGCAGGCGACGACCGCGTCCTTGCGGATATGAGGCGCGGGTACACCAACGCAGAATACCGTGAGAAGATTGATAGGATTCGTGAGCGTATCCCGGGTGTGTCGCTGGCAACCGACCTGATAGTAGGCTTCTGCGGCGAAACTGAAGGGCAATTCGAGCGCACGGTCGAGCTTTTGCGGGACATAAAATTCGACAAGGTCCACGCTGCTGCCTACTCCACACGGCCTGGCACGATAGCCGCCAGACTGATGGAGGATGACGTCTCCGAAGACGAAAAGCGCCGGCGCCTGAAAGTGATCGAGGAAGTGCAGGAAGGAGTCTCCACAGCGATCAATGCGAAGCTTCTCGATACCACCCAGGAGGTTCTCGTAGAGGGCCGACGGAAGGGCAGATTGTTCGGGCGGAATCGCAACGATAAACTTGTATTCTTCGATAGCTCGGAAGACCTGACGGGCAATATGGTGGATATCAGGGTCGAACGCACGAGTCCATGGTCACTCCAAGGCGCGCTTGTTGACGAGAAAGACACGGGGGCGGTAGTGGCCTGAACCCGCCTGGGGTTGGAGAAAAATGCTAAAGACAGAGACGAAACTGCCGACGATTCCTATTACCGAGATAGAGCAGTCCGCGTTCTGCACCACCGACGACGAACTGAGTTCCAGGACCCTGGATGATGAGTTCGCGGTTGGAGTTCGCTGGCAGAAACTGCCAATAGAATATATGCGGATGAAACCGGAGGAATTGGACGCGCGGATATTCGAGGCCCGTGCCAGACTGGGTGAGATGGTCGTCGTCTTGGGACACCACTACCAGAGGGACGAGGTAATCAAGTTCGCCGACTTTCAGGGCGACTCCTTTAAGCTTTCCCAGTTTGCGGCCTCGCAGGAGAACGCGGACCATATAGTGTTCTGCGGTGTCCACTTCATGGCTGAGACAGCGGACATCCTGAGTAGCCCCTCGCAGAAGGTGATCCTTCCCAATCTGACTGCCGGATGCTCGATGGCGGACATGGCGCAGATAGACGATGTCCTGGACTGCTGGGACGACCTCGAATATGTGCTTGGCGACAATGGCGGCGCGACCCCCATCACTTATATGAACTCCACCGCCGACATCAAGGCGCTCTGCGGACGGAACGATGGCATCGTCTGTACTTCCTCCAACGCGCCGGCCACATTCGATTGGGCGTTTGGACGCGGCAGTAGAGTCCTTTTCTTGCCGGACCAGCATCTGGGGCGCAACACCGGCCTCAAGATGGGCGTTGACCTAGACGACATGATCCTGTGGAACCCTTTCAAGGAACTCGGCGGCAACACCGAGGAAGACCTCGTGAACGCCAAGGTGATACTCTGGCAGGGACATTGCTCGGTACACACCCGCTTCACGGTTGAACAGATTGAGCAGGCGCGTGAGAAGTATCCCGACGTGAACGTTCTCGTCCATCCCGAATGTACCATGGAAGTTGTCGAGGCGGCGGATTATGACGGCTCTACCGAGTACATCAAGGCTAAGATAGCGGACGCACCACCGGGGTCGGTGTGGGCAGTAGGTACTGAGATAAGCCTCGTCAACCGCCTGGCGACTCAACACCCGGATAAGCTGGTGTTCTGCCTCGACTCAGTCATTTGCCCCTGCTCCACGATGTACCGGATTCACCCGGCGTATGTCTCTTGGGTTCTGGACGGACTCAACGAGGGCGTGGTCGTCAATAGGATCGAGGTGGATGAGGACACGGCGTCCGAGGCGCGGGTGGCGCTTGACCGGATGCTGTCGGTGGTGTAAGCGAGGAAGTCGTCACCCGTTGGCCAACAAAGAGCGTCTGTTCAGTATCAGCATGACGATGGAAGCGACTACCAGCGCAAGTGCGAACGGCGCAATCAAAATGCCTATGCTGATGATGGTCAGCGCAGCGAATGCGAGCGCCACACCCCCGATTAGTCCCAACGACAGCCACCTTGTACCCGGATTTTGAGTCGCTATCCCCGTTGCGGCCATGACCATGACGCAGACTCCGGTTAGAACTAGAGCCGCCCATTCCATCTGCGGATTGGGACGCATTCCCTCCACCCAGTAGGCGTATATCAGGGCGGCTTGGGACGCGAAGGCCGTGATGAACAGAATGAGTAGTGACAGTCTCACATCAAACCTCCCCATGTCTATCCGTCTATATCCAGTATAGCAGTCGGCATTGGTTTATCGAGATCGTGTTATGATGGAGCCCCTAAGAACATGCTGATAACCTTCGATATCCAGAACCTGATTGATGCCGCCTTCTCTGAGGACGTACTGACCGGTGACCCGACGACCGATGTCCTCATTCCGCCCGATTTGATGGGTAGCGCCGCGCTGGTCACACGCGACCATGGCGTCCTTGCCGGAATAGATGTGGCGACCGCCTCGTTCGAACGGTTCGATCCGTCCCTGCGCACGAAAGCCCTCATGACGGATGGGTCGGGTGTGTGCCCGGGTGATCGCCTCGCTCAGGTAAGGGGCAGGGTGGCGTCAATACTGAAGGCCGAGCGGACGGCGGTGAATTTCCTCCAGCATCTTAGCGGCATTGCCTCGGAGACGCGGCGCTACGTTGACGCGGTTTCAGGACTTAGGGCGAAGATTGTGGACACACGCAAGACCACTCCGGGCCTGCGCAGGTTGGAGAAATATGCCGTAACTATGGGAGGCGGTTACAACCATCGCCAGAATCTCGCGGACGGTATCCTGATTAAGGACAACCATGTCGAGGCGCTTGCCCTCCAGGGACTGGGTATCGGCGAGGTGGTGAAACGGGCGCAAGCAGGCGCGTCTCATACCATCAAGGTCGAAATCGAAGTTGACACTATCGCGCAGCTCGAAGAGGTTCTGGACGCGGGTGCCGACCTGGTGCTGCTGGACAATATGCCCCCTGAGCAGATGAAAGAAGCGGTAAAGATCACTAACGGCAAAGCGGTTCTTGAGGCGTCCGGCGGAATCACGCTCGAAACAGTGAGGGCTATCGCCGAGACGGGAGTTGACATAATTTCGGTGGGCGCGCTCACACACTCGGCGCCCGCGATGAATGTCGGCTTAGACATGGTAATAGATAGATGACCGTATCGCCGGGCAGGTATTCTTACCTTGCCGTACTGGCTGCCATACTCATCGTACTGGCGATCATAGGGCAAATGGGGGGAGAAATCGGAGAAAGTGATTCATGGCCTCCCAAATACCTGGTCAATCGGATAGCGGTTGTAACATCTGACGGAGGGATACGCTCCTATCAGCCCGACGGTCAAAGTGAGCTAAGCATCTCGACCGAATCGGGATACTTTACATGGCCCACGTGGTCGCCCGACGGACACCGCATAGTCTATTCGGGTGTGGTTGAGAACGCCGACGGCAAGCCGGTTACTACCTTGTTCCTATACGAGGTCACCACCCGGAAGTCGCGTCGGCTGCATGAGAGCGCTCCCGGATTCGCCGGTCTGCTGGCTGAGGGCGTGGTCCACTATCCTCTCTGGTCGCCGGATGGGGGCAGGTTGGCGTTCATAGCCGCCACTCAGGAACGCGGCCTCACGTTGTTCATGGACGATCCGTCGAGTGAGGAAGCTCCCCAATACGTTCTCGACCGCGGCCCACTGTGGATGTCATGGTCATCGGATTCGGCCAAGCTCGCGGTACACAGAGACGAGGACCACTTTGTAGTCAGTGCGGAGGACACCGCGCGGGTGTTCAGGACGTCTTTTCGGTCTCTCGCCTACAGGGTCCCGGCCTGGATGCCGGGACTCGACGAGTTCAACGCGGTCAGAGGGGTAGCGGGCCCCGTGTTCGGACTCTACTCGGCGCCCGCGTCGGGTGTCGGTTCCGAAAGGCTTCTCGCCAGGGTCGGGGTCAATGCCGCGTTCCTGTGGTCCGCGGACGGTTCCCGCCTAGCCGTAGCCGACGATGTCAGGCCCATTCTATATGGAAATACAGTCATGTTCGTGTACAGGCAGCTTCGAGCGCTGGATTCGGAGAACCTCGACGCGGCAGTCCAGGTGAATGAAAACATAGTGGCATACTTCTGGTCGCCGGACTCTTCCAAGATAGCGTATGTCACACTCGTGGACCCTTCGGGCGGGTTGAGATGGTCGGTCCTGGATGTGGCGTCGGGGGTAAGCAGTCCGCTGGTGGACTTCCTGCCTTCTCCGGATCAGTTGACGATGTTCCAGTTCTTCGACCAATATTCCTACTCGCATCAACTCTGGTCACCTGATAGCCGCTATCTGGTGTTCGCCGGAATCCTGAATGAGGCCGCGGTAACCGCCGGATTCGGAGGGCAGGTCGGCCCGACCAGCCGCGTGTTCATCATGGACACCGGTCCCATGCGCTCAGCGCTGCCCATGGCGGAAGGGACACTAGGGTTCTGGTCGCCAGCTTAGGGAAAACCAGGTGAAGTTCTCAGTCGTAAGATATTCGGGACTCTGAACGCTGGCGCTCCACGAGTGTTGAACAATCGCCATATCCCCTAGCGGCATTTTGCAGGCAATTCATAATGCGCGCCGTTTGCATTACTCGCTTTCGTGTGGCAAAGTGAGACTTAGTGTCAGACGTTCAGTTCGCAGGGCGTCCATAGAAGTAAGAAATAATAGGAGAAAGACATTATGAACATCAAAGTCATTTCTGTATCGTTGGTTGTGCTGGTAGCTGCGTTAATGACAACTGTACTACCCGCGCAAGCTCAGACAGCCAATACACCAACAGGACTGACGGTTACGCAAGAGTTGGATGAGCCGGTAATGGTTGAGTGGGACGAAGTTCCTGGAACGACTTACTACCTGATCAAGTGGATATCTGTCTCATATGAGGGTCAGCCCGGAATCGAGCAGATGCGTGACGGCAATAGCGTAACTACTTCTCCTATCGAGGAGAATATTACACCGGGCGCGACTATACAGAGCGCCTCAACCCGTGGGACTTCCGTCGAGTTGCCTGCCGACCTGGCCGATGGCGTGTGGTTCCTGTTCGTGGCAGCCGCCACGAGCGCGATGGTGAGCGACTACTCTGAGCCTGTTTACTTCAGCGTCATGTCTTACGACGACACGCCTGACGTCCCCATGGCGACGCGCTGGTGGAACGCACTGAACGGCGAGCAGATGGTCGCGGCATTGTTCGGAGACGAAGCGACGGAAGAGCAGATGACTGCCGCGAAGAAGATGTACGC